>JBBRAH010000005.1:0-108662 GCA_038206985.1 Solirubrobacterales bacterium
TCTCCACCAGCACGTTCTTGTCGTCGTTGGGGTCGCGCTCGACCATCGCCAGGCGGATCTGCTCGGCCAGCTCCTCGAGCCGGGCCGGAGCGTCGTTTGCCACCTTGCGCAGCTCCTCGTCCTCGCCACCCTCCTCGAGCAACTCGCGCGCGCCCTCGAGGTCGTCGGCGAGGGTCGCGTACTCGCCCGCCAGCTCCCGCGCGGGCTCGAGCAGGTGGTACTCGCGCCCGACCGCGGCATAACGCTCGCGATCCGCGATCACTACGGGATCGGACATCTCGCGCTCGAGCTCCGCGAAGCGCCCGGTGATCTGTTTGACCAGCTTCTCGACCATCGCCAGCAGTGTGACGGAAGCGTGGCGCCGCGCACGCCCGGACGCGAAGCTCGGCGAAGGTTCCAGGAATTCGCTCCTCGCCATCACCTACTGCATCGGCCCCAGGCGCCTGGGGCTGCAGATGCGTCCGCCCCGCCGGCACCGCGATTGCGGCGCCGGACCGGGCGAGGCGCGGTTAGCCCTGCTTCTGGGCGACGCGGCGCTTGAAGCGCTCTACGCGGCCACCGGTATCGACGAGCTTCTGCTTGCCGGTATAGAAGGGGTGGCACTCAGCACAGAGTTCGACGTGAATATCCGACTTGGTGGAGCGGGTGTCGAACTCGTTGCCGCAGGAGCAGCGGACGTGGGCGATGCTGTATTCGGGATGGATTTCAGTCTTCATCTCCTCCGATTCTAGACAGGCGCGCAAGTGGCCCCGCGCCCGGTTGAGAAATCACGTGGAGGGTATCGCGTCTACATGAACTTCCGCACCGGAACAACCCGCATCGTGATCGCCGGCGTCGCGGTGGCCGCAACGGTCATCGTCGTCGCCCTGCTTCTCTCCGGCGGAGGCGACGAGGGCGTCGATCAAAGCGACGCCGAACGAGCCGACGCGCCCGGGACCAACACCGAGGCGATCGCGCTGTTCGGAGACAACTGCGGCCAGTGCCACGCGCTGACGGTCGCGGGCACCAGCGCCGACGTCGGCCCCGACCTCGACGACGAGCGCTACGACGAGGCCCGCGTGCGCCAGGCGATCGAGCAGGGCCCCGGCCTGATGTCGGCAGGGATCCTCGAGGGCGCCGATGCCGACGCGGTCGCCAAGCTGATCGGCTCCGACGAGCCGCTGCTCGCCCCCACCCCCGACAACTGAGTCGCCCGCGGCCGCCGGCGACTCAGGGCCTCAGGCCCTCGAGTAGCGCCTCCAGAACATCCCGCATCGCGACCATCGCGGCATCCTGATCGGGCGCGCGGGCGACGTAGAGCGCCGCCTCGATCAGGGCCCCGAGCAGGGCGTTCGCCAGCTCGGCGGCGGGGAGGGCGCGTAGCTGACCAGCCTCGATGGCGGCCTCCACTCCGGCCTGAATCAGGCCCAGCCCGTAGCGCACCTCGATCTCGTGCCACTCGCTGTAGCCGAGCACGGCGGGCCCGTCGATGAGGGTGATCTGCTGCAGCTCGACATCGAGGCTCAGGACGAGAAACTCCGAGATCCCCCCGGAGAGCACCCCAAAGGGATCAGCGCCGACGAAGTTCTCGACGGGAAAGCCGGCGACGATCTCCCGCTCCACCTCCTCAAAGACCTCGCGGAACAGACCCTTTTTTCCCTCGAAGTGGTGGTAGAGCGCCCCCCGGGTGACCCCCGCGGCGGCCACGATCTCCTCAGTACCAACCGCGTCGTAGCCGCGCTGGGCGAACAGCCGGCGACCCGCCTCGATGAGCTGCCGACGAGTGGCCTGTCGTCGCTCGGCCTGGGTGCGCCGCTCAGCCATCAGGTCCCCGGGTTGCTTCCGGCCCTTGACATACACGCTGTTTGTATGTTAGATACATTCTGTCTGTATGCAACCTAGATGACGGGCCGGGCTCCAGCGCCGGCTTCAGGAGGACTGATCATGAGCACCCACGGCGACGGATTCACCAGCTCGACGGCCGCGCTCGCAGCCGGACGCATCCACCTCCACGAGATCGGGACCGGCGAGCCGCTCGTGTTCGTCCACGGTTTCGGCGTCAACAGCCGACTCTGGACGGAGACGGCCCGGCAGCTGTCGGAGAGCCATCGCTGCATCCTCCCGGAGCTGCCGTTCGGCTCACACCCCGAGGCGATGAAGCCGGATGCGGACCTCTCCCCTCCCGGCGCGGCGCGGATCCTCGCGGACCTCCTCGCGGCCCTCGACCTCGAGCGGGTCACCGTGGTCGCCAACGACTCAGGTGGCGCGATCAGCCAGATCCTGGTGACCCGCCACCCCGAGCGGATCTCGCGCCTGGTCCTGACCAACTGCGACGCGTTCGAGGACTTCCCGCCGGCGGCCTTCAAGCTGCTCGTCAAAGCGATGCGAGTACCCGTGTTGCCGGACCTGGTCGCGAACTCGCTGCGGCTGGAGTTGGCGCAGCGCTCGCCTCTCGCCTATGGGGCGTTGAGCAACGAGCGCCTGCCCTCCGAGTTGCTCGACTCCTGGGTGCGCCCGCAGATCGAGGACAAGGCGGTGCGCCGTGACGCTGCGAAGTTCGGCGGCGGCATGGATCCGCGGCATACACTCGAAGCCGCCAAGCGGCTTGCGGGCCTGGCGATTCCGGTGCTGCTCGCCTGGGGCGAAGACGACCGGTTCTTCAAGCTCTCGCTCGCCGAGCGCCTGCACGACGTGATCCCGGACAGCCGCCTTGTCCGGATCCCGGACGCGGTGACGTTCGTGTCGCTCGATCAGCCCGCGCGCCTGGCCGCTGAGATCGCGGCGTTCGTTGCCGCCAAGCCGGTATCCGCAGCCGCCGCCTGAACGGGCGGGGCGGCTGCTTTCGGAGAGAGAGAAGTTCGGCTCACCGGCGGTGGCAAACGATCGGATAGACCAGGAGATTCAGAACCTCTGAGACCGTCCACGCGGGGAAGTCCTCCCCCGACGCACCGCCGGCTTGACGACGTCCTAGTCGCCTTTTTGCCGATACGGGAAGGCTGAACCTGGCCTGGTGGTTAAGCCTCATGCGAGGGATCGAACTCCCGGATGGAAGTCACTCATCCGATCGGAGGAGCCGCGGGGCCGAGGGGCCGCCCGAACCCACGCCCCTGAGCCCGCCAGACGCACTCGAGAGGCGCGCCCGGGACGGGGCCGATGACACTCAGGTAGCCGGAAGAAGCCTCAGGTCTCCTGAGCAGGCTGGGAGCGTCGAGACCAAGGAAGAGGTTGCCCGGCCATAGCAGCGCTATGCCGGGCGACCGATGACGCCGGTATCGGCGTTCCCGGCCGCTCAGGTCTCTTGGTAGAGCGGCCCGTCGCCACCCTCGGGCATGGTGAGCCGCCCACCCTTGGCCGTGATCGCCCCGCACTGCACGCAGTTGGAGGCGGTCACGTTGACGTCAACGACGGCCGCCCCGCTCTCGAGCTGGTCTTCGGGGATTTCGTAGACCTGCGCCGGGCACATCGAGACCCAGGTCTGGGCGATCTCCTTGGGCACGTGGCGCTGGATCTTGATGTGGTTGGGCGCGTCGTCGCGGGTCGCGTTGCCGGAGAGGAAGACCGAGTCGAGCTTGTTGAAGGTCAGCTCATTGTCGGGCTCGGGATAGGAGTCGGCGGCGCTGCCGATCGACATCTCGTGCTCGGCGTCGTCCTCCTGATTCCACTGACCACCGGGGAAGTTGCCCTTGGTGATCGTCATCGCCGACGCCATCGCGCCGCCGACGAAGAAGCCCTTGTCGAAGGGCTGGCGCATGTTGCGCGTCTCGTAGATCTCGGAATCGATCAGCGACTTGCGGACCTTGTCGTCGTAGCCGGAGAAGTCCACCGACTCGGGGTCCTTCTTGAGCTCCGCGACGATTGCCTCGGCGGCGTAGATGCCGGCGTGCATCGCGTAGTGGATGCCTTTCAGATACGGAACGTTGACCATTCCGGCGGCGTCTCCGCAGATCACCATGCCGGGCACGGCGAGCTTCTTGGGCATCGAGAAGTAGCCGCCGGAGGGGATCGTCTTGGCACCCCAGCTGATCCGCTTGCCGCCCTCGAGCAGATCCTTGATGAAGGGGTGGGTCTTGAACTCCTGCAGGATGTCGTGGCAGGAGACGGTGGCGTCGGTGTAGTCGAGGCCGATCACCATGCCGATGCAGAGCTTGTCCTCGCCCATCGGGTAGATGAAGGAGCCACCGAACTCGTTGTAGCGGGCGCGCTTGCGCAGCGGCCAGCCCATCGTGTGGATGACCTTGGTCAGCGGTTTGGGCACCTCCCAGATCTCCTTCACACCGAGCTCCCAGCGCTTCGGCTGGCTGCCGTGCAGGTCGTAGTAGTCCTCGGCCGCGTAAGTGAGGTGGCCCAGCGTGCCCTCGGCGAGCACGGTGGCCTTGGCCATCAGGTCCGAGCCGGGCTCGAAGTTGCTGAGCTCGTTGCCCTCGCGGTCGCGGCCCTTGTCGCCCGAGCGCACGCCCTTGACGATCCGGTCGGTGACCAGGAGCTTGTCGGCGACGGTCTCGGTGAGGATGTAGGCGCCGGCCTCCTCAGCCCGCTCCGCGAGGAAGCGGGAGAGCTTGCTGACCGACATTGTGTAGTTGCCCTCGTTCTTGAACGTCGGGGGCATCGGGATCAGCGGTAGGGCGCGCTTCTTGGTCAGCAGATAGACGGCGTCGTCCTCGACGGTCCCATATATCGGCCAGTCGTCGGGACCCTCGTCGGGGAAGAGCTCCTGCAGGGCCGAGGGGCGCACGTTGGCACCGCTCAGGTTGTGGGCGCCGCAGACCTTGCCCTTCTCGAGCACGGCGACGGGGATCTCCCCCAGTTGCTCGGTCAGCTCCGGCTCGTCGGAGAGCAACTGCATGACGCGGTTGGCGCAGGCCAAGCCCGCGGGGCCACCGCCGGCGATGACGATGCCGGCCTCGAGACGCTCGTCCTCAGCATCGACCGGGGGGCCGACGTAGTCGCTCGAATCGAACGGGGGCGGAAACTCTGACGGTGCAATCGACATGCGTGGAGGGATCCTTTCGATGAAGTCGTGAAAAGTCGAGGGCGGCGGGTCGAACGCTTCGACCCGCCGCCCCCTGACTCAGAGCGGCGTCAGCCGCCCTTCTTGGCCTTGATCGCCTCGGTCAGCTTGGGCATGATCTTGTGCAGATCGCCCACGATGCCGAGGTCGCAGTACTCGAAGATCGGCGCGTTCTGATCCTTGTTGATCGCGACGATGTTCTCGCTGCCCTGCATTCCAACCTTGTGCTGGATGGCGCCGGAAATACCTGCCGCGAGGTACAGCTTCGGAGAGACCGTCTTGCCGGTCTGACCGATCTGCGTCGCGTAGGGGATCCAGCCGGCGTCGACGACCGCGCGGGTCGCCGCCACTTCACCACCGAGCGAATCGGCGAGGTCGCGGGCGAGCTGAAAGTTGTCCTTCTCGCCGAGGCCGCGGCCGCCACCGATCAGGATGTCGGCGTCCTCGATGTTGACTCCACCCTCGTCGCCCGACTCTCCGCGGGTGACCATGGTGGCCTTCGTGGACCACTCGGAGAGCTCGACCTCGATATCGACCACCTCGGCGTCGCCGCCGGAGCCGTCGCCCGTGTCGAACGCGTTGAGACGACCGATGATCACACCGGGCTCATCCACGTAGCCGACGTCGACGATCGCCGAGTCCTGAAGGACCGGGCGCTCGGCGATGAGCTTGCCACCATCGGTCTTGACCGCGGTGACCTCCATCGTCACTCCGGCGCCGAGGCGGGCGGTGAGGCCGGCCCCGATCTCGAAGCCGAGCAGTCCGCCGCCGAACAGGGCGTAGGAGATCTCGTTCTCGGTAATCACCTTCGCCATCGCATCGACGATCGGCTGCGCCAGGCCCTCCGGAACCGACTTGGCCCGGTAGACCTTGGTGGCGCCGTGCTTGCCGAGCGCCGCGCAGGCGGCGTCATCGATCTCACCGACGACGAGTGCGGCAGCCTCGCCGCCGATCTCGCCGGCCAACTTCGCGGCCTCGGAGATCGCACCGAGCGAGTTGTTGTTGAACTCGCCCTCGTCGCTGTGCAGGGCGTAAACCAGAATGCCTGCCATCAGGACACCTTCCTTGCCAGGAGGTCAATAACCGTTTCGCGCGAAGCGCTCATCAGATCAGCTTCCTTTCATCGAGCCAAGCGACGATCTTCTCGACCGTCTCGTTGGTGTCCTCGTCCTCGATGATCTCGCCGGCCTGCTTGGGGGGCGGCGGGTTGATGCCGAGGACCTTGGTCTGGGAGCCGGCCTCGCCGACCTTGTCGCCTTCGATGCCGACATCGCCGTTGCTCTTGGTGTCGAGCGGCTTCTTCTTCGCACCCATGATCGCCTTCAGCGACGGGTAGCGCGGCTCGTTGATCGCGTCACCAACGCTGATCACGGCCGGGACCTGCACGTCCACGGTGTCGTAGCCGTACTCGGCCTGGCGCTGGCAACGGAGCGTGCCGCCGTCAACGTCCATCTTGATCACCTGCGTCAGCGACGGCATCTTCAGATGGTCGGCCACCACGGCGCCAATCGTGTAGCACTCGCCGTCATCCGACTGCTGGCCCAGCAGGACCAGATCGGGGGACTCGGACTCGAGCACCTTGGCGAGGGCGTAGCCGGTCGCGCAGACATCGCTGCCGGCCAGCGCATCATCGGACAGATGCACCGAGCGGTCGGCGCCGAGCGCCACAGCCTTGTGCAGTGCACGGGCCGCCGTGTCGGGGCCCATCGTGACCGCCACGATCTCCTCGACTTCTACAGCGCCGCCCTCGCGGATCTGCATGGCCGCTTCGATGCCGTGTGTGTCGAACGGGTTGAGGTTTCTTTCGCCTGAGCGATCCAGGCGGTTGGTACCGGGGTCGATCCGCTTCTGCACAGCGGCGTCCGGCACCTCCTTGACAAGACAACAGATCTTCAAGTCGATGCCTCCTTAAGACAACGTGTTTAAGGCACTTGGGTGCAAACTCGCTACTTCGTCGGAACCTTTCGCGGTGGCGCAGGATACTGGAACCGGCGTCAGTTGACTGACCAGTCAATCAGCAGCCCGGCCAGCCCGCCAAGGAGTTCCCGAGATCGAGCGCTCCGAAACCTCCCATCGCGCCCGGCTTCGCGCTACTGTCGGAGAGGTCCCGTCGGGATGCCGACGACCCGGACTCAACCGGTGCCGCGGCCAAAGTCAGGGAGACCCCCATGACCACCAGGAAAACCACCTTTGCGACCGTCGCCGCGGTCGCGCTAATCGGACTCGGCGTACTCGCCGGCAGCAGCATCGGCGGCAGCAGCACTTCGCCCACCTCGGGTGGCTACATCGACGCGGGCAAGGTCGATCTCGAGCTCGCGCCGGGCGGTGGCGCCAAGGCCCAGGCCTCCGGCAAGAAGAAGGCGAAGGTCAGCAACCTGATCACGACCAACCTCGTCAACGTGCCGGCCAACAGCTCGCTGTTTGCGACCGTCAGCTGTGGCAAGTTCGGGATTCCCGTCTCCGGAGGCGGCGTGCTGCCGGCGAGCGCCGGCCTGAACTTCGACGTGATCTCGAAGTTCGACCCGAACACGTTCGTCCAGGAAGGCAAGGGCAAGTACAACATCGGCGTCCGCAACGAGTCCGACGGGCAGCAGTCGTTCTACGCGACCGTCACCTGCATGAAGGGCGTAAAGGGCAACTAGGGCGCGATGATCGAGTGCGGGGGGCGCGTCCGGCAGGAGCCGGGCGCGCTTCAGGCGCTCTGGGCCGCTGCGACGGAGCTGCGCAGAAACTCGACGATGTCGTCGGTCGAGGAGCCCGGAGTGAAGACCTCGGCGATACCGAGCTTCTTGAGTTCGGGGATGTCGTCGGCGGGAATCGTGCCGCCGACCACGACCTTGACGTCGGGAGCGCCCTGTTCGCGCAGCATCTCGACGACCTTGGGCACGAGCGTCATGTGGGCGCCGGAGAGGATCGAGAGACCCACCGCGTCGGCGTCCTCCTGGATCACGGTGGCCGCGATCTGGGCGGGCGTCTGATGCAAACCCGTGTAGATGACCTCCATGCCGGCGTCGCGCAGGGCACGGGCGATGATCTTGGCGCCGCGGTCGTGCCCGTCGAGGCCCGGCTTGGCGACGACGACTCTGATCTTCTGCTCGCTCACGCCGGGGATCGTACCCGCAATCCTCACTCTCCGCCCGGACCTCGGCCCGATCGGCTTCGCCGATCTCGACCGTGTGATCAGCGACCACGAGCGCCAACTCACGGGTGCGGAAATGCGCCGAAACCCGGGTACTCCTCGGAGCGGGCCTCGACAAATCGCCGAGTCAGCCCTCGGTGGGTGCGTAGCGGTGGTGCAGATCGAGCACGTTGCCGTCGGGGTCCTTGAAGATCGCCTGGTGGCAGACGCCGGAGTCGATCGTCTCCCCCATGAACTCGACGCCCTGGGCCTCGAGTTGCTCGCGGGCCGTGGCGACATCGTCGACCTGGAAGGCAACCGGCGCAACGTTCGGGCTGAACTCGATCCCGAAGGCGTCGGTCTGCATGATCGCGATCGTCACGTTCGCAGTCTCGAACTCGCCGGCGGGCATCTCTCCCCAGCGCTTGGATTGCTCGAGGCCGAGCACGTCCCGGTAGAAAGCGGCAGCGGCATCGAAGTCTTTCGTCGGAATGGTGACGAAGTCGGTGCCCCTCACCAGCGGTTTGGAATCGGTCATCAGTGGTTCTCCTCGGTCGGGATCAGTAGACGGGGGTCTCGGTGTAGGTGCCGAACTCCTCCTGCATCTTTGCGACCATCTCGCCGACGCTGACCCGCGCGCGGGCACACTCGAGGATCGGGCCCATCAGGTTGGCCGTGGGGTCCGCGGCGGCGGCCTTCAGGTCGGCGAGCGTCGCCTCGACGCGGCCGTCATCGCGGCGGCGCTTGGTCTCCTCCAGGCGACGCAGTTGCTTGCGCTCCATCTCGGGGTCGATCTTCAGCGTGGGGATCTGCTCGCCCTCATCGCTGACGTAGCGATTGACGCCGACCATCACCTTCTCGCCACGCTGCAGCGCGGCCTGGAATTCGAAGGCGGCATCGGAGATCTCGCGCTGTGGGAAGTTCTCCTCGATCGCCGGCACCATGCCGCCGAGCTCGTCGATGCGCCGGAAGTAGTCGTAGGCGGCGGCCTCCATCTCGTCGGTCAGCTTCTCCACGAAATAGGAGCCACCGAGCGGGTCCACCGTGTTGGTTACCCCGGTCTCGTGTGCGATCACCTGCTGGGTGCGGAGGGCGATCTGCACGGCCTCCTCGGTGGGTAGGGCCAGCGCCTCGTCATAGGAGTTGGTGTGCAGTGACTGGGTGCCGCCGAGAACTCCCGCCATCGCCTCGATCGCGGTGCGGACGATGTTGACCAGCGGCTGCTGAGCGGTGAGGCTGACGCCGGCCGTCTGGGTGTGGAAGCGCATCCGCCAGGACTCCGGCTTCTTGGCGCCGAACGTCTCGCGCAGCTCGCGCGCCCAGATGCGGCGCGCCGCCCGGTACTTGGCGATCTCCTCGAAGAAGTCGATGTGGGCGTTGAAGAAGAAGCTCAGCCGGGGCGCGAAGGCATCGACGTCGAGGCCGCGCGCAACCGCATCCTCGACGTAGGTGAGGCCGTTCTTGAGGGTGAAGGCGAGTTCCTGCTGGGCCGTCGATCCGGCCTCCCGGATGTGGTAGCCGGAGATCGAGATCGGATGCCAGCGCGGCATCTCGGCGGTCGAGTACTCGACCATGTCGGTGACGAGCCGCATCGCGGGGCGAATCGGGAAGACCCACTCCTTCTGGGCGATGTACTCCTTGAGGATGTCCGTCTGGATCGTACCGCCGAGTTTGTCCGGCGAGATACCCTGCTCCTCGGCGTTGACGACGTAGAAGGCCAGCAGGATCGCGGCCGGCCCGTTGATCGTCATCGAGGTGGTCACCTGATCGACCGGGATCTGGTCGAAGAGCGTCTCCATGTCATCGACGGTGTCGAGTGCGACACCCTCCACCCCGACCTCGCCCAGCGAGCGCTCGCTGTCGGAGTCGAGGCCCATCAGCGTTGGCATGTCGAAGGCGGTCGAGAGGCCCGTCTGTCCGTGCTCGAGCTGGTAGCGGAAGCGCTCGTTGGTCTCGTCCACGGTGCCGAAGCCCGCGAACTGGCGCATCGTCCACAGCCGACCGCGATGCATCGACGGGTAGACGCCGCGGGTGAACGGGTACGAGCCCGGGTAGCCTTCGTCCCGCTCCCGATCATGACCGGTGACCTCGAGGTCGTCGGCCGTGTAGATCGGCTTGATCGGATGACCGGAAAGAGTCTCGAACGGGACCGACCGCTCGCTCTCGTAGGGGTAATCCTCCGCGAGCCACCGATCCGTGGCGCTGGCTGCCTCGGTGGGGGTGCTCTCGGCGCCTTCGGCCTCGCTCATCTCAAAACCTCTCGTAGCTAAGGATCCCGGCGCGGTTCAAACGCGCCTGGGGCAAGTAAGTGGGACCAAGGATATGCGGGAGCAGCGTCACTTACGCTGAGTGCGGTCAGATCGGCGGCCGCTGCTCGGGCCAGCCGAGCTCGGCCTCGAGCTGCGAGCCGAGCGCGAGCAACAGGTCCTCCCGGTTCGGCGGCACGACTAGCTGCACGGAAAGCGGACGCCCGTCGGGGCTGTATCCCGCGGGCACGGCTGCGGCGGGCTGCCCCAGGTAGTTCCAGGGGATCGTGAAGGGATAGACCCTGCTCATCCCGATCAGAGTTCGCATTGCGCCCGCGCCGGCCCACCTGCCGATCTCGACCGCCGGAGCGCCGACGGTCGGGGTCATCAGGACGTCGCAGTGCTCAAAGATCTCGTTCACGCGGGCGGCGTGCTTTTCCTCCTGCGCCTGCGACCGCCTGAGCACGGCATCGGGGAGCAACTTTCCGAGCCGCGCGAAGCCGCGGGTCCGCGTCTCGAGGCGCTCCGGATGCGGAACCCGATCGAAGTCGGCCTCGATGCCCTTCAGGTAGACGTTGGCGGCGTCGGAGCCGATCAGGCCCCAATCGGGATCGCGGTGCTCGACCGTGTGGCCGAGAGTTGACAGCACGCCGGCGATTCGCTCGACGGCTTCGACCACCTGCGGTTCGATCACCGGCGGGGCGAGGGCGCGAGGTGCGGAGGTACTCCAGGCAACCCGCAGCCTGCCCGGCTCCTGCCGTGCGGCCTCCCGGTAGCTGCCCGACGGGGGCGGCGGAGTGTGGGCATCGCCGGGCTCAGGCCCCGCTGCGAGATCGAGCCAGAGGGCGGTATCGGCGACCCGGCGCGCTACGCAGCCGGTGACGCTCAGGCCCAGCCAGTGCTCGCTCTCGGGCGCAAGGCTGATCCGGCCGCGCTGGGGCTTGAGCCCGAAGAGCCCGCAGTTGGCCGCGGGGATCCGGATCGAGCCGGCGCCGTCGGAGGCCGATGCGGCGCCCACGAGACCTGCCGCGACCGCTGCGCCGGAGCCACCGCTCGAGCCGCCGGTCGTATGATCGGTGCTCCACGGGTTGCGCGTCTCACCCCAGGCCTCGGTCTCTGTGAAGCCGACGATCGCGAGTTCAGGCAGGGTGGTCTTGCCCAACAGGATCGCCCCGGCCGCCTTGAGCCTGGCCCAATGGGCGGCATCGGCAGGCGCCTCCCCCTCGTAGGCAACGGTCCCGTGCTGGGCCGTCAGCCCCTCGACGTCGATCTCGTCCTTGAGCGCAACGGGGACCCCGAGCAGCGGCCCCTCGTCGCCGGCGGCGAGGCGTTCGTCGGCCGCGTGGGCAGCCGCGCGGGCCTGCTCGGCGAAGATGTCCGTGAACGCATTCAGGCGGGGATTGAGTCGCTCGATCCGCTCCAGACATGTATCGACCAGCTCGACCGACGAGATCTCCCCCGCCCGCAGCAGCTCAGACTGGCGTGCAATGCCGGCGAACGCGAGCTCCTCGGAATCCATGCACTGATCCTATGGCCATATGGAGTCGGTGGCGCTAGCGAGGCGGGCGCGCTCAACCGCGTCGCCGCCGGGATGCAACGGTCCGCCGGGGTGCGCGCCGTGCGGCCAGCCAGGTCCCGCTGCCACCGATTGCGCCTGCAGCAAGCACGGTACCCGCGACGGCGAGGCGCCTGCCGAGCTTCTCGAAGCGCATCACCCGCCAGCCGCGCTCCCTGGCGATCCGCGCAAGCTCAGCGTCCGGATTCACCGCGACAGGTTTGCCGACCAGCTCGAGCATCGGCAGGTCGGAGACCGAGTCGGAGTAGGCCCAGGACGCGTCGAGGTCGATGTCGTGGTCGGTGGCGAAGCGGCGCATCGGCGCGATCTTGCCGGGCCCGTAGTTGAGTCCGCCGTCGAGCTTGCCGGTGTAGTTGCCCCCCACGTCGACCTCGTAACGCGTCCCGATTCCACCATCCATGTCGAGCACGCCGGCCAGCAGACTGACGATCCCGTCGCCGGCGGCGCTGACGATGAAGGTCGGGCGCCCGGCGTCCTGGTGGTCACGGACCTCATCGATCATCTGCGGATAGATGCGCGGCAGGATGCCGGCGAGAAGGTCCGGGACCATGCGCTTGAGGGTCTTTTCGGAGACGCCCCCGAGTAACTCCTCGGCCTGGCGCATGAGTTCGTCCGTGTCGGCATCCGTCGAGCCCTTGAGGCGAAAACGAAGGTGGTCCACTGCCCAGCCCGCCATCTGGCGGCGGGAGACCATCCCCGAGCGATATGCCGCGCGGCCAAAGTGCATGCCGGAGGAGCCGGCCATCAGGGTCCGGTCGAGATCGAAGAAGGCGGCGGCGCGGCTCACACCTCCAAGCCTACGGGCCCGGATTACTGTTACCGCATGAAGAGGGCCCGGCTCGTCGTATCGGAAGCAGCCCGGCTGGGGCAGGGCCGGGTCGCGTTCATGCTTCGTCTGGGGCTCGTGATCTTCGCTCCCCTCGGCCTGTTCGGTCTGCTGGACGAGACACTCAGCAGAGCCGACGTGGACGGCAGCGGGCTCGTCCTCGTCCCGGTCGTGGCGGCGGCCCTGACGGTCACCGTCACCGCCCTGCTGGGCAACCTGCTCTACGCGGGCGCCCTCGCCGCCGCCGTGGTCGAGAAGGAGCCCGGGGCGGAGCCGTCGATACTCGCGATCGCCCGTGAGGCACCCTGGCGGACCCTGATCGCGATCGACCTGCTCTTCGTCACAGGCCTGGCACTGGGTCTCGTCCTGCTGCTGGTACCAGGCCTGATCTTCCTGGCTCGCTACGCGCTCGCCCCGGCGCTCGCCGACGTGGAGCGCAGCGGCATCCGGGTCTCCTTCAAGCGCAGCGCCGCGATAACCCGCGGTAGCCGGCGCCTGGTCCTCGTTCTGATCCTGGCCGCGGTCTTGCTCGGAGAAGCCGTGCAGTCCCTGCTCCTGGCCGCCGCGAGCGCAACCGTCGGCGCGGGTGTCGTCACCGACTGGGCCACCCAGGCGGCCGCGCAGATGATCGCCTCCCCGCTCTTCGCGCTGATCTCGATCGCGCTGGTGCTGAGGCTGCGGGACGAGGCCCAGGGTGGGGCCGTTGGGGCCACTTGAAGGTTTCGTCTCAGAGTCGTTCCAAACCTCTGCAGTTTCGCGTAAGGCTGGGAAGCCAAAAATCCAGCATTCGGCGAGCGAGGACCACGAAACCGACTTTTCAGTCCCAGGGGGACGCACAACACGGTCTCGTGCGATTGAGCGGCCAAAGGCGCCCAGGGGACCACTGGGACGGCCGGCACCACCGCCCCTTCTCATTGCCGCACTGCAAACCGTCCCACCCCGAGGCCGAACCCTCGCGTCCCGAGGGGCGCGGTTCAGACCTCGATCAGGATCGCGTCGCCCTGGCCACCACCACTGCAGATCGCGGCGCAGCCGAGGCCGCCGCCACGGCGCTGGAGCTCGTGGACGAGCGCGCCGATGATCCGGCCGCCCGAGGCGCCGATCGGATGACCGAGCGCGATCGCCCCACCGTTGACGTTGACCTTTTCCTCGTCGATGCCGAGCATCCGGATCGAGTTCAGAGCGACCGACGCAAAGGCCTCGTTGATCTCCCAGAGATCGACGTCCGCTGCGCTCTTGCCGAGCTTGGCGAGCGCAACCTCGGCCGCCTTCGCGGGCGTACGGGCCAGGTAGGCGTAGTCGTCACCGATCATCCCGTAGCCGACGATGCGGGCGAGCGGTGTCTTGCCGTTTGCCTGCGCCCATTCGCTGGAGGCGACGACAACCGCCGAGGCGCCGTCGTTGACGCCCGGCGAGTTACCCGCCGTGTGAGTTGCATCGGGTCCGCCGATCCCCCGTAGTCCGGCGAGCGACTCCTGCGTAGTGTCCGGCCGGATCGCCTCGTCCGCAGCGACCACCGTCTCTGACTTGCGCTGTTTGACCGGCACATCGACAATCTCGTCGCCGAAGAAGCCTTCCTCCGTCGCCTTGGCAGCGAGCTGGTGCGAGCGGGCCGCGAAGCGGTCGAGATCGGGGCGAGTGATCTCGAGCTCGTTGCCAACCTCGCTGGCCTCGTTGATCATCTGCTTGCCGGTAAACGGGTTGGTGAGGCCGTCGTGGGTCATCGCATCGATGGCGCTGACGTCCCCCATGCGGAAGCCGAAGCGGGCGCCCGGCAGCAGATAGGGAGCGTTCGACATTGACTCCATGCCGCCGCCGACACCGATGCTCGTGTCGCCGGCCCGGATCGCCTGGTCGAGCAACCCGACCGAGCGCATGCCGGATGCGCAGACCTTGTTGATCGTCTCCGATGGCACTTCCTTCGGGATCTCGGCCTTGATCTGGGCCTGGCGGGAGGGGATCTGCCCCTGACCGGCCTGCAGGACCTGGCCGTAGACGACCTGCTCGACCTGCTCGGGATCGACGCCGGAGCGCTTCAGGGCACCGGCGATTGCGCGGCCACCGAGCTCGGTTGCGTCGAGCGGCGCGAGGGCGCCGCCCATCTTGCCGAAGGCGGTGCGGGCGGTGGACAGAATCACGGAATCAGACATCGGAGATGTTCCTCCTGAGGGGGTGCGGTCAGACGAGAGATCCGGAACGCTACTAGGGCTGGGAGCGCGGCCGGGTGCGGATCGGCGCAACCTATACTGCCGCCCCCATGCAGGTCCACCTCTCCCCACAGCCGCCGAACGAAACTTCAGCGGAGCTGCTCTGCGTCGGCCTCTTCGCAGGAGAGGAGCTACCGGACTGGCTCGCTGATGTCCCGGGCGCCGGAGACGTGCGCTCCGGCTTCAAGAAGCTGACGATGCTGCGGCCCGAGCGCCCCTCCCGCGTGCTCGTCGTCGGCCTCGGGGCCGAGGAGGAGTTCGACACCGAACGCGCGCGGGTCGCCGCGAGCTTCGGGATCAGGCAGGCGTCCGCGTACGGCGCCGCGACCCTCGCCTGGGCGGTCCCCGGCGGCGGCGCAAGCGCGGCGGCCGGTTTGACCTCCGGCTCGATCATGAGCGCTTACAGCTTCGACCGTTTCAAGACCTCGACGGATGACGACGACGGTGACGAACACGAGGGGCAGCCGGACGACGGCGTGACCGACCTCCGCCTGCACGGCCTCGAGGGCGACGAACTCGCAACTGCGGAGGAGATCGTTCCGGTCGCGCGGATCTCGGCCGCGGGTGCCAACCGGGCCCGGGATCTGCAGAACCTCCCCGCCAACGTCTGCGATCCGGCCTATCTGGCCGACCGGGCCCGCGAGATCGCCGCCTCCTCCCCGCTACTCGAGGCAGAGGTGCTCGAGCCCGCCCGCATGGAGGAACTGGGAATGGGTGGGCTGCTCTCGGTCGGCGCCGGCTCGGCGAAGGATCCCCTGTTGATCGCGCTGCGCTACAGCGGCGATCCAGGTGGCGAGACGCTCGGCATCGTCGGCAAGGCGGTCAGCTTCGATACCGGTGGCATCTCCCTGAAACCTGCGGGCACGATGTACGAGATGAAGATGGACATGTCGGGCGGGGCCGCCGCGCTCGAGGCGACGGCCGCCATCGCCGAGCTCGAGCTTCCGATCAACCTGCTCACCGTGGTCCCGACGGTGGAGAACATGCCCGATGGCGCGGCAACCCGGCCGGGGGACGTGATCACCCAGTTCAACGGGATGACCGTGGAGGTCAACAACACCGACGCCGAAGGCCGTCTGATTCTGGCCGACGCGCTCACCTGGTGCGCTCGCGAGGGCGCCGATCGGATCGTCGATCTGGCGACGCTGACCGGAGCCGTCGTGGTCGCGCTCGGATCCACGCATGCGGCCGTGATCAGCAACGACGACGACTGGGCCGGCCAGGTAGCGGATGCCGGCTCGATCGTCGGCGAGCTCACCTGGCGCCTGCCGCTGCACCAGGAGTACCGCGACCTGATGAACGGCACCATCGCCGATCTGACCAACTCAGCGCCCAAGCGCAAGGCCGGCACTATCACCGCAGCCGAGTTCCTCCAGGAGTTCGTCGAGGACACCACCTGGGCCCACATCGATATCGCCGGTACGGCGTGGGACGTCGGGCGAGCGTATGTGGGCCGGGGCCCAAGCGGCTTCGGCGTCCGGCTACTGGTCGAGCTCGCACGCAAGCTCGCCGACTCCCGCGCCGACGAATAGTCTGCGCGGATGGACTTCGACCTCTCCGACGAGCAGCGATTGCTGCGCGAGACCGTCCGCGACTTCGCCCGCAGCGAGGTCGCACCGCTCGCCGGGCAGCTCGACCGCGACCACGCGTTCCCCTACGAGCTCGTGGCCAAGATGGGCGAACTCGGGCTGATGGGAATTCCGATCCCCGAGGAGTTCGGCGGCGGCGGGGCCGGGACGCTCGCATACGCGATCGCTGTCGAGGAACTGGCCCGGGTCGACTCTTCCGTCGCGATCACGATGGCCGCCAACACCTCGCTGGGCACGATGCCGATCTACATGTTCGGCAACGACGAGCAAAAGCGGGAGTGGGTCCCACAGCTCACCGACGGCAGCAGGCTCGCCGCCTTCGGTCTGACCGAGCCGGAGGCCGGCTCCGACGCCGGCAATGCCCGGACGACGGCAACGCTCGACGGTGACGAGTGGGTGATCAACGGCTCCAAGCAGTTCATCACCAACTCCGGCACCGAGATCAGCGCCTGCGTGTCGATCACCGCCGTGACCGGCAACGAAGGCGGGCACAAGGAGATCAGCAACTTCATCGTTGCCAATGGCACCCCCGGCTACGAGGTCGGCGAGCCGTACCGGAAGATGGGCTGGAACGCTTCCGACACGCGTCCGCTCAGCTTCGACGACTGCCGGGTGCCGGCGGAGAATCTGCTCGGCCCCCGCGGAATGGGCTTCAAGCAGTTTCTGCAGATCCTCGACGGCGGCCGGATCTCGGTCTCGGCGATGGGCATCGGCCTGGCACAGGGAGCACTCGACGAGGCCGTCTCCTACGCCAAGGAGCGCCAGGCGTTCGGCAAAGCGATCGCTAAGTTCCAGGCGATCCAGGCGAAGCTCGCTGACATGTCGGCTGCGATCGAATCAGCCCGCCTGCTCACATACAAGGCGGCACTGGAGAAGGAGCGCGGCGAGAACTTCGGCCAGACCGCGGCACAGGCGAAGCTGCTCACCGGGAGGCTCGCCGTCCGCTGCGCGGAGGAGGCGGTCCAGATCCACGGCGGCTATGGCTATATCGAGGAGTACCCCGTTTGCCGCTTCTACCGGGACGCCAAGATCCTGACGATCGGCGAGGGCACCGACGAGGTGCAGCAGATGGTCATCGCGCGCGGCCTGGGCTGCTGAAATCTGCACCGCTGCTCGCGCTGAAGCCGTTGCGTCCACGGGATCGCTGCCGCTTTGGATACTCTGCCCTGGTTCGCAGAAACTGCGGATTTTGCCGCGATGAACGAGCCCAGCGCCGACAACCGCCCGGACGAGCCCAGCAGTGAGGACGGCTCCGAGTTCGGTTCGGGCAGGCTGGCGCCGGAGGTCTCGCGCCGGGTCAGCTCGATCCTCGACGCCGTCGAGCAGGAGGCCGCCAGCCTGCGGGCGGAAGCCCGTGAGGAGGCCGGCCGCTACCTCGAGTATTCCCGGCGCCACGCCGACGAGCTCGTAGCCGAGCGGCAGGCGCGGATCGGCGCCCTCAGCGACGAGCTGATGAGCAAGGCCGAGGCGGTCGTCGCCCGACTGGACGACGCGGCCCCCGTTCGAGCCGGCTTCGAGAACCTCATCAAGGCCCTGGGCGATGCTGCTGAGCGCCTGGCAGGCGAGGCGGAGCGCACGCGGGACGCCTTCGGACCTCCCCCCTTCCACGGCGGCGATCCGGTTGAGGGACAGTCACCCCCGCCGCGCGGCCCCGACCCGGCCCAGGCCCCGCCGGCGGGCGCCGGGTACTCGCCGCCACCGCGGGCCCCGGTACCTACTCCGCAAGCTCCCCATCCGGCCGAGGGTGCGCCGCCCCTCCCCGAGCCGATGCAGCCCCACCCGGCGCGTGCCGCGGAGCCGCAGCCGGCGACCCCGCCTCCGCAGCAGCCCGAGCCCCCCGCCACTTACCCGGGCACGACCTACATCTCCGAGCCTGAGCAGCCCCAGCCTGCCGTGTCGGGCAGCAGCGCAGGGCGTCCGAACTACGGCGGACCTCAGCCGGGCGCCACGCCCACCGATGTCGGCGCCCTCGACGACGCGCGCCGAATCGCGATCCAGATGGCAGCGGCGGGGAGCACCAGGCACCAGGTGCGGGAGCATCTGACCGCGGCGCTCGGCCTCACCGGGTCCGGCGAGATCCTCGACGAGATCTATGGCGCGGACAGCTCCGAACACGCGCGCGTGCCCTGGACCGCCTTTCCACGCTAGTTGCAAGCTTTTCGTCCGCTCCCCCACAGGAGGGCGGAGCACATAAAGGCCCGCTATTTGCGGACTGCCCCGGCGCCTGCCGCCGTGGGCGTACATAGACTGACCGCGTCTGCCCGGCCCGTTCCGACCGGGCCATCGGACATCGTGTCGCTGTCGCCTTTAAGAAGGAGTTCCGATGACGGAAGGTCATGATCTCTCGCGCGCCCGCCCCGGGAGGCAGGCTTCAGACTGGAGCCAGGACGAGATCGATGCCGCCATCGCCGGTCTGGACAGGGCATCTCGCAGTTTCTCGGACCGCGTCAACTCGCTGCGCCGTTCCGAGGGGGCACGAGCCAACGCCCCGACCCCGCCCCCGCGCCCGTCTCCGTCTCCGGCCGCCGTCACGGGCGAGGAGTCGCCACGAAAAATCACCTTCGACGATCGGATGAGCGAGGCGGAGAACGAGGCGAGGCAGTATCTGGAGCGGGCGAAGCGCCGGGCCGACAGTCTCGTCAACGCGATGGTCTCAGCGGTCGAGCATGAGGCCGCGGAGATCCGGCGCGAGGCGGAGAACGGCATCCGCGAGCGCTGGCGCAAGGTCGAGCAGGAGGCCAGTGGCTATCTCGAGCAGGCCCAGACGGTCGCTGAACGCATGGTGGCCGAACGCAGGCACCGGATCAGCGGTCTGAGCGACGGCGTCTGCGCGCGGGCGGAAACGCTCACCGCCGGCATGGACGATGCCGAGCGCGTCCGCAAGCAGTTCGACATGTTCGTACGCGCGCTCTCCGAGACCGCCGATCAGATTTCACGCCAGCCGTCTGAGCCTATGCAGGGGGACATCAGGCGGATCCGCTCCCTCCAAGGCCGTGGGCCCGAAGGTGTCATCGCGGCTTGAGTGACGGGGCGCGACCATCCGACGCGCGCGGTAGGGTCACCCGGCTCACCCGAGTCGGGGGACACCCGGTGGGTCCGTCTGGGGACCGCGGGAACTCATTATGTCTGGATCTGCCCGCCTAATGCAATCCGTTCAACCTGAAAGCGCTCGACCGCCTGCGCGTCGTGTGTCTCTCGCGGTCGCGCTCCTGCTCGCGTCGTTGGTGCTCGCGGCCTGCGGCACCGATGACGACACGACCAGCACCGATGCCGCCTCGAGCGGTGAGTCCACCGTGACCACCGCGGAGTCCGATGCGGCCTCAGCGGGAACGACCACGCCGAGCGCAGATCCGGCGGCCGCGACTGACCCCTCACAGGCAGCGGCGGACAGCGATGCAGCGGCAGCGGTCCCGGGTGACACCGCGGTCGTCGAAGGCGCCACGCCGGCAACCGGCGCCACCTCGACGACCGTCGATCCGGCCACGGGCACCACCACCGACCCTGCCGCGGGCACTGCGCCTTCGACCACGGTTGACCCGGCGACCGGAGTCACCACGACAACCCCGGCACCGACCACGTCCGCTGCGCCGACCGGAGTGACGCCGCTCGTGCCCGCCTCGCCGGTCCTGCCGGGCGCCGATGAGGGTGTTCTCTCCAGGCCCTTCAACTCAACCAGCCCCTGGAACACCCCCGTGGCCGGCATGCCGACGGCTCCCAACTCCGAGAAGCTGATGCGCAAGGCCCGCATCCGCATCGCCCAGGAGGAGCGGCCGGACGGGACCTTCGAGCTGCAGCGCCGCTTCATCACCACCGGGCTGACCGTGAACGTGACCCGCTGGACCGTGCCCGTCTTCAGCGACACCCAGCAGGGGGCGGTCGAGCGGATCGCCGTGTGTCGTCAGTTCGACTGTGGGCCCGACGCGGTCAGCTCCGTGGTCATGCCCCCGGGGCCCGACGGCTGCCCCGAGCCCGAATACGACGGCTGGATGACCGTGATCGACAACAGCACACGCACGGCCCTCGACTTCTGGCGCGCCCGCTGCGAGGCCGATGGCTCGATCTCCTACCACTACGTCAAGCGTTGGGATCTCGACGGACCAGGCTTCCAGGAGCCCGGCGAGGTCAGCGCGCGCGGCTCGGGCCTGCCCCTGTTCGCCGGCTTGATCACGCCGGAGGAGATCCAGGCCGGCCGCATCGACCACGCCCTGGCGATCTCGGTACCCGGTGCCGCGCAGCGGCGCTACGTGCAGCCCGCCTCCCGCACCGACGGCGTCGGCCTGCCCGACTCGCTGCCCGAGGGGGCCCGCTTGCGTCTACAGCCGGGCGCCAATGACCTGCTGACCCGCACCTTCGTCCGCAACGGTGTCGAGCGCAAAGCCGCGAGCACGATCATCACCGCCCTCGAGCGCTACGGCGCGATCGTGGTCGACCGCTCCGCGGCCCCGACTATGTACGCGCAGCGTAATGCCAACTGGACCAAGATCCTGCCGCTCAACCTGCTCCAGGACATCGGCCTGAGCCGCTTCGACGTCGTCAGGCAGAGTGGGCCGGTCCTGTTCGACCCACCGAAGGTCGGCGGAGCCACGACGACGACTGCGCTGCCCGCGGGGACGCCCGGCAGCATTCCGGCAGGCGGCAGCGGCACGAGTGCACCGCCCACCGAGTACAGCACCCCGGATACCGGGATCAGCGAGGTGATCCCCTAGTGCGACCGCTCGGGGGAAGCAATTCAACGCGGACCATCTGTGGCGCGCTGATGCTGGCTGTCTCGCTCGCGCTAGCCGCCTGCGGGGACCTCGAGAGCGACGGCACGAGCGCCGACAGCCGCGGCGAACTGACTGAGAACACGACGACGTCGGCCGACGGAGCAAGCGGGACACCGAGCAAGCCGGCGGTCGCCCTTCCGGCCCGCCCGGCCAACGTCGTGCAGATCGCCGGCCAGACAGTGGGCTCGATCACCGATGAAGTCGTCTCCCAGTTCTCCGGCTTCGCGAACCGCCGGGGTCTCGCGGTCCGGGTCGAGGCAGCCGACACCGATGAGCTCGCCGGCTTTGGGGCACTCTGCGAGGGCCGGGTCGATGTCGCCGCTTCCTCGCGGCTGATCACTGACTCGGAGCTGCAGGCCTGCGCCAACAACGGCCTCGAGGTCATCGATTTCCAGGTCGCTTTCGACGCGATCGTGATCGTCACCCGCAACGAGCGTGACGTGGGCGCCGATTGCGTCAACCTCGCCCAGGTGCGCTCGATATTCCAGAACGGCTCGCCGATCCAGTCCTGGAACCAGATCAACCCGAACTTCGCGCCGCTGGCGCTGCGCACGACAGGGCCCGATCAGAGTTCCAGCCAGTTCGACTTCTTCGGCGCCAGGGTCCTCGGCGTCCCGAACCCGACCCTCGCAAACTTTCGCGCCGACTACCGGGCCTTCCCGCGCGAGGGCCGGATCAAGGACTTCATCAAGAACCGCCCGCCGGGCGCCGTCGGGATCATCGGCTTCTCCTACTACGAGCTCTTCGAGCAATTCCTGCGTCCGCTGGAGATCGACGGGCAGACCGGCGATCGCTGCGTGTTCCCCTCGGCTGAGACGATCTCCAGCGAGCTCTACCCGCTGGAGCGCACACTGCGCCTCTACACCACCGATCGCAGCCTCAAGCGCCAGGAGGTCAAGACCTATCTGCGCTACCACCTGAGCCAGGCCGAGGACATCGCCAACCGCAGCGAGTTGATCCCGCTCCCCGACCAGCTGCGCGACCAGCAGCTGGCGCAGATCGAGAACCCGGACGCGGCCGCCGCCATCACCCCCTCAGGCGCCACCACCGGCGACACCCCGACGACGAGCACAACCGGCGCCACGACCACTACCACCGGAACCGATTCCACCTCCCCGACCTCGACAACGACCACCACGACCGATTCAGGCGCGGCAGGCGGCTGATCGAAGAGCTTGATGTCTGCCCCGCACCCGACAATCCAACCATGAGCGACCAGGGACAGCCAACCGGACCGGGAGTGCCCGATGGCCGGGACCCCGCCCTCGCTGATCTGCGCAGCCGGCTCGACGCGCTGCAAAGCAGCGCCGAGTCCCTCGGCGCCGAGGGAGCGCA
The DNA here is from genome assembly GCA_038206985.1 of Solirubrobacterales bacterium. Classification (GTDB taxonomy): domain Bacteria; phylum Actinomycetota; class Thermoleophilia; order Solirubrobacterales; family 70-9; genus CAXMST01. The sequence continues at coordinate 22,651 of JBBRAH010000005.1, forward strand.
GACGCCCCCCGCCCAGAGCACCCCCTCCTATGGGATGCCGCCGGACGCCGCCCCGCCGCAGCAGCCGCTCGCGCCGCCGCTCGCCGGTGACTACGCCCCACCGTCCCCGCCGACCCAGGTCTGGGAAGGGGAGCGGACTTATGGCGCCTACCACGAGCCCTTGCCCGCGGCTTCGGTGCACCCCGCTTACGGGACCGCGATTGCCGTCGAGCCGGCGCTGGCTCCGAATGTCGCGCGGCTGGAGGTCGGGCCCTTCCTCGACCTGATCGACCTGCGCCACTTCGAAGAAGCGGTCGCCCGCCTCGACGCAGTGCGCGACGTCCACGTCCGCCGCTACGCCCACAGTCGCGCGAGCGTCGAGGTCGGGCTCGCCGGTCCCTTCGCAATCGGCCGCGAGCTGCAGCGGCTGGGACGGCCGCTGCACATGGGTACGGGCGCCGAGGGCGAACTGATCGTCGACTTCACCGATGTCGAGGGCCCCGCGGGTGAAGAGCGCCAGGAGCCGGAGAGCACCGAAACCGCTGAGGGGTCCGCCTGATGCTGAGCGCCCTGTTCCACGTTCTTGCCGCCACGCTCATGATGATCGGGCTGGCGCTGTTCTTCGTGGGCTTCGTGCTCGCCCCGCTGATCGTCCTCGTGGTCGGCTACGTCCTGTTCACCTTCGCGGCCCCCGATAAGTAGGGCTGATCTCCGATGGCCAACCCACCGAATCCCACACACTCGCCCTACGAGTCCTCGACCCTCACGGGTATCCCGACGGTCTCGCTCGAACCGGATCCCGGTCTCCCGACCGGTGACCCGGTCAACCCCGCAGCCGCGCAGTTGCTGTCGGAGCAGGTCTGCCGCCACTTCCGGATGATCCCGTTCGCCTACGACGGCGGCACCCTGACGCTGGCGATGGCCGATCCCACGGATCCGATGGCCCAGAACGTGGCCTTCGCACTGACCAACGACACGCTTAACATCGTGCTCGCCCCGCCCAATCAGATCGATCGCGCGATCGATCGCGTCTGGGGCGGCCTCGGCCACTTCGAGCCCTTCGCTGCCGACGCGACCGAGGAGGAGGCCCTTCAGTCCGCCGTCGCCGAGAGCAACGGCGGCAGCGTCGCGACCCCCGGCAGGCTCGGCGACCTGCTCATCCAGCGCGGCCTGATCAGCGAGGACGAACTGCGCGAGGCACTCGACGTGCAGGAGCGTTCCGGCAGCCGCCTCGGCGAGATCCTCTACTACGAGATGGGCCTCAGCGAGGACGCGCTGGCCGAGACGCTCGCCGACCAGTTGCGGGTCCCGCTGATCGACCTCGAGGGCATCGAGCCCACCCCCGAGGCGCTGGAGCTGATCCCCGAGGCGCTCCAGCGCGAGGGCCGCTGCGCGCCCCTGGCGATCGACGAGACGGCGCTTTACATCGCGATCACCGACCCGCTCGACGACGAGACCTACGAGGCGATTCGCGAGCTCACCGACCTGCGGATCCGCACCTACATGGTCACCCGCTCCGACCTCGAGTCCCTGCTGCGGGAGATCCATCTCGAGGAGCACGTGCGCGCCGCCCGGACGGAGCTGCTGACCCGCTTCCCCGAAGACTGCGCCAACCGGGTGCTCTCCGGCGGCCAGCGGGTCTTCTTCATTCTCTTCCTGGTCGCGGTGCTGATCGGCTTCGTGCTCTCACCGCTCAACACCGGGATCGTGCTCGTCGTGATCTGCGTGGCGATCTACGGGTTCGCCTCGCTCTACAAGTTCAAGCTCTTCTACGACTCATTCGGGCGCCGGCGTGAGTTCGACTTCACGCCCGAGGAGGTCGCGACCGTGGATGAGCGCGAGTGCCCGCGGTACACGATCCTGGTGCCGCTCTTCCGCGAGGCCGCCGTGGTCTCGAAGCTGACCAGGAACCTGACCCAACTCGACTATCCGAAGTCGAAGCTGGAGATCATGCTGCTCTGCGAGGAGGAGGACGACGAGACGATCCAGGCGATTCTCGACGCCAACCTGCCGCCCTACTTCCGGCTGCTGATCGTCCCCGACTCCCAGCCGAAGACCAAGCCGAAGGCGTGCAACTACGGGATCCAGCAGGCGACCGGCAAGTTCGTCGTCATCTACGACGCCGAAGATCAGCCCGATCCGGACCAGCTCAAGAAGGTGCTGCTCGCCTGGGAGCGCTCCGAGGACAACGTCGTCTGCGTGCAGTCCAAGCTCAACTACTTCAACACCGAGCAGAACCTGCTGACCCGTTTCTTCGCCACCGAGTACGCGCTCTGGTTCGACCTCCTGCTGCCGGGGCTCGACGCCTCCGGCGCGCCGATCCCGCTGGGCGGCACCTCCAACCATTTCAACCGCGAGGCACTTGTCGAACTCGGCGCCTGGGACCCCTTCAACGTCACCGAGGACGCCGATCTGGGTCTGCGCCTGCACAAGGCTGGGTACCGGACCGTGATGCTCAACTCGACCACGCTGGAGGAGGCCAACTCCCAGCTCAAGAACTGGATCCGTCAGCGCTCCCGCTGGGTCAAGGGCTACTTCCAGACCTACCTGGTCCACATGCGGCATCCGCTCAGACTGATCCGCGAGATCGGCATCCCCGCCTTCTTCTCGTTCCAGTTCATCGTCGGCGGCACGATCATCTTCGTCCTCAACCCGATCTTCTGGGTGCTGACCACACTCTGGCTGTTCACCGAGGCCGGGATCATCGAGGAGCTCTTTCCCGGCTTCATCTACTACGCGGCCTCGCTGCAGCTCTTCGTCGGCAACTTCGTCTTCACCTACCTGGCGGTTGCCGGCTCGATGCAGCGCGGGCTCTTCCACCTGGTGCGCTACGCCCTGTTCAGCCCGATCTACTGGGGCCTGATGTCGATCGGAGCCTGGATGGGCTTCTACCAACTGTTCACCAAGCCCTTCTACTGGGAGAAGACCGAGCACGGTCTCGACAGTGGGCACGAGTCCTGAGAGTGACGAGGAACTGAGCAGATGGAATCAGCGACCCTGATCGACCGCGAGGAAGAGGAGGCGCCCGTCGGGCGCGCTCCGATCGCGACCCGCGAGGAGACGATCGCCTTCCCGGTGATGAAGATCGAGACGATCGGGATCTTCCTCCTGTTCAGCGTCTTCTACACACTGCTCGGCTTCCACATCGTCGCCAACCTGCACGTAGTCAACTTCGACGCGCTCGATCGACTCACCAGAGCGTTCATGGTCTGGTACAACGACCCGCCGAAGCTCGCCGCGATCGGCTTCTCCCTTCCCCCGATCGCAAGCTTCGTGCTCGTGCCGTTCGCCGCGGTCCGCGACTTCGTGACCTCGGGCCTGGCTCTACCGCTCTCCTCAGCGCTCTTCGCCGCAGGGGCCCTGACCGTCTTCAACCGGATGTTTGCGATGGCCGACATGGCCCGCGGAGCGCGGTTGATCCTGGTGGCGCTGATCGGACTCAACCCGATGTTCGCCTTCTACGCCATGAACGGCACCGGCGACGCCGCCTACATGCTGTTCGGCGCCTTCGGGCTCTTCTGCCTGATCGGCTGGGGGAGGAACGGGTCGGCCCGCTATCTGATCGGTGCCGGGCTGGCGATGTCCCTGGCGGCGCTGACCAAGTACGAGTTCATCGTCTGGGCCTTCCTGATCGCGTTCATCATCTCCTGGACGCTCACCAAGCGTGGACGCAGCAAGGACGAGGTCGAGGGCTCGACGATCGCCTATCTCGCGCCGATCGGCTACGCCCTCGGGATCTGGATCTTCTTCAACGCGATCGTGCTCGGAGACCCCTTCGGATGGGTAGCGCTCTCGGGCGACGCCACCCCGGTCAACGCTATCGCCAGCGCCGCGCCCGACTTCAACTTCTTCGATGCGCTCGGCAATGCATTGCGGATCGAGCTGATCTACCCCGCGACCCTCGTCGTCATCCCGCTGCTGATCCTCGGGTTCGGGGGCTCGCGCGACACCGTCTCAACCGGTTTCGCTCTGCTGATCCTGTTGACCATCGCCTACGGGATCGCCGGCGCCGCGATCGACGGCTCCGTCAACTCGATCGAGTTGCGCGACGCGCTGCCCGGCATGCTGCTCGGCATCGCCGGCTTCGCCTGGCTCTATTTCAAGGCGGCCGACATGCGGGCGCTCCTCTGGGGCCTGCTGGTACTGCTCAGCGTGATCGCGCTGCCGACGGCGTGGTCGCAGATGAAGAGCTACCCCAACCAGAACCTCGAGCAGGCCTTTACCCGAGCGATCCAGACCAACGACGACCAGGAGGGCACTGGCTCCCGCGGCTCGATCCAGGTCGGCATCGCCCCGGAGAGCGAGATGGCGCGCTTCATCGAGGATCAGCAGATCCCCGACAACGAGATCCTCACCGACAACGCCCGGACCTACGGAGTCATCAGTCTGACCGGCCACCCGGAGCTGTTCTTCGACCGCGTCGACAAGGGCGACGAGGTCTGGAGGCAGATCCTCGACGAGCCGATCGGCAAGGTCGAGTTCATGCTCGTCGAGCGCAGCGACGCGGACCTGATCCTCGACCGCTACCCGGGCGCCGTCGATGGCGAGGAGCCGTTCCTGGAGCCGGTGGTCTCCAACGAGCGTTACTCCCTGCTGCGAGTGGTGGAGCCTGTCGCCGAGAGCAACGACGAGCTGCAGACAGGGAGCTCCTCCTCGGATCAGAGCGGGTCGAGCGGGTCCGCCCCACCGGTCACAAGCGGCCCTCCGGCCGGCAGCGAGCCGTAGGTCACCTCACGTTTCAACGTGCAGCCGGGCCGCGAGGGCCGGCGTACGTCTGAGTAGCCCTAGCGACGAACGACCGAGCGGCGGCCACTGAGACGCGGCGGACGGCGGCTGCCGAGCTTGCCGTAGTGGCGCCGCAACTCGTCGCCGAGATCCGCGGTGAGAAGCTCCTCGGGACCGATTTCAGGTGCGCTGCGAACGGTGTCACGGTCGAAGGGAATCCACACCTGCCCGCCACCGCCGGTGGATCCGGCGAAAGGCACGAGCCTGTGGCGACCGCCGCCGAAGCGGCCCTCACGGACCAGCAACCAGGCCGGCTCACCGCTGACTGCGTCCACCCAGACGTCCTCGAGACGCCCGATGCCGGCACCGTTGGAATCGGTGACGCGGTTGCCGATCCAGGTTCGGGACTCTCCCAGGCCCGGCCGATTGGCGCCATAGAGGCGATGCGTAGTGCGTGCTACTGCCATTGGCCTACTGCTTCTCCAGATCAGACGGAACGGTTTGTGGAGCACGGAGGATCCACGTTGCGGGAAAGATACCAGTGTGCAGGGCGTTCAGGCGGCGGTGCGGCGACACAACCCCATCGGGCGCACGTCGCGGGGCCGGGGATCAGGAGGGGGCGTCGGGTCCCTGACTCGGAACCATCTTGAACCCCCTGAGCTCACCGCTGATGCTGAGCTCACCCGTGAGCTGGATCTCGACCCGATACGGCTGATCGAGCGCGTGAATCACCGGGATCGCCACCGGGCGGTTGGGGTCATCGGCGGCGGCACCACGCTCGGAGTCCGTCGCGGCTCCGGGAACCTCGTGAGGCTGCAGCCGCTCGGTGGCGTGCAGGGGTGGGTACTGCTCCTGTTCCGGCGCCTGCTGAGCCGGCTGCTCGCGCAGGCGATCCTCGAGCGCCTGCGGAGCCTGCTGATACGGGCGCCCCATCGCCGGCTGCCTGAACTGCTCCTGCGCGGCATCGGACGGAGGCTGGGAGTATTGAGGTTGTGGCGGCGCAGGCGGCCGCGGTGGAGCAACGTGCTGCGGGGCGGGCTGGGCGTACTGCCCGGGCTGTGGGTAGCTGACGTGCTGTCGAGGAGCAGGCTGCGGCGGGGGTGCAGCGGCCGCCGGATTCTGCGGGTACTGGTACGGGCCCGGCTGCGGCGGGGGCAGGTAGGTCTGGGGAGCCTGCGGGGGCTGAGCCTGAGGCGCGGGACGCTGCTGGACCTGCGGAGCGGGGGGACGGGCGGGCGGCGGCGCCGGACGCATCGGCGGCGCCGAGCGCGGCTGCGCGTGAGGCTGGTTGACCTGGGGGTAGGTTGCGGAATCACGCGCGGTTCGCGATGGCGATGTCTGAGGTGGCGGCGGGACCGGGATGCCGAGGGCACCGGGGGGGCCGGCCTCGACGGTCGGCTGCCGTGGCGGGGGTGGCTGGAACTGCGGCGCGAAGGGCTGCGGATGCTGCACGGGGGCCTCCCCATAGTCCTGTGACGGAGGTGAGGCCGGACCCTGCTGGTAAGGCTGCTCGGGCTGCTGCGGTTGGAATCCGGCGCCGGGGGTTGCGGCCGTGGAGTCGCGGCGGCTCTCGGGGAGTGCGGCCGGTGCCGCGTTCGCGGCGTAGTGGCGGCGAAGCTCGGCCTCGAGCTGTTGGGTCAGTGGCGAGCCCGACTCGACCTCGGGCGCCTCGCGCACGACGTCACGCTCGTAGGGGATCCACACGTGACCGGCCCCTGCGGTGGCGTCCTCGAAGGGAATCAGCGTGGTGCGACCGCCGAAACGGCCCTCCTTGACCAGGAGCCAGCGGGGAACCCCGGTGCCTGGATCGATCCAGACATCTTCGAGACGCCCGACTCCGGTGCCGTAGATGTCGTCGACACGCGAGCCGATCCAGCCCAGCGCCTCGTTCAGACTCGGTTTATTGCCCCCACGCAGCTCGGCTGCGATCATGGTTCCTCCATACGACCGGCGGTAACGGATCCGGTTGAGTAGCGGAACGGTACCAGCCCGGGGTATCTACTGGCAATTCATAACAGTGACTGGGCACCGGTCGGCTTCCCGCCCCGACCGAATCTAACAGCCTCCTCGCGCGTTACAGTCATGTTGGCTGGAATGACTGGCGCAGGCAAGAGCCGCAGTGCCGAAAGGACGACTACGAACCTGATGCATCCGCGACCGCTTCGCCTGCCGCTCCTCGGCGGCTTTCTCCTGGCCCTGCTCCTTGCCGTTCTGCTCCTGGCCACGGGCCGGGTCGGTGGCACCGCCGGAGCGCCCACCCCCGCGCAAGCGGCCTGCGGCGGCGGACTCGACGTCAAGGACATTCAGGTCGTCAGCCGCTTCTCGAAGAACTTTGCGCTCCAGTACACGAAGAAGATGCGGATTCAGGTCACCCGCGGCGAGCGCGTCCGCAACTGGACCGCCGAGCTGTACACGTTCAGCGGCTACCTGGTCGGCAAGAGCAAGCCGGACAAGAAGCTGAGCAAGGTCGAGACCACCAAGCTCAAGCTCAAGCAGTCGATGCAACCGGGTAAGTACACGCTCGTGGTCAAGGGCGATGTACCCGGCTGCAACATCGAGGAGAGCTACAAGGTCGTCAAGTTCCGCAGTTGTCTCGGGCGACTGCCGATCAAGCCGATCGACAAGCCGGGCGGGACCGCCGCCGACTACAGCGGCTTCGTCTCGCTCAAGGTCGCGCCCCAGCCCGCCTTCGCTCCGCTGCGCAACATCCAGGGCACCCTCTCCAGCTTCGACGGGGTCTCCTACGGCGACGCAGAACTGCCCCGCGGCTCACGGAAACTGATCGGCGAGCAGTTCCTGGACTTCGAGCTGACCAGGAACCTCGAGCCAGGCCGCTACACGGTGTACATCACCGGAAAGGCACCCCAGCCCCGTTCATGCGGAGACAAGTCAAAAACCATCAAGCTGCGCTTCGAGTAGGAGTGCTGATCGCCGGCCTCGGCCTGGCGGGGCTACTCCTACCCGGAGCGCAATCCGCCCCCAGCGATCCGGGGCAGGTCGTGATCGACAACGCTGCGGAGAAGCTCAAGCGCGGCAAGCGGGGGCGCGTCGGTCCGCCCGGAGTTCCGGGCCCGCAGGGCGAGAAGGGCATCGAGGGTCCCCCGGGGCGGCTCGGAGATCAGGGCGCGACCGGCAGCGATGCCGGCGCGGCGGTTACCAAGCGGTTCATCTCGATCAACTGGGAGAACAACAACTACAGCGGCAAGGTCCGGCAGAACTTCGTCGCACCGGGCATCGGCGAGGGCTATGTGAAGTGCAGGCCGCCCACCGGTGCACTGGATACGGGCGAGCAGTTGATTCAGTTCTTCCCCTACGACGCCAGCACCAAGCAGCAGCCGCCCAAGAAATGGGCGACGACGATGTGGACGCTGCGGGCCGGCGGCAAAGACGATGCCGACAACCCCAGCCGGTCCCGGGACACGGGCATTCGCACCGCGCGGATCGATCGAGCCAACCAGGAAGGCGGCTTCTACGAGAGCATGAACGGCACGCAGGTCGGGACCGACCCGGTTTCGACCGGTACCTTCACAGGGATGATCTCGACCGAACCGTTCAGTCCGGGCACCCAGCCACCGGCGCCCACCAGCTTCCAGCTCTCCTGGCATTGGAACTTCGACACCACCAACGGTGAGGGCAGCCGGCGCTGCTTTGTGGCCGGCGTGTTCGTCACGGAGAAGGGCTGATGCGCGCGACGCTGAGACGACGCGGCAGCCTGCTGCTGGCCATCGTCGGAGTCGGCTCCCTCTGTGCAGCTCTGCTGATCGTCGGCGGCAACTCGGGCAGCTCCTCCCAGACAACCCTCGAGCCGGCGGCCGGCGAGGCCGAGCTGAGTGGCAAGCGCAAGGACAGGGGCCCACGCGGTCCACGGGGCCCACGCGGGCCGCAGGGGCCGGTCGGACCGAGGGGTCCGCAGGGCGACCGCGGCCAGCAGGGCGACCGCGGACCCAAGGGCGAGGCGGGGCGCAACGACGAGAAGGTGCTCAACCTCTCGATCGACTGGAACGGGGACGGTTCCGCCACGAGCGGCCAGCAGAGCGAGCAGGTAGCCCTGCCCGGAATCGGACTGCTCCGCCTCGAGTGCCCCGATGCGACCGGCTACAGCGGCAGCGACGGCAACGATCGCAGCCGGCGGCAGCTGATCCTCACGCCCAGCCAGGGCGGCAAGCGCACCGTTGCGAGCGTCACCACCTACGAGGCAGCCGGCACCACCCGCGACCACGCCGACAATGAGCGCCTGACGAGCGACAAGGGCTCACCGGCGACGATCGTCATCGAGGTTCCTCCGAACGGAATGATCAACGGAGTGCTCTCCGTCGAGAGCGCTGACGGGGGCGGCAGCGCCCCGGGATCGCAGCCGCAGGGGGCGATCACCGTGTCCTCGTTGTGGAAGTCGAACGGCGGCGGCAACGGCGAGGACAACTACTGCCACGTCAGCGCACAGATCGTGACCAAAGGCGCTCCCTGAGCCCTGATCTCAACTGAGCAGACGCTAGGCTCGACAGCGCGATGACCGAGCGGCAGCGAGGAGCTGAAGGCGAGGAAGCTGAAGACGCGGACTTTGAGTTGCCGCTTTCGGCTGAGCAGGAAGCCGAACCCCAGCTGAGACGCGGGCTGTTCGGCATCCGTCGGGCCGACGTCAGGGCCGAGATCAGCAGTCGCGACCAGGCGATCGCCGAGCTGCGCCGCGATGTCACGGCGTTGTGGCTCGCCTTCGGGCAGCACGAGCGAACGATCCGCGAGCTGACCGGCGCGCTCAAGGGTCTCTCCGGGGTCGAGATCGAGCCGCCCGGCGGCCGCCGGGCGGAGCGCCCGGAGCCATACGGGGATCCGCCGCCGTATGTCGGGTACCAGACGGCCCAGGCGCAGCGCGAGAGCGTGAGCACGTCAGGAGCAACGCCGCGGGCAGACGAGATCGGCGAGCAGCTCTCCGGCCTTGACGACGTACTCGCCGCAATCCAGCGCGCCACCGCCTCACTCGAGCAGGCATACAACGACGAAATCGAGCCAGGCGACGATCAACTCGAAGACTCCGAAGAGACCGATTAGCCCCCTGCAGCGGTAGCGCCCGGAGAACCGCTCTAGGGCTGAGCGGGGATGGCCGAGGGCCTCTCGCCGTCCCGGTCCTCGAGCTCGGCGCGACGGCGCTGCCCGGCCGGAATCCCGAAGTGCTCGCAGAGCGCGGCCTCAGCCCGGGGGTCGAGGCCACGGGCCGGGTCCAACTCGGATGCCGAGCGAATCAGATCCCGGGGGAACGGCGTCCACACGTGTCCGACGCCTGCAGCGGCGAACTCGAAGGGCACTGCCGTACGCCGCCCGAGCCGCCCCAGCCGCACGATCAGCCAGACCGGGTCGCCGGTCATCGAGTCCACGAGGACTCCCTCCACGCGACCCGCGTTGGTGCCCGCCACGTCGTCGAGCTTGTCTCCGACCCAGCCCAGAGCCTCGTCGAGCGCATGCGGGTAACTTGCCGCCCGCTCAGCCATCGAGCTCGCCCTCCAGCAGCTTGCGGGCCGCGTTAGCCGGATCGAGCTCGCGCCGGACGACCCGGTCGAGGAGGTCGGCTACGCGCGTGTCCTTCTCGGCCCGTACTTCGAGCTCGCGCCTGAGGCGCGAGGCGGCCAGGCCAAGCACCTCGTTGCGCAGGTTGCGGGCCCGGCGCTCTTCGAGCGTGCCCTCGGCCTCGATGAACTCCCGGTGCTCGGAGATCTTCTCGAGTAGCTCCGCGACACCGATGCCCTTGGCCGCCTCGGTCTTCAGGATCGGGACCTTCCAGCCCTGCTGGGGTCCAAGCGAGAGAGCCGTGCGCACCTCGCGGACCATCGTGTCGGTGAGCGGGTGGTCGGCCTTGTTGACGACGATCACGTCGGGGATCTCCATCACGCCTGCCTTGAGCGCCTGGATCGAGTCTCCGGAGCCGGGCATGAGGGCGAGCACCACAGTGTCGGCGTGGTCGATGATGTCGATCTCGGCCTGGCCCACTCCGACGGTCTCGAGCAGGACGTCGTCCTTGCCGGCCGCATCCATCAGGAGGACCGCCTGCAGCGCCGCCTCGGCGAGGCCGCCAAGCGCTCCGCGCGAAGCCATCGAGCGGATGAAGACCTCGGGATCGAGGAAGTGCTCGGAGAGGCGGATCCGATCGCCCAGCAGCGCGCCGCGCGTGAACGGGCTCGACGGATCGATCGAGAGAACCCCGACCTTGCGGTCCGCCGCGCGCAGCTCCTTGGTCAACGCACCGATCAGCGTGCTCTTGCCGACGCCGGGAGGACCGGTGAGCCCGATGATCCGGGCGCCGCCGGTGCGGGGAAAGACCTCGCCGACGAGATCGGAGCCGGCCGGATCGCCGTTCTCGACCAGGGTGATCGCCCGCGCGAGGGCCCTCTTGTCGCCCTCGATCAGGCGCTCGGCAAGTTCGGTGGTGATGCTCACGGGCGGGAGATGATGGCAGGGGTGGATGCGGATCGTGCAACCGGTGGGCGGGCCGCCCTCGGGGGAGGCCCCAAGGCGCCGGAGCGAGCTTAGAATCACGGTCATGGACGCGTCCACGGTGACCACGAGCACCCGCCCCGAGCAGGGGGCGACACCGCCTGCCGAGGCCGCGCCGCAGCCGCTCGCGAGAAGGCGGGGTCCGCTCGCCGCCCTGCGCTTTGCCGCCCGCAACGGGATGCTGAACGCCAAGTACGCGGGCCTCACTCTGCGCTTCATGCGAGTACGGCTCTTCAGCCTCGCCGGCCGCCGGATGCGAACCGACGGCATGCTCTTCCTGGGCCCCGGGCTGCAACTGCAGATCGGCCGCGGAGCCGAGGTCCGTTTCGGCCGCTTCGTCTGGATCGGCCACGGCAGCAAGATCCGCTGTCACGAGGGTGCCGTCGAGATCGGTGCCAAGACCGTGCTCGGCCAGGAGTGCACGATCTCCGCCTACCAGCGGGTGCAGATCGGGGAGCAATGCGTGATCGCCGACCGGGCGATGTTCATCGACTTCGATCACAGCGTCATGGAGGTCGATACCCCGATCCGCAAGCAGGGGATCTACAAGCGCGACGTGGTCGTCGGCAGCAACGTCTGGGTCGGCTACAACGCGCAGATCCTGCGTGGGGTCACCGTCGGGGACAACGCGATCATCGGCGCCAACTCGGTCGTCACCCGCGACATCCCGGCGAACGCGGTAGCGGCCGGCTCACCGGCTCGCGTGGTGCGCATGCGCGAGACCCCGCAACGGCTGCGCTGGAGCAGGCCGGTCGAACCAGACGGCTACGGGCCCTCGGGCCCGCGCTGAGCCGCCCCCGACTCCTTCGCGCAACTCAGACCGCGGCACGGTCGCTCAGCAGCGACTCGTAGACGTCGGCGGTGCGTGCCGCCACGTCGAGCCAGTCGAAGCCGCGCAGATGCTGGCGCGCCTCGCTGACCAGTTCAGCTCGCAGCACCTCGTCGGTGAGCACCCGCCGGGCACCCTCGGCAAGTGCCTCCGGGTCCCGCGAGCGAAACCGCAGGCCGACCTGCCTGCCATCGGGAACGACCTCGCGCAAGCCGCCGGTGTCGGCCACGATGCAGGGACAGTCCGAGGCCATCGCCTCGAGCGCGACCAGCCCGAAGGGCTCATACAGCGAGGGGACCACGCAGACGTCGGCGATCCGGTAGAGCGAGTGCAGCACGTCGTCGCCGATCCAGCCCAGGAATGTCCCGTGTTCCATCAGTCCCAGCTCATCCGCCTGGCGCCGCAGCTCCTCCTCGTGCGTTCCCGAGCCGGCAACCAGAAAGCGTGTGCCGGGGACCCGCTCGATCAGGGAGGGCATCGCCTCGAGCGCGAACTGGAAGCCCTTCTCATAGACGAGGCGGCCGATCAGGAGCACGAGCTTCTCGCTCGGTTCGGCGAACTCAGACCGCAGCCGGCGCAACTCCACGGCGTCGGGCATCGGCAGATCCCCCGGATCGATCCCGTTGGGAATCACGCTCACGCGCTTCTCGGGGACGTCGAAGATGTCGGAGATCTGCTCGCGCATGTAGTAGGAGCAGGCGATCACGCGGTCGGCGCGGTTGCTGATCCACCTCTCGACCCCGTGGATGTAGGACTGCGGGTGCTTGTCCACCCAGCCCTGATGGCGCCCGTGCTCGGTGGCGTGGATCGTCGTCACCAGCGGCGCCGAGAAGCGCCGCGCGAGATGGTCGCAGGCGCCGGCGACGAGCCAGTCGTGGCCGTGGACGACATCGAAGTCGAAGCGGTCGCCCAGCTCCACACCCGCGGCAAGCATGTCCGAGTTCATGCGCTCCACCCAGGCGACGAACTCGCCCAGATCACGCGGGCGCGTCGGCTCGAGGACCCGGTGGATGTGGACACCCCCGGCGTGCTCGTCCTGCGGCGACTCCTCCCCGCCCCGGGTCAGGACGTGGATCTCGTGGCCGTGCTCGACCAGCGCCTCCGAGAGCTTGCGGACATGCCGGGCCAGGCCACCCTCGATGAGTGGCGGGTACTCCCAGGAGAGGATCAGGATGCGGCTCATATCCGGTTCAAGGCTCAAGCAGGGGGGCGAGAGAGAGATCGGGCGCGAGGTCGCGCATCTCCGGCTCTGCGAGTTGCGGAGAGTTTATGGCCTCGAACAGCTCCCGGGAGTGATCCAGGGTCCGCAGCCAGGGGTAATCCCCGGCCTGGCGGCGATAGTCGAGGAACGCCCAGTCGCTCGCCTGCACCGCGAGGAGCTCCCGCGCCGCCCGGGCGAGCGCGTTCCCGCTCAGCCGTCCGCTGTCCAGTTCGCGCATCAAACGGAGCTCCAGCCGCCGCGCCCCCCAGGCGAGATCGGCGACCGGGGGCGAGTCCCAGGTGCGCAGATCCTTGCTCTCGCCCCAGCTCGAGCGGGCCAGCGGCCGATCCTCTGCCGGGTGGGCAACCATCGCCTCGGAGAGCTGCACCGCCCGCACGCCGTGACGGGGCAGCTCGGCGAGCACCGCCGCCAGCCAGACCGGCCCCTCCCACCACCAGTGGCCCAGCAGCTCGGTGTCGATGGCGAAGGTGATCAGGCCGCGTGAGCGCACTGCCTCGGCGTGGGCTCGAAGCCGCGCCGCAACCGAGGCCGCGAACTCGCTCGCGTGGCGCGCCGCACGGCGGGCGGCGGCGTCGGGGTCATACGGCGCACCGCCGATCGACCAGGGCCGCGTCCCGCGCAGCGACTTGCGGTGAAAGTCGGCGTACAGCGGATCGGATGGGTACCCCTGCAGCGACCAGAGCCACTGGACCGCATCCCAGTCGATCGGGAAGGCCAGCAGCCCGCGACTACGGATCGGCGTCAGGGCGGCATCCGCGCCCTCATGCCCCGATTGATCGGTGCAAAAGTACTCGACCCCGCCCTCTGCGAGGAGGTGCTCGATACCCGGTGCGTAGGCGCACTCGGGCAGCCAGAAGCCACGCGAGCGGCCGAAGCGGCGCCGGTGCGAGCGCAGGCCGGTCTCGATCTGCATGCGCCGTGCGCCGCGGGTCGCGATCAGCGGCAGGATCGCGTGCGTCGCGCTCGAGGCCACGAGTTCGACGCGCCCCTCGGCGCCGGCGTCGGCGAACGCACCGAGCACGTCACCCCCGAGGCGCTCCAACTCGGCGACCGCTGCCCCGTAGCGAGTTGCTTCGCGGGCGCAAGCGTTGCGCAGCTCCGCGGATTCCATCTGGCCGGCGTCGAGCTCGGCGGAGTGCAGCCGGTACAGGCGCGCAAACTCGAGTAGACGCTCGCGGGCCCCGGGCGACTCGAGCTGGTCCGCGAGGACCGGAGTCACCGTCACCGTCACGCCCTCGGCGACCGCCAGGACCGGCAGATAGGAGCGGATCACCGCGTCGAACAGCCACTCCTCGCCGAAGGGGTAGCTGCCGAAGCCCTCGACGTAGGGCATGTGGCTGTGCAGGACTATCGCTATGTCGCCTACGTGGGGGTGGTCGCCTTCGGGCTGTTCACGATCGGCCACGGGGCCTGTCGCGGCAGTCACCCCCACGGTGCTCGGCTTCGCCGCCTCAGACGCGGCATATGGCCAGGAAGTCGAGGGCCTTGTCAAGCTCGCGTTCTTCCAGGGTGAAATCTGCGGCGCTGATCGCGGGGGTGAAGCGGTCGTAGAAGGGGCCGGTCAGGTGCAGGGCCTTGTGGATCCGGTCCCAGCCCAGGTTCAGCACCCACTGGTGGACCCGCAGCTTGCCCGCGTGCTGGAGGCCGAGCAGACGGACCTCGCTGAAATGCGGCTCGAGCAACTCGCGGAACTCCTCGTGCGTGTACTCGCGCAGATGCCAGGGGTTGTCCGACTTCTCGGCTCCCTCCGGCGCGAGGGTCAGCCGGTTGGGAGTGGAGATGTAGGCGAGCGGGGCCGCGGCGACGACCGCGTCGAGCAGGGCCGGGGGGTCCTCGATGTGCTCGATCGTCTGCAGGAAGCTGATCGCGTCGCGAGGGCCGACGACGTTCTCGACCAGATCGCGCTCGAAGCGCAGGTTCTCGCGCCGGTAGCGGGCGGCCGCATGGGCGTGGGCCTCGGGGTTCGCGTCAACCCCGATCACATCGGCGGCATGCTCGGCGAGGACGTCGGCGCCGTAGCCCTCGCCGCAGGCCAGATCGGTCACCCGCAGCCCGCCGACGCGTTCGGCGATCCATTCGTAGACGGCCAGGTGGCGGCGGTACCAGTAGTTCTCCTCCGGGACATCGGGCAGCGTGCGCTCGCCGGTCAACTCGAGCGGCGGCACGTCCTCGGGCTGATCGCGCTGGACGAAGCTCGGGGTCGTCTGGGAAGTGTCTGAAGGGCCGTTCACCGGCGGGGACGCTAGTACACCGGCGCTCACTCACCGGACGCCGCAACGCCGCTCACGCACTACAGTTCCGCGAATGCCCGCGGCACCCGACGCAACTGCGGACCACATCAAGGACGTCAACACCCGCTACCACGACGTGGCCGCGGAGACTTACGACGCCAAGTGGGGAATCGACTTCGGCCCGACCGGTATCGATCAGGTCCGCGCCAAGCTGCGCAAAGCGCTCGACGGGACCGAGCCCGAGTTCGGCGATGCGCTCGAGATCGGCTCGGGCACCGGCTACTTCTCGCTCAACCTGCTCACCTCGGGCGCCATCGCGAGCGCCACCTGCACGGACATCTCCCCGGGGATGCTGAGCGCCCTGCAGCTCAACGCCGCCCAGCTCGGGGTCACTGTCGAGACGGTGCGCACCGAGGCCGAGTCGCTGCCGTTCGCCGACGAGAGCTTCGACCTGGTGTTCGGCCACGCGGTTCTGCATCACATCCCGGACCTCGACCGGGCCGCCTCCGAGTTTCTCCGGGTGCTGCGACCCGGCGGCGCGGTCGCCTTCTGCGGGGAACCCTCGGCCTACGGCGACCGGCTGGCCGCATTCCCCAAGCGTGTCGGCGGCCTGGCGGCACCCCTGTGGCGGAGGCTGGTGCGAGCCCGCGAGACGAACGGCGGGTTCGGCGAGACACCCGAGGAGACCGCCGGGCACATGCTCGAGAGCGAGGTGGACGTGCACGCCTTCGACCCCGGCGAGCTCGGCGCCTTCTTCGAGCGCAACGGATTCGAGGGGGTTTACCTGCGCGGCGAGGAACTGCTCGCCAACGTCTACGGTTGGGGCCTGCGCTCTGTCGAGGCGACCGCCGTGCCTGAGGACGTGCCGATGCGCTGGCGCCAGTTCGCCTTCCGCAGCTACCTCGCCCTGCAGAAGCTCGACACCTCCCTGCTCGAGCCCCACCTCCCCCCCGCGCTCTTCTACAACCTCGTGCTCTCAGCCCGCAAGCCGCGGAACTGAGCCCGCGATGGAGCAGCGCCTCAGCCTCATCACCCTCGGAGTCGCCGATCTGGAGCGCTCCCGCCGCTTCTACGAGGCGCTCGGCTGGAGGAGCGACACCGATCCCGGCCTCGGCGTCTTCTTCTTCCAGGCGGGTGGCATCGTCATCGCAATCTGGTCCCGCGAGGAGCTCGCCGCCGACAGCTGCGTGAGCGACTCCGGCGGCTGGGGCGGCGTGACCCTCGCCCACAACCTGCACTCCGGAACCCAGGTCGACGAGCTGATCGAGGAGGCCCGGGCCGCCGGCGCCAAGATCGGCCGCGAGCCGGCAGTGACCGAGTGGGGTGGCTACAGCGGCGTCTTCATCGACCCCGACGGGCACCCCTGGGAGATCGCCTACAACCCCCATTGGGGGCTCACAGCGGAGGGTGACGTCAGCCTCGACTGAGGCGGGCTGGCCGCCACGCGGCGCCACGACAGCAGATCCCAGTTACCGGATTGCTACATGGCGGTTCCGCGGAGCCACCCCGCCGTCGAGCTCGAGCGCGACCTCGCGCTCCGGCCTCGAGGCACTGACCAGGGCAAGGCCTCTCGGGGCCCCATCAGGTGCGCGGGCGAGTGGAAGCGGAACCCCCAGAAGAAGCGGGAATGGCTCTGGCAGTAGCCGTAGCCGACACGACGGGCAGGATCGGCAGGACGCACGGGGAGAGCGCTGTCCCGGCGCCGGCCAGCGACGAGTGAAGAGGACCAGCAGCAGCAGGAAGCGGTGCTTTCCCGGGGCGATTAACAGGCGCCAAACAGCGGGTTTCCAACTGCTGCCGCGGCGGGGCGTCAAAGACGCGAGAATCCACGCTGATGAGCAGTCAAGCGGATGTCGTCGTGGTCGGAGCCGGGCTGGCCGGGCTGGTTACGGCGCGCCGGCTCGAGCGAGCCGGCCTCTCCGTGATCGTGCTCGAGGCTCGCGAGCGCGTCGGCGGCCGCACGCTCGCCGCTCCGATCGGCGGCGGCGAGGTCGTGGAGATCGGCGGGCAATGGGTCGGGCCGGGCCAGGATCGGATCGCGACCTTGATCGCCGAGCTCGGCCTGGAGACGTTCCCGACCTGGGATCGCGGGCGCAGCGTGCTCGAGCTGGATGGACGGCGAAAGACTTACTCGGGGACCATCCCCCGCCTCGGCCCCCTGGTTCTCCTCGACATCGCCCTCGCCCGCCACCGCCTGCAGAAACTTGCGAGCCGCGTGGACACAAGCGCGCCCTGGCTGAGCCCCGATGCGGCCGAGCTCGACGCAATCTCCTTCGGGGACTGGCTCGCCGGGGGAATGCGGACCGAGCCGGCCCGGCAGATGCTGCGGATCGCCTGTCGCACGGTCTGGGGCGCCGAGCCCGATGACTTCTCCCTGCTGCACGCGCTGTTCTACATCGCTTCAGCGGGAGGACTCGACCCCTTGCTCGATGTCGAGGGCGGCGCCCAGGAGCTGCGCATCGTCGGCGGCTCGCAGCTGATCGCGGAGCGGATGGCGGAGGAGCTGCGCGAGGGGCCGCGGCTCGGCGCGCCGGTAGAGGCGATCCGGACTGGTGCCTCCGGAGACGCCGAGGTCACCCTCGCCGGCGGCGACTCGATCCGGGCCCGTCGCGTCGTTGTCGCCGTGCCGACGCCCCTGCGTGGCGAGATCGACTTCGATCCCCCGCTTGGGGCCGCCCACCATGCCGTCCCCTCCGCGGCAGTCTTCGGAAGCCTGATCAAGTGCGTGGCGGTCTTCGACGAGCCCTTCTGGCGCGACGAAGGTTTCAGCGGCGAGGCGCTGAGCGACCTCGGGCCGGCGACGCTGACCTTCGACAACTCGCCCCCCGGAGGCAGGCCCGGCGTCCTGCTCGGTTTCGTCGGCGGCAACGACGCGCGGGCCCTGGCCGAGTATCCGGCGGCCGAGCGCCGCAAGCAGGTGCTTGCCGGTTTCGCGCGGATCTTCGGCGAGCGGGCGAGCCGGCCCGACGACTACATCGAGCAGGACTGGAGCGCGGAGCGCTGGAGCGCCGGCGGTCCGACGTTCGTGCTGCCGCCGGGTGGCTGGAGCGCCGCGGGGCCCGGACTCCGGGAGCCGGTGGGACCGGTGCACTGGGCCGGCAGCGAGACCGCCGAGCGCTGGGCGGGCTTCATGGATGGCGCGGTGCGCTCGGGTGAGCGCGTGGCGGACGAGATCAGCTCCGCGCTCGGCTGCTGAGGCAGGGATCAGCGACGGCGACGGCGACGTCTATGGCGCCCGTCATCGGAATCGGCTTCGGGCTCGTCCGCGTCTTGCTCGGTGGCTTCAGACTCATCCGGCTGCGGGCCTCCCTCCCCGGCGGGCTCCAGAGCACGGCAGCGGAACAGGTGGGCGGGGTGCTCGATCCCCTTCAACCGCTTGTGGCCCGCATCGGAGAACTGGAAGCGGCCCTCGAGCGCCTCGCTCACCTCGGAGCTGACCAGCACGGTGCCCGGCCGCGCGACGCCCGTGACCCGGCTGGCGAGGTTCACCGTCCGGCCGTAGAGGTCGCCGCCCCTCGAGACTAGCGGCCCGAGGGCGATGCCTGCCCGCAGCTCGGGGAAGTCCTCCCCCTCCCGATCGACAGCCTCGACGAGCTCCAGCGTGGCCGCCACCAACGCTTCCGGATTGGCCGAGCCGAGCATCGCCGCATCACCGATCAGTTTGATCAGCCGCACCGGCCCGGTCGCCACTTCCGCCGCCAGCTGCCCCAACCGGCCGGTCAGCCGCCCGAGTTGCTCGGGCGGCAGGCGCTCGCCGAGCCGGGTGAATCCGACCAGATCGGCGAATGCGACGGCCATCTCCTCGCCGGCCTCGTCGGTCTCCCCGGCGGTGCCGGAAAAGTCGATCGCGGCATGACGCAACTGCTCGCGTAACTGCAGCTTGTAGGCGTACTCGAGCGTCGGACCGATCAACGGGGTGAGGGCGAGGGTGAGGCCCTCGACGCGGCGGGCAATCTCCAGCTCACTCGCGACGGATCCCGGCTCGACGCCGAACATCTGCCCGACGACCTCGCGGTTGGCAGCGGCGAACTGGGACATCGACATCGCCATCACGCGTGCCATCTCGGCGATCTCCTCGGCCTCGATCCCGGCGTCGAGAAAGACCCGGACCCGCTTAGCGGCCTCGAGATCATCGTCGCCGTGCTCACGGGCGTCCGGCTCTCCCGCCGCCAGGCCCAATGCCCTGCGTTGCGCGGCCAGGACCTCAACCGGGACTCCGGACTGCTCGGCGATCTCGATCTGGCTGTAGCGCTGCTCACCGGTGAGCGCGCGTTCGGCCGGAAGCAGCGCGAGCCTGCCGTCCGCGACGGCATCGGCGATCTCCCGCTCCTCAGCCCCGGCCTCGCGAAGCTCTTCGAGCAGGGCGATCCGCTGCTCACGAGCCTCGCCCTCGAGGCCATCGAGCAGGCCGGCGGCCTCGTCGTCGGGGCGCGTATCCATGCCGGGCATTGTTGCCGGGATCGACACCCGGTGTGCGGCTCGGCGTATAGTCGGTTCCGGTGGGCGAGGAAACCCCAGAACTGCCGGTCTTCGAGTTGCCGCTCGCGATCGTGCCCACGGAGACCCTCCCGCTACACATCTTCGAGGACCGCTATCGGCGCATGATCGCGCATTGCGTCGAGACCGAGACTCCGTTCGGGATCGTCCTGCGCACGGACATGGGAGCGCACTCAACGGGCTGCACCGCGAGCGTAACCGAGGTCACCGAGCGCTTCGACGACGGGCGCCTCAACGTCCTGGTCACCGGCGCCTGGCGCTTTCGCGTGCTCGACCGCGTCGAGGGGGAGAACTTCCCGAGCGCGATCGTCGAGCGACTCGATGACGGCGACGATCCCGGGGCCGACACGGCGGCCGCCCGGAGTGCCTTCGGCGAGCTGATCGAGGCACTGGGCGCGGAAGCCGACCCGGAGGAGAGCAGCGGCAACTCGTTCGAAATCGCCGGCCGCGTTGAGATGCCGGTCGAAGCCAAGCAGGAACTTCTCGAGGCCGCCTCCGAGACCAGGCGCCTGGAGCTTCTGGTGGCGACGCTGAAGCGCCTCACCCGACAGGTGATCCGGACCCGCGAGGTCGCGGCCCGGGCCAGCACCAACGGGCATGGCCGCTACGAGGGGCCCAGCCCGATCTGAGCCGGCCGTGGCGGACCCCGACTCAGGCGACCGCCACGGCGCCACCGCGTCGCGGATCACCACCGCCACTGAGCTTCCCATCGCGGGGATCGCGGCGTACCGCGTGCACACCGCCGAAGAAGAGGTTGGCCGCGCGCCAGCGGACGATCTCGTAGCCGTTGGCCACGAGACGCTCGAGGGCCTCCTCGGGTACGCCCGGCTCGGCGTGGACTGTTCCGTTCTCGAAGTGGATGCGCGGGGCGCTGACCGCCGCCCCGGTGTCGAGGTCGTCGATGAGGACCCGGAGGATGGTCTGGACCACGGCCGAGCGGATCCGGTTGGAGCCGCCGCTGCCGAGCCCCAGCTCCAGCTCGCCGTCGCGGAGCACGACCGTCGGCGCCATCATCGAAGGCATCCGCCGTCCCGGCCGGGTGGCGTGGAAGCCGAACGGATTCAGATCCTGTTCGCCGAGCATGTTGTTGACGTGAACCCCGGTGCCGGGCACGATCAGTCCCGAACCCGTGCCGTTGGAGCAGGTGACACTGGCACAGAGGCCGTCAGCGTCAACCGCGGTGATGTGGGTGGTGGACCCGAGCCCCTCGCCGAGGGTCTCGCCGGGCTCGCCCGGTCGGACCAGGGCAGCGCTGCGGTGAGCAGCGGCCGCGATCCCCTCGCCGGTGAGAAAGCCGGCGGCGAAGCCCTCCGTGTAGAGGCCGGCGAGGAAGCCTTTGGTGCGCGCTGCCTGCGCCTCCTCCATCACGGCGATCAGGTGGTCGATGTCGCTGCGCTCGAGGCTGTCGAGAACCGCGAGCGCGAAGGCGATCAGCAGGCCGCCGGACGAGGGTGGTGGGTTGGTGATGACCCGGCGGCCGGCGAAATCGATCTCCACCGGCTGCCTCGCGACCGGTCGGTAGAACGCCATGTCCTCGGGTCCGAGGAGCCCGCCGCGCTCCGCCACCCAGGAGCAGATGCGCTCGCCGACCTCGCCCGTGTAGAAGGGCGCCGCGCCCTCGGCCCCGAGCAGCTCCAGTGCATCGGCGAGCTCGGCGGAATGGAAGAGTCCACCCTCGCGCAGTATCGATCCGCCGGGGGCGTAGGTCGCGGCCCCGGCCTCCTCGAAGGTGAGGATCGGCGCCAGCAGCGTCAACAGGTAGCTCTGCTGCTCGTTGATGCGGACCCCCTCCCGGGCCAGCGTCACCGCCGGGCGAACGAGTTCCCGCAGCGGCATCGCTCCGAACAGACGCGACGCCTCGGCCAGACCGGCGGGAACACCGGGCACACCGCAGGATGCGGCACCGATGTTGAAGACCTGCGTGGTGTCGCCGAAGTCGATGTCAACGGGAATCAGCTCGGAGCTGCGCCGCCGTTCGCCGAGCCCGGGCGCCGCCACGAAGAAGTCGAGCAGGACCGGATGCTCCCCGGGCCTGTGGACGAGCATGTAGCCGCCCGCGCCCAGGCCCGTGAGCGGGCTCTCAGCGACGATCGAGGCGCACACAGCGGCCACGGCGGCGTCGACGGCGTTACCGCCCTCACGGAGCGCCCAGGCGCCCGCAGCGGCGGTCTCCGGGTGTCCTGCGGCGACGGTTCCCGAGCTGGTGGCGGCCATGGCCGGCCGGCCGTGACTAGTTCGGGATGAACTCGGGGACGTCGATACCCAGATCGCCCGGCTTCTGTTCGTCGTGCCGGGGTACGCGCCGGGCTCCGGTCTTATCCGACTGACCGCGGCGGGCAGAGGGGCGCGCCGTCGAGCGGTGGACACCGGTGGAGCTGCCGTCGGCGCGACGGCCGCGGGCATCGAAACGGGTGGCGATGACCGTGACCCAGATCTGCTCCTCGAGATCCTCGTCCACGTTGGCGCCGAAGATGATGTGAGCCTCCGGATGCGCGGCTTCCTGGATCACGCGGGCGGCCTCCGAGATCTCGACCAGCGAGAGATCGCGTCCCCCGGTGATCGACAGCAGGATCGAACGCGCGCCCTCGATCGAAGTCTCGAGCAGCGGCGAGGAGATCGCGCGCTCGGCGGCGAACGAGGCGCGGGTGTCGCCCGTACCCATTCCGATCCCGAGCAAGGCGGGGCCGGCGTCGCGCATCGTCGTACGCACGTCGGCGAAGTCGAGGTTGATCAGGGCGGGCAGCGTGATCAGGTCGGAGATGCCCTGTACGCCCTGGCGCAGGACGTCGTCGGCGACGCGGAACGCCTCGATCATCGAGGTGTTGCGCTCGAGCACCGACAGAAGCCGGTCGTTGGGAACAACGATCAGCGTGTCCACCTCATCAGCCAGGGCGTCGACGCCCTTCTCGGCCTGCTTGGCGCGGCGGGTGCCCTCGAAGCCGAACGGCTTGGTCACGATCCCGACGGTCAGCGCACCGACGTCGCGGGCGAGGCGGGCGATTACCGGCGCGGCTCCGGTACCCGTTCCACCGCCGGCACCGGCGGCCACGAAGACCATGTCGGAGCCCTTGAGCATGCGCTTGATCCGATCCTGTTCCTCAAATGCTGCCCGGTAACCCAGCTCGGGATCGGAGCCTGAGCCGAGGCCGCGCGTGACGCCGCCGCCGATGTGAACGGTGACGTCCGCGGCGGAGCTCTGCAGCGACTGCAGGTCGGTGTTGACGGCCATGAATTCGACGCCGGTGATCCCAGCCTCCACCATGCGATTGACGGCGTTGACGCCGCCCCCGCCGACACCGATCACGCGAATGATCGGGTCGTGGACCTGCGGGGTGGCCATCGCCGAGACACGGCGCGGCTCGTCGCGCCCGTAGGCGGCCTCGCGATCGGAAGCGTCCGGGTTGAAGACATCGCGCAGACGGTCCTTGGGCTCGCGCCGCGGCGACGGCACGTCCGCCTTGTAGGCCTTGACGTCGGCGTCGTCGGGAACCGGGTCCTCGCGGGGTGCGCGTGGCTCTGCTTCTGCAACGGGCTCGGGCTCGGGGGTCGGGGGTGCGGGAACGATCTCCGTCTCGGGCTCCGGCTCAGGCCGGCGCTCGGGCTCCCCGGCGCGCTCATCGCGCACCTCGTCGCCGGAATCGCGCTCGCGGCGCGGCTTCGGGCGAGCCGGGGGCTCGGGTGGGTCGTCGGGAGCTTCGGTGGAACGAAAGAGGTCCGCGAGGGGACCCTCGCGCATACTCGCCCGCTTAGGACGCCGGGCCATGTGTCAGGACCTCCTCCGCAAGGGCTCGATAGTAACCGGCTGCACTGCCCTCCGGATCGTACTTGAGTACGGAACTGCCCTTCACAGGTGCCTCTGCGAACTTGATCGTCTTCTTGATCCTCGATTTGAAGACCATGTCGCCGAAGTTCTCCTCGAGGATCTCGACCGCCTCCTTGGCGTGCACCGTGCGCGAGTCGAGCATCGTCGGCAGGATGCCCTCGATCTCGACGTTCGGGTTGAGGTTCTCGCGGATCATCTCGAGCGTGTTCTGAAGCTGGATCAGGCCACGCATTGACAGATACTCGCACTGGACGGGGACGATCACCTTGTCGGCCGCCGTGAGCGCGTTGATCGTCAGCAACCCGAGGCTCGGCGGCGTGTCGATGCAGACGAAGTCGTAATCGTCGGCGACCGCCGCCAGCGCCTTCTGCAGCGCCCGCTCGCGCCCGATCTGCGTGCTCATCGCAATCTCGGCGCCGGCCAGGTCGATCGAGGCCACGGCGATGTCGATCTCCGCGTGCTGGATGATCTCGCGGATCGGCATCCGCTCGACGAGCACGTTGTACATGCCCTTCTCCACCTCATCGGGGTCGATGCCCTGGCTCATCGTCAGGTTGCCCTGCGGGTCCATGTCGACGCAGAGAACCCGGTGCCCGGACTCCGACAACGCGACCGCGAGGTTCAAGGTCGTGGTGGTCTTGGCGACGCCGCCCTTCTGGTTGGCGAGCGCGTAGACCTTCATGTGCCTGGTGGCCGCCACCTCGTCGGCGGGCTCGGGGGCAAAGGGGTGCCGCCGCTGCGGGGTGGGAGCCATCGCCTGCTCGGCCGACAGACGATGCTCGTCCTCGCCCTCCTCGGTGGGCTGGGTTGTCGGCTTCGTCTTCGGGTTCATGGCGCGCCTCAATTCCTCCTTCTCGATCGTGCCCGTGTCGGACTTCGATCGCTCCTCCGCGTCGGATCCATCTTCGTCGGCGCCGGCCTCAGGCCCGGGTGCTCCGGGCTCCTCGGCAGCGCGCAGGTCCGACTCCAGCTCGCTCGGCTCTTCATAAGTTTCCGGGCCTACCGGCTCGGCCTCGACCTCAGCCGCCGCCTCTGCCTCTGCCTCAACAGGCTGATCAGGCTCCTCGGCGACTACTCCCGCCTCAGACTCCGCCTCGGGCACAGCCGCGAGCAGTTCCTCCTGTTCGGTCTGCATCGGCTCGGTTGGCCAATCGCTGAGCAGCTCCTGGGAGCGCTCGATGTTCCGCGTCGGCGAAGGCTTCTCCGCTCGATGCCCGTCATCCGACTTTTTTCTGCTGAACAAGCCCATCTCGACGGCCCTTTTCAAGTTCGAGCCCCCGATTCCTGCACCCGTACCGAAACTATCCGTGCAGACAGGCACGCGCCGGGCGCCACGAATGCGTGCGTGCAGAAGCAGGGCCGGATCGTCCGGCTGCGAGAATCCCGCCGATCGGCGACCTCTACGACAAGCGCATCGTCTTCGTCACGGGCAAGGGTGGCGTCGGCAAGACCACCGTCTCGCTGGCGCTCGGGCTTGCCGCGGCCGCCCGCGGCAAGCGCACGATCGTCTGTGAAGTCGCCTCCCAGGAGTCCGCATCCCGCGTCTTCGGGCGGGGCGAGATCGGCTTCCACGAGACCGAGCTCCGCGAGAACCTGTTCGCGATCTCGATCGACCCGGACCACTCGATGCGCGAGTACCTGGAGCTGCAGCTCCCGGTCAAGGCGATGAGCGACCTGCTCTATCGCAGCAAGATCTTCAGCTACCTGGCGGCCGCCACCCCCGGCCTCCGCGAGATGGTCACGATCGGAAAGATCTGGGAGCTCGCCCTGGACAAACGCAAGGCCAAGGGCGCCCTGCCCTACGACCTGGTGATCGTGGACGCGCCGGCCACCGGGCACGGAATCGGGCTGATGCAGACGCCCCAGAACTTCGCCGAGATCGCCCGCGTGGGCCCGATGGCCCATCAGGCCGGAACGATCAACAAGGCGATCACCAACCATCGGCAGGCCGGCGCCGTGATCGTCGCGCTGCCGGAGGAGATGCCGGTGAACGAGTCGGCGCAGCTCGAGGCCGAGTTGCTCGACTCGGTCGGGATCGCGATCGACGGGATCTTTATGAACGGCCTCTACCCGGAGCGCTTCACCGATGCCGAGCTGGAGCGCATCGCCGAGCTCCGCCAAGGGGATCACCCCACGGCCGTTCTCGCTGCCCTGGAGGCCGCCGGCGACGAGGCCGGACGGGCCCGCAGTCAGCGCGAGCAGCTCGCGCGCCTGCGCGAGCTGACCAGAACGGAGGTCGGCGTGTTGCCCTTCATCTTCGAGCCGACCCTCGGCGTCGAGCAACTCGAGCAGCTCGCGGCGGAACTCTGAGCATGGCGACGCTGGAGGAGATCCTCGAGGGCAAGTCGATCTGCATCTGCGCCGGCTCCGGCGGAGTCGGCAAGACGACGACCTCGGCGGCGATCGCAGCCGGAATGGCCGCCCGCGGCAAGAAGGTGGCCGTGCTGACCATCGATCCGGCCAGGAGGCTGGCCGACTCCCTCGGCCTGCCGGAGCTCGGCAACACGGAGCGCCAGGTCGATCCGGTGCTATTCACCGAGGCGGGTACCGATCCCGGCGAGGGCGAGCTCTGGGCGATGATGCTCGACGCCAAGGCGACCTTCGACGAGGTCGTCCGCGAGCACGCTCCCGACGAGGAGACGCGCGACCGGATCCTCGACAATCGGATCTACCAGCAGATCTCCAACGCGCTGGCCGGCTCGCAGGAGTACATGGCGATGGAGAAACTGTTCGAGATCCACTCCGATGAGCGCTACGACCTGCTCGTGCTCGACACGCCCCCGAGCCGCAACGCGCTCGACTTCCTCGACGCTCCACGGCGCCTGACCCAGTTCATCGAGGGTCGCTCGCTACAGATCTTCATGAAGCCGACAGGCCTCGGGATGCGCGTCCTCGGTCGGGGCACGTCGGTGGTCTTCAGCGTGCTCAAGCGCATCACCGGCCTCGATCTGATCCAGGACCTCTCCGAGTTCTTCAACGCGATGAGCGGCATGGTCGGTGGCTTCCAGGAGCGGGCCAAGCGGGTCAATGAGCTGCTTGCCGCCGAGGAGAGCACCTTCCTCGTCGTCTGCGGCCCGGCGGGCGAGCCGATCGGCGAGGCGGTCTACTTCCACCGCAAGCTGGCTGAGGCCGACCTGCCGTTCGGGGGCGTGATCGTCAACAAGGTTCACACCGCCGGCCGGGGTGAGACCGACCCGGAGGCAGATCCCTCGCTGCGCTCAGATCTGGAGGTGCTGACCGGCGACGCCGACCTCGCGGGGCGCCTGGCGGACAACTTCGAGGACTACCGCGCGCTGGCCGATCGCGACGCCCGCAACATCGCCAAGCTGAAGCGCGAGATGCGCTCGAAGACCGTGATCGAGGTGCCGTACCTGACCGACGACGTGCACGACCTGCGCGGCCTGTTCACGATCAACGGCTACCTGTTCGGCGAAGACTAGGCCGGGCTTCAGCCCGCGCGGGCTTGGCGCCGCGGGGTCTTCTGCCCGACGGCCCACTCGGTCTCGGTCCGCGGGAAGAGGTACTCGACCCGGGCCTTGACCTCCTTGCGGTCCATCGGCGGCTTGGCGAGATCGTCGAGGCGGTTCGAGCGCTGCGGGAAGTCCATCGTCTTCCCGCGTCCCTCATCGACCTCCTCGAGCCAATCCGGAGCGTCAAGGTGCTCGGTGGCGGGGCGCCGACCGAGACCGGCCGCCTCATTATTCCGCCCGGTGTCATCAGGATCGTTCAGCTCTGTTTCCATGGTCAACTCCTCCCGCTCCGCCTCGGCGGCGACGGTCGCCGGCTCGACTGCTCGCTCCGGCTCCACCTCCGGCTCGACGAAACTGTGGTCCGTGGTTTCGGGCTCAAGGTCGGCGGGTCGCGATGCCGCGATCTGCGGCTCGGGATCGCGCTCGAAACGCTCGAAGGCCTCAGCGGTCCGATGCTCGTAGGTCTCGGGCTCCTCCTCGGCCGGCTCGAGGTCCCACTCGGCTGCCGAGCCGGGTCCGGCTGCACCCGCGCCCAGCGCGAGTCCATCGGCGAGCAGGGTCTCGTCGGCGGCGGCGCGCAGATCGGCGCCGAGCTCGCCACTGACGGCGCGGCGCAGAATCGTGCGCAGCAGGCTCTCGACCCGTACCGCGACCTCGGAGGTCGAGGCACCGAGCTTCGAGGGCTCGCCGCTCCAGAGTTCACGCTCGAGCGCGATCGCGGATTCGATCGTGTACTTGACCTCGTCCCGATCGGCCCCCTCCCCGCTCAGCGCAGCGACGCGCATCGGTAGGCCGACGCCCGCCGGGCCCTCGCCCTCGAGCAGGAAACGCAGTCCAAGCAGGTGGTCGTTGAGCGCATCGACAGCGCCACGACGGTCCAGGCCGCTCTCGAAGCGCAGCATCGCCCGGCGCATGCGGGTGACCCGCCGCGGATGGACCGAGACGGTGCGGGCAAGGTCGACCAGGTCGGGAATCTCGTCCTCGGCGAGGCGGTAGCCGCCGGAGCGCGGCCGGGCAGCGCCGGTAGCGATCCTCCGCCAGCGGTCGCCGGCAACCCGGACCCAGCCGTGGGGGCCAAGGCCGACGCCGCCGCTCCTATGCAGACGCAGGGTCGAGACGACGCGCTCAAAGACCGCGGCAACCCGCTCGCCGGCTCCCGCGAGGCCGCCGTCGTCGTCGAGCTGCACGCGGGCACTGATCACGAAGGTGGGCTCCCATTCGCCGGGGCCGGGGCGGTCGCTGCGAGCTGCCTCCGGCGGCACGTCGACCGTGTCGGCACGGACGATGGCGGCGCCCTTCATCTCGATACGGGTCGCGTCCATCTGGAAGCCGATCAGGGGAACGATGGCCTCGACCTCGCCGGCCTCCGGCTCGCTGCAGTCCTCGACCTCGGTCAGCACGGCGCTGAAGCGGTCCTCGTCGAGCTCGAAGTCCGAGCAGCCGTCCCAGAGACGGGCGAGAAAGTAGGTGACAGCGAGCGTCGCGCGCTCGACCGGGTCGGCGGGCGGGGCGATGCCCGCCTCCTGGAGGTAGGTGCCGGCGACCTCGCTACCGCGCATGGTCTCGACGGCCTCGGCGAACGTGCCCAGCTCACGCAGCTCGGCCGCGTTGTCGCGCACGAACTTCGCGCTCAGCGGCTGGTACTGGCAGAAAGCAAACGAATCCCCCGGCTCCGCGATCTCGTAAGGGATTTCCTGGCCGGACTCAACGAGATCGGTGAAAACCGCCGCGGCGTCACGGGCCAGTGTCTTCAGTGTGTGTCGTAGATGTAGGTCGCGCACGAGGGCCGTCTTCGCCTGCGGAGGGCGCGATCCTTTTTTGCATGGTTTCTTGCGGCTTATTGGTTGGAGGCCCGGGTTCGGCTTCCTCGCGTCGATAAGTGGTCGCTCGCGGGGCCTGTCGTCGGGGTCTCCCGCGAGAGTGGGTTACTTAGGCCGGGACGGCTTCTTTGGTCTTCGACCCTTGGGGCGTGGCTTGGCCTTGTTCGTCCAGGCAGAGCCAGCGTTTGCCGTAGTCGCGCATGTCTTCTATGAGGGGGGCCAGGTCGCGGCCCTTTTCTGTGAGCGCGTATTCGACCCTTGGTGGGACCTCGGGGTAGGTGTGGCGCGCTACTACGCCCTGTTCCTCGAGGGCGCGAAGACGGAGGGAGAGGGTCCTGGGGCTGATTCCCTGCAGGGAGCGCTCCAGTTCGCAGAAGCGGCTCGAGCCGGAGGCCAGGTCACGGATCACGAGCAGAGTCCATTTGCCGGAGATAATCTCGGCGCAGGCGCAGACTGGACAGTTCTCGTCGTTCATGAAATCCGATCGGGACTCGGCCAGTTATTTGGCTTGCAGCCCATTACTACAGATAGGATAGCGCAGCGCTTCAGGAACTGAAGTGGGGACAGGACTCTGCTACTCGGGTGGCCGGGGCCGAAACTCGCTGAGCCGGTCCTGCTCCAGCGCCGCCCTCGGCGTACCGTTCTCCGCGGGCGCCGGGGTCTCCCAGATCTCCGCGAATTCCGCCCCGCCCAGTCCATCGGCTTTCGCCGCGGGGGCTACATCGGCATGCTCGCCGTCGGGCGGCGGAGACAGTTCCTCGCCTGCTCCGTACTCCTCGTCCTCTCCGGTGGCCGGAGCCCCTGAAGCCTCCACCGGAACGCCGGGTGTCTCGGCAGGCTCGGGCGCCGGCCGGACCGGCGTCACGGAGCGCCCGTAGGCGTGGTCAGCCGATCCGTAGTCGATCTGGGCGGACTCGCCGCCTGGAGCCGGAGCCGCCATGCTCTCGCGGTCAAGCGGCGCGACCGGCTCGGGAGCAGTCGCAGCCGGCTCAGGCTCAGGCGCCGGTTCCGCCGCAGCCGGCTCGGGAGCCTCGGGTGGGTCGTCATAGGGCCGATCGGGGGCGGGTTTCTCCCCCCCAGGCTCATCGTCGAGCTGGCTCAGATCACTCGCCCGCTTGCCGGCGGACGCGAGCATCAGCTTGAAGTCGTGCGGGCTGGAGGCGTACCCCATGGCCACGGCCTCGTCGACCAGGCCCGATCTGACCTGCCTTAGCAACGACTGGTCGAAGGTCTGCATTCCGTAGAACTCGCCCTCGGCGATCACCTGGCTGATCTTCCCGGTCTCGTTGGGATTGAGGATCAGGTCCTGGATGCGTCCTGTGACGACCATGATCTCGCTCGCCGCGATCCGCCCGACTCCGTCGCTGGTTGGCACCAGCCGCTGCGAGACCGCACCCCTGAGCGTCGCCGAGAGCATCACGCGGGCCTGCTGCTGTAGGTGCGGTGGGAAGAAGTCGATGATCCGGTTGATGGTCTCGGTGGCGTCCAGGGTGTGCAGGGTCGAGAGCACGAGGTGGCCGGTCTCGGCCGCGCTCAGCGCCGTGCGCACCGTTTCCTCGTCGCGCATCTCGCCGACCAGGATCACATCCGGGTCCTGGCGCAGGATGCGGCGCATTGCCTTGCCGAAGCTCTTCGTATCGGAGCCGACCTCGCGCTGGTTGATGATCGACTTCTTGTCGCGGTGCAGGTACTCGATCGGATCCTCGAGCGTGACGATGTGGTGCGAATAGTTGCTGTTGATGTGGTCGATCATCGCCGCCAGCGTCGTCGACTTGCCGGAGCCCGTGGTGCCGGTCAGCAGGATGATTCCGCGCTGCTCGTCCGCGAGCTTGCGGATCACCGGCGGCAGACCGAGATCCTCGATCGTGCGCACCTGGAAGGGAATCGCCCGGCATACGATGGACACCGACCCGCGCTGGCGAAAGGCGTTGACGCGGAAGCGGCTGACCCCCTTCAGTGAATAGGAGAAGTCGACCTCACCTTCGGCCGCGAATTCCTCACGGGCCCGATCGGTGGAGATCAGCTTGCGCAGCGCCCCCTCGGCGTCATCCTGGGTCAGTGAGTCGGCATCAGCGTCCAGCGGCCGCAACTCACCGTCGACGCGTCCCATCGGCGGCGAGTTGACCTTCAGGTGCAGGTCCGAACCCTCCGAGCGAACGAGCAGGGCAAGGCATTCATCGATCTCAAACGGCATCAGCCTCGTTATCGGCCTCAGCCCCAGTCCCTTGAGCCCGCTCGCACAACTGGCCAGCAATGTTGCGCGGCGCCGTTCCCGTGCCTCGCCGGGCGACGGCCCTGCCTACGGCTTGAGCTTGATCTTCGCGCCGGTGGTCGAGCTGTCCGCCGCGTTCTCGGCCGTGGCCTTCAGTCCCAGCTTGCCCCGCCCCTTCTTGAGGAGACGGGAGACCTTGCGCTGCGTCTTCTTGTGGGACTTGAAGCGCAGGCTGAGTGCACGCTCCTCATTCGCACCGAGCTCAAGACCCACCGGCTTCAGCTTGAACTTCTTCGATTTGCCCCTGGCTTTCACCCGCGCCGATCCGGAGACCGTCGCTGAGCAGAACGTCCCGCCGCAGCTGACCTCGGTCTTCAGCTTGCGAACACTCTGTTTCCGGCGCGCCTGGAGCACCGCGTTCGGGGCCAGAGCGACCGGAATCTCGAGCGTCTGGGTTCCAAGCAGCCCGTCATAGGCGTCGGGCGCGAGCCCGGCTGCCGGGATCCTGACACGGAACTCGACCTCGCAACGGACCACGCCATCGGAGGGGAGATCGCCTGCAGCAGTATCGACGGGTGCTGCAACGAGCTCCGCAAAGGTCGGGCCGTCGAGGGGGGCCGTGCCCGGCAGCGGAACCTCCCCGGGCGCGGAGATCGGTGGATCGAAGGAGACGTCGAGGGGATCGCACCCCACGGGTACCGGCTGTACGCGGAACCCGAGTGACCCAAGGGCGCTCTGAAGCGTCTCTGTCGCCGCCCCGCCGTTGGACGTGTCGAAGACGAGCGGTTGATTGCCGCTGGACTCGTCAACGGCGCCGGTGTTGACTGCAAGCAGTCCCAGCTGCTGATCAGCGATGGCGTCGACCCCCCTTGTGAGCCCTACAACCAGCACGCCCGCGGCCTGCAGGACGGCGTACGTCTCCGTGGCACCGGGGCCCGGGAAGGCAAAGCTGTCACCCGTACCGCAGGGCGGGTCAGGGAACAGGCTGGGAGCGTCGAGGCCAAGGAAGAGGGAGCCCGGCTACAGCGAAGCTATGCCGGGCGACCGATGACGCCGGCATCGGCGTTCCCAGTCGCTTAGGCGACTTCGCGGAGTTTTTGGGCCTCTGCGAGCGTCTGCAGCTTCTTGAGGCTCTGGTTCTCGATCTGGCGGATGCGCTCGCGGGTGACGTTGAACGTGCGGCCGACCTCGTCGAGGGTGCGGGGATGCTCGCCGCCGAGCCCGTAGCGGAGCTCGAGCACGCGGCGCTCGCGATAGGAGAGGTTCTCCAGGGCCTCACGCAGCGCCTCCTTGGTGAGCAGATCCGCAGCGCGATCGAACGGGGACTCCGCCTTCTCGTCCGCGATGAACTGACCGAACTCGGACTCCTCCTCGTCGCCGACCGGCTTCTCCAGCGAAACCGGAGCCTGCGCCGAGCGCTTGATCGAATCGACCTCGTCGGGCTCGATGCCGGTGACATCGGCGATCTCCTCCGGCGTGGGCTCGCGGCCCAGCTCGGTGACGAGCTTGCGCTCGGCACGGCCGATCTTGTTCAGCTTTTCGACGACGTGCACCGGGATGCGGATCGTGCGGGCCTTGTCGGCGAGCGCACGGGCGATCGCCTGGCGGATCCACCAGGTGGCGTAGGTCGAGAACTTGAAGCCCTTGCGGTAGTCGAACTTCTCCGCAGCGCGGACCAGCCCGAGCGTGCCCTCCTGGATCAGGTCGAGGAAGGGCAGGCCCTGGTTGCGGTAGTTCTTCGCGATCGAGACGACGAGCCGCAGGTTGGACTCGACCATCTTCTCCTTGGCCGCGAGGTCACCACGCTCGATGCGCTTCGCCAGCTCGACCTCTTCGGCCGCGGTCAGCAGGCGCACCTTGCCGATGTCCTTGAGGAACAGCTGCAGGCTGTCCGTCGTCATGTCCGGCTTGAGATCGATCGTGCTCTTGGCGCGGCGCTTGCCGCGCTTGCCGTCGTCACGCTCGGGCTGGGAAGCCTGGGCCGGATCGACGTCCTCTACGAGCTCGATTCCAGAGCGCTCGAGATGTCCGTAGAGCTCCTCGATATCGCCTTCATCGACGTCTACCTCGGCGACCGCTGTCGCGATCTCGCCGAAAGTGAGCACGCCAAGCTGCTGACCCTTGGTCAGCAGGTTCTTTACCTCTTCAAGTTCTTGAAGCTCAGCTACAAGCATTCGCGTCTACGCGCTCCATTCTTTTTCCTGTCGGTTGTCTCGGCCGCTCGGCGCCCGGCATTCGCGGAGACGGCATATGAGTTATCGGGCGTTGCGTGGGTGAAGTTGAGTCCCCGGCGCCGAAAAAAGCGGATCTTGCAGGATCCGCTTCCATACGCACCAACTTCGTTCGCCGCTGAAAAACTAACTGCGGCGGCACTATAGCCGCTATCTTTTCTGAAGTCAAGGGTTGGTTCGGCCATCGATTATGCCTGCAATCCCGTTTCGCGGTCCTCAGGGGGGGCGCCCGCACAGTTCCTAACACGGGCCTTCGGCCGTTGTTACGGCAAACGGTTCCGATCGGATTACCGACCGGAACGCAATCGTCCGCGGAAGCGAGTGAAATACGTGTGGATGAGCGCTTCAGATGCCTCCTCAGCCGGCACCGCCGCGGGCGAGCCGGATGACTCCGAAGAGGGACCCGGAATTCTCGGCAGCCTCCCCCGCAGCCGCCCCGCGGTCCGCAGCCCTCGCAGAGCCCGGGCCACGACCGGGGCCGGCTCGCCGTCCACCGACTCCGGCGGGTCGTCGAGCGGTGACGCAGGGCAACCGGCGGCAACCGACCCCAAGGCGGAAACCACACCGGAAGGCCGCGAGGCCGACGTCGAAGCGCTCGCCCGAGCCGGGATCTCGCTTGCAGGCGAAGCTGCAACGCTGGGCCTGCGGCTCGCCGGACGGGCCGCCGCCGCCCTTCGCGACGCAACTGAGCGACGTTGACCGCCGCCGGGGCCCGTCGTTCACTCAAGGCCTTCTGGCGCAGGGCATACGACGAGAACATCACGGGCATGGCGGGCATGGTCGCCTACAACCTGCTGCTCTCGGTCTTCCCCTTCGCGCTGCTCGTGCTCTTCGTCTTCGGCCAGTTGCTCTCCAGCTCCGACATCGAGAGCACCGTCATCCGGGACCTCCAGCAACTGTTCCCCGAGACCGAGCAGGGCACCCTGGTCACCGAGCTCAACAGGATCCGGACCAACTCGACGGAGATCGGCATCGTGGCGATCGTCGCCGGGATCTGGATCGGCGCCAGCTTCTGGGGGGCGATGGACACCGCCTTCTGCCGCATCTATCACGTCGAATGCAGAAGCTGGCTCGCGCAAAAGCGCTTCTCGCTGATCATGCTTGCGGTGGTCGCGCTCTTCCTCGCGGCCAGTGTCTCAATCCCGGCGATCGAAGGTCTCGTCCTCGCCGGCGTAGACGACCTGCCCTTCGGCCTCTCAGATGCGGCCTGGGTCACGAGCTTGACGCTGGTCGCGGGTGGCCTGCTGATCGGCTTTTTGATGCTCTGCCTGATCTACTGGGCCGTACCCAAGGGCCACATGCCCTGGCGCGGAGTCTGGCCCGGCGCTCTGTTCGTCTCGATCGCCGGCGGCGCCGCCAACATCGCCTTTCCCGTGTACCTCGTGAACCTCTCCTCGGTGGGCGAGTTCGGCCGCATCGTGAGCTTCGTGCTGGTGGCGCTGATCTGGTTCTACCTGCTGGCGCTCGGCATGCTTGCCGGGGCCGTGATCAACGCCCTCCGCTACGAGCTGCACGACACCGGCACCCTGCGCGGCATGACCGAGGACTTCGCAACCCGTGGCGGCAACCCGCTCGGGGTTGCGCCCGAGTCCTTCTCGGAGCGCCCCGCCGGCGGCGCCGAGCGAGCCGGCGAAGGTGAGAGCCGACCCCGGTCACGGCCGCTCATCGACCCGGGCTCAGAACCGCACAACGAGTGATGCAGCCCGCGGCCGGCCCGGCGCGCATCACATTGCTGCCCGATCCCGCGGGTGGGCCCGCCGGGGCCGACGGGCCCGTGAGGACCGTGCAGGCGGCCGAACTCGAGCTACCGCTCCAGCGCCTGACCACCGCCTGGGCGCCCGAGTATCTGGAGCGCCTCGCGCGGGCATACTGGGCCTATCTGGAGCGGGTCTCCCTCGGTCTACTCCGGATCCACTACGACACCTCGGGCCGCACGGTGGTCCTGCTCAGCAGGCGGCTGCCGCTACTCCGCTTCCGGCGCCCCGTCTACGCGATGTCGCCCTCCCTCGGGCAGGTGACCTGGCCGATCGAGCGGGGCATCCTGGTGGCGCCGGGCGGCCGTGGACGGGGTTATCTGAGGATCACGATCCGCCGGCTCGAAGATGCGGACAATCCACCCGGAACGGGGAGGATCCTGGTCGCGGCCGAGGTCGCGAACTTCTACCCCGGACTGCGGTTCAGTGGGCGCGCAACACGGCTCGGCGCCTGGCTCTACAACCAGACCCAGATGCGCATCCACGTGATCGTCACACGCGGCTTCCTCCGCTCCCTGGCACGCATGGAGCTGCCCGAGTCCCGGGTCGGAGCCCTGCTCGACCCTCCGGCCCAGCCCTAGTCGGCTAGCCGCGCTCGACGTCCGCGACCGCGGCGGCCATCGCGGCGGCCATCGGGGTGCGCTCGACGGCGAACAGGTCCATCCCGGAGGGGTCATTGACCACGGTGTCGGTCGCGAGACCTTCGACGAGCGGGCGGGCGACGCCGGCGTCCACAGGCGTCACCAACCCGATCCAGTGGGAGCTGAGGCCAGGAGAGAGGACCGGGACCTTGAGCCGGGGCCTCGGCCTGACTCCGATCGCCTTGGCGGCCGCGTCCATCAGACCGGCGTAGGTGGTCACCTCGGGACCGCCGATCTCGACGGTGCGCCCGGTCGAGGCCGGGACCTGAGGCGCCGAGCGCAGGTAGGCGAGCACGTCGGCGATGGCGATCGGCTGCGTCCGGTTCGCGGTCCAGCTCGGGGCGATCATCAGCGGCAAACGTTTGACGAGGTAGTAGATGGTCCGAAACGACTCACTGCCCGATCCGAGCACGGCGGCTGCCCGGAAGTAGGTGAGCGGGACGCCGCTGTCGGCGAGCGTCATCGCCGTTTCGTGCCGCGAGTGCAGGTGCCGGGAGGCATCCTCGCCGCCGAGTCCGCCCAGGTAGACGATGCGCTCGACTCCCGCCGCACGCGCCGCCTCACCGAAGTTCGCGGCCGCTTTGCGGTCGCGCTCTTCGAAGTCGCCGTCGCCGCCACGCCCCATCGAGTGCACGAGGTAGTACGCGCAGCTCACACCGTCGAGAGCCGGCGGCAGGGTGTCGGGCTCGAGGACGTCGGCCTGAACGATCTCCGCGCCTGCCTTCTCGAGGTTGGAGGCCTTGGCGGGAGTCCGGGCGGTCGCGCGCACCTGCTCTCCGTCCTCGAGGAGGGCGTGGGTGAGCAGAGTGCCGATATAGCCGGTCGCGCCGGAAACGAGGATCATTGGATCCTCTTACCCCGATCCGGATGAGTCGAGACGACCACTAGCCGTTAGCCGTAGCGGCCGCCGGTTACCTCGCGCAGCTTGGCCCTGTCGTGGGTCGCGCTGACCTTGCGTACGGTCCCTGAACGCGAGCGCATGACCAGCGACTCCGTGGTCGCCTGACCGCTGCCGAGGTAACGGACCCCCTGCAAAAGATCTCCATCGGTGACACCCGTAGCTGCGAAGAACGCGTTGTCGCCGCCGACGAGATCGTTCACCGTGAGCACGCGGTCGACCTCGTAGTCGGCATCCTCGGCCGCCTTGCGCTCGTCGGCGTCGCGAGGCCAGAGGCGACCGAGGATCTCGCCGCCCAGGCATTTGATCGCGGCGGCCGAGAGGACGCCTTCGGGGGTGCCGCCGATCCCCCAGAGCAGATCCACCCCGGTTCCCGGCGTCACGGCCAGCAGGGCGGCCGAGACGTCGCCGTCGCTGATGAAGCGGATGCGGCTGCCGGCCTCGCGGATCTGGCGCACGCCCTCATCGTGGCGGTCGCGGTCGAGGATCACGGTGGTGACCTCCGTGGGCGAAACCCCGCGGCGCTCGGCAACGCGCTGGACGACGTCGCCGACGGGCTCGGTGAGGCTCAGGCAGTCGGCGATCTCGGAGCCGCCGACCAGCTTCTCCATGTACACGCAGGGCCCGGGGTCGAACATCGTGCCGCGCTCGGAGAGGGCGACCACGGTGAGCGCCGAGGGCATGCCCCGGGCGCAGAGCGTCGTCCCCTCGAGCGGATCGACGGCGATATCGACCTGCGGCGGGCTACGGTCGCCGATCTCCTCGCCGTTGAAGAGCATCGGTGCCTCATCCTTCTCGCCCTCCCCGATCACGACGAGCCCGTCCATCGGCACCGTGTCCATCAGGAGCCGCATCGCATCGACGGCGGCGCCGTCCGCCGATTCCTTCTCGCCGCGCCCGACCCAGCGGGCGGCGGCCAGCGCAGCAGCCTCGGTAACGCGCACCAGCTCGAGGGCGAGGTTACGGTCGGGCGTGGTGTCCGACCGTGGATTCTGAGAAATCACTCCCATAGGAGGACAGAACCTATCTGACCCCAACCGCACCACGCCGCCCGCCCAAAACCGACCGACCATCGCGGCTCCGGCCGTGATTCCAGCAAGAGGTCACTAAACCGCCAAAGTGGCGGTTTAGTGACCAGTCGTTCCTACCGAAGGGTACCGCCGCCAGAGCAGCGCAATCTGACGCGGCTGGGAGCGCGCGAGGCAAGGAAGAGGTGGGCGATGCGTGCGCCAGCACGTGAGCCCGCCGATGACACAGCATCGCAATCTGACGAGGCTGGGAGTGCGGCTGGCGAGGAAGAGGCCGGCGCCGTGTGCTCCAGCACACAAGCCGGCCGATGACAAAGCCAGCCGTGCTCCCAGCCCGTCAGATCAGACGGTGCCGGGGGTTTTGCGGAGACTCCCCTTCTGTGCCTGCATCGAGCGGGCGATTCCGGACGAAGAGATACCGATGGATGCCAACAGCGCTACGTAGTAGCCGATCTCCTTGGTGATATCGATCTCCTCCAGCTGGGCCCCGGGGGGATCGATGACCCCGTTGTAGAGGATCAGCACGAACGCGGTGAAGCCGACGACCATGGTCAGCTCGCCGGGAGCCCAGCTCAGCTTGTGGCCGCGGACGACGATGTAGGAGAGGATCAAAGGTGCGGCCGCGGCTGCGATCAGCAGCCAGCGCAGCATCGGGAAGGTCTCGAATCCAGTGCAGGTGTAGTTACCCACACCGCAGACGAATCCCTCGCCCATGTCACGCGCGGGGTTGTCGCCGAGCGTGTACCAGGGCAGGAAGATCAGGCTGAAGACGAGGATCGCAGAAGCGATGGCCCCGATGAGCTCCGTGCGGGAAAGCTTGGAGAAGTCCATACCCGCGGCTGAGCCTATACGAACGGGCCACGGAGTTGCCACACACAACCGTGGCCGGGCACGCCCGGCCCCCTGGGCGGCGGGCGTCAGATAGCCTCGGCGCGATGACTGAACCGACGCAACGCTGGGGACTCACGGTCCCGCTACCCGGACTGTCCCTGAGCGATCTCGAATCCCCGGTGAAGGCGGCCGAGGCCGCCGGCTACACCGACATCTGGTCCGGCGAGACCCAGCAGGCCGATGGCTTCACACCGCTCGCGCAGGCCGCCGGGTGGACCGAGAAGGTGCGCCTCGGCACCGGAGTCGTCGGCGTCTTCCAGCGCGGGCCGGCGCTGCTCTCGATGGAGGCCTCGGCTCTGGCGGACGCCAGCGGTGGCCGGTTCGCCCTCGGCATCGGCTCCTCCTCCAACGTGATCGTCGAACGCTGGAACGGGATCCCGTTCGAGAAACCCCTGAGCAAGGTCTCCGAGACCATCGACTTCCTGCGTCCGGCGCTCGCCGGGGAGCGAGCGGGGCCTGGTGGCTTCAAGCTCGACCAGCCCCCGACGGAGCGGGTGCCGATCATCGTCGCCGCGCTGCGCGGCAAGATGCTGGCGCTCGCGGCCGAGAAGGCCGACGGAGCGTTCACCAACTTCCTTCCCCTGGGCGATCTGGAGCGGGTCACCGAACCCCTCGCCGGGGCCCCGGACGGGTTCGAGTTGCTCTGCCGCTTCTTCTGCATACCCGGGTCCAGGGAGCAAGCGGAGCCAATCGCCCGGTTCATGTTCGCCTCCTACGCAACGGTGCCGGTCTACGAGCGCTTTTTCCGCTGGCTCGGCCACGGGCCCGCGATCGACGAGATGGTCTCCGCCTGGAATGCCCGGGATCGGGAGCGCGCCCTGGCGAGCGCGCCCTGGGAGCTGATCGAGGAGATCTTCATCCTCGGCGAGCCCGCCGAGATGCGCGAGAAGCTGGACCGTTTCGTCGCGGGCGGCATCACGCTGCCCATTCTCACCCCGATCACCGGGCCGGACGAGATGGTCGAGCTGATCACTGCCCTCGGTCCGGTCGGCTCCTGATGGGTACCGACAGCGAGCCCGGCACGACAGACCGGGCGGACGCGGAGAGCGCGGACGACGCCGACGAAGCCGTCGAGGTCGTCTCCTACGACACCGAGGGCGGCGGCGATCGGCTGACCAAGCTTGCGCGTGGCATGCGCCGCGTCCTGCCCGGCGACAGCTCGTTCGGCGACTCCTTGTCGACGAGCGGCGATCAGCCGAGCCAATTGCTCGGTCGGCGTCTGGCAGAGCTCAGCGCCGAGCGGCCAAGTGCCCTCCGGGAACTGGGGCTCGGGGCGCTTCAGGTCTACGAGGCACTCGCCGGCGGGGCGTGGACGCAGAAGGGGGAACAGGAGCTGACCATCGTCTTCACCGACCTTGTCGATTTCTCGGACTGGGCGCTCGAGGTCGGAGATGAGGCCGCCACGAAGCTGCTGCGAGCCGTGGACGCGGCGATCACGCCGGCACTCGAGATCCACGGGGGCCGGGTCGTGAAGCGCTTGGGTGACGGCGCGATGGCCACATTCCTCGAACCGGTTAGTGCGGTAGAGGGGGCACTCGCGGCCAATGAGGCGATCCGCGAGCTGGAGATCGAAGGCACGACCCCCGTGATGCGCGCCGGCGCCCACCACGGATGCCCCCGCCGGGTCGGACGCGACTACGTCGGGGTGGATGTCAACATCGCGGCGCGCGTAGCGCAGGCGGCGAAGGGAGACGAGTTGCTGGTCTCGCACACGGTGTGTGAGGCGCTGGATCCGGACCGGTTCAGGACCAAGCGCAAGCTGCTGTTTCGCGCCAAGGGCGCGCCCAAGGACCTGGGCGTCTACTCGGTCCGCGCCCGGGGCTCCGGGGACTGAATCAGCCCGGGACGGGTGGGGCCGCCTCCCGGCGACCCCACCCTGCGACCCGGCTAGCTCGTGTAGCCGAACTCGGTCAGGTACTCGGCGGCGACATCGGAGGGCTTCTCCC
The DNA here is from genome assembly GCA_038206985.1 of Solirubrobacterales bacterium. Lineage (GTDB taxonomy): Bacteria > Actinomycetota > Thermoleophilia > Solirubrobacterales > 70-9 > CAXMST01. The sequence goes on from JBBRAH010000005.1 coordinate 63,331, forward strand.
TGTCGATGTCGACCCGCGCGTTGAGTTCCTGCATGACCTCCAGCGAGAGGTTCTCCTGGACGGCCTCGATCGTCGCGCCGAAGTCAGGTCCGGCCCGATCAGCGGCATCCTGGCTGGCGACGAAGAGTACGTTGCCGGCCGGCAGCACGCCCTTGTCGTCCTCGAGGATCGTGTAGTCGTCCGAGGTCGAAAGCTGGGCGTCGGTCGTGAACACGATCGACAGATCCGCGTCGTCCTTGTCGAGCACCTCGTAGCGGAGCCCGATGTCCACCGGCGTGAACTTCTGGAACTCGAGCCCGTAGTTCTGCTCGAGCCCGACCAGACAATCGATCCGCTGGCGGCACTCGGGGGATCCGAACAGGGTCAAATCCTGGGCCTGTCCTTCTAGGTCGGAGATCGAGGTTACGCCGAGCTCGTCAGCCGTCTCGGTCAGCAGGCCGACCGCGTTGGCGCTCGAGAAGGGCGTCGGCGGGTAGGCCACCAGGCCGAGCTCGTCGAAGTCCTCTTTGGTCTGCTCGAAGGCGTCTTCGGCGTTGCCCGGCACATCCTCGGGTGCGAAGTCGAAGAACGAGGTCAACGCGGTCGATGTGTACTCCGGGTAGCCGCTGATCGCACCGCTCTTCAGCGCCTTGAGAGCGACCTGCTCGGAACCGAGGTTGAGATCGGTGGAGACGTCGTAGCCGGCGGCCTCGAGTCCCTGGGCGTAGATCTCGCCGAGCACGATCTGCTCGGTGAAGTTCTTCGAGCCGACAGTGAGCTCGACGCCGTTGTTGTCCGGGTTTTCGGCAATCGTGCCGCCGCTTTCGGCGCTCCCGGTCGTGCCTTCGGTCGTGCTGGTGTCGTCATCGCCGCAAGCCGTCACCGCGAATGCGAGGACGAGGGCCGCGAGCAACACAAACAGCGCGCGTGGCCTGATCTGGGTTTCCATCGTGTTCTCCCTTGCTTATTGCTTGGTTCATTGCCCGGCGCAACTTGGCGACGGAAGTGTCCGAATCCTATGCCGTTACCCCGGCGGCATTCTGCTCAAGCACCAGACCCTCCGGGGTGAGCCGGCGCTGCAGCCCGGCCAGCAGCAGCTCGACCGTCAGTGCCAGTAGCGCGACGAGCAGCGCCCCGGCGAGCACGCCGTCGTTGCCATAGACGTTGACGTTGATGATGAAGTCGCCGAGCGTCAGCACGCCCGCGAGCGGCGCGATCGTCGCCGTGGCGATGATGTTGGTGGCCGCGGTCCGGACCCCGCCCATGATCGTCGGGATCGCGAGCGGCAGCTCAACCTTGCGCAAGATCTCGAACTCGGTCATTCCCATCCCCCGTGCGGCATCGATCGCACCTTGCGGCGCCTGGCGCATCGCGACGAATGCGTTGGTCAGGATCGGCGGGATTCCGAGGACCATCAGCGCGATCGTGACGTTGAGCATGCCGACACCGATGAACGCGGCCATGAACGCGATCAACGCCAACTCCGGGATCGCCCGGCCGGCGTTGCCGATCGCCACCGCGAGGAACTCCCCGGTGCCGCGATGGCCCAGATAGAGACCAACCGGCAGGGCGAGCGCGAGCGCGAGCAGCAGCGCGAGCGCGCTGACCTCGATCTGCTTGGCCATCAGCTCCCAGCACTGCGCGAGCCCGCCGACCTCGATGCCGCCGCCGACAGCCGGCCGCGGTTGGAGGATGAAATCGATCGCGCCCTCGAAGGAGTCGAGTAGACCAGCGACCGGCAGCTGCAAGGGCATCAGCTCACCCGAGCCCGGCGCCACGGCGTGAGCAGTCGCTGGGCGAGCAGCAAGAGGCCGTCGAAGGCGACCGCGATCAGGATCGCGAGTGAGCCGGCCACCACGATGCCCGTCTTGAAGGCGATGTTGTTGTAGATCTCGGCCCCGAGTCCGCCGGCCCCCGCAAACACCGCGAGGGTCGCGATCGCGACCGTCGAGACCGTGGCGATCCGCAGCCCGGCAACGATCTCGGGCAGCGCCAGCGGCAATTCGACCCGCCACAGCAACTGCCGCGAGGTCATCCCCATGCCACGACCGGCCTCCTTCGTCGCCTCCGGGACATTGCCCAGGCCGAGCACCATGTTGCGATAGATGATCTGCAGCGAGTAGAGCGTCAGGGCGATGATCGCCGTGGTCGTGCCGCGCCCCGTGATTGGCAGCAGGAGGAGGAAGAGGGCGATGCTGGGCACGGTGTAGATCGCTCCGGTGATCCCGGTGACCGCCGGGACCAGCCAGCGCTTGCCGTGGGAGATCAGCGCCAGCGCGAAGGCGAGCAGAAAGCCGGCGAGGACCGAGACCCCGACCAGCACGAGGTGTTCGAGCATCGGGTTGACGTAGCGGTCGAAGTTGTCGATGGCCCACCCCACGCAGACCGTGTCATTGAGCGCTTCGCAAGGCGGCTCGGCGTCCGGATCGCGGAGGAAGCTTTCGGGAATCTCGCCGGCCTGGGCGAGCAGCGGCACGGCTCCGGCGAGCATCAGCCCGCCTCCTCCAGTGCCCGCTCACCTGCACCGCGTTCCTCAACGAAAGCCTCGTCGGAGGTGAGGAACTCGGAGATGATCTCAACCGAGAGCACGCCGGCGATGCGACCGTCACCGTCAACCACCGGGGCATATCGGGTCTCCGCCTGCAGTAAGTCGGAGAGGCCGTCCCGCAGCACATCGTGAACGTCGAGCACCGGCGATGCCGAGGTCCCCGGTTCCGCCGGGACCTCGGGCAGGTTGAGATCGGACCCCGACAGCCAGCCGAGCGGCCGACGCTCTGAGTCGACGACCAGCGCATAGGGAACCTCGGCGTCGGCGAGCTTTGCCTCGACCTCGGATGTGGCCTGACCGACAAAGGCAAGCGGCGCCTGCCAGAGATCAATGTCGCCGACCCGCATCAGGGCGAGGCGCTTGAGCGCCCGGTCGGCGCCGACGAAGTCCTCGACGAAAGCGTCGGCCGGCGCCATCAGCAGCTCGGCCGGCGTCGCGAACTGCGCCAGCCGGCCGCCCTCTCTGAGCACAGCGATGCGATCGCCCATCTTGATCGCCTCGTCGATGTCATGGGTGACGAAGAGCACCGTCTTACGAATCTCGGCCTGCAGCCTGAGGAACTCGTTCTGCAGCCGCTCCCGGTTGATCGGGTCGATCGCCCCGAAGGGCTCATCCATGAGCATCACCGGTGGGTCGGCGGCCAGCGCCCGGGCCACCCCGACCCGCTGCTGCTGCCCGCCGGAGAGCTGGGCCGGGTAGCGATCCGCCATCTCCGGATCGAGCGAGATCAGCTCCAGGAGCTCGCCTACGCGGGCCTCGATCCGATCGCCCTCCCAGCCGAGCAGCCTGGGAACAGTGCCGATGTTGTCGCCGATCGTCCGATGCGGAAAGAGGCCAATCTGCTGGATCACGTAGCCGATCTCACGGCGCAGCTGCGCCGGTGGGCGATCGGCTACGGAGCGGCCGCCGATCATGATCTCACCCTCGGTGATCTCGACGGTCCGGTTGACCATGCGCATCGCCGTGGTCTTGCCACAGCCGGATGGACCCACGAGCACGCAGATCTCGCCGGCGAGAACCTCGAGCGTGAGATCCTTGACCGCGAAGTCCTCCGCGCCGGCGTAGCGTTTGCCGACGCCATCGAAGACGACGGCCGAGGTCTGCTCGCCGTGGTCGGTATCGCTCTGGGACTCGCCCTCACCCACCGCGGGCAGCCTATAGAGCGCACGAGGCGCTGGGGGCCCGGCTCAGGCGGGCCGTGCCAGCGAGAGCGCGAACTGCTGCCCGGCATCAGTCCAGAACTCGGCCAGGCGCAGCCCTGCCTCACCGAGCGAGCGCTCGAGGCTTTCCCGCGTGAACTTGCAGGAGAGTTCGGTGCGCATCTCCTCGCCCTCGGCGAAGCCGACCTCCAACTCGAGATCGGCGAGCGCGACCCGCTGGTCGAGTAGCGAGCGCAAGCGAATGTCGATCCGCTCCTCCTCGCTGTCGTAGAAGGCGTAGTGCTCGAAACCATCGAGGTCGAAGTCAGCCCCGAGTTCGCGGTTGAGCACGGTAAGGACGTTCTTGTTGAAGCGCGCGGTGATCCCCGCCGAGTCGTTGTACGCGGCCTCCAGGCGGGCCGGGTCCTTGACCAGATCGGTGCCGAGCAGAAGTGTGTCCATCGGACCCAGCATCGCCCCGATCCGCCGTAGGAAGGCAACCCGCTTGCCGGGCGGGAAGTTTCCGACCGTGCCCCCGAGGAAGGCGATCATCCGCCGCTGCCCCCAGGCAGGCAGCCGCTCGAGGTCGTTCTCGAAATCGCAGATCACGCCGTGGACACGCAGACCGGGGTACTCGTCCACAAGCTCGGCGGCTGTCTGCCGCGTGATCTCCTCGGAGATGTCAACGGGGACGAAAGTGTGCAGCGAGCCGGCGTCGCGCATCGCATCCAGCAGTGTGCGGGTCTTCGACGCCGAGCCGGATCCGAGTTCGATCAGACACTGCGGGTCGGCCGCCGCGACGATCGCGGCGCCCTCGCTCCTGAGGATCGAGCGCTCGGCGCGGGTCGGGTAGTACTCCGGCAACTCGGTGATCTGCTCGAAGAGTTGCGAGCCGAGCTCGTCGTAGAAATACTTCGGAGGCAGCTGCTTGAAGGGCAGGCTGAGACCCGTGCGAGCGTCGGTGGCGAGGCCGGAGACCGGCCCGGCGCCGTCGAGGCGCACGTCGATCTGGATCTCGGAGGTAGCCGGCCCGCTCATCGGTCCACCGCGCATCGGAAGCCGGCGAAGATCTGGCTGCGGATCGGGAGATCCCAGTTACGAAAGCACGTCCGTATGACGTCCCGGCGCGTCGCCCAGGACCCGCCGCGCAGGACCTTGTAGCCGGAGCCGTAGAAGACCTCCGAATACTCCCTGTAGGGGAACGCGCTGAAGCCTGGGTAGGCCTCGAAATCAGACGCCGTCCACTCCCAGACGTCGCCGAGCATCTGCACGGCACCGCAAGCTGCTGCCGCCGCGACGCCGGAGCCGGCCGGCGCACAGCCGTAGCCGAGCTGATCGAGGTTGGACCCGGCGGGGTCGCTGCCGGCGGCAGCCGCCTCCCACTCGAACTCAGTCGGCAGGCGCTTGCCGGCCCAGGTCGCGAATGCGGCGGCCCCCTCCCAGCTGACATGCACGACGGGTAGCTCGGGGGCGAGTGCCTCGCGCCGGCCGAAGGGGTTGTGCAGCCAGCCGCCCTCGCCATCGGGCTCCCAGTACATCGGTGGTGCGGCGCCGGTCTCGGCCACGAAGGTGGCGTAGTCCGCGTTACTCACGGGGGCGCGGTCGATGGAGAACGGGGCCAGCTCAACCTCGTGGCGGGGCCGCTCGTTGTCGTAGGCGAAGCCTCCCGGGCCGGCGCCGATGACATGGCGGCCGCCGGATACATCAACCATCTCCGGGCCGGGCTCAACGGCTCGCCCGCCAACCCCCGGATCACGGGACGGGCAGGGATAGCCATCGACGTGCTGCAGCAGTTGCAGCATCGTCTCCTGGTGCTGGTGCTCGTGGGCGATCAGCATCTCGTAAGCGAAGCCGCCCTCGCGAAGCGGGTCTCCCCCACCCTCCAGCTCGGTCCGCTCGAGTACCTCGAGTGCCCGCTCGCGAACATCGGCCAAATAGCGGCGCAGCTCGTCGCCCCGCAGCAACGGCAGCTCATTGCGGGTCGCCCGCGGGTTCTCGATCGCGTCGTAGAAGCGGCCGAGATCGCCGTCGAGTGGCCCCAGGCCGCCCACCGTCTGCACGAGCCACAGTTCCTCAAAGTTGGCGATGTGGCCGAGATCCCAGGCCAGCGGACTCAGTATCTCCGAGTAGACCGTGTTGAGCTGCTGCTCGTCGAGCGGCTCGACCAGCATCAACGTTCGCCGCCGGGCTGCCTCGAGGCGCTCCGCGATCGATTCCTTGCCGGCTGCAGGGGCCTCAAGCTTGATGCCGGGACCCTACACAGGCGACCTTTCGGCCTGGTTGCGAGTCGCAGCGGATCAGTTGGTGTCGGGCGACTCGGGATCGAGCCAGACTTTTTTGCGCCAGGGCGGGGTGACGGCGAAGCTCTCGGCATCCACACCCGGGAGAAGCGATTCGATCGGGATCAGGCGGAACGCCCCGGGCTCGATCCTCCAGGGCGCGTCGGCATCCCACTCGATCGATCCGGCGTGCGAGCCGTGCGAGACCCGCAGATGGCCGTAGCCACTGCCCCAGCGGGGATCGTCGGTCTTGCCGAGATCGCTGAGGACGTTGCGCGGCCCGGTTCGGGAGTCGTTGTAGCCGTTGTGCGAGCTGGCGCGACTGTTGACCGTGCCATCCGCCCCGATCCGTACCTGATAGCTCTCCCAGTCGTCGCGGTGGTAGCCGCGTGCGCCGAACGGGCGGGTGGCGCTGTCGGGGTAGTAGAGCCAGTACTGGATGTAGAGGTAGCCGGCGCGAGCACCCGAGCAATCGGCCCGGGCGCTCGCTCCGACCCCGGGTGACCCGGGGCGGCAGTCCACGACATGGGTGAAGATTGTCGGGCGCTCGCCCCCGAAGCTGTGCTGCAGCGTGCCGAGAACGCTGGTGTCGGCACAGCTGCGTTCTCGGCAACGGCGGAAGTCCACGGGGAGCGAGGCGAACTCGGCGGCCTCGAAGCCGATGGTCGGCGTCCGGGCTCTCAGCTGTGCCGCCAGTTCGCTGCCGTAAGCGGCCGCGAGCGGCGACGTGACGATTCCGGGGTCGCAGTCCGTACCGCGATCGACCGCGCAGACGAGCTGCCCGACTACGGCCCGGGCGAGTTGCCCACCCGGGAGGCGATCACCGGCGAGGGCGGCAACCGACCCGAAGATCAGAGCGACCGCCAACACGGCGCCGATGTACTCGAGCGTGCCCTGCCCCGCCTGGGAGGCGACGCACGAGCGGCTGCTCCCGGTACTCCTGGCGCAAACCCTGACCATGATCCGAACCTAGGCCGGACGGCGGAACGAGTGGGACGCGAACTGCGCCGACTCTGCCTCAGGCCTGTTCCAAACCGGTGTCCGGACCCGGGCCCGGTGATAGCCTCGCCCGGTGAGCGATCGGCACCAGGATCCGGTGAGCAAAGCGCAGGCGGGCAGCGGGCGCGGTTGGCGCTTCTACGTAGCCGCCTTCATCGGTCTGCTGGCGTTCGTCGTCGTGATCCAGAACACCGACACGACGAACTTCAAGTTCCTTCTCGCCGAGGCGGAGATGCCGCTGATCTTCGGCTTGATCATCGCGATCCTGCTCGGCGTCGCGATCGGTTGGCTAGGGCCCCATGTCCGGCGCGGACGGCACGTCGAGAAGAAGCGCGCCGAAGACTAGAGCCGGCTCGGCCTCCGGGGCTCCGGGGCCTCAGGCGGCCTGTCGCTGATCCCGCCAATAGGCGAGCAGCCGGCGCTCGGCCTGCGGCGTGTGCACCGCTGCCCCCAGCCCGACCGAGCCACGCACCCGTTCGGCCTCATATGGCAGCCACACACGCCCGCTGGATCCGATCGCATCGCGCGCGGGAGCAATGAAGCGGCGACCGCGACCAAAGCGGAACTCGTTGATCACGAGCCACATCGGCGCGCGCCCATCGGGGGTCGGAATTACCGACTCCAGCCGCCCCAGCCCTCCGCCGTTGAGGTCATCGACACGCCAGCCGATCCAGTTCCGGATCTGCTCGAGGCCGGCAGCCTTGCCGCCAGCCAGTTCGTATGCGCGTGAAACGCCCATCTAACCTCGCGAATGTAGTCGCTGGAACGGTCGGATTCGCCGCATCGTCCGCGGACGGCCTCCCGTAGCCGGAGGTTGGACCCCCGCTCGCGGCTCGCTCGCCACGCTGCTCGTAGCAGCCCGCCCGCGGGAACTGGTGGCTGCCACGCCGACGGCTCCTGGTAGAGCCCGGCGGCGGGCTCAGACTCAGAGCTTGGTGACCTCGGAGGCGATCTCCTGCGCGACGCCCTTGGCGTCACCGAAGAGCATCGCTGTCTTGTCGAGATAGAAGAGGTCGTTGTCGATGCCGGCGAAGCCGGGGCTCATCGAACGCTTGATCACGATTACCTGTTGCGCCTCATGCGTCTCGATGATCGGCATACCGGCGATCGGGGAGTCGGGATCCTCCTTGGCGGCCGGGTTGGTGACGTCGTTGGCGCCGATCACGACGGCGACGTCGGTGCGCGGCATGTCGGGATTGATGTCGTCCATCTCGACGAGCTTCTCGTAATCGACGTCGGCCTCCGCGAGAAGCACGTTCATGTGGCCAGGCATACGCCCGGCTACGGGATGGATCGCGTAGCGCACCTGCACCCCACGCTTCTCGAGCTCATCGACCATCTCCTTGACGGCATGCTGGGCCTGTGCCACGGCGAGCCCATAGCCAGGGACGATCACGACGCTGTCAGCGTAGCCGAGCGCAATCGCCGCGTCCTGGGCGCCGATCGAGCGATGCGGGCGCTCCTCGGAGCTGCCGCCGGCGGCCGGCGGGGCGCCACCGAAGCCGGCGAAGAGGATGTTGGCGACCGAGCGGTTCATCGCGGTCGCCATCTCCATCGTGAGGATCGTGCCCGAGGAGCCAACCAGGGTGCCGCCGACGATCAGCGCCGTGTTGTCGAGCGAGAAGCCCGCGGCGGCCGCGGCGAGACCGGTGAACGCGTTGAGCAGCGAGATCACGACCGGCATGTCGGCGCCCCCGATCGGCAACACGAAGAAGTTGCCGAGCAGGGCGGCGGCGATCAGGCAGGCGACGAAGAGTGTCTGCGAGGGATCATCATTGTTGATCGCCATCGAGACGCACGCGGCGAGTAGACCGATCAGCAGCGCGGCGTTGATGAATTGCTGGCCCGGCATTGAGACCGAGCGCTGCGGCAGGATGCCCTGCAGCTTGCCGAAGGCGATGTTCGAGCCCCAGAAGGAGATCGAGCCGACGACCATCGAGAAGAGAATCGGGATGAGGACCTCGAGGTCATAGACCTCGCCGAGATCGCCGATGTGGCGGAACTCGGACCAGGCGATCAGCGCTACCGCGCCGCCGCCGAGGCCGTTGTAGAGCGCCACCATCTGCGGCATGTCGGTCATCGCGACCCGCGCCGAGGCGACCCAGCCGACCGCGGAACCGACAGCGATCGCGCTGAGAATGATCCCCCAGTTGCCGATCACATCGGTCGAGAGCGTGGCAACGACGGCGATCGCCATGCCGACCGCGGCGATGCTGTTGCCGCGACGCGCCGTCTTCGGCGAGGTGCCCTGCCGGATACCGACGATGAACAGGACGAAGGCCGCGATGTAGCAAACCGCGATGAAGTCGGAATCGAGTGCGAAGGCTCCGAGAACCGGCATCCCTAGGAACCCTTCCCCGCCCCAGCGGCGGCGTCATCCGCCGGTTTCTTGGGCTTGCGGACGAACATGCCGAGCATCCGGTCGGTGACCAGGAAGCCACCGACGACGTTGACGGTGCCGAAGAAGATCGCAATCCAGCCGATCACGTCGGTCAAGATCGTCTCCGAGTAGCCGATCACAAGCAGCCCGCCGAGGATCACGATGCCGTGGATCGCGTTGGTCTGCGACATCAGCGGCGTGTGCAGCGTCGCGGGAACCTTCGAGATCACCTCGAAGCCGACGAACGCCGCCAGCACGAAGATCGTCAGCTCACCGATCAGATCCATCAGCCGTCAGCCTCCTCGGAGCCGGTGTTCTCACCGGCGGTTTCAGCGGGCGCGGGTGCGGCCGGCTGCGTGTCCACGGGCGTCGCCTCCACACCCGCGGCCTGGGCGGCGCGCTCGTTGCGGACCTTGCCCTCGTGCGTGAGGCAGGCGCCCGCGACGACCTCGTCGGAGAAGTCGATGCCGAGCTTGCCCTCCTCGGTGATCAGATCGATGAAGTTCTCGAGGTTCTTGGCGTAGAGCTGCGAAGCGTGGGTCGCCATGTCGGAGGCCAGGTTGCGGGGCGCGATCACCTTGACGCCGTCCACATCGACGGTCCGGCCGGCCTCGGTCAGCTCGCAGTTGCCGCCGGAATCGCCGGCGAGATCGACGATCACTGAGCCCGGCGCCATGTTGTGGACGCCCTCGGCGGTGATCAGGATCGGCGCGGCGCGACCCGGGATCTGCGCGGTGCTGATGATCACATCCTGCTTGGCGGCGTTCTCGGCCAGCGCCACGCGGACCTGCTCGTTCTCCTCGTCGCTGAGCGGTCGGGCGTAGCCGCCCTCGTCCTCGGCATCGGGGATGAAGTCGAGCTCCAGCGGCCGCCCTCCGAGCGAAGCGATCTGCTCCCAGGCGGCGCGGCGGATGTCGAAGCCGCTGACCACCGCGCCGAGGCGCTTGGCGGTGGCGATCGCCTGCAGGCCGGCCACACCGGCGCCGAGCACCATCACCCGGGCGGGAGAAACCGTGCCCGCTGCCGTGGTCATCATCGGGAAGAAGCGTCCGCACTCGCGGGCGGCGAGCAATACCGAGGCGTAGCCGGCGACGTTGGCCTGCGAGGACAGGCCGTCCATCGCCTGGGCGCGGGTGATCCGCGGGATCGACTCGATGGCGAAGCTGGTGACGCCGCCGTCGGCGAGCGCGCGGGTCGTCTCGCTCGCGGTCAGCGGGGCGAGGAAGCCGATGAGGATCTTGCCGTTGCCGACGCGCCCGATCTCCTCGGTCGTCGGCGTGTTGACGCGCAACACGATGTCGGCTCCGTAGGCGGCGCTCGCGTCGGCCACCTGGGCGCCGGCCTCGGTGTACTCCTCGTCGGGGTGCCCGGCGAGCGCACCGGCGCCCGCCTCGATGACTACCTCGAGCTGCTTGCCGGTAAGGCTCTTGACCGTGTCGGGGATGAGCGCGACGCGCTTCTCTCCCTCGACGGACTCTTTCGGGACGCCAATCCTCATGGGGCGGTCGCGGAGCCTAACCGAGGCGGACCGGTTCGCGTCCCGCGACCCCACTCCAGGGTGCGAACCCGGCCGCCATATCGCTCAGGACGAGGGGGCCGGATCGATCGGGACGACGGCGTTGCTGAGTCCGGTCGTCACCCAGATCAGGCCGTCGCCGGCGGCAAGCTCCTCGGGGCCGCCCTCGCCGGAGCCCGGAATCTTCACGGTGCCGGCCTCGCCCGCGGGATCGGCCGGATCGAGCGTGTGCACGGCGCCGTCTCCATCGCTGACCCAAACGAGGTCCTCGGCGAGGATCACGTCGCGGGGCACCCCGAGCCCCTTGACCGTCTGCTCGCGCTTGGCGCTCTCAGCGTTGATGACGCTGACGCTCCCCGACTCCGTGTTCGCGACCCAGACCTTGCCCTCGGCGACGGCGATGCCCTTCGGGTTGTCCCCGACCTTGACCAGCTTCTGGTTGGCCGGATCGGCCCGGTCGATGCGGACCACCTGATCGGTGTCGCGCGCGGTCACCCAGATGTAGCCGCCGTCGGCGGCGATTCCGTGCGGACCCGAGGCGCCGTCCTGCAGGGCGATCGCCGGGTCGGCCACAGCGGCGCCCTGTGGAATCCTCGAGACCGTGTTGTCGGCGAAGTTGCTGACCCAGACGTTGCCCTCGGCGTCCTCGGCCAGGCTCTTGGGATCGTCTCCCACCTGGACCAGCGTTTGCGCGCCATCAGGATTGCCGCCCTCGATCCGGACCACAGCGTTGCTCTCCGGCGCGGTCACCCAAAGGGCATTGGTGCCGGCGATCACATCCTCCGCTGAAGCGACTCCATCGAGTTGCACTGGCTCGCCGGTCCTCTTGACTCCGTCCACCGGCACGATCTGCCCGGTGCCGCGGGTCACGACGAGCGGTTCGGCCCCATAGGCGATACCGACGGGCGTCCCCGCGATCTCCAGCGGCTTACCGGCTGCGCCGGGTCCCAGCGGGGCCGCAGCGGGATCGGCGCTGCTCGGGGCCGTACCCCCTGCTCCGGAATCCTGCCCGTCGCCGCTGCTGCTGACGAGCACGACCGCCACCACGGCGGCGACGGCAACAACGGCGATGCTCGTGGTGACCCGGCGGCGAGCGGCTCGCGGGTCGCGGCCTGCGGGCGACGGCGGCTCACCCTCGGGGGCCGGCTCGGCAACGGCTTCGCCCCCGGTCGCATAGCGGCGGGTTGGTTCGGAGTCCGTATCCGGGTCGGGGGCGGGCGGAACCTCAGACTCCACCGTGGGGTCGATCGGCTCATCGATGGCGCCCGGCACGACGTACGCGGCCGTCGGCGCGGCGGGCCCCGTCGCGACGCTGCGCTCCTCCTCGGCCACCGCTCCCCCCGCAACCGCGGCGGCTGCCGCTCGGGCCAGATCGCCGGCGCTCGGGTAGCGACCCTCCCGCCCCTTCGCCATCGCGCGTGCGATCACTCCGTCGAGCGAACCGGCCGCCTCGCTGTCGCCGGGCAGCCATGCGGGCTCGTCCTGCAGGTGCGCGTACATCTTTGCCACCTTCTCCTCACGGGAGGCGAAGGGGGCCTCGCCGGCAACCATCTCGTAGAGGACGCAGCCGAGCGCGTAGACGTCCGTGCGGGCGTCGAGCTCCTCGCCGCGGATCTGCTCGGGAGCGACGTAGTCGAGGGTGCCGACGAAGGCACCGGTGCTGGTCAGGGCCGTAGCGTCAGCGGCCTGGTCCATGCGCTTGGTCAGGCCGAAGTCGGTCAGATAGGCGTGCTCGTCGACTGCGCGCTGCTCGATCAGGATGTTGCCCGGCTTGATGTCGCGATGGACGAGCCCGCGAGAGTGCGCGACATCGAGCGCCGAGGCGACCTGCTCGAGGATCGCGACCGCGTGCGGTCCGTCCAGCGAGCCGTGGGCGAGCAGCAGCTTGCGCAGATCGGGGCCGTCGATCAGATCCATCGTTACGAACAGCAGGCCGTCCTCTTCGCCCGCGTGGTGGATCGGCACCACGTTGGGATGTCGCAGGGAGACGGCGATCCGCGACTCGGACTTGAAGCGCTCGCGGAAGGAGTCGTCGTCGGCGAGATCGGCGGCGATCACCTTGAGCGCGACGAGGTGGTCGAGGGCGATGTGGGTGGCCCTGTAGACCGTCCCCATTCCTCCGCGTCCGGCTACTCCCTCGATCCGATGTCCTGCAAAGACCGCGCCCTCACCAAGCTCCGGCATGCTGGGCGTTAGTTATAGATCGGCGCGCCGGAGCGCGCCGTCCGGTCGGCGACGGTCAGGCCGGAGCTTGCACGCCGGCGAGCTGCGCGAGGCGCTCGACCGTGTGCTTGCGCTCGGCGGGATCGAACTGTGGGCAGGAGACGATCAGGCGGTCGACGCCCGCGTCGGCGAAGCGCTTGACGCGCTCGGCCACCTCGGCCTCGGTGCCAATCAGCGAGGTCGCCGTGACCAGCTCATCGGGAATCGCGGCGAAGGCGCCCTCCTTGTTGCCGTCCAGGTAGAGTTCCTGCACCCGCTTGGCCTCCGCCTCGTAACCGAAGCGCGACGCGAGATCGACGTAGAAGTTCTTCTCGCGGCTGCCCATGCCGCCCAGGTACAGGGTCAGGCCTGCCTTGACGACGTTGCGGGCGCCCTCGAGATCACCATCGATCGCCACCTGGATCGTCGGGCTGACCTCGAGATCGGAGCGGCTGCGGCCGCCCTTCTCGAAGCCACGCTCGAGATGCTCTCCGAAGGTGTCGTCGAAGGCCTCCGGGCTGAAGAATGCGGGGATCCAGCCGTCGCAGATCTCGGCGGCCATCTCGACCGATTTGCGACCGATCGCGCCGACGAACACGGGGATCTCGTTGCGGATCGGGTGGAAGTTGAGCTTCAGCGGCTTGCCCTGAGCAGTCGCGTCCTCGGAGGTCACCGGGATGTCGAAGTGCTCGCCGTGGTGCTCGAGCCGTCCCTCGCGGGCGATGATCGCGCGGACCACCTCGATGTACTCCCGGGTCCTCCCCCAGGGCTTGCTGTACGGGACGCCGTACCAGCCCTCCGAAACCTGGGGACCCGACGGACCGAAACCGAAGATGAAGCGCCCACCGGAGAGGTGATCGATCGTCGCGCCCGCCATCGCCGCTGCGGCAGGCGGTCGTGCCGGGACCTGCATGATCGCCGCGCCGAGCTTGATCGTCGTCGTCTGCGGGATCAGCCAGGCGAGTACCGAGACGACATCGGAGCCATAGGACTCGGCGACCCAGACCGATTCGAAACCCGACGCCTCCGCCGTCTTGACGAGTTCCGCCGCCTCCTCGCCCTGCGGACCGATGCCGAAGTAGCCGAGGTTGATTCCGAGCTTGAGTGCCATTGGCGCGCCAGCCTATCGGGGTACCGAACATGAGACAGTTCGGGGACCGATCCCGACACCGGAGGATCGAGATGAGCAGCAGCCACACCCACCTGAAACGAGACGATGCGATCGACTACATGGCCGGCTATGAGGGCTTCGGGGAGATGCGCTCCTACACCGAGGGCCTGGGCGCCGAGCAAGTCGCGTTCACCTGGCGCCAGATGCCTCCCGATACCGGCGGTCGCGGTAGCTACGGGCACCGACATCGCACCCAGGAGGAGGTCTACTTCGTCGTCAGCGGCGCGATCACGTTCAAGGTCGGCGACGAGGTCTTCACGGCCGAGAGCGGTGAGGCCGTGCGGATCGCACCGGACGCGCTGCGCTCGATCCACAATGACACCGCCGCCGATGCCGAGGTGGTGATCTGCTCGATCCGGGTCGACGACCTCGAAGCCGAGACCGAGACCGAAGACGACTTCTGGCCCAACTGAGCCGGCGGTGGGCTGCCGTCGCCGGGGACCGCTCCTCCTCCCCGTGACAGCGCAGCGCCGTGCATTCTGTATAGATGCAGTCCGTGCCCGACACCGCCGCCACCTCGCCGATGGGACTGACTTCGCGCGAGGCGGAGCAGCGTCTCGCCGAGCTGGGCGAACCCGAGGATCACGCCTCGCGCTCGCTCGAGTCGATCGTCTTCGCCAACGTCTTCACCCTCTTCAACGCGATCATCCTCGTCTTCTTCGTGCTGGTGATCAGCCAGGGCCTGTTCGCGGACGCCCTCTTCGGCCTGATCGCGATCGTCAACTCGACCATCGGCATCCGCCAGGAGCTGAAGGCCAAGAAGGTCCTCGACAACCTGGCGCTGCTGGTCGCCCCGCGCGCCAAGGTCGTCCGTGACGGTGAGGTGCTGGACCTGCTCGCGACCGAGATCGTCCCGGGCGACACGGTCAGGGTGGAGCCGGGCGATCAGCTCGTCGCCGACGGCAAGGTAACCGCCTCCCGCGGCCTGACCCTCGATGAGTCGCTGCTCACCGGCGAGGCCGACGGCATCCGCAAGGACAGCGGCGATGAGCTGCTCTCCGGATCGTTCTGCACCTCCGGCTCCGGCTACTACGAGCTGACCGCCGTACGCGAGGACAGCTACGCCGAGAAGATCGCCGGCGAGGCGAAGACGTTCCGGCACCCGCCCTCGCCCCTGCAGACCGAGGTCAACAGCATCCTCTGGGCGACCTCGATCGTGCTGGTTCCGATGGCCACCATCATGCTCGGCGCGTTGAGCCTGCGCAGCGTCGAGTTCACCGACGCCGCCCAGCAGGCGACCGCCGGCCTGATCACGCTGGTCCCGGAGGGGCTCGTCCTGTTGATGAGCGTGACGCTCGCGGTGGCGGCCGTGCGGCTCGCCAAGCAGAACACGCTGGTGCAGCAGATGGCGGCGACCGAGGCGCTGGCCGCCGTGGACACGATCTGTGTGGACAAGACGGGCACGCTCACGGACGGCAGCCTCGAGCTGATCGATGTCGCCGAGCCGAACGGCTCCGAGATCGACATCAGCCGGATGCTCGGGCGCTTCGCCGCCTCCGCCGGCGAGCGTAACCGCACGCTGGAGACGATCGCCGATTCGTTCCCCGGCGAAGCCCAGGCGGTCAGCGATGAAGTTCCCTTCTCGTCGAAGTGGAAGTGGAGCGGTCTCACCCTCAACGGCGATGGCCGTGCCCGCAATTACGTGATCGGCGCCCCCGACGTGCTGATCGGCTCCGGCTCCCTGGAGCTGCCTCCCGAACTCGAGCAGCGGCTTGCCGAGGAGACCGCCGCGGGCCGTCGCGTGATTGCCTTCGGCGAGGCTGCGGGTGGCTTCCCGGCTGACCCGGCGACCGAGCCTCCGCCGCAACTCACCCCCCGGGCGCTGGTGATCCTCGAGGAGACGCTGCGCCCTGACGCGCGCGAGACGATCGACTTCATGCGCGAGCAGCAGGTGGACCTGAAGGTGATCTCGGGGGATGCGCGGGAGACGGTCACCGCCGTCGCGCAGAATCTCGGGCTCCCCGAAGATGTGGGCGTCACCGAGGGACCGAAGCTGCCGCCGCTCACCGACACCGCGGCGCTGGCTGAGGTGGCTCAGGCCAACACGGTCTTCTGCCGGATCACGCCTGAACAGAAGAAGGCCCTGGTGGGGGCCCTTTCGGAGTCAGGCCGCTTCACGGCGATGATCGGCGACGGCGTCAACGACGTGCCGGCGCTCAAACAGGCACGGCTGGCCGTGGCGATGGGCTCCGGCAGCCAGATCACGAAGGGAATCGCCGACATCGTCCTGCTCAAGGACGAGTTTGCGATGCTGCCGCGGGCGATCGCCGAGGGTCGTCGCATCGCCCGCAACATCCACCGGCTCGGGCGGCTCTACATGACGAAGACCGTCTACGCGGGCTTCCTGATCCTCGCCGCCGCGCTGTTCGGTTTCGAGTTTCCCTTCCTCCCGCGGCAGCTCACGGTTGCAGCCGCCCTGACGATCGGCATTCCGTCCTTCGTGCTCGCGCTCGCGCCGAGCGAGGGACCGCTCTACCGTGGCCGGCTCCTGCGCGCCCTGACCGCGTTCAGCCTGCCCGCCGGCGTCGGCATCGGCGTCGGCTCGCTGGTCGCCTACTTCGCCGTCGGCAGCATCTTCAGCAGCTCAACCCCCGACGGCCAGACGGCTGCCACCACCACCCTGATCGTGCTCGGACTGGCCTTCATCCTGCTGCTCGAGCGTGGCCCCGGTCGCGAGCACATCGCGATCCAGGGCTACATGCTGGCGATGGTCTCGGCACTCGGCGCGCTCTTCGCCCTGTTCCTCGCCGCGGAACCCCTGCGCGACTTCTTCGAGCTCCAACTGCTCACGGCCGGTCAGTGGTTCCTCTGCCTGACGAGCGTCGCAATCGGACTGCTCACGGCGAGCGCGCTCTGGCGTCTGCCCTTCATCCAGCGACTCGAGGAACCGGCTGAGGATGGAGAAACCACGCCGGATGGCGATACGTTGCCCGGAGCCACGCACAGGATCACGAGACGATTCACCAACTTCGCAGACAGAAAGATCAAGCGATGAGCGACAGTAGTGCCCGCCGGACGAAGATCGTCGCCACCGTGGGGCCCGCCTCCCGGGATGAGGAGATGCTCGTCGAGCTGATCCGCGCCGGTGCGGACGTCTTCCGCCTCAACTTCTCCCACGGCACCGCCGAGGAGCACGCCGAGACGATCAGCCGGATCCGCTCTGCCTCCGAGACGGTCGGCAAGTGGGTCGGAATCCTCGGCGATCTGCCCGGCCCGAAGCTGCGTCTCGACGAGGTCGCCGACGGCGTGGTCAGGGTGCGCTCGGGGACGCAGCTGATCCTGACGACGCAGGAGTGCATCGGTACCGCCGAGCGGCTCCCCGTCAGCTTCGACCGACTGCCGGACGCCATCGATCCCGGTGACCCGATCTTCCTCGCCGACGGCCGGATCCGCCTGCGGGCGACGGAAGTCGGCAAGACTGACGTGACCTGCGAGGTCGAGACCGGCGGCTCGGTCTCCTCCCACCAGGGCGTCAACCTCCCCGGAGCGGTGACAGGTATGCCGGCCGCGGGCGACGACGACCTGGGCTGGGTCGAGTTCGCGGTCGAGCACGAGGTCGACCTGCTCGCCGTCTCCTTCGTACGCTCGGCGCAGGACCTCGAGCCCGTCAACGAGAGGGTCCGCAGCCTCGGCGCGGACATCCCCCTGATCGCCAAGATCGAGAAGCCCCAGGCCCTCGAGCACACCGAGGAGATCGTCGATGCCGCGACGAGCGGGATCATGGTCGCCCGCGGGGACCTCGGGATCGAGCTCCCGCTCGAGTCGATGCCATCGACCCAGAAACGCCTGATCAGCCTCGCGGGGCGCATGTCCAAGCCGGTCATCACCGCGACCCAGATGCTTGCCTCGATGGTGGACAGCGACCGTCCCACCCGGGCGGAGGTGACCGATGTGGCCAACGCGATCTACGACGGGACCGACGCGGTGATGCTCTCCGAGGAGACCGCGGTCGGCGAGCACCCGCTGGAAGCAGTGCGGATGATGGACCGGATCGCGCGCGAGACCGAGGCGGATCTTCCCTACGAGAGCTGGCTCACCAACCGGGTCGAGTCCGCCGGCTCCGATGTGGCCGCCGCCGTCGCCCAGAGCGCGGTCGCCTCGACCTACCGGCTCGATCTGGCGGCGATCGTGGTGCCGACGCACAGCGGGCGCACGGCACGCCTCGTCTCCGCCTTGCGGCCGCGCGTGCCGATCGTCGCCGTCTCGCCGCGCAAGGAAACGGTGCGGCGGCTCAACCTGCTGTTTGGCGTGCAGTGCTATTTCCGTGGCGAGTGGGGCGATCTGCGTGAGCTGCTCGATGATTCCGCGGCGATCGCCCGCGAGATCGGTGTCGCCGCCGACGGCGATCTGGTCGCGATCACAGCCGGTGTTCCGGAGCAGGAACTGGGGACGAACCTCTATGAGGTACACAGGGTCTGAAGCCCGTCGCAATTGCGGCTGATGTTCCGGATACGCTGCGGGCCGATGATCCCCTGGAGTTGGTTGCAGTCCGCGCGAAACATGGCCCTCGTTGGCCTGGCGGCCCTCGCTGCGCCGGCCCTCGGTGGCTGCGGGGACGGCTCGCAGACGACGACCGTGACCGAGACCACCACCGCTGAGGCATCGACGAGCTCGACCGAGAGCTCCACCTCGACCTCGACTCCGACCGACGGCGAGACCCCCGCGGCCGACCGCGAGGTGACCGAACTCACGCAGTTCGCTACTCCGAGCGGCAACATCGGCTGCGTGATCGAACCCGCCTCCGTCCGCTGCGACATCGCCGAGCGAGATTTCTCACCGCCGAAGTCGCCGTCGGACTGCAAACTCGACTACGGACAAGGCATCGCGCTGAGCGCAGGTGGCACCGCGGACTTCGTCTGCGCGGGCGACACCACGCTCGGCGCCGGCGAAACTCTCGAGTACGGGCAGTCGATCGCCGCGGGTCTGCTCGTCTGCGAGAGCGCGGAGTCGGGCGTGAGCTGCAGGGACGTCGAATCGGGGCGCGGCTTCGAGCTCTCCCGCGAGAGCTACGAGCTTTTCTGATCGAGCGCCGCCCTGAGGGCGGTGACGCTGATCTCGATCGTCTCGGCTGTGCCCTCGATCTCGGTCGGGGGCACGAGCTGATCGGGGAGCGCGGGAGCGTCGTCGTCGCTGTCGGAAGAATCGTTGCTGTCTGCGGCCGAAGAGACGACGGGCGGTAGCGCCGGCGTGGCTCCGCGCCTGCCCGGAGGGGCGACGGCACCACGCAACTCGAGAAACGCGCCCTCCTCGCCCCAGCGAACGGAGAGTGCACCGCTCAGTCGCGGCCCGAGGAGTCCGAAGCCGATCAGAATGCCACCGGTGACGAGCATCGGGAAGCCCCAGGCCGAGTCGCGCTCGCCAACCCAGGCGGCGAAGAGCACGATGCCACCGGCAAGCGCGAGCGGAAGTCCGCGGCGGGCGGCGACCGCCTCAGCGGCTCTACCCAAGGCCTTGCGCAAACCCTCCAGCGCTTTGCCCATCTCGGCCATGGGGATAGTTTCGCGGTCGGCCCCTCCGACCCTTCAGCCGCCAGCTCAGGCCTGGGGCAACGCCGCGATCCGCTCCACCCATACCGCGAGGTTCGGGTACCGGGCAGTCGAGAGATGCCGATGGAGAATGCCGTGGAAGGGCTCGTCGTCCCCGGCTGCAGGTGCGTGAACCGCGTAGCGAAGGAAAGGGTAGGCGCAGACGTCTTCGACGCCGGCACGCGTGCCGGCCAGGTACGGCGCCCCGCCGAGCAGCCTGTCGAAGTCCCTGGCCGAGTCCTTAAGGATCTCGGCGTGGTGGGGGGCCTCGGGTCCGCCGGGATCATTGTCGAGGGCGTTAGGGGCACGCTTCCAGACCTCGTTGAACCAGGCGAGGAAGATGTCGACCCGCACGCGGGCGTCCTCGCGCACAGGCCACAGCGGCGGCTGCAGATGCTCGAATTCCAGATGCCGCAGGATGCGCATCGAATCGCACACGACCTCGCCGTCGAACTCTGCGACCGGAACAAGCTCCTGACCGCTGAGAGCCAGCAGCGCGGACCGGTCTCCGGGATCGTGATCGACCCACTCAACCGTGACGCCCTTGATCCCCGCAGCGAGGGCGATGCGCTCGACGTTGGTCGAGAAGGGAATGCGGTGGACCCGAACCACGGACCGATTATCCAGCCAATCGGCGGGGAAGCGCCCTCAGAGTGAGCGCGGCTCCATGCTCGCGCCGAACACTGGGTTGGAATGCTCGTCCGCCGTCCCCGCGCGGCGCGCGCAGATCACGCGGAAGGAGCCAATCGGATGATCCAGCTGCACCGCGTCGAAGCCGGCCTCGACCAGGCCGCAGCCGATCTCCTCGGGCTCCATCGCGCCGCCGCCCCAGATGCGGGCACGGAAGCGGCGCGAGGCGCTGAGCAGGGAAAGGTCGTCTGGCTGCTCCGTCGTCAGGACCAGGATCCAGCCCCCGGGACGGAGCGCCCGCCGGATTCGCGGCAGGCCGGCCGCAAGGGCAGCGCGTGGCAGGAAGGGTTGCGGGACGAAGGCGAGGTCGTAGGCGTCGAGCTCACCCAGCGCCTCGACACACTCGTCGCGCAACGCGATCCGGTCGGCGAGTCCGGCGGCAGCGATTCGCGAGCGACCGAGTTCGCGTGCGGTGGTGTGCGGCTCCAGGCCGACCGCCTCGGCATGCGGCCACAGGCGGCAGAGTTCGCTGGAGACGACGCCGACGCCCGCCCCGACGTCGAGGATCCGCGCATCGGGCCGCGCCATGCGCTCCGCCAGACCGTCGAGACCGGGCAGCAGCGCCTCAACGAGGAGGCCGATCAGACTGCCGGTGTCGCCCTGGGCGGTGAGCGCCACGGGGTCCTCGCTCTTCCAGCCGACCGGATCGGCCCCCTCCCGGGCGCGATGCAGCAGCTCGCGCGTCTGCAGGAGGTCGCCGCGCACCTCGGCTCCGAGTACGCGGACGAGCGAGGGTGAGAGCAGTAGCTCGAAGGAGGGCGTCGGAACCAGTCGATCGCCGTCACGCTCGATCGCCGCGAGGGCCACCAGTGTCTCGACCAGGTCGGCAACGAGCTCGGGGTCGAGGCGACAGCGCTCGGCGATCTCGGCCTCGCTCGTCGGCTGCTGCAGGTAATCGAGCACCCCGAGCTCGAGTGCGGTTGCCAGCGCGGCATGCGCCCAGACCGCACTACTGAGCTGTTCCAGGTTGGAACTGAAGTCCATCGTCTCCGTTGATTCCCTCATCAACAGAGTTCTACGCATGAAACGTTACGACTGGTTTAACAGGCCGAAATCGCCGAACGGCTCGTCGCGCTCCGAAACGGCAGTCTTGAAGCCCGATTCTGCCGCTCTGCGCTGGAACTCAAAGCCCTCCGCCGTGTGCCGTGCGACCCCGTCGAAAACCACGCTCAGCGCCTGCGTCGCCTGGAGACCCTGGGCGTAGAGCGCCTGGTTCAGCGCCAGCTTGTGCATGACGAGCTGATTGATCGGCACGCGCGCGATGCGGGCCAGGAGATCCTCGAAGCACCCGTCCAGCTCGGCCTCGGGCACAGCTTCGGAGGCCAGGCCCCACTCCTTCGCGGTCCGCCCGTCGATCGAGTCGCCGGTGAACAGCAACCGCCGGGCCCGCTCCAGCCCGATCCGGTGGGCCCAGAGCATCGAGGTCGGCACGCCCCAGACCCGGGCGGGCGGGTAGCCGATCTTGACGTCCTCGCTGCAGACGATCAGGTCGGAGCAGAGAGCCATGTCCGTCCCGCCCGCAACGCAGAAGCCATGCAGCTTGCAGACGACCGGCTTGTCGGAGTGGAACAGCGACATGAAGCCGCGCAGGTTGCGCGACATCATCTGATAGTCGGTCACGGGATCCCAGGTGCCGGCGGGGTCGTGATTGGCGGCGACGACCGCGGGGTCGAGCGGCGAGCCAGGTGGCGTGCTCCCGCCGGCCAACTCGCCCGCCTCCATGCGTTCGGCGGAGGCAACGAGGTCGTAGCCCCCGCAGAACCCGTTGCCGTTGCCGGCCAGGCCGATCACGTGAACGGCGGGGTCGAGGTTGGCCCGCTCGACGCACGCCGCCAGTTCGACCGGCATCTGCAAGGTGATCCCGTTACCACGCTCTGGGCGGTCGAGCGTGATCCGGGCGACCGGCCCGGAGACCTCGTAGCGCATCGTCTGCAGCTCAACGGGTTCAACCATTCCGGCAAATCTCACCTATTGCCCGGACGGCACCTGCAAAACGCCCGTGAGCGGGCGTACGATCCAGCCGTGACGCCTTCCCGGAGACGGTTGATTTCGAGGCTTCTCGCCGGGGTAGTGGCGGCGGCGGTCCTCGTCGGCGCGCTCTCCGCCTATATCGACGAGACGCTGTTCGATTCGCGCACGTTCTCAAACCGTGCGGTGAGCGTGCTCGACAACGACGCCGTCCAGGCCGAACTCGCCAACGCGATTACGGACGCGGCAATCGACGAGGTGCCGAACGCCGTAGCCGCGCGACCGCTGCTGCAGTCGGTCTCCGAGGGCCTGGTGCGATCGACCGCCCTGCAATCGCTGCTCCGGCAGGGGATCGAAGACGTACACGCGACCGTCGTCGTTGGCAACCAGGACACGCTCACCGTGACCCTCGAGAACATCGGGACGCTGATCCGCTCGGGCCTGCAGACCGCGGCGCCCAAGCTCGCGGACCAGGTCTCCCGCAAGCTCAACGTCAACCTCCTGGCCGGCGACGACGGTGCCACGCTCGGGCTGGTCGTTGACGCTGCTCAGCTGCACCGCGATCTCCGCGCGATCCGCTGGGTCGCGCTGGCGGTGGGGCTGCTGGCCGCGTTCGGCTCAGTCGGCCTCGCGGCAACGCGCCTCACGGGCCTTCGGCGCCTCGGCCGGGCGATCGCCGGCGGCGGCGTACTCGGCCTCCTCGCCTGGTTCGCTGGACGCTCGATGCTGGTCGGTCACTTCGACGACACGACCGCGGCGGCGGTCGTGGCCGTCTACGACGCCTTCGCCGCCGACCTGATGACCTGGCTGCTGGTGGTGACGGGCGCCGGACTGGTGTTGACGGCGGGCGTCAGCTCGACCCGTGAGCCGCTCGACGTGGCCGCGCTGAGCAGCCGCGCCTGGCGAAGGCTCGTCACCGCACCCAGCTCGACCGCAGCGCGAGCCGCCCGGGCCGTGCTGTTGGTGGCGGCGGGGCTGTGGATCCTCGCCAACCGCGACCTCGTCCTCGATCTGACCGCGCTGGCGGTGGGCGGCTTCGTCGTCTACGTCGGCGCGGCCGAGCTCATGCGGCTGGCAGCGGGTGCCGTGCGCGTAGACGCGGGCACCGACCCCGCCCGCAGCGATGCCGACCTCAGCGGCGGGGCGCTGGCCAGAATCGGGCTCGTCGGGATCGCGCTGCTCGGCACCTTCGTCGCGCTGGGCGTCGGGGCCAACGACGAGGAGACACCACCGATCGAGGTGGACACCTGCAACGGCTCGATCGAGCTCTGCGACCGCTCGCTGGAGCAGGTCGCGTTCGCCGGAACCCACAACTCCATGTCGGCGGCGACGTACGACAACTGGTTCTTCGCCCAGCAGGAGAAGGGCATCACCCAGCAACTCGACGACGGGATCCGGGCCCTGCTGATCGATCCCCACTACGCGGTGCAGACGTCGATGGGCGTGGCCACGGACCTCGAGAAGGACACGGGGTCACGGGCCAAGATCGAGGCGGGCCTCGGCCCGGATGGAGTCGCGGCTGCGGAGGCCCTGCGCAAGCAGATCGGCTACGAGGGAGGTGGCAAGACCGAGATCTTCCTCTGCCATGCGTTCTGTGAGGTCGGCGCGATCACCTTCCAGCAGGGGCTCGGGGAGATCCGCGACTTCCTGCTCGCCAACCCCGGCGAGGTGGTGATCGTCTCGATCGAGGACGCCACCCAGCCGGCCGACACCACGGCGGAGATCGAGAAGGCCGGGCTCGGCGGGTTCCTCTACCGGGGCCCCAACGGCCCGCCATGGCCGACGCTGCGCGAGCTGATCGACAGCAACCAGCGGCTGGTCGTGATGGCGGAGCGGGACGGTGGAGATCCGGAGTGGTACCGCCGCCAGTTCGCGGTCACCCAGGAGACCCCGTTCAGCTTCAGTCGTCCCGAACAACTCGAGCGACCCAGCTCCTGCGACCCGAACCGGGGCCTGGCGAACGCTCAGTTCTTCCTGCTCAATCACTGGGTCGACACCTCCCCCGCCCCCCGGCCGACCAACGCCAAGATCGTCAACAAACGGCAGTTCCTGCTGGATCGGATTGAGATGTGCGAGCAGATCCGTGGGCTGCGGCCGAACATCATCGCCGTGGACTTCTATCGCGAGGGTGACGTGCTGGGGGTCGTGGACGAGCTCAACCGGACACCGCCGGGCTGAACGCGCGGCGGCCGCTCAGCGACTCGGCTGAAAGGCCGCGACCGCGCCGAGGTCGCCGCTGGTGCCGCGCTCCCAATGGAGGCGGTGACGACCGAACCCCACGGAGCCGACGGTCCCGCCCGGGTGGTGGCCGGCGTCGAGTATCAGTGCCGTGCCGGCGCGATTCTCAGGCAGGCCGGTAACCAGTAGGTGCTCAATGCCGGCCCCGGCCAGCAGCTCCAGCATCGGCTCATAGGCATAGTGGTGAAGGTGCGAGCGCCGCGCCTGCGGACGGGTGTAGACCTCGTAGAGATAGGCGGAGCGGTCGCTGAGCTCGTAGGCGGCGCCGAGGTAGGGAAGCTCCGCCCGACGGAGGTCGAGCCAGCGGTTGGCCAACAGCCCCCCGGCGCCGAACACCCCGATGCAGATCTGGCCGGTCGCGAAGCGACGCTCGAGTTCGGCCCGCGGAACGTCGGCGCGCAGCGAGAGCAACTCGTCCAGAGAGTCCGGCCCGAGCACCTCGCCGAACCGGTCGGAGCCCGCGACGGCGCTGAAGGCCGGTGGATAGTCCACGGTGTTCCTCGAGAAGACTCGCAGCCGCCTCAGGCCGACCACGCCGAGGCCCCGTCTTGCGACCCCCAGAGGGCCCGCGTCACGGACCTTTTGCCGCAGTCCTCCGAGCCGACTGCCTGACTCGCCGATCAGTCGCTCACTGGTCGAGTTGCTCGAATCGGCACTCATTCGGGTCCTTGTCCTCCCTCCAGCGGAGGATCTTGGAGCCGTGACGGATGCGGCCCGCCGCGACGTGGTCGAAGCTGATTTCGATCACCAGCTCCGGGCGCAGCGACACCCACGCGAGGTCGCGATCGGCCGCCCAGCGGCTGGGGTCGGCGGAGCCGCGCTCGCCCGTCTCATAGGGGGCCAGCTTCTCGACAAGATCGCGCTTCTCCTGCGCCTTGAGGCCCGACGTGTGGCCGACGACACGCAGCTCCTCGCCCTCATAGAGGCCGAGGATCAGGGAGCCGACCGTGCCCGCCTCCTTACCCGGCCTCCAGCCCACAACGACCGCGTCGATCGTCCGCAGGCGCTTGATCTTGGCCATCCCCTTGCGGTCACCGGGGAGGTAGGGGGCGTCCAGCTCCTTGGCAATCACTCCTTCTCCCCCCTGCAACCAGGGCTCCGCCCCCTCTGCGTCGAGGGTGAGCGGAGTCAGCTCGATCGAGCCGGCGCTCCAGCCGCCGGGACCCTCCTCGGTGGCGCCGTCGAGGCCCTTGATCAACTCCACGAGCGCGGCGCGGCGCTCGGCGAACGGCCGGGGCATCTGCTCGTCTCCGCCGAGCTCGAGCAGGTCGAAGACGCGGAAGCGCGCGGGCGTCTCCCCTGCAAGCCGGTTGATGCGCGACTCGGCGGGATGGATCCGCGCCTGAAGCAGATCGAAGACCTCGCGACCGTCGCCGTCGAGGATCACGAGCTCGCCATCGACGACGTAGCTGCCGTCCGGGAACTCGAGCTCGGGGAAGTAGCGGGAGAGTGGCTTGCCGCCCCGCGACTGCAGATAGCTCTCGGCGCCGTCGACGAACACGATCGCCCGGAAGCCGTCGTACTTGGGCTCGAAGGCGTAACCGTCGCCGTCGGGCAGGG
The DNA here is from genome assembly GCA_038206985.1 of Solirubrobacterales bacterium. GTDB lineage: Bacteria > Actinomycetota > Thermoleophilia > Solirubrobacterales > 70-9 > CAXMST01. Next base: position 89,525 of record JBBRAH010000005.1, read on the forward strand.
TCTTGCGGGAGCGGGCGAGCTGGGGTTTGATCGGCGGCTTCAGCGGCACGGTCTCGATCGTATCTACCGCTGCCCGCGATGCCGGGTAGCGTTGCCCGGGTGAGCGGCCAGCGACCTCCCGAGAGCTGCGACATTTGCGTAATCGGGGCGGGCATCGTCGGTCTGTCGAGCGCTCGCGCGCTGCAGCTTCGCCACCCCGATTCCCGCGTCCTGGTACTCGAGCTCGAGAGCGGACCGGCCCGGCACCAGAGCGGTCACTCCAGCGGGGTCATTCACGCCGGGATCTACTACAAGCCGGGGTCGTTGAAAGCGCGACTCTGCGTAGAGGGCGCCGCCGCCCTCTACGAGTACTGCGCCGAGCGGGGGATCGAGGCGCGCCGGGACGGCAAGGTGATCGTGGCGACCAATGACGCCGAAATCCCACGCCTCGATGAGCTCGAGCGCCGGGGCAGGGCCAACGGTGTTCCAGGCCTCGAGCGGATCGATGCCGAGCGCCTGAGCGAGATCGAGCCGCACGCGGCCGGCATTGCGGCGCTGTACTCACCGAACACCGGCGTCGTGGACTTTCCCGCCGTGGCCGCCGCATACGCGGCTGACCTGCTCGCGGCGGGCGGCGAGGTGCACTACGGGTGTGAGGTGCGCGCACTGCGGCGGTCGGGTGGCGTAACGGTCATCGAGCACTCCCTCGGCAGCACCGAGGCCGCGCGCACGGTCGTCTGCGCCGGTCCCTGGGCCGACCGCCTTGCGGTCGCCGCGGGGGCTGACCCCGACCCTCGGATCGTCCCCTTTCGCGGCGCCTACCTCCGGCTGCGGCCCGAGCGCGCCGGCCTCGTGCGATCGAACATCTACCCGGTGCCCGACCCCGACCTCCCGTTCCTCGGAATGCATCTGACACGCAACCCTGCCGGCGAAGTTCTGCTCGGTCCGACCGCGTTGTTCGTCGGCGCGCGCGATGCCTATCGGCTGGGGAGGGTGCGCTCGCGCGAGCTGCGCGAGAGCCTCGCCTGGCCCGGCACCTGGCGCCTGTTCGCCCGCTTCTGGCGCACGGGACTCGAGGAGATCCGCCACGCGGTCAGCCTCCGCTCGTTCGTGCGTGAGTGCCGCCGCTACGTTCCCGAGCTGACCGTGGCCGACGTCGAGCGTAGCCCGCACAGCGGGGTTCGTGCCCAGGCCGTCGGTCGGGACGGCTCCCTGATCGATGACTTCATCGTCAGCGAGACGGAGGGCGTCGTCCACGTCCGCAACGCCCCCTCCCCCGCCGCGACATCTTCGCTGGCGCTCGCCGAGGAGATCGCCGACCGGGTGGATCGGCTCGAGGGTCCCTGATGCAACCCCCCGAACTGGGTCATGAGCAGCTCCTGCAGTTCCTTCCGGAGCGGGTTGCGGCGACGGTGTTCGATTCGCAGCGCGAGCTACTCCGGGGGCGCCGTCTGGAGGTGACCGTCCTGAGTTGTGACGTGGGCGGCTTCCGGCCCCTGGCCGAAGCCGACCCAGAAGCAGCGCTGCCCCTCCTCAACGAAATCCTCGCGGCGCTGGCCGAGACCGTTCGCGAGCAGGACGGAACCTTGATGTCGTTCCCCGGGGATGGCATGCTGGCGGTGTTCGGCGCTCCGATCGAAGCTGCCGATCACGCGGCGCAGGCCGCTGCCGCCCGGGATGCAATCACCGGTCCAGTGCTGGAGCGACTCAACCGAGCGGTTCCTGGACCCGGGGAGCCCATCAGCGTTTCGGCGGCCGTTGCGTCGGGCCCCGTGCTGGCCGGAGTGATCGGCGCCGCACCGCGCTGGGAGTACGCGGCGATCGGCGAGCCGACGAGCCGGGCGATAGCGGGCACAACCGGCAGCGCGAGGCATTAGGTCCAAGGGTCCGGGCGTGTTCGCTCGTGGGTCCCACAGCAAAGGCCCCCCGAGCGACGACCAACCGGGCCGCGACCCTAAGCCTCAGATCCTCTCGACAATCATCGCCTCACCCTGACCACCGGCGACACACATCGTCTCGATACCGACCGCGTGATCGTCGGTCTCCATGGCGTTGAGCAGGGTGCCCATGATCCGGGCACCGGTCATCCCGAAGGGGTGACCGAGAGCGATCGCGCCACCGTGGGTGTTGAGCTTCTCGAGGGGGATGCTGCACTCAGCCATGATCGGGATCACCTGGGCGGCGAAGGCCTCGTTGAGCTCCACCGTGCCGATGTCGTCGATCGACATGCCGGCCCTGTCGAGGACCTTCTTGATGGCACCGATCGGGGCAACTCCCATGTATTCGGGGTTGTTGCCCTCGGTGGCGGCGGTCACGATGCGGGCCCGGGGCGTGAGGCCCAGTTCCTTGGCCTTGGTGTCGCTCATGATCAGCGCCGCGGCGGCACCATCGTTGAGCGGGCAGGAGTTACCGGCGGTGACGCCACCGCCACCGAACGCCTCGGGAAGCGAGCCGAGCTTCTCGCGCATGTCGCCGGCGTCGGCCCGCGGGCCGTCGTCCTTGCTGACCACGGTGCCGTCGGGCAGCGTGATCGGGACGATCTCACGGTCGAAGAAGCCGGACTCCTGAGAGGCGACGGCGAGATGCTGCGAGCGCAGCGCGTAGTCGTCCATGTCGTCGCGGCTGACGTTGTACTTCTCGGCGACGTTGACGGCGGTGACGCCCATGTCGATGTAGACGTCGGGATATCCGTCGACCTCGCCGGTCAGCTTCTCGTTCTTGTCGTCCGCACGGGCGGGGTCCGTCGCCTCGTTGAAGCGGCTGACGAACTCGACGCCGGCTGCGATGTAGGCGTCTCCCTCACCGTTCTTGATCGCGTTGGAGGCGTGACGGATGGAATCGAGCGAGGAGGCGCAGAAGCGGCTCACGGTGACGCCCGTTGTCGTCTCCGGCAGCTTGCTGAGCAGGGTGATGATCCGGGCGATGTTGAAACCCTGCAGGCCCTGCGGCATGCCGACGCCGCAGATCACGTCCTGGATGAGGGCGGGATCGACATCGGGGTTGCGCTCCAGAAGCTGGTCGATCACGAAGGCGCCGGTCTCGTCCGGGCGCAGCTGCGCGAGCGAGCCCTTGAAGGCGCGCCCGATCGGGGTGCGGACGGTGTCGACGATTACTGCTTCGGGCATTCAGTTTCTCCTTTGGAAGCTTGATATCGGGCTGCGACTCCAATCCTACGGAGGCCGTCCAGGGGCGCGCGTCTTCGGAGGCAGCGGGTTCCGGCACGCGATCGCCGGTTATGCTCGTGCAATGAGTGATGAAACCAAGACAGCAGGGTCCCTCAGCCCCGAACAGGCGGCCGAGATGATCGGCGGCGGCGAGGCACAGCTGGTCGACGTACGCCAGGACTTCGAGTGGCAGGCCGGGCGGATCGCCGGGGCCGTCCACATCCCGCTGGAGCAACTTCCGAGCCGCGCCGCCGAGATCGATCGGAACAAGCCGGTGGTCTTCGTCTGCCGCAGCGGCGCCCGCTCAGCGATGGCCACCGATGCCCTTGCGGCCTCCGGCTTCGACGCGCACAACCTCGATGGTGGCATGGAGCTCTGGGTCGAGCGCGGCCTCGAGATCGAGCCCCCCGACGGGGCCGTCGCCCTGCCCCGGCACGACAACAGCTGATGGCGGATCCGAATGTCAACCCCCCGACCGATCCGGGCCAGCCTCCGGCTGAGCCGATCGACCCGGAGGCTCAGCGCGCCTGGCTCGCGCAGGTGGACCGCAAGCTCGGCACCCGGACCTACGCCGGCGCCGCAGCGCTGATCCTGGCCCTGGCCGCCGCGATCGTCGCGATCGTTCTGGCGATCGACGCCCGGGACAACTCCGCGACCGACGCCGATCTCAACCAGGTGGAGCAGCAGATCAGCAGCGTCGCCAAGGACGCGAGTGCCAGCCAGGACGCCCAGGAGGGCATCGACTCGCTGGGTGGCCGACTGGACTCCGTCGAGGACCAGATCAGTGGTCTGGAGAGCGCCGACACCGACATCGACGATCGCCTCGAGGTGATCGAGGACGACATCGAAGCCCTGCGTCAGCAGATCTCGGACTCGAGCAACTCCTCCGAGGGCCAATCCGGCGGCGGGGGCAGCGGCGGGGTCGGCAACGACGGCTGACCCCTGGGTGCGCATCCGGGCGTGGCGTCCGGCTTGGCGACTACGTTCCGGGTATTGATGGTTGTGCGTTATCGCACTACCACCGGGGCAACTGGGGCGGAATGGACCGCCCGGAAGGAGCGATCATGGTCGAGGGTTACTGCGTCAAGGAGCGCAAGAAGGTCGAGATCAAGGATCCCCAGCAGATCACGATGAAGAACGGACGTCCCGCGGTGCAGGGCACCTGCCCCGACTGCGGCACCAAGATCTTCAAGATCGGCAAGATGGAGGGCTGATCGGCAAGACGACCACGTCCAAACGGTCAACGGTGCCGGGCTTCGGTCAGAGGCCGGCTACGCCCGATTGCCGGCGACCGTACAGGTAACCGACCAGCGCTTCCGCGACGTTGGGATCGAACTGCGTGCCCGCGTTGCGGGTCAGCTCGGCGACGGCGTCGGTGTGTGACATCGCCGCCCGGTAGGGCCGATCCGAAGTCATCGCGTGGTAGGCGTCGCAAGCGAGAATGATCCGCGCGCCGATCGGGATCTCCTCGCCGGAGAGTTCGTCGGGATAGCCTTTGCCGTCCCAGCGCTCGTGTTCATGGCGCACGATCTTGGCGACGCTGCCGAGACCCGGGATCGCGCGCAGAATGCGCTCGCCGATCACAGGGTGCTGGCGCATGATCTCCCACTCCCGCTCGTCCAGCGGTCCGGGCTTGTGCAGAATGTCGTCAGGGACACCGACCTTGCCGATGTCGTGCAGCAGGGCAGCCGTACGCAGGCGTGAGATCGAGTCCTCGTCCATCGCGAGTGACTCGGCAACCCTTCCGGCCACATCGACCACGGACTCCGAATGGTCGCCGGTGTACTGATCGCGCTCTTGAAGCGCGGAGGCCAGCGCCGCAACGACGTCACCGTGGGTGGGGTCGGGCGTGACCTCCTCGTTCTGATCCGCGCTCGAGTAGATCGTTGCGCGCCCACCGCCTCCCGCACGGGCCAGCTCCAGCGCCTTGTCCGCGCAGGCAAGGAGGCGTTCCGGCGTCTGCTTGGGCCGCAGGGCGGCAATTCCGACCGAGACGCTGACGCCACGAATCGCACCGGCTGCGACGTCCTCGAGGGCGAGCAGGATGCGCTGGCAAGCCTGCATCGCTGCCGCCGAGCCGGTCTCCGGAAGCAGGACGGCGAACTCGTCGCCGCCCATGCGGCAGGCCAGGTCGTGAACCCGGGTCTGCTGCGAAATCGCGCCGGCCACGGCGACCAGGACACTGTCGCCGACCCCGTAGCCGTGATTGAGGTTGACCCCGCGAAAACCGTCGATGTCGATGACCGCCACCGAGAGTGGTCGCCGATAACGGTGCGCGCGCTGCACATCGAGCTCGAGCTGGGCTCGGAAGGCCCGCAGCGTGAGCATGGTCTCCGTGAGCTGATCGCGGGTCGAGGTCTGAGCGAGCTCGCTCTCCAGCTCCGCGATTCGTTTACGCGCCTCGCCGAGCTGGCTTTCGAACACGTCCGACTGTTTCGAGAGCAGGCCCATCCCGGTCGTCTATCGGCGGCCGGCTGGGTCCGCTTGAGTGGGGTCCGCGACGGGCAACAGCCGGTCCAGGGCTACCTGGAGGGCGATGAGCTGAACTGCCGGTCCGCGAGGCACGGAAACATTGTCGCCGATGGGAAAAGATCGCTGTCGGCCGACTCGCCGGCAAGAGCCGATGCCGAGGAGGCGAACGAGTTGGTGCCAAATGACGCAAACCTTGGAAGAATGGGCAGCCACCGATGGCAACCCCTCAAAAACCGCTCGAATTGATCCTTGCGAGGAACCTGCTGACGAGCATCTCCACGCCGGCCTTCCTGGTCTCGCGCGAAGGCACGATGCTCTTCTACAACGAGGCCGCGGGAGCGATGCTCGGCGTGCCCTTCGAGGAGATGGGTCAGCTCGACCCGGAAGAGTGGATCGGCTCCTTCGGCCCCTTCGACGCCGAAGGCAACACGATCCCGCTCGAGGAACTGAACCTGACGCAGGCGCTGCGCGACGGCAGGCCCGCCCACTCCACCTTCAGGATCCGCTCCAGTAGAGGAACCGAGCACGAGATCGCGGCCAGCGGGATGCCGATGATCAGCGCCGAGCACGGCGCATCCGGCGCGATCATCTTTTTCTGGTCATTGGATGAGGATCAAGCCCGCGACGTGGCCACGGGTCGACACGAGGCGCTCGGATGAGGCTCAAGGTCTGGGGAGCGAGAGGCTCGATCCCGGCGCCGGGGCCGGAGATGAACCGCTACGGCGGCAACACCTCATGCGTGGAGGTCACGCTCTCCACGGGCGAGACATTGATCATCGATGCCGGCACCGGTATCCGGACGCTGGGCTTCGCCCTGACCCCGGACAACCCTCGCATCAACATCCTGCTCACCCACCTGCACCTCGACCACATCCAGGGCCTGATGTTCTTTCCACCCTGCTTCCGAGCCGAATCGGAGATCCGGATCTGGGGTCCGACGTCGCCGGAGGCCAGCCTCGAGGCGCGTATCGCCCGCTACATTTCGGCGCCGCTGTCACCTGTCGAGGTGCGTGAGTTGCCCTGCGACGTTTCCTTCCTCGAGGCACCCGCCAGCGAGTGGAGGATCGGCGGCGCGACGATCAGGGCCGAAGCGGTGACGCACCGCGGTCCGACGCTCGGCTTCCGGATCACCGACGCTGACACGACCCTCTGCTACATCTCCGACCACGAACCCGCACTTGGAGCCCCCCTCGACAAGCTCCAGCCGGAGTGGATCTCCGGTTACGACCTCGCGCGCGACGCGGATCTACTGATCCACGACTGCCAGTACACCGACGACGAGTATCCAGGTCACGAGGGCTGGGGGCACTCGCGGGTGAGTGACGCGGTCACCTTCGCCAAACGCGTCGGCGCGAAGCGCACGCTGCTCTTCCACCACGATCCGCTGCACACCGACGCGTTCCTCGACGACCTGCACGCCGGGGCGCGCGCCAAGTGGGCCGAGCTCGGTGGCGACCCCTCCGCGATCGAGATCGCCCGCGAGCGCGACGAGCTCGTGATCGAGGGCTCGGGCGACTCCCCCAACAGCATGGGGTCGACCGCAAACGCCGGTGAGTCCGGTCGAGCGCAAGCACGAGCCTGAACCAAGGCTGAGCATCTCCGGCGTTGTGCATCTCCCTTAGGGAAGGCCACGCTGTGCATCGCGTTTCTGGCTTGAACAAGCCAAGTAGGTATCGTCCGGACCCGCGCCGCCGCCACGACGTACAAGGTGGCGCCTGGAATTTTCGACCCCGGTACAAACACCGCCCTCCGCCCGCGCCGCAGACTGGCCAGGTCCGTAATAGCGACCGCCGGGCATCCGTGCCCGGTGGCTAAGGAGGAAACGACAATGACCAAGAGGCTCAGCCTCGCCGCCCTGATGGCGTTCGCACTGTCGCTGGCTCTGCCGGCGCTCGCGTCCGCTCAGGACGGGGCCGCAGCATTGCTTGAGACCGAAGGTCTCGAGCTCGACACCACATGGGTGATCGTCTCCTGCGTACTCGTCCTCTTTATGCAGGCCGGGTTCCTCTTCCTCGAGATCGGTTTCTCGCGGCAGAAGAACGTCGGCGCAGGAGTGGCGAAGATTCTCGTCAACCTCGGTATCGCCACGATCGCCTGGTGGGCGATCGGTTACGGCATCGCGGGAGGCGGTAACGATTTCTTCGGAACCGATGGGTTCTTCTTCTCGCACGATCAACTGATAGGCAGTGGTGAGGAAGCGTTCAATGTGGTTGGCTCGGATGCCGCCCTGATGCTGTTCGGGATGCTGTTCTGCGCCGTATCCCTGGCAATTGTCTGGGGCACGACACTCGAGCGCATCAAGTTCAGCGCCTATGTGGTCTACGCGACGTTCTTCGCAGCGATCATCTACCCGCTGGTTGCCCACGGTGTCTACGGCGGCGGTCTGCTGTCCGACGTCGGCGGCAAGCAGGTCCTGGACTTCGCTGGTTCGTCAGTGGTCCATCTCACCGGTGCAGTCGGTGGTCTCGCAGCGCTGCTGCTTCTCGGCCCGCGCATCGGAAAGTACGGCGCCGACGGCAAGCCGCGAGCGATCCCGGGTCACTCGATGCCAATCGCCGGTCTCGGCGTGCTGATCCTCTGGGTCGGCTGGTACGGGTTCAACGCCGGCTCGACGTTCGGCACGGGCGACAACTTCTTCGCGGAGGTCGCGCTGAACACTCAGCTCGCCGCTGCAGCAGGAGCCCTGTTCGCAATGCTGGTCGTCTACATGAAGACCAAGACGCTCGATGTCGGCATGGCCGGCAACGGCGCGATCGCCGGCCTGGTCGGTATCACCGCCCCGTCCGGCTACGTCGAGTTCTGGGCGGCGCCGATCATCGGTGCAGTCGCAGGAATCATCGTCGTCTACGGCGTCCTGACCATCGAGAAATACCTGGACGACCCGGTTGGCGCGCTTTCCGCGCACGGCCTGGCCGGCATCTGGGGCACGCTCTCGATCGGTCTGTTCGTCTCACCGCGACTGATCGAGTTCAACGGCGTCACCGCCTCCCCGGGCATCTGGTACGGGATCAAGGACGGTGACCTCGGCGCCTCGATCGGGCAGCTCGGTGTGCAGGCTTTGGGAGTGGCAGCCATCTTCGTGCTGGTCCTCGCACTGTCGTACGCCTGCTTCGCGATCCTGAAGGCGACGATCGGCATTCGGGTCTCCGAGGAAGAGGAGCTCGCGGGTCTGGACATCTCCACGCACGGGATGTACGGCTACCCCGAGGCCTTCATTCCGCAGGAGGAGTATCCAGCCGGTAGGTTCGAGCCGAACGTAGCCGGAACGCCCGTTGCGACCCCCTCAACGGCCGCGGCGACGCGACCGACCGAAAACTAGGAAGGAGGTGTCGCAAATGAAGAAGGTAGAGGCATTCATCCGCCACGAGGCCTTCGAGCCGATCCGTCAGGAACTGCTCGAAAGAGGTATCCCCTCGCTCTCGATCTCAGAGGTCAAGGGCTCGGGGCGCCAGAAGGGCGTCGTGGAGCACTATCGAGGCGCGAGCCTGACCGTCAACGTACGGCCAAAGCTCAAGATCGAATGTGTGATCGACGATTCCGAGAAGGACATCGTCGTAGAGACGATTCTCAAACACGCCCGTACGGGATCTGTCGGTGACGGCAAGATCTTCGTAGTCGCGGTCGAGGAAGCAATTCGCATCCGGACCGGCGAGGAGGGCGCTGACGTCCTCCAGGCGCACGAAGGAACCGAGATCCCGTCCGCCTGAACAGGGCGCGAAGGGAGAAGCCCCGGTGAGAGGGCCGGCCACAGCAACCGTTTGCGGTGTGGCCGGCCCGTGCCGGGCCTCGTGGGGAGACCGTCGTAGAGGACCGGCCTGATCCCATGAGAGACCTTCACGAGCAGATGCTTACCGCCGTCCTCGACGGCGATGGCCTGGCGGGAATCGCCGCCCTGGCCGCCCGCGAAGTCGGCAGTCCCGTGGCCATCCTGCTGCCGGAGCGCGGCATTGCCGCGACCTCCTCCACCGTCGGCGCTTCCGAGCCACCCGAGGGGCTGCCCGGGGAGGGCGAGCTGAGCCTCTGGGCCGCTGAGTCGCTGGCCGGCACGAACGGCCTGCTGCCCAAAGGCATCGAGCTGACCGTCCCGGTCGTCGCGGCAGGGGAGGAGATCGGGCGGGTGGTCGCGCTCGAGGTCCCTGAGGGCCGAGCGGGCTCCACGGTGTCGGCCCTGATCGACCGCGAGGAGGTCTTGCGCTGGGCTGGGTTGGCGGCGCTGACGGAGCTCGCCGTGATCGAGGCCCGCGATCAGCTCGCCGAGGAGTTGCGCGGAAGCTTCATCGAGGACCTGCGAGCGGCTGGGCTCAACGGTGAGGAGGTCGTGCGCCGGGGCAAGCGGCTGGGCTGCGACCTGAGCGGTGGCGTGGTGGCGATCGCAGCCTCGGCGAGCTCGGGCAAGCCCCGCTATATGGCCGCGATCATCAGCTCCGCTACGAGCTCGGTGATCGCCGAGCCGCTGGGCGACCGGATCTTCGCCCTGATCCCGGCAACCGATCAGATCGGTAGGCCCAACGCAGCACAGTCGAATGCTCGGGAGATCGTCAAGCGCGTCCGCCCGCATGGTCCGGCAGCGGCGTCCTCTCATTACTCCGACCCCGCCGACGCGGGTCGGGCGCTCGAGGAGGCCGAATTGATGCTCGACGTCGTCGGTCGCGACCCGCGGCTCGCCGAGCTACTCGAGGGCGGTATTCCGAGCGGCGTCTACAGATTGCTGTTCCGGGCCCTGGCCTCCAACCCGGCCGAGGTGATGCGCTTCTACAAGGACACCGTCGAGGTGCTGGTCAGCCATGACGCCGAGCACAAGACCGACCTGTTGAACACCCTCGAGGCCTACCTGGCCCGGGATTGCAACATGCGGGTCACGGCGGAGGCCGTGTACGCGCACCGTCACACCGTCGCCCACCGGCTCGAGCGAATCAAGGAGCTCTGCGGTCTCGACCCCTCATCGGGTGAGGACCGGGAGCGACTCGGGCTGGGCATCAAGGCTTACCGATTGATCGAACCAACGCTGCCACGCTGAGCTTGGTGCGGCGGTCAGAGGAGGAGGTGCAAGAGATGGAAGTACAGACAGAGAGCAACGTGATCAGATTCCCCCAGTGGGCCGAGGACAAGCGCCAGATCGTCAGCTTCGGCGGCGGCGGCTTTTCGATGGAGGCCGCCAACACGCTGCTCGACGACTACGTCCTCTCGCTCAGCGGCAAGGAGCGTCCGCGGGTGTGCTTCATCCCGACCGCCAGCGGTGATGCCGACCACTACGTGGCGCGCTTCTATCGGGCGTTCTCAGCCGAGCGCTGCATCCCCTCCCACATCTCCCTGTTCCGCAGGGAGCGGGGCGCGGAAAACCTGCAGGCCCACCTGCTCGCCCAGGATCTGATCTACGTCGGTGGCGGCAGCGTGATCAGCCTGCTCGGCACCTGGCGGGCACACGGACTCGACCGGATGCTGCGCAGCGCCTGGGAGCACGGGGTCATCCTCTGTGGCCTGAGCGCCGGCTCGCTGTGCTGGTACTCGGAGGGGGTTACTTCCTTCCATGGAGAGGTGAAGCGCTACCGGGGCCTCGGCCTGCTGCCCTGGAGCAACTGCGTGCACTACGGCGATGAGGACGGCCGCCGCGAGGCGTACCACGCCCACCTGCAGGCAGGTATGTGTCCGGGCTATGCGGCCTCCGACGGTGCCGCCCTGCACTTCGTCGGGCCGCGCATGGTCGGTGCCGTCGCCTCGCGACCCAAAGCGAGGGCGTGGTGCGTCGGGGACCGCGGCGAGGCGATCAGCGAGAAGCCGCTGCCGATCCGCTATCTCGGCGAGCCCCCGGCGCCGACCGGGAGTGGCGACCTGAGTGCGGTGGCCTGACGCGAATGGCTCCCGTGGGCGCGACAGCGAGGTATCGATCAGCGCCGGCCCGGCGATAGTGGCCGGCGCCGGGCCGATCGTCGCCATGGGCGGCGCCGAGTTCGTGATGCGGCCCCACAACGAGGCGCTGCACGATTACGTGCTGAGACTGGTGCGCCGCCCGGGACCGGCCCGGATCTGTTTGCTGCCGACGGCCAGCGGCGACCCGCAGGAGCAGATCTCCTCGTTCCATGCCGCGATGGACCGCCGCGACTGCAAGCCGACCTCGATCTCCCTGTTCCGGCTCGGGGAGACGAGTGTCGACCTCGAGGGCCACCTGCTGGAACAGGACGTGATCTATGTGACGGGCGGCAACATGGTCAACCTGATGGCGCTCTGGCGCGAGCACGGTCTCGACCGGATCCTCGTCGAGGCCCACAGACGCGGAACCGTGCTCTGCGGGTACAGCGCCGGCTCGATGTGCTGGTTCGAGTTCGGCGTCTCTCGGGGGGTCGGCAAGCCGGTCAGCACCCGGGGCCTGGGACTGATCGAAGGTAGCCATTGCGTCCACTACTCCCAGGACCCACTGCGCCGCTCGGCGTATCGCGAGCTCGTGGCAGCCGGCGCCTTACCCCCCGGACTGGCGCTCGACGACCATGCCGCAGCCATGTTCAGGGAGGGACGGATGGTCGAGGCGGTGCGCTCGACGGAGAGTGCCGCCGCACGGCGGGTCGAATCGAGCGACGGCCAGGTGATCGAGACGCCGATCGAGACGCGGATGCTGCGGCCCGTGGAACGGTGCCGGGAAAGCGCCCTGGAGGAGATGCGCGAACTGCGCGCCTACCTGGGCCGGAGCGGTCCGGGTACGCGCCGGCGCTGACAGCTCCCCGACGGGACGCGCGACGCTCTGCAGCCCTCAGTCCAGTAGCTCGCGCCGCGCCTTCTCTGCCGCTGCGGCGGCGGCCTCGTCCGCCTGACGCTGAATCTCTCGCTGGACCTCGAGCTGGCGTTTGCGATTGGCCGCCTCGACCTGGGCCTCCGCCTTCTGCGCCTCCTGCTCCATCTCCGAGCGGATCGTGCGCTCGAGCTCGGAGGCCCGCCGCTCGGCCTCCTTGCGGGCGCCCTCCTCGACCTCCTCGCGAATCTTCTGCTGCTCGGAGGCGAGGCGGCGCTTGATCTCTTCCTCCTTGTCGCGGGCCGTGCGGACCCGGGCCTTTTCCGCCTCCTCATCCGCCTCTCTCTGGAGGCGCTCGGCCTCGGCCGCAAGGCGCTGCTCGGCCTCTTGGCGGGCCCGGGACTCCGCCTCCCGGGCGAGCTGCTCGGCGAGGCGCGAAAGCTTGTTCTCGGCGATCTCGAGCATCTCCTCGGAGCGCTTGCGAGAGTCGCGCTCGGTATCGAGCGCTTCCTCGGCCTTGCGGGTGCGCTCCACGATCTCGGCCTCGACCCGTTCGCGAAGCTCGGCCGCCTCGGCCTCCAGTTCGGCCTCGCGCTTGCTCGTCGCCGCCTCGACCTGCTTGCGCACCCGCTCGGCCGCCTCAGCCTGCAGCTTCGCGGCTGCGGCGCGCAGCTTCTGCTCGGCCTGAGCCTTGAGCCGTTCCCGGGTCTGGACCAGGCGCGCCTCGTAGCGCGCAACGGTCTCGCGCGCGGCGGTTACCGCCGCCTCCTCGGCTTCCTGAGCGGCTTCCTGAGCGGCCAACGCGTTGCGCTCCGCGTTGCGGCGATCCTCCAGCGCCTTGCGGGCCTGGGCCTCGGCCTCGGACGCGCGTAGAGATGCCGACCGCGCCTCGGCCGAGATCCTCCGCACATCGTCCGCCAGCGAGGTGATTCCCTTCAGGCGGGCATCCTCGACCGCCGAGCCGAGGCCGTTCGCGGCATCGCGAGCCTGGCCCGCTTCGGCAGGAATCTCGATTCCGTTGGCTGTCTTCTGTTCCTCTGGCACGTCGCTGTCCTCGCTCGCTCGACCGGGCGACCCTACCCCACTTTTCGCTGCACGGGGACCGGTTCGCCCCGGGTGGCCGGGGCCGTGGTGGGCTAACCGCCGAACCGATTGAACTCGTCGGCTGACTGGGCCCCGATGATCAGCAGCACGGTGCCGAACAGGACGATCGCAATTGCGACCGCCAGCAGCCGTGGCATTCGCGCCGCCTGCGCGTAGGCGCCGACGAGGAATCCCCCGAGAATCATGATCCCGTAGATCGGTGAATTGTCCGCTAGGAGTTCAGCGAGTAGAGGCTGCAACATCCCCCCATTATCATCACCGCGGCCATGTCAGATCCTCATACGGCGGAATCCGCCCCCCAAACCACCGTCGCCGAGACGAAGAGCGCACTCGATTCGGTGGGCTATCTGGCCGATGAGCCGGCCGCCCTGGTCTCCCATCTGGCCCAGCGTCTGGGCAAGCCGGTGCTCGTCGAGGGACCGGCCGGGGTCGGTAAGACGGAGCTGGCCAAGGCGCTCTCGAGGGCGACCGGGCGCGAGCTGATCCGTCTGCAGTGCTACGAGGGCCTCGACGAGGCCAAGGCGCTGTACGAATGGAATTACCGCAAGCAGCTGCTGCGGATCCAGGCCGAGGCCGACGACAGCTCCGCGAGCTTCGACCAGATCTTCACCGACGAATTTCTGCTCACGCGGCCGCTGATGACCGCGATCGCCTCGCCCGACCCGGTCGTCCTGCTGATCGACGAGATCGACAAGACGGACCAGGAGTTCGAGGCGATGCTGCTGGAGGTCCTCTCGGATTTCCAGATCTCGATTCCCGAGCTGGGCGTGATCGAGGCCGTCACGCACCCGATCGTCGTCCTCACCTCCAACAACTCGCGTGAGCTGACCGAGGCGCTCAAGCGCCGCTGCCTCTACCTGTGGCTCGACTACCCCGACACCGAGCGCGAGCTCGAGATCGTCCGCCTGCACGCGCCCGAGCTGGACGAGACGCTCGGCCGCCGCCTCGTCGAGATCATCCACATGGTCCGCGAGCTCGACCTGAAAAAGCCGCCCTCGATCGCCGAGTCGATCGACTGGGCCCGGGCACTCCTGCTGCTCGGCGCCGACGACATCGATCAGGAGACCTTCATGCACACGATGAGCATCATCGTCAAGCATCGGACCGATATCGACCTCGTGGCGGAGCGGGTCGGCGTGCGACTCGCCTCGCCGCCGGCGACGCAGGGATCGGCCGGAGCGGACGGCGAGGGCTGAGCGAATGGCAACCGAGGGCCTCGCCGAGGGTCTCGCGCCGAAGATCATCGGCTTCTGCGACGAACTGCGCAACGAGGGCCTCGCCGTGGGCACGGCCGAGATCCTCGACGCCTTCGCAGCGGTCGGCGAGATTCCCTGGGGCGAGCGCGAGGATTTCCGGGAGGCGCTGGCGGCGACCCTGGCCAAGTCCCCCGACGACCGGCGGCTCTTCGAGCTGATCTTCGATCGCTTCTTCTTCCGCGCCGCCGAATCCGAGGCTCTCGAGCGCGAGATCGCTGAGGGAGCAGACCGCTTCGATGGCGGCGAGCGACTCGACCTCGAGGAACTGCGCGAGATGATCCGCCAGAGTCTTGCCGAGGGCGACGATGCTCAGATGCGCGACCTCGCCCGGCTGGCGGTGACCGCCTTCGGCCGCCGCGGCGAGGGTTCAGGCGTGGTCGGTGTAGATGTGCAGCGCATCCGCCGCTCGCTCGGCCTGCAGCCGGGGCAGCCCAGCGCGCCCCAGGGCGAGGCCGAGGAGCAGCCGCCGATCGACCGCGACAGCCTGCGCCAGTTTGAGGGCTACCTGCGCAAGGAGCTCGAGCGCGCTCTGATCGAGCGCACGGAGAAGCTACCGCCCTCCCGTCCGCTCGCCGAGATGGACCGCGCGCTTCCCACGAGCCCGACCCAGGATCTGGCCGCGGTGCACCGCGCGGTGACGATGCTCAAGCGCCGCCTCGCGACGCTGGGTCACGAGCAGCGCGGGCGCAAGCGGGCCCAGGTCGTCGACATGCGAAAGACCATGCGGACCTCGCTGGAGACGGGCGGTGTGCCGATGCAGCTCCGCTACCGGCCGAAGCGTCCCCGGCGGCCCGAGATCTACGTGCTCTGCGACGTCTCGACCTCGGTCACCTCCGCAAGCGTCTTCTTCCTCAGCGTCCTGCACGCCCTGCACGACTCGTTCCGCAAGCTGCGCAGCTTCGTGTTCATCGAGCGCATCAGCGAGATCACCGAGGTCTTCGAGAAGGAGAGGGACTTCCGCAAGATCAGCGAGCGGATCAGCCGCGACGGCGGCGTCGCCGACGTCTCCGGCTACACCGACTACGGCCGCGTCTGGAACGAGTTCCTGACCGAGATCTCGGGCGACCTCGACCCGCGTTCGACGGTGATCGTGCTCGGCGACGCCCGCACCAACGGCCGCGACCCGCACCCCGAGATCTTTGCCCGGATCACCGAGAAGGCCGGTCGCGTGTTCTGGCTCAACCCCGAGCCGAAGCTCTACTGGAACTACGGCGACTCCGTGATGGCCGCCTACGAGCCTCACGTGACGAAGGCCTTCGAGTGCTGGACGACGCGTCACCTGGAGGAGTTCGTCAACGTGGTCGCAGGCGGCGAGGCGCTCAGCGACAGCTGATCCGGACCTGGCCGCTGATCCTTCACCTGGATGACCGATGACCTAGACTCCGAAGCCGTTGATCAGGGGTGCTCGCGGGTGTTGCGGGCTGAGATAGCGCCTCACGGTCGCAGTACCACCCGGCGCTGACCCTCGGAACCTGTGCGGTAATGCGCGCGGAGGGAGAATGCAAACGAGCCCGGCCCACTCGGTCGAGACAGACGAAACGCTGACGGAGCCGAACCCGGACAGCCCCGCCGACGCCGACCGCGGCATGCCCCGCGTGGCTCATGGACTGCGCCTGCGCGGAGTCGGGCACTCGTTCGGAGAACTCGAGGTGATCTCGGGCCTCGAGCTGGACGTCGAGCCGAACCGCACCGTGGCCCTGGTCGGGCCCTCCGGCTGTGGCAAGTCAACGGCGCTGGAGCTGATCGCCGGTCTCGATGAGCCACGGCGCGGCACGATCTCCATCGGCGAGGCATCCGACGCCGCCGGGCGCCTCGAGCGCGCTGTCTATATGCCGCAGCGCGATCAGCTCTTTCCCTGGCTGCGCGCGATCGACAACGCCGCCCTTCCCCTGAGGATCGCGGGCAGCTCGCGTCGTGAGGCGAGGGAGACAGCACGCCCGCTCTTCGAACGCCTCGGTCTCACCGGGTTCGAGCGGGTTCGCCCGCGGGAACTCTCGGGGGGAATGCGCCAGCGCGTTGCCTTCGCGCGCACCCTGCTGGCGGGCAAGCCGGTGCTGCTGCTCGACGAGCCTTTCGCCTCGCTCGACGCGATCACACGGGCCGACCTGCAGGAATGGCTGCTCGAGGCTCTCGCCACCGAGCCACGCACCACCGTCCTCGTCACCCACGACGTGGAGGAGGCGCTGTTTGTAGCCGACACCACCCTGGTGCTCAGCTCGCGGCCCGCGCGGGTCCTGGAGGTTCTGGCTCGGCCCGTTACGGGGCCCACCGAGCGCGCGGCCGTCGTGACCGACCCGGTCTTCGTCGCAGCCCGCGATCGCGCCCTGCGGGCCCTCGCGGGAGGGGACCGCGAGCGATGAGGCGCCTGCGAGCCATCCTCCCCCCGCTTCTGCTTCTCGCGTTACTGCTCGTGGCGTGGCAGTTCGCCGCGCGCCAGGACATGATCGCCGACTTCCTCGGCCTCGACCCGCAACTGGTCCCGGCGCCAAGCGAGATCGCCGACTCACTGTGGACGAACCGCGCCCTGCTCGCCGACAACGCCTGGGTCACCTTCCAGGAGGTGCTCGGCGGATTCGCGCTCGCGCTCGCAGTCGGCGTCTGTTTCGCCACCGCGCTGCACCTCTCGCCGCTGCTGCGGCGGGCCTTCTACCCCTTGATCGTCGCGTCGCAAACCGTACCGATCATCGTCATCGCCCCGATCCTCGTGGTCTGGCTCGGCTTCGGGATCGGGCCGAAGATCGCGATCGTGGCCCTCATCTGCTTCTTTCCGATCACCGTCAACACCCTCGATGGCCTCGAGACCGTCGATCCGGAGCAACGCAAGATGATGCGCAGCCTCGGCGCGGGTCGGGTGCAACGCTTCCGGCGGCTCGAGCTGCCGACGGCACTGCCCTACCTGCTCAGCGGGGCCAAGATCGCGATCGCCGTGTCCGTGATCGGCGCGGTGTTCGGGGAGTGGGCCGGCTCCAGCGAGGGGCTCGGGCATCTGATGCTCGTCGACAATGCGCAGCTCGAGGTGGCGCGGCTGTTCGCCGCGGTCTTCGTGCTCTCGCTGATGGCAATCGCCCTCTTCGGCGCGCTCGCGCTGCTCGAGCGGCGCTTTGCCTGGTGGGGCAAGGACCGCTGAGACCCCGGACCCGGCTCGACACGACTTTCAATGCAACAACAGGAGGAACAGTGAGAAGGACACGACCCAGATCGATCGCGCTCATCGCCGCATTCGCGGCCGCCATCTGCCTCACCGCCGGCGGATGCGGGGAGAAATCGGAGGATTCCTCCGACATCGAACTCGAGAAGTTCGACCTGTCGCTCGATTTCTTCGTCAACGCCGACCACGCCGGGATCTACACCGCGCTGGAAGAGGGCTACTTCGAAGACGCCGGTCTCGATGTCCAGGCGCGCATCCCCTCGGACCCTTCCGCCCCGATCAAGCTGCTCGCCGCCGGCCGGGTTGATCTCGCGATCTCCTACGAGCCCGAGGTGATGCTGGCCCGCGACCAGGGCCTCGACGTGGTCGCCGTCGCGGCGCTGGTCCAGGAACCGCTGACCTCGCTGATCTCTCTGCCGGACGCCAAGATCCAGAGGCCGGCAGACCTCGAAGGGAAGACCGTGGTGACCGCCGGTATCCCGTACCAGACCGCCTATCTGGAAACGATCCTGCGCGACGCCGGGGTCTCCCCCGACGACGTCGAGCAGGTGGATGTGGGCTTCAACCTCCTGCAACCCGTGCTCAGCGGGCGCGCCGACGCGATGTTCGGGGGCTTCCGCAACGTCGAGGGTGTGCAGCTGCAGGAGGAGGGCAAGAAGCCGCTGATCAAGCCGGTGGACGAGCTCGGCATTCCCACCTATGACGAGCTCGTACTCGTCGCCCGTGGCACCCGCGTCGCCGACGACCCCGAGGCGATCCGGCTGTTCATCGGCGCGCTGGAGCGCGGCACGCGTGCCGCGCAGCAGGATCCCGCCCTGGCGACCGACGCCCTGCTCGCGGCCTCACCCGAGCTGGACAGGGAGCTGACCAGCGCGGAGGTGCGGGCAACGCTGCCGCTGTTCTCAGCCCCTCAGGGGCGGCCCTACGGATTCATGGACCCCAGCGAGTGGGTGGGCTTCGCCGGCTTCCTCGCCGAGGAGGGTCAGATCAGCCCGGGGATCGGAACCAAGGAGCTGCTCACCAACGACCTGCTCCCGGGCGAGGTTCCCGGCTCCTAAGCGGATGCCCCGGCGGGCCGGACAGGCTAGGCGGCCTCGAGCTCCGGGCGTGGTGGGTGATAGCGAATCGGCCTTGCGGAGCGCGCCTTACGCGCGTACCCGACCAGGGTGAAGAGACCGGCCCAGCCCCGCCAGGGGGCGAAGCGCGAATAGAAGTCCTCGACCTCGGCCACGGTGGCCCGGCGCTCGAGGCCAATCAGGTGCGGTACCAGCTTGAGATAGGCGAGATCGCCGGC
>JBBRAH010000006.1:0-97632 GCA_038206985.1 Solirubrobacterales bacterium
GCGGCGGCGTGAGAGCGCTCGATGCATATCGCGAGCTGCTGGCGATGAATCAGATCATCGTCACCACGCGCGAGGCCGCTGCGCTGTGGGCGGTGGGGCAGCGAACTACGAATCGCCGATTGCGGGGCCTCGAGTCGGCGGGATTTATCCGTCGCCTTCGCCAGGGCCTCTGGGCGCTGGACCCCGAGATCGAGCCGTTTGTCGTCCCACCGTTCCTGACAGCCCCACTGTCCGCGTACGTGTCGTTCGCGTCCGCGCTGCGCTACCACGAAATGATCGAACAGATCCCGCGCCGGATCACGGTTGCCTCGCTGCAACGAGCGCAGACGGTCGAGACCAGCGTGGGGACCTACGACATCCACCAGCTTGCCCCGGATGTATTCGGTGGCTTCGCCGGATCGGTCGAGACGGGCTATGTGGCGGAGCCCGAGAAGGCGCTGTTCGACGCCGCCTACGTGCGGGCGGCGGCCGGTTCGCAGGCGCACTTCCCGGAGCTGAGCCTGCCGGCCGGCTTCGATCACGGACGCCTCCGGGAGTGGTTGGCGCGGATCCCCAGCCAACGCCTGAGAACCCGGGTCAGGACCCACCTCTCCGAAAGCCTCGCTCATGCTGAGCGGGCCGCGTCTGGGCTTGGCGGCTGACGGCGGCGGCTTGCGCGGCGCGCTATCGTTGCGGCCACCTCGTGCCCGGGGTCAGTTAGCTCTTTTCGCCCTCCCATGTGAGAAGGGCGAGGGACGACCGGCCGGGAGTGAGGGAGTTCAGGCCGACAGACAGTTGCGCCGGACGAAGCCCACAACACCCCACCCGAGAGATTCAGAGCTGAGCCATGGCCGGAGATGTACGTATTGCCGTGACCCTCGCATGCGAGGAGTGCAAGCGGCGCAACTATCAGACCAACAAGTCCCGTCGGAACAATCCCGACCGGATCGAGATGCCGAAGTACTGCCGCTGGTGCAGTAAGCACACGTCCCACAAGGAGACCCGCTGAGGCAGTGAGCCGCGGCCCCGTGCCGCGGCACTCATCCACGGAGAAGATCGATGGCGAAGTCACGAGCACAACGCAAGGCCGAACAGGCCAAAAAGCGCCAGCAGAGCCTGGAGGACCGCGCACGCCAGAAGCAGTCCGAGGCCCAGCACGACACGCAGGTGCCGGAGTCGGGCGAGGTTGCCGGGGTCGAGGCGGTCATCGAGGCCAGCCACGAGCGGGCCGAGCGGCTCGAGCCGGAGCCGAGCTCCGCGCCGGAGGCCGGCAAGAGCACGCCCGAGGGCGCCGCCGAGGTCGACGAGGCAAAGCTCGACCGTCGCGAGCGCCGTCGCCTCGAGAAGGAGCGGGCCCGCAAGGCGCGCGAGTCGGCCGACCGGCGCGCGCCGAAGGAAGTCAAGGCCGAGCGCCAGCGCGGCCGGGTCGCCTCCTTCTTCGCCTCCGTCTGGAAGGAGCTGCAGAAGGTGCAGTGGCCGGACCGCGACACCCTCGTGCAGGCCTCCGCGGTCACCGTCATCTTCGTCGCAATAGCCGCCGCCTACCTGGGTGTGCTGGACGCGATCTTCAGCAGGCTGGTCGAACTGATCATCTGATCGCCGCGATCCACCAACCAACCCAACTTCACAACTTTTCCATTTCCCAAAGACAACGAGCAAGAGAGCTAGAGAGTCAGAGCTGTAGATAGATGTTCCGCTGGTATGTGATCAACACCTACTCGGGTCACGAGAAGAAGGTCAAGCAGAACCTCGAGCACCGGGTCGAGACGATGAGCCAGGACCGCCGTGTCCGGCAGGTCGTCGTGCCCACCGAGGAAGTCTCCGAGATCAAGGACGGCAAGAAGATCAGCGTCGAGAAGCGCACCATGCCGGGCTACGTGCTCGTGCAGATGGAGATGACCGACGACGCCTGGAGCCTGGTCAAGAACACTCCGGGAGTCACCGGCTTCGTCGGCTCGCGCAACAAGCCCCTGCCGCTCTCCCCGGCCGAGGTGGACAACCTGCTCAAGACGCCGGAGCCCGCCGTGGCCGCCGGTGGTCCGAGCACGCCCTCCGGTGCTGCCGTCAGCGGTGGACCGGGGGCCCAGAGCCAGCCCAAGCAGCAGGCCCAGTACGAGATCGGCGAGACCGTCAAGGTCATCTCCGGACCGCTCGCCGACTTCAGCGGCGAGATCGCCGAGATCAACGACGACGCGGCCAAGCTCAAGGTTCTGGTCTCGA
Source organism: Solirubrobacterales bacterium (assembly GCA_038206985.1). Lineage (GTDB taxonomy): Bacteria > Actinomycetota > Thermoleophilia > Solirubrobacterales > 70-9 > CAXMST01. Next base: position 2,200 of record JBBRAH010000006.1, read on the forward strand.
TCTTCGGCCGGGAGACCCCGGTCGAGGTTGGCTACGACCAGGTCAAGAAGGCCTAGGAAGAGGTAGCGAGATGGCCAAGAAAGTAATGACAATGATCAAGCTGCAGATCCCGGCCGGGGCTGCCAATCCGGCACCGCCGGTTGGTCCGGCGCTGGGCCAGCACGGCGTCAACATCATGGACTTCTGCAAGGCGTTCAACGCCCAGACCCAGCAGGACGCCGGCACGATCATCCCGGTTGAGATCACGGTCTACGAGGACCGCAGCTTCGACTTCATCACCAAGACCCCGCCGGCCGCGGTCCTGATCAAGGAGGCCGCCGGGATCAAGAAGGGCTCCGGCGTGCCGCACACCGACAAGGTGGGCAAGATCACCGTCGCGCAGGCGCGGGCGATCGCCGAGCAGAAGATGCCCGACCTGAACGCAAACGATCTCGATGCCGCGACCAAGATCATCGCCGGCACCGCCCGCTCGATGGGCGTCGAAGTGGAGGGAAGCCTCTAATGGCACACGGAAAGCGCTATCGCGCGGCCTACGAGAAGGTCGACCGCAATCACCTCTACGAGCCGGCCGAGGCCGTCTCCCTGCTCAAGGGCGCCGCCTCGGCCAAGTTCGACGAGACCGTCGAGCTGCACATCCGGCTCGGCGTCAACGTGCGCCATGCCGAGGAACAGGTCCGCGGCACGCTCGCCCTCCCGCACGGGACCGGCGGCGACGTGACGATCGCCGTGTTCGCTGAGGGTGACGCGGCCAAGGCCGCGCAGGAGGCCGGCGCCGATTTCGTCGGCTCCGATGACCTCGCCGAGCGGATCGAGGCCGGCTGGACCGACTTCGACGTCGCGATCGCCACGCCCGACCAGATGCCCAAGGTCGGTCGTCTCGGCCGCGTGCTCGGTCCCCAGGGCCTGATGCCGAACCCCAAGGTCGGCACCGTCACCGACGATGTCGGCAAGGCCGTCGCCGAGTCCAAGTCGGGCAAGATCGAGTACCGGACCGACCGCCAGGCCGTGATCCACCTCGCGATCGGCAAGGCCAGCTTCGGCGCCGAGGCGATCCTCGAGAATTACGCCACGGTGATCGACGAGATCGTCAAGGCCAAGCCGGCCAGCTCCAAGGGCCGCTACCTGCTCAGCGTCACGCTGACCACGACGATGGGTCCCGGCGTCAAGGTCGATACCTCGCGGGTCACCGCGGCCGAGATCCTCACCGCCGCCGGCGAGGCGCCGGCCGAAGAAGCGGTGGCCGGCAACGGCCACAGCGCCCCGGCCCCGGCCGCCCCTGCAGCGGTTGCCGAGCCCGAGGCAGCGGTTGCCGCTGAGCCCGAGGCCGATCAGGAACTGGAGACGATCTCCGCCGAGGACGCAGGCTTCGAGGTCGAGGACCCCGACGCCGAGGCCGAGGCCGAGGCTGACGACTCCGAGGAGTAGGCGGCTCCCTGGCGCAGTTGTGAGCAGAGGGGCACTGTTGGGATATACCGACAGCGCACGATGGCTTGCGTATTGTCGGGATATTCCTGCAGGCGCTTCAGATCGGCTATTGTCGGGATATGTCTACGGAACCACAGAGAAGCGGTCGGACCTGGATCGTCCGTTCGCCGGCGGACCTGGGCCGGGCGATAAGCGGCCTGCGCCGGGTGACTGGACGCAACCAGCAGCAGCTCGCCGAGGAGGGTGGGCTGGGCCGGGATCTGCTCTCCGAACTCGAGAACGGTGCCGGCCCGATGGTGATTGGGAGGGTCTTGAGGATCTTGCGCCTGATGGGGGCGACTGTGACGATCACGCTGCCCCGCGAATCCGGGGGCGGGGAGAGAGATGGCGGCGAGTAAGCGGTTCGGCGTCTGGCTCGCAGGGGAGCGGGTGGCGGAACTCGAGCAGCGCCGCTGGCCCGGGATCAGCTGTCGCTACGCCGAGCAGGTGCTGGAAAGCGTTCCGCTCAACTCGCCGCTGATCTCGTGTTCGTTGCCGCTCGCGGACGAGCGGCTTGACGCCCTCGCCTACTGCCAGGGGTTGCTGCCGGAGGGCCGGGCGCTCGAGTCGCTCGCCGCCCGGGCGGGGCTGGCGGTCAACGACAGCTTCGGCCTGCTGGCGAGATACGGTCGCGACATTGCCGGAGCGCTGGTGATCTCCGAGCAGGAGCCCGACCCGACCCGAATGCGGGCCGAGCCCTACGAAGGGGATGCTCTGGCGGCGGCGGTCGGCGCGCTCGAGGAGCAGCCGCTCGGGGTCGGTGACGACAGCGAGCTCTCGCTGGCGGGTCTCCAGGACAAGCTCCTACTGGTGCGCCTCGACGACGGTGGCTGGGCCCGCCCCGCGCACGGCTATCCTTCTACGCACATCCTCAAGGCTGAGGACCGGCGCTTTCGAGGCATGGCTGCAGCCGAGGCTCAGTGCCTGGCGCTCGCCCGCAGCCTCGGGCTAACCTCAATTGAGGCCGAGTTCGAAACCTTCGAGGAGATTCCCTGCGTGATCGTTTCCCGCTTCGATCGCGAGACCGACTCCGCCACTGGGGAGATCACGAGGGTGCACCAGGAGGACCTCTGCCAGGCGCTCGGTCTCGACCCGCGCGGCCCCGGCGGTCGCGGCAAGTACGAATCCGGGGGAGGTCCCTCGCTGAAGCAGGCTGCAGGTCTGCTCGAAGCCTGGGCCCGTGATCCAACCGCCGAGCGCGAGCGGCTACTCGCCGCCACGGCCTTCACGGTCCTGATCGGGAACGCGGACGCGCACGGCAAGAACCTCGCCCTGCTCCATCCGGCACCTGACGAGGTGGCACTCGCCCCGCTTTATGACACGGTGCCGACGATGCTCTGGCCGAAGCTCCGGAAGACGGCCGCGATGTCCGTCGGCGCCGCCGTGGAGCTCGACCAGGTCGGCTTCTCCGACATCGTCGCCGAGGGGAGCTCATGGGGGCTGGCGCGGGACCGTGCAGCCGAGGTCGTCGAGGCGACCGTGACCGATGCATTGGAGCTCGTCCGGTCGGGGACCGTCGAACTCGGCGCGGAGCTCGAGGCGCTGGTCCGCGGCCAGGGCGGGCGTCTGATGCCCTGACCCGATCATACTGTACACTACTGCTGTATATGGCAGCCACCCGCACACAGATATATCTGACGGCCGAGCAGCGGGAGCGGCTCGACGCATTGCGCCGGCGGCGCGGGGGCAGCCTGGCCGAGCAGGTTCGGGAGGCGGTCGATCTGTACCTCGCCAGCGAAGACGCCGAGCTGGCACCGACGCTCGAGGCGACCTTCGGGGCGCTGCCTGAACTCGAGGTCCCCGATCGCGCCGGATGGGGCCGCCGGGGAATCGCCGGGGTCTGATGGCCCGGCTTCTGGTCGATACCGATGTCCTGGTCGACCACCTCCGGGGCAGCCGGCGATTCGAACCGGCCCAGGACGAGATTCACTACTCGGTGATCACTCGCGCCGAGCTGTTCGCCGGCGATCAGGCGCAGCAGGACGCCGTCCGCACCCTGCTCGGCCCGTTCCGGGAGCGTCCCGTCGATCGGGCGATCGCCGAGCTCGGCGGTGCGATCAGCCGGAGCGCCGGGATCACGCTGCCCGACGCACTGATCGCGGCGACGGCGCTGTCGGCCTCACTCACGGTGATCACCCGCAACGCAAAGCACTTCACCCGGGTCGACGGGCTTCCGGTCCGCGAGCCGGCCTGAGCGCGAGACGGCACAGGGAGGCTGGTTCCCCGCTTCACGGCGCGGGGGCAACCCGCCGCTTCCCTTCTCCGGGTGCCGGTTGCTTTCGGCCGGTAGGTGCCTTAGATTTCCGGAACTCAGAAAAGGGGCTGGCTCGGGTGCCGGCAGGAACTCAGCAGGGAGACGCTCGTGCACGGATCGGTCTCCGCCCTTCAGGGCGGGAGCAGCAACAGGACTCTGAACAACCCCAGGGACGGGAGATCGGTAGCCCTGATCAGCACCCTGCTTGTGGCGCTGGCCGTTCTGCTGTGGGCCGGGGTCTCCTCCGGCGGTCCGGCCCCCGGGCCCGAGCGTGCGCTGAGCGAGGCCCGAGCCGAGCAGCCGCTCGCCTTCGAGGCCAACGGGGGCCGCTTTCCGGCGCAGATCAGCCACATCGCCCGCTCCGAGTCGGGCACCGTCGCCGTGACCGACCGCGGGATCGCGTTCTCGGCCGCTGCGGGCGGCGGCGAGGCCGACTCGATCCGCCTCGGCTTCCCCGGCGCGGATCTCGGCGCGCTGCAGACGCGCGGTGAGCTGCCCGGCGTGGTCAACGATCTACGCGGCTCACGCGAACAGTGGAAGCGCGGGATCCCGACCTTCGAATCGCTGCGCCACCGCGAGATCTTCCCAGGCGTGCAACTCGACCTCTACGGCAACGCCGGCGCGCTCGAATATGACTTCCGGCTCGCTCCGGGTGTCGACCCCGGCGTGCTCGGGGTGCGCATTCATGGCGCCGACTCGCTGCGGCTGACTCCGGGCGGAGAGCTGGTCGCACGGACCGGCCAGGCGCGCTTCGTGCAGCAGGCCCCGGTGGCCTTCCAGCCCGCCGACCCCGCGGCGGGCCTCGGGCGCAGCGCGGTCGAGAGCTCGTTCACCCTCGACGGCAACCGTCTCGGTTTCGAGCTGGGCAGCTTCGACCGCGCCCGCCCTCTGGTGATCGACCCGGTGACGCTGGCTTACTCCACCTATCTCGGCGGCTCGGCGGAGGACCTCGTAACGGATCTCACAGCCGATCAGGGGGGCGCGCTGTATGCCTTTGGCGAGACCCTCTCCGATGACTTCAACCGGCTCGGGGAAATTCAGGGCTACAGCGCTGACCGAGACACCTTCGTGAGCAAGATCGCCAGATCAGGGTCACTCGTCTACTCCACCTATCTCGGCGGCACGGGCAGGGAGATAGCGCAGGCGATCGAGGTCGGCCCTGACGGCTCCGCCTACGTGACCGGCCTCACCACCTCCGCCGACTTTCCCACCGCCGCTGCCGCCCAGCCGCTGCTGGCCGGAGAGGTGGACGCCTTCGTCAGCCGCCTCGCTCCCGATGGAGGCTCGCTGTTGTACTCGACCTTCTTCGGCGGCTCGGACGCCGATTCCGGCGCTGGGCTCTCGGTCGGCGTAGACGGTTCGGCCTACGTGGGCGGGCGCACGTCCTCGGACGATCTGCCGTTGGTCTCCGAACTGCAGCAGCACCACACCGGAAACGACGGCTTCATCGCCAAGTTCTCTGCGGCCGGCGCTCTTCAGCGCTCCACCTATCTTGGAGGGCCGGCGAACGACCTGATCTGGGCGATCGAGGCCGACGACGCGGGCGCCGTCTATTTCGCCGGAGAGAGCAACGGGGCCGGCTTCCCGACGGTCAATCCCTACGAGGGTGCGAGCGGTAGCAGTGACGTCGTGGTCGGGAAGCTGGCGCCTTCCGGTGCGGCGCTCGAGTACTCCACCTATCTCGGCGGCAGCGGCAGCGACAGGCCTGCGGGGATCAGTGTCGATCCCGACGGGTCCGCCTTCGTGGTCGGTGAGACCATTTCGACCAACTTCGATACGCACACCCCAATCCAGGCCGGCTACGGCGGCTCCAAAGACGCGTTCGTAACCAAGTTCACGCCCGATGGCGCCGGGCTCGAGTACTCGACCTACCTCGGCGGCAGCCAGGAGGACTACGGAGCCGACATCGAGGTTGACGGCCGCGGCGCGGCCTACATCACCGGCTCGACCGCTTCCTCGAGCTTCCCGACGTCGCGGGCGATCCAGCCATACCGGCAGGCCGCCGACGCCTTCGTTGCCGAGTTGGCCCCGGATGGCTCGCGGCTGGCCTTCTCGACTCATCTCGGCGGCCAGACCATCGACCGTGGGCTCGGGATCGCGCTCAGCGGCAAGGACACCGTTCACGTCGGCGGCTACACCCATTCGACCGACTTCCCCACCGTCTCGCCGATCGAGGGCTACAGCGGCAACCCGGCGGGGGACGGATTCATCGCGACCATCGACTCCTCGCTTCCGGAGACGTCGGTAGACAGCGGTCCTGCGAACGGAGCCTTTGTAAGCAACCCCTCGCCGAGCTTCGAGTTCAGCTCAGATCGTGGGGAGGCCACCTTCGAGTGCCGGATCGACGGTGGCGAGTGGGGGCCCTGCAGCTCGCCGCTGGCGACGGGTCCGTTCGCCGACGGCGTGCACAGCTTCGAGGTGCGGGCGCTGCATGGCGGGGATCGCGATCCATCACCGGCAGCCCGGACCTTCACCGTCGACACACTCGCCCCTGACACGACGATCGAGCAGGGACCGTCGGGCACGACCGGGGATCGAACGCCGGCGTTCGAGTTCGGTGCCTCCGAGCCCACCTCGGGCTATCAGTGCCGGGTCGACGACGGCCCGTTCGCCCCCTGCAGCGGACCCGGCGCTCGCCATACGACGGCGCCGTTGGGGGAGGGGCCGCATATCTTCCGGGTGCGGGCGGTCGACCGGGCCGGTAACACCGACTTCTCGCCCGCCGAGCGCGCCTTCTCAGTCGACTCGACCCCTCCGGACACGGTCATTACCCGCGGGCCGAAGGCTCGCAAGGGCACGACCAAACGCACGGCGACCTTCAAGTTCAGCGCCTCCGAGTCGGCCTCGAGCTTCGAGTGCCGACTGGACAAGGCTCCGTTCAAGGTCTGTAGCTCGCCGCTGCGACTGAAGCGGATCAAGCCCGGCCAGCACAAGTTCCAGACCCGGGCCACCGACCTCTACGGCAATACCGACCCGACCCCGGCGAAGCTCACCTGGACGGTGAAGAAGAAGAAACGGAGGTAGCGGGAGGCGACGCCGGGCGCAAGGCCGTGCTGGGCAAGCTGCACCGACATCGAGACGGTCGAGCACGTCCGCGACTACGAGCACAAGCTCGTTCCTCGGCGTCCTGCCATCCTCCACCTTCGTGTTCGAGCTCGTGGCCGAAATCTCGATCAACCTCGAGTCGTTCGACGAGAGCTATGACAAGCAGGTCGTCGACCGGGGTACGCAGCCGATGCTGGCAATGCTCATCGCGTTCGCTGCGACCTTCGGGATCACCCGCTTCATCACCCACTCGATCCGCTCTCAGCGGTTCAGCTGGCTCAAGAACGTAGAGGCCGGCGACACCCACATCCACCACCTCGTCTGGGGGATCGTGCTCCTGCTGCTCAGCGGGATCCTGGCGATCGCGGTGCAGCCGCCGCTCGAGGTGACGGGGGTGGTGTTCGGGATCGGCGCGGCGCTGACCCTGGACGAGTTTGCCCTGTGGCTGCACCTCGACGACGTCTACTGGTCCGAGCAGGGACGCCAGTCGATCGACGCGGTGATCGTCTTCGCGGTGATCAGCGGGTTCATGGTGGTCGGCGCCTACCCGGTGACGATCGGGACCAGCGGCGGGATCGAGAACATCATCGGCCTGCTCATCGTGCAGGCGATCGGCTGGAGCTTTGCGATCGTGTGCTTCCTGAAGGGCAAGCTGATGTGGGGGGTGCTCGCCTTCTACATCTGGCCGATCGGCCTCGCGGGCGCGATTCGCCTCGCCCACCCCGATTCCCGCTGGGCGAGCAAGCGCTACGACGCCGCCAAGCTCGCCCGCTCACACAACCGCTACGACGTCGAGAAGAAGGTCCACAAGCCGGACCTGACGACGGGCGCCGGGGCCTGAGGCGAGGCCGTCGAGACCCGCGCCTGCGCCACGATTCCTTACAATTCACCACAGTTCCGACTCAACCGTGGAGGTAAGGCATGCCTGTGGCGCGAATTACCAGCAAAGGCCAGGTGACGGTGCCGAAGTCGGTGCGCGAGGCGCTCGGCCTGGAGCCGGGCGACGGTCTGCATTTCGATCTCGGCGAGGGTGGGGCGGTGGTCAGCCGACAGGGTGAGATCGGTGATCTGGCGGGCTCGCTGCCGGTGCCCGAGGCGGCGCGCGGCCGGTCCTGGGAGACACTCCGCAAGGAAGCCTTGCGAGCCTGGGCACTTGACTCCGAAGAGCGCGGTCGCGGTGCTGGTTGACACGAATGTCCTCGTCCGTCATCTGACGGGCGATCCACCCGCGCAGGCACAGCGCGCGACCCGGCTGCTGGTCGAGGCCGACGACCTGCTGCTGCCGGACCTGATCGTGGCCGAGTGCTGGTACGTGCTGCGTTCGGTCTACGGCCTCCCGGGAGAGCGGGTGGCGACGGCGCTCAGCGCGGTTGTCCGCAGTCGTTCGGTGCGCGTGGTCTATCCGGAGTTACTGGCCCTGGCGCTGCGACATGCTGCCGAGGGCTTCGGCTTTGCTGACGGCTACCTCCTGGCCCTGGCTGAGCTCGCCGACGCCGGCCCAATCGTCTCCTTCGATCGCGCTTTCGATGCGGTCCCCGGCGTCGAACGGGTCGAGCCTTGAGTCGAGCGGTACTGGATGGACTGCCGATCCGCGAGCCGGCCTGAGTCACGAGCCGGCCGGGGTAGGCTTGTGTCGTGCGCCAGCTCAGCTTCGTCGAACCGGGGACCGTTCGCTGGGAGGAGGGACCGGATCCGGTGATCACCGATCCGGGCGAAGCGATCGTCCGGCCGCTCGCGGTGGCCCGCTGCGACCTCGATCCGGCGATGGCCGCCTTCGGGATCTTTCCCGGCCCCTACCCGGTCGGCCACGAGGCCGTAGCCGGCGCCGCCTTCGGGTTCGGCGAGGCCGGCGGCGGGCATGGCGGCGCCGTCGCTGACCTGCTGCTGGTTCCGGCGGCCGACCATCTGCTGCTGCCGACCCCGGATGAGATCTCGGAATGCGCGGGATCACCTTCCACACCTCGCGCGCCGACGCCCGGGCGCTGCTGCCCGAGGTCATCGCGCTGGTCGCCGCCGGCAAGCTCGATCCCGCCGCGATCCCGGCCGAGGTGGTCGAGTGGGAGCGAGGCGAGGAGCGGCGGCGGCCGGCCTCAGCCTGGCGCGTCAGCCCGGGCGAGGTCGAAGGAGACCGTCGTGCCCACGTCGGGGGTGGAGTCGATCTGGATCGTGCCGCCGAGAGCGCCGACGAGCTGCTGGGCGAGTGGGAGCCCGAGCCCGGCGCCCTCGATCCCGCTCGCCTCGGCCCCGGCCCGCTCGAATGGCGTGAAGATCTTGGCGATCTGCTCGGCATCCATGCCCTTGCCTGTGTCGGCGACCGCGATCAGCATCCGGCCGTCGGGACGCTGTTCGTAGCTGACCTCCACGCTGCCGCCGGGGCGGTTGTACTTGATGCCGTTGGAGAGCAGGTTGAGCAGCACCTGCTGGACGCGTCGGCGATCCGCCAGAACCTGGGTTGCTTCGTCGCCGCCGGGCCGGATCCGTATCTGGATCTCGGCCTTTCCGGCCATCGGTGTGATCAGCGAGACGGCCTCGGTCAGGGCCAGGTCGAGCTGGACCGGCTCCAGCGAGATCGTGAGCTCGCCCGCCTCGATCTGGGAGATGTCGAGCAGGTCATCGATCAGCAGGCTCAGATGGCGTCCGGCCCTGACGATCTCGCCGATGTTCTGGAGCTTTTGCGGTTCGGATTCATCCAGCTCTACCAGCTGGGCGAAGCCGATGATCGCGGCCAGCGGCGTCCGCAACTCGTGGCTGACCCGGGAGAGGAATTCGCTCTTTGCGAGACTCGCCCGCTCGGCCACCTCCTTTGCCTCCTGGAGCTGCTCCGCGATCTCGACCTGGTCGCTGATGTCCCGCGCTGCGGCGTAGATCTCTCCGTCGGGCGGGTCTACCGCGCGCGCGTTCCACAGCAGCGTCCGGTAGCTGCCGTCCTTGCACCGGAAGCGATTCTGAAAGCCGGTCGTCCGGTGCTCGCCCAGCAGCCGCGAGGTCTCGAGCTCGGTCCGCTCACGATCGTCGGGGTGGACGAACTCGGCGAAACGGCGCGAGCGCAGCTCCTCCTCGCTCCAGCCCAGGACCTCCTGCCAGGCCGGGTTGAGGCGACGGAAGTAGCCGTCAGACCCGGCGACCGTCATCGGCTCGTTGGTCAGCCTCCAGAAGCGGTCGTGCTCGGCCGCCGTCCGGCGGAGCCGCTCGGCCAGGGTTCCGAGCACGGCGGCGATCACGAGGAAGGCGATCCCCCGGGCCAGGTAGGCGCCCGCGGTGTCGATCCGCACAGACTCTTCGTAGCCCGAAAGCGCATCCCCGGCGGCGAACAGAAGCATCGCGGTCGCGGCGCCGATGAGGCCCCCGCGGGCCCCGAACTCGACCGCCACCAGCGCCACCGGAATCACCAGCAGCACGGTCGTGATCAGCGCCACGCCCCCGATCGCGAGGGTGATCACGAAGATCACGACGAAGAGCAGCGTCGCGAGCGCGAGCGTCGATTGCCAACGCGGGCGCCCGGCCACCTGCTCGGGCAACTCGAGGGCTCGTATGCGCCTGTACTCAGGCATCCGGGAGGCCCGATGCACTCAGCAGGTCGCGATCCTCGAGCGTTGCGAAAGCGGCGACCACCTCCGGGTCGAAGCGGGTGCCGCTACCGCCGTAGATGTGCTCGACCGCCTCCGCGCCAGAGAAGGCCGCGCGGTGGGGGCGGGCGTGCGTCAGGGAGTCATAGACATCGGCGACCGCGACGATCCGGCCCGGCAGGGGAATCCCGTCCCCTACGAGGCCGCCCGGATAGCCGCGCCCTTCCCAACGCTCGTGGTGGCTGCCGGCGATCTCCGTGGCCGTTCGCAGAACGGGGGAGGACTCCGGGGCGAGGATGCGGCTACTGAGCACGGCGTGCCGGCGGACGTCCGCGAGTTCGTCCGGCTCCAGGGACCGCGGCTGTGCGCGGATGCTCTCCGGGACTCCGATGTTGCCGATGTCGTGGACCAGTGCCGCGTCCGCGATCAGCTCCGCTTCCCGCTGCGAGAGTCCGAGCGCGCCGGCGAGCAGCCCGCAGAGGCGAGCGACGCGGCGGACGTGGCCGAGTACTTCGTCGCTGCTGCCCTCGGCCAGCAGCGCCATGCGCTCGAGTAGCTCGCGGCGGGCCGGGTCCTCTTCGGTCGCCCGCAGCTGGGCCTGGAGCGCCCGAAGCTGCAGGTGATCGTCGATGCGGCTCAGTACCTTGCCCAGCTCGAAGGGCTTGGAAAGGTAGTCGCACGCCCCCGCGTCCATCGCCGCCGCCCTGCTCTCGGAGGCAATATCGGCCGTGAGCACGATGATCGGGCAGCGTTCGCCTCGGGCTTTGAGCTCGCCGATCACCTCGAGACCGTCGAGGGACGGCATGTGGAGGTCGACCAGCAGCAGATCCGTGGGCTCGGCGCTGCAGAGCTCCACCCCCTCGGAGGGGTCGGTCGTGGTGACCAGCCGTTGGTACCCGTGCCTGCTGAGCAGCTGACGGAGGACCGAGACGTTGGCCTCGTAGTCATCGACGACCACGATTCGCGCGTCTCGTTCGGGCCCCGTCGCCCTCAACTTTACGGTCACCGGGACCCTCCCCCTCCAGAGCTTTTGCTTCCCTGCGCTCCTGATTCACTCTAGGGGAGTTGCCGGCTTTTTCCGAACCCTCAGGCCGTTCGGCCTGCGCGGCGGCGCCTCCGTGCTTCAGCGCCCGCGCTCGTCGCGCTGGCTGTTGCCCCCGGCCCAGGAACTGACGTCGACCAGGAAGGCCAGGATCACGAAGAAGATCTCGAAGCCCTCGACGCCGTTCGGACCCGCGGCCCACATCAGCGCGTAGACGAGCGTCGTCCAGGGCAGCAGGAAGAAGCCGATGAAGGGCAGCCACCACTCGTCGAAGGCACGCCCGAGCAGGTCGGAGAAGATCAGCATGAAGAAGAGCGCCAGCCGGGGCGAGATCAGCGCGAAGAGGACGAGGAAGCAACCCATCGGTGTTCGGGAAACTACTCCCCGGCGAGGATGCCGGTCTTCCGGTCGCCGCCGACCCGCTCGATGAGGCTCGCGATCTGCTCGATCCGTGCATCCCAGCTGAACTCCGGCTCGGGCGCGGGACGCTCGCCACGCTCCTCACGGGCCAGGATCTCCTCGATCGCGGCGCGGATCGCGGCACGATCGTTCGCCGCGCGGACAGCGTGGCCGGTCCGGGTCAGCTCGGCCACCACGGGGTCATCCTCGAGCTCGCTGACGCACAGCGCCCAGGTCTCGGTGCAGCCCGTCTCGAACGTCTTGCTCGGGATCTGGGTGTGGTTGTGGTTGCCGAAGATCACGACGGCCGCAGACTGCGCGAGCAGATCAAGCGCCTCGGCGTGCGGCACCATCGGCAGATGGGGGTGGGGGAGGTCATCGAACCCCGCTCGCCAGCCGCTGGAGTGGGAGCGGAACTCGATCCGTCCCGCCCGGTGCAGCTCCCCGAGCACCTCGTAGGCGGGGCCGGGATCCACGCGGGGATGATTGATCACGCCGAGGTGGACGAAGAGCGGCGGATCGTGGGAGCCTTCGCGCTCGCGCAACTCGCCCCCGTTGGGCGCCACGAGCGTCTCCGCTCCCGGCCGCATCGCTGCACCGAGTTCCGCCGCCAGCGGGGCGGTGGTGCTGACCAGCGCAGCCGCGGCGCCCATCGTGCGTGAGCGCTCGCGCTTCTCGGCCCTGCCGCCGGCGACCCAGGGATCGCCGAGATCGACGATCAGCGGCTTGCCGAGTCGGTCGGACAAGTGCTCCCCGGCGGTGAGGGCGCCGGTCGGCACCCCGATTGCGTAGATCACGTCGGGAGCTTCGCCGGCTGTGCGCTCCGCGAGGGCCTCGAGCACCGCCCGTCGCCAGGGCAACAGGCCGTCGCGGTCGCCGCGCACGGCGCGCTTGAACCGGTGCAGGATGCGCCGGGGCCGCGAGCGCAGCCCCCAGCCGTCCGGTCGCGCCGCCCAGCCGGCCAGCGGGTTGGTGGCGGTGATCGCGAGCAGGCGCGCGCGGCCGAGACGCTGCTGCGCGGGCTCCTGCCCGGACCAGAAGGTGACCACTTCGACGTCGAAGCCCGCCCCGGCGAGCCCGTCGGCGAGGCGCCGGGCACGGATCGAGCGCGGGTTGGGTGCTCCGTACAGGAGGTTCGGCGCGACGATCAGTATCCGGGGCTGGTCCGACTGCATGCAGGATGTCTAGTCGATGGGAGCGATCCGGTCGGGTTGCTAACGCTGTAGCCATATGGCTACACGAGTCCCTCAGCGTCAACTCCGCAACGAAACCGCCGCGCTTTTGCGCCGCGTCGAGGCGGGTGAGCGCCTGCAGGTAACGGTCCACGGACACCCGGTCGCCGAGCTCGGCCCCCTGGGACCGGGCGCCTCTTTCGTCCCCCGGGAGCGTCTCGTGGCAGAGCTCGGCGGGTTGCTCGATCGCGGCGATGATCTCGGGCGGGAGCTGCGCGAGGCCGAGGGCGAGGGCGCCGCGCTCGACCCCTTCGCGTGAGCGCGGCCGTGTCCGGAGCGGTCATCGGGGCCGACGATCCCAGCAGCAAGGGACTGCTCGATACATCGGTGGTGATCGCGGTGGCAAGGGGCGAGGAAGTCGAGTCGCCCGCCCGCGCCGTGATCTCGGCGATCACCGTCTGCGGCCTCCACCACGGAGTGCTGGTTGCCAATGACGAGCAGCGCGCCGGCCGGCTCGCCGTTCTCGCTGCGGTCGAGCGGAGCTTCGAGGCGCTGCCGGTGGACGCGCGCGTCGCCCCTCACTACGGCCGGCTCGTCGCCGATTTCTGCGCCCGGGTCGGCGGCCGCCCCGGCGCGGCCGATGCGCTGATCGCCGCCACCGCCATCTCGCACGGGCTGCCGCTGTTTGCCCGCGGCCGGGACTTTGAGCGGCTCGGGGTACCGGGCCTGCGGATGGTCTGATCCCGCGATCCCCTACACTGCCGCGTCCGAAGCCAAAGACCACCGGTGGAGCAATAGCTTCGTAACGGCGGGACCTCCCGTCAGGCCGGTGCAGGTGGAGCCCGGACGATCGTGTCCAGTTCCCGCCTGCGTGCGGGTTTTTTTTGCGCCGAGATGAGCGAGAGACAGGAAGCTTGAGATGAACAAGGAACAGAAGGAAACAGCGGTCAAGGAGATCGGCGAGGCGCTCGGCAGCTCCACCGCGGTCTTCGCCGTCGACTACCGCGGGATCTCGGTTCCGCAGGCCGCCGAGCTGCGCGGCAAGCTGCGCGAAGCCGATGCCAGCTTCACCGTGGTCAAGAACCGGCTCGCCAAGCGGATCACCGCCGAGTCCGGCTCCGAGGCACTTGACCCCTATCTGGTCGGTCCGACCGCCCTCACCTACATCAAGGGCGACGCCGTCATCGCGGCCAAGGCGATCACCGGCTTCATCAAGGAGCACGACGTGCTCGCCTACAAGGGCGGGATCATGGACGGCACCGAGCTCGATCAGGATCAGTTCAGCCAGATCTCCAAGCTCCCCGGCCTCGACGTGCTCTACGGCCAGTTGGTCGGCCTCACCGCTTCGCCGCTCACCGGCCTGGTCCGCTCGCTCAACGGTCTGATCCAGGGCCTCGCCTCACAGCTCGGCCAGATGGCCGAGCAGGGCCTGATCGGCGGCGACGAGCCGGCCGCCGAGGAGGCTCCTGCCGAGGAGGCCCCGGCGGAAGAGTCTCCGGCCGCCGAGGAAGAGGCTCCGGCCGAGGAAGAGGCTCCGACTGAGGAGGCTCCCGCCGCACCCGAGGCTTCCGGCGACGATGAGCCCGAGGCGCCGAGCGCCGACGAGCCGGCCGACGACGACGAGCCCGCCGCCGATGCTGAGCCCCTCACCGAGGACGAGGCCGAGGCATCCGAGACTTCCGACGAAGCTGAACAAACTGACGACGCCGCGGAGTCAGATGACTCCGAGTCCGGCGCCGATGACGCAGACACCAAGGAGGACTGAATCTTGGCTACCAGTACTGAAGAGTGGATTGATGAGCTGAAGAGCATTTCCGTGCTCGACCTTTCCGAGCGGATCAAGGCGCTCGAGGAGGAGTTCGGAGTGTCGGCGACCGCGGTTGCCGCGGCCGCACCCGCCGCGGGCGGCGGTGGCGAGGCTGCTGCTGAGGAAGAGAGCAGCACCGTCGACGTCGTCCTGACCGGCGCGGGCGAGAAGAAGATCCAGGTGATCAAGGCCGTGCGCGCGGCAACCGGACTCGGCCTCAAGGAGGCCAAGGCACTGGTTGACAGCGCCCCGGGCCCGATCAAGGAGGGCATCGAGCGCGACGAGGGCGAGAAGCTCAAGTCCGAGCTCGAGGAGGCCGGCGGCGAGGTCGAGCTCAAGTAGCTCACTCCCACTGGCACCTTGCGGACGGCGCTGCCGACCGCATCTGAGTATCGAAAGCGCCCGGTTCCGCCGGGCGCTTTCCGTTTGTCCGCCGCTGCCGAGCCGCGCCGTAGCAAACGTAAGGGGCATCCATCCGAGGCGGATGTCCCGTGCGTTTACTACGTATGCCGTCGCTTTTGCAGGACAGACCCCGCCTCCCCGATGACCTCTACGTTTGCGCGGCCTACTCGCTCGGCAGGCCCGACCCGCAGCCCGCGGCGCGCCCGTTTTCGATCTACTTCCCGGCGTGAGTTTCGAAGCCTGGTTCACCTTGTTCGTCGTGCTCGGCACTCTTGCCGTGCTCACCCGCGAGCGCCTGCCGCCCGCCGCGGTGGTGCTCGCCGCGACGACGCTGCTGCTGATCACCGGGATCATCGACGAGGAGCAGGCCTTCGCGGGCTTCAGCAATCCGGCCCCGCTGACCGTAGCGGCGCTCTACGTAATGGCCCGCGCGGTCGAGAAGACGGGCGTGCTCGGGCCGCTGATCAGCCGCCTGCTCGGCAACCCGAAGGAGGTCGGCCGCCTGGCGCTGGGCCGGCTCCTGTTCCCGGCGGCCGGAGCCTCGGCCTTCCTCAACAACACGCCGTTGGTCGGGATGCTGATTCCCGAGGTCACCGGCTGGGCCGCCCGGCGCGGGGTCTCGCCCTCGAAGTTCCTGATGCCGATCTCGTTCGCCGCGATCCTCGGCGGCACGCTGACCGTGATCGGCACCTCGACCAACCTGGTCGTCTCCGGCCTCCTGGTCGAGAGCGGGGCAGAGCCACTCGGGATCTTCGAGATCACCCCGATGGGCGCGATCGTCTCCGTCATCGGCCTCGCCTCGCTGCTCATTCTGACGCCGATCCTGCTGCCCGACCGGATCAGCCCCGACGAGGCGCTGACCGGCGAGATCCGCGAGTTCACGGTGCAGATGGAGGTCGACGAGGGGGGCAAGATGGACGGGGCGACGGTGGCCGACGCCGGCCTGCGCCACCTCGAGGGGGTCTACCTGGCGGAGATCCAGCGCCGCGATCGGCTGATCTCCCCGGTCAACCCGGACCGCACGATGCGCGGCGGCGATCGACTCATCTTCGTCGGCCGCTCAGACCTGGTCGTCGATCTGCAGCGCACCCCGGGCCTGACCTCGGTCGAGAGCGAGCACATGCGGGAGATCGACTCCCCCCAGCACACCTTCTTCGAGACCGTGGTCGGCCCCGGCAGCCCGCTCGTCGGCCAGACGCTCGAGCAGGCTGACTTCCGGCGCCGCTACCAGGCGGTCGTCGTCGCGATCCATCGCGCCGGCCAGCGGGTCCGGGCGAAGCTCGGCCAGGAGCGCCTGGAACCGGGGGACACCCTGCTGCTGCTGGCCGACCCCGACTTCCGCAAGCGCAACCGCGAGGGCCGCGACTTCCTGTTGGTCGCCCGGATCGGCGGCCCCTCACCGTCGGCCTCTTCGAAGGCGCCGCTGGTCGGCTTGATCGTCTTCGCCGTGATCGCGCTCGCGGCGCTCGAGATCCTGCCAATCCTGCAGGGTGCGCTGGTTGCCGCCGGGGCGCTGATCGCGACCCGGGTGCTGACCTTCGGCGAGGCCCGCAACGCGATCGACCTCGATGTGATCCTGCTGATCGCCGCCGCCTTCGGGCTCGGCGCCGCGATCGAGACGACCGGGCTCGCGCAGGAAGTTGCCGATCTGTTGCTCAGCGCCTTCGGTGGCCTCGGCGATGCCGGCGTCATCTTGGGAATCGTGCTGGCGACGATGGCGTTGACCGAGCTGATCACCAACAACGCCGCGGCCGTGGTGATTTTCCCGATCGCGCTCGCGATCGCGAGCGCCAGCGGTCTGGACGAGCGTACGGTGGCGATCGCCGTCGCGGTCACCGCCTCCTGCTCGTTTCTGACGCCGCTCGGCTACCAGACCAACACCATGGTCTACGGCCCCGGCGGCTATCGCTTCAGCGACTACGTCCGGGTCGGCGCCCCGCTCAGCCTCGCCGTGGTCATCGCGATCACCGTCTTCACAACGCTGGTCGCATGAGCCGGAGGTTCGTCCCACCCCTTGCGGTGAGATGCATCGTCGGATTCGTGCTGCTCTTTGTCGCCCTCACGGTGCCGCGCGCCGCCGGGGCGAACGATCGCCAGATCCTCGGGCCCAGCGTCAGCGCCCCCTCGGTGCAAACTCAGGGCAAGCGGGTCCGGATCAAGGTTGTGGCGGGCGCCGCCGAGCCGATCGCCGTAAAGGCGCGTGGCCGGATCAAGCAGGGCGGCCGCAGCCTGCCGCTGCGGCGCAGCGCCGCCTCGGTCGCAGGTGGGCGGTCGGCGAGCATCCGCCTGCGCCCACGCCGGCGTCTGCACCAGCGCCGCATCCTGCACGCGCTGCGCAAGGGCCGCACGCTGAAGGCGACCGTCACGGTCACGCTCGGCGACCTGGCCGGCAACGCGGTCAAGCGCGTGCTCAAGATCGCCGTCACCTGAGGCGCAGGCGCCTCTGCGGCGCGACGCGATAACGGCCGCCGGGGAACCTCCCCATTTCCGTCGGGGTGCCGGTACAATCCCCGGCCTGGAGAGAGCCCGGAGGAGAGGTTCCACCGCGTGCCTGGACACGCACAATTGTGTGTGCTATTCTCCACCGCTGCGCGCGGGACCGGGGACTAAGCCTGCCTCCTAGCGTGCCGATTCGCCCACCCCCGAGTCACTCGTAGGAGTCGCCCTCTTGCCTCGAACTATTGCTGCGCCCACCCGTCGGACTTTCTCCCGGCTCGAGAACCCTCTCGATGTCCCCAACCTGATTGATATTCAGCGTCGCTCATTCAAGAAGCTCACCGATACCGAGAACGGGATGCTGCGTGAGACCATCGACGACGTCTCGCCGATCACCGATTACACTGGCAATCTCGGCATCGTCTTCAGCAAGTTCCGCTTTGACGACCCCGTAAACAACGTCAACGAGTGCCGCGAGAAGGACGTCACCTACTCGCGCCCGCTGAACGTTGAGGTCGCCTTCCAGAACCGGGAGACCGGTGAGATCCGCGAGCAGACCGTCTTCATGGGTGATTTCCCGTGGATGACCGACCGCGGCACATTCATCATCAACGGCACCGAGCGTGTCGTCGTGACCCAGCTCGTCCGCTCCCCGGGCGCCTACGTGATGGCCCCCAAGGACCGCGAGAAGCAGGTCTTCATCGCCAACCTGATGCCGGCCCGTGGCTCCTGGCTGGAGCTCGAGATCGACAAGAAGGGTCGCGTCTACGCCCGCATCGACCGCAAGCGCAAGCTGCCGGTCACCGTGCTGCTGCGCGCGATGGGCTTCGTCACCGACGAGCAGATCCTCGAGATGTTCGACAACTCCGTCTACATGCGGCACACGATCGCCGCCGACACCGAGGTCACCAAGACCGAGGAAGGCGCCCTGATCGAGCTGTTCAAGAAGCAGCGCCCGGGCGAGCCGCCCTCGGTGGACGCCGCGACGGCCCTGCTCGACCAGCTGTTCTTCGATCCCAAGCGCTACGACCTGACCACCGTCGGTCGTTACAAGCTCAACGCGCGCCTCGATCTCGACATCGATCTCGAGCACCGCACGCTGACCAAGGACGACATCGTCACGCTCATCCGTGAGCTGGTCTCGCTGCCGAAGATCCTCGGCATCCCCGAGGAGATCGACGAGGAGAACCCGATCAAGGACTACGCGGCCGAGGCACAGACCTACAGCCGTGATCCGGTCGAGGAGCATCTCGACGAGTACGAGCACTTCGGCAACCGCCGCCTGCGCACCGTCGGCGAGCTGATCCAGGAAGCTTTCCGGATCGGCCTGTACCGCATGGAGCGGGTCGTGCGCGAGCGCCTCACCACCGAGGACGCCGACGCGATCACGCCGCAGACGATCATCAACATCCGGCCCGTGGTCGCGGCGCTGAAGGAGTTCTTCGGCTCCTCGCAGCTCTCGCAGTTCATGGACCAGACCAACTCCCTGGCCGGTCTCACCCACCGCCGCCGCCTCTCGGCGCTCGGCGCGGGTGGACTGACCCGTGAGCGCGCGCCGATCGAGGTCCGCGACGTGCACACCACCCATTACGGGCGGATGTGCCCGATCGAGACCCCCGAGGGACCGAACATCGGTCTGATCGGCTCCCTGTCCTCCTACGCGGAGATCAGCGAGTTCGGTTTCGTCACCACCCCCTACCGGGTCGTCAAGGACGGTGTCGTCACCGACGAGATCGTCCACCTCGACGCCACCCAGGAGGAGGAGAAGGTGATCGCCCAGGCGAACGCCGACGTGGACTTCAAGAACGGCAAGCTCGCCGGTCCGATCGTCCTCTGTCGCGCCCGTGACGGCGAGGTCCAGGCGGTTCCGCCCAAGGACGTCGACCTGATGGACGTCTCCCCGACCCAGATCTGGTCGGTTGCGACGGCGCTGATCCCGTTCCTCGAGCACGACGACGCCAACCGGGCCCTGATGGGGTCCAACATGCAGCGCCAGGCCGTGCCCCTGCTCAAGGCAGAGGCGCCGCTGATCGGCACCGGCATGGAGAAGCGCGCCGCGATCGACTCCGGCGACGTGATCCTCGCCGAGAACGCCGGCAAGGTCACCGAGGTGGATGCCTCGCGGATCGTGGTCACCCACGGCTCGAAGAAGGACACGTATGTGCTGGAGAAGTTCATGCGCTCCAACCAGGGCACCGTGATGCATCAGCGGCCACTCGTGGACGTCGGCGACGACGTTGATGAGGGCGCAGTGCTGGCCGACGGTTCCTCGACCTCACACGGTGAGATCGCGCTGGGCAAGAACTGCCTGGTCGCCTTCATGTCCTGGGAGGGCTACAACTTCGAGGACGCGATCATTCTCTCCCAGCGTCTGGTCAAGGACGACGAGCTCACCTCGATCCACATCGAGGAGTACGAGATCGACGCCCGCACGACCAAGCTCGGCGACGAGGAGATCACCCGGGATATCCCGAACCGCTCCGAGGACTCGCTGCGCAACCTCGACGAGCGTGGCGTTGTCCGCGTCGGCGCCGAGGTCAAGTCGGGCGACCTGCTGGTCGGCAAGGTCACGCCGAAGGGCGAGACTGAGCTGACCGCCGAGGAGAAGCTGATCCGCGCGATCTTCAAGGAGAAGGCGCGTGAGGTCCGCGACACCTCGCTCAAGGTTCCGCACGGTGAGGAGGGTGTCGTCATCGACGTCATCACCTTCAACCGCGACGACGGTGACGATCTGGCGCCCGGGGTCAACGACCTCGTCCGCGTGTTCGTCGCGATCAAGCGCAAGATCCAGGAGGGCGACAAGCTCGCCGGCCGCCACGGCAACAAGGGCGTGATCTCCAAGATCGTTCCCGAGGAGGACATGCCTCACCTCGAGGACGGCACTCCGGTCGACGTGATCCTCAACCCGCTCGGCGTGCCGAGCCGGATGAACATCGGCCAGGTGCTGGAGACGCACCTCGGCTGGGTCGCCGCCAACGGCTGGTACGACGACGGCTCCGACAGCTACCACGAGGTCAAGAAGCTCGGTCCCAAGGCCCGTGTGAACGTGGCCACGCCGGTCTTCGACGGCGCCAGCGTCGAGGAGGTCGACGAGGCCCTGGTCAAGTGGCAGCAGGAGAACTTCGAGGAGCGGGGCATCGACCTCGGACTCGACATGAAGGCCCGCGAGGGGACCCGCTCAGAGGGACGCGCGCGGCTGTACTCCGGTCGTACCGGCGAGCCGTTCCTCGGCGACGTCACGGTCGGCTACATGTACATCCTCAAGCTGCACCACCTCGTAGACGACAAGATCCACGCCCGGAGCACCGGGCCCTACTCGCTCGTCACCCAGCAGCCGCTGGGCGGTAAGGCGCAGTTCGGCGGTCAGCGCTTCGGCGAGATGGAGGTCTGGGCCCTGGAGGCGTACGGCGCTGCCTACACGCTGCAGGAGATGCTCACCGTCAAGTCTGATGACACGGTCGGCCGTGTGAAGGCGTATGAGGCGATCGTCAAGGGCGAGAACATCCCCGAGCCGTCGATCCCCGAGTCGTTCAAGGTCCTGCTCAAGGAGATGCAGGCCCTCTCGCTCGACGCCAACCTGGTCACCGAGGCCGGCGCGGTCGGGATGGAAGAGGAAGAGGACGAGTTGCTCCGCGCGGCGGAGGAGCTCGGCATCGATCTCTCCGGCGTACGTGCCGGCGATAGTGCCGCAGCCGATGAGGCGGTCAGCGAGGTCGATGGAAATGGCGCGGAGCCCGAAGGTTCCGACAGCGATGCGAAGCCCGAGGAGGCGGAGGCCACCTAGCCCTCGTCCCCACGGACCCACTCGCCCGCTCAAGCACTGAAGTAAAGGAACTCACATGGACATCAACAACTTCGACGCCATCGAGATCGGCCTCACCTCACCGAAGAAGATCCGCAGCTGGTCCTCGGGCGAGGTGACCAAGCCGGAGACGATCAATTACCGGACGCTCAAGCCTGAGAAGGAGGGCCTCTTCTGCGAGAAGATCTTCGGCCCCACCAAGGACTGGGAGTGCTACTGCGGTAAGTACAAGCGGGTCCGTTACAAGGGCATCGTCTGCGAGCGCTGCGGCGTCGAGGTGACGCGCAGCAAGGTCCGCCGTGAGCGCATGGCGCACGTCGACCTCGCCGCGCCGGTCTCCCACATCTGGTTCTTCAAGGGCGTTCCCTCGCGGATCGGCTACCTGATCGACATGGCTCCCAAGGAGCTCGAGAAGGTCCTCTACTTCGCTGCCTCGATCGTCACCCACATCGACGAGGAAGCTCGTCAGAAGGACATGACGAAGCTCGAGAAGGAAGTCAACAAGGTTCTCGACGATTACAAGGGCGAGAAGGAGCAGCGCGTCCAGGAGCTGAGCGAGTCGCTCGACCGCCGCGTCGCCTACATCGCCGACGGCACCAAGCCGGCCAAGTTCAACGAGGAGGACGAACTCTGGGCCGAGGCCACGGGTTCGGTCAAGAAGCTCAACAAGGAAGACAAGAGCAAGCTCGACCGCGAGACCCGCAAGGAGCTCAACTCCGAGATCGCCGACACCGAGTCCTACATCGACGACGCGATCGAGCGCATGGAACAGGTCTGGAAGCTTTTCGGTGAGATGAAGGTCAAGGACGTGATCACCGACGAGGCCGTCTTCCGTGAGCTCAAGGACCGCTTCGGCTCCCAGTTCGGCTGGGGCGAGTACTTCCGCGGCGGCATGGGCGCGGAGTGGATCCGCGACCTGCTGCAGCAGATCGATCTCGCCGCCGAGTGCGAGGAGCTCGAGCAGATCATCAACACCTCCAAGGGCCAGAAGCAGGCGCGCGCGGTCAAGCGCCTCAAGGTGGCCAGCTCGTTCCTCAACTCCGACAACAAGCCGGAGTGGATGATCCTCGACGTCGTGCCGGTGATCCCGCCGGAGCTGCGCCCGATGGTGCAGCTCGACGGTGGCCGCTTCGCGACCTCGGATCTCAACGATCTCTACCGCCGCGTGATCAACCGCAACAACCGCCTCAAGCGGCTGCTCGATCTCGGCGCGCCGGAGATCATCGTCAATAACGAGAAGCGGATGCTGCAGGAGTCGGTTGACGCCCTGTTCGACAACGGCCGCCGTGGTCGTCCCGTCACCGGGCCCGGCAACCGTGCGCTGAAGTCGCTCTCCGACATGCTCAAGGGCAAGCAGGGCCGGTTCCGTCAGAACCTGCTCGGCAAGCGCGTCGATTACTCCGGGCGATCGGTGATCGTCTCCGGTCCTTCGCTGAGCCTGCACCAGTGTGGTCTGCCGAAGCTGATGGCCCTGGAGCTGTTCAAGCCGTTCATCATGAGCCGTCTCGTAGAGCGCAAGGCCGTGCAGAACATCAAGGCGGCCAAGAAGATGGTCGACTCGATGATTCCCGAGGTCTGGGACGTTCTCGAAGAGGTCATCCAGGAGCACCCGGTGCTGCTCAACCGCGCACCGACCCTGCACCGCCTCGGCATCCAGGCGTTCGAGCCGCAGCTCGTCGAGGGCAAGGCGATCCAGGTCCACCCGCTCGTCTGCTCGGCCTTCAACGCCGACTTCGACGGCGACCAGATGGCCGTCCACGTGCCGCTCAGCGCCGAGGCGCAGGCGGAGGCGCGGATCCTGATGCTCTCCTCCAACAACATTCTCAGCCCCGCGCACGGAGCGCCGCTGGCGACGCCGACCCAGGACATGGTCCTCGGGATCTACTTCGTCACCTACGGTCCGGGCAGCGACCGGTTGGCCGAGCTCGACGAGAAGCTCAAGGCCGGCAAGTGGGACAAGAAGGACGGCCCCCGGCCGCGCACCTTCCGCTCCGCTCAGGAGGCCGAGCTGGCGTTCGAGAACGGGTTGGTGGATCTGCACGATCCCGCCGAGTACCGGCGACCCGAGCATGAGCACTTCATGACGACGGTCGGGCGGATCATCTTCAACGACCGCGTCGAGCGGGCGCTTGCGGAGGCCCTCGAGGACGAATACGACCCCGAGAAGTTCAACTTCGTCAACGACTCGTTGAAGAAGAAGGACGTCAACGCGATGGTCGCCGACCTGGTCGAGTCCTACGGTGCGCCGGCGGTTTCGCAGGTGCTGGACGCCTACAAGGAGCTGGGCTTCCACTTCGCCACGCAGGCCGGGATCACCGTCTGCAAGAACGACGTGATCTCGCCTCCCAACAAGGAGAAGATCCTCGACGGCTACGAGAAGCAGGCCGCCGACATCATGGGCCAGTACAACGACGGCTGGATCACGGCCGAGGAGCGCAAGGACCAGGTCACCAAGGTCTGGGACAAGGCGACCGAGGAAGTGGCGCAGGCGATGGAGGACAACCTCGACGAGCTGAACCCCATCTTCATGATGGCCAACTCAGGCGCTCGCGGTTCCTTCAAGCAGATCCGTCAGCTGGCCGGTATGCGAGGCCTGATGGCCAACCCGAAGGGTGAGATCATCGAGCGTCCGATCAAGGCCAACTTCATGGAAGGCCTCTCGGTACTGGAGTACTTCATCTCCACCCACGGTGCCCGTAAGGGTCTCGCCGATACCGCTCTGCGTACGGCCGATTCCGGCTACCTGACGCGTCGTCTCGTGGACGTCGCCCAGGACGTGATCATCAATACCGACGACTGCAAGACCAAGCACTTCATCGAGCTCCCGGTCTACCGCGCGGATGGGACCTTCAACCCCAACCTCGAGGGACGCAACGCGGCGAAGAAGTTCGAGACCAAGCGCGGTCGCGAGCTGTTCAAGCGCAACCAGGAGATCGACAAGCCCGAGATCGCGGAGCTGGCTGAGGCCTTTGAGGCCGAGGACAACGCCGTGGTTCAGGTTCGCTCGGCGCTCAAGTGCGAGCTGCCGACCGGGATCTGCCAGGCCTGTTACGGCCGGGCGCTGGCGACCGGCACCGACGCCGAGCTCGGCGACGCGGTCGGCATCATCGCCGCCCAGTCGATCGGCGAGCCCGGTACCCAGCTGACCATGCGTACGTTCCACACCGGTGGTGTGGCGGGACTCGACATCACCCAGGGTCTGCCCCGGATCGTCGAGCTGTTCGAGGCGCGCAAGCCGAAGGGCCTCGCCCAGCTGGCGCTGGAGGACGGCAAGGTCGCGATCGAGGAGACCGACAAGGGCATCAAGATGGTGATCACCGACGGTCAGGGCGAGGAGCACAGCTATTCGTTCCCGGCCCGCATGGTGATGCTCGTCGAGCACGGTGCCAAGGTCTCCAAGGGCGATCAGCTCAACGAGGGCTCCCTGTACCCGGCCGAGATCCTCGAGGTCCGTGGCCGCACGGACACCGAGCAGTACCTCGTGGCCGAGGTGCAGAAGGTCTACCGGGCCCAGGGCGTCGACATCAACGACAAGCACATCGAGCTGATCGTGCGCCAGATGCTGAAGAAGGTGCGCGTCGATTCCAAGGGCTCCTCGGAGCTGCTTCCGGGACAGCTCGAGGATCGCGTCAAGCTGCAGGCTCTGAACAAGAAGCTGAAGGCGGACGGCGGCACTCCGGCCAAGGGCGAGGAAGTCATCCTCGGTATCACCAAGGCCTCGCTGGCTACGGAGTCGTTCCTCAGCGCGGCCTCCTTCCAGGAGACCACCAAGGTGCTCACCGACGCTGCCCTGGAGGGCAAGCGGGACCGCCTGGTCGGCCTCAAGGAGAACGTGATCATCGGCAAGCTGATCCCCGCCGCGACCGGCCTGCGCCGCTACCGGACGATCGAGATCGAGCCGGTCGAGCCCCCGCAGCGCCCGAACGAGGCGGTCGACGACGCCGAGCTGGCGGCAGAGCTGGGCCTCGAGCCCGAGCAGCCGGCCGGCGCCGACGTCGAGGGCTTCGGCTCCTCCTTCGCGGATGAGCTCGAGGAGCTCGCCACCGAGATCGAGACGACCGAGGGCAACGGCGACGGCGAGGCCGAGACCAAGGCCGCCGAGACCGAGGGCGCCACCGCCGAGAAGGACGAGTAGGCCCCGCGCCTCTAACGACTGCCGAGACGGCCGCCTCCGGGCGGCCGTTTTCGTGCGGCCGGGCGTCGACCCCCCTACTACGGTACGTAGAGCTCGATCCCCGGCAGGTCGCCGAAGTCGGCAGTGTTCAGGGTCCAGATCGCGGCACCCCGAACGATCCCGTGGGCAGCGATCGCGAGGTCGATCTCACGACCGCGCGGTCGCTCGACCGCCGCGTAGAGGTCTGCCGCCGCGGCTGCCTCGCCCGGGCCGAAGGGGAGCACCGCGCTCGTCGGAAGTAGGGCCTCCTGGGCCTCCAACTCCTCCGCACGGCGCGGGCCCCGCAGCCACTCATAGAGGACGAGGCTGGGGAGCAGCAGGCGCTGGCTGCGCTCGATCGCTTCGCGAAGTGCCGGGGCTGAGCGACGCGGACCACTGAGCGCGTCGATCAGAACCGAGGTGTCGAGGACGATCACCCGCCGCGGCCGCTCCGCCGCCGGCTCGCTCGGAGCTCGGCCAGTTCGGCGTCTACCTGCTCGGCGCCTCCGGGCGGGATCTCGGTCACCAGCTGATCGAAAGCCGAAAGCATCCGACGCCGTTCGTCCGCGCCGAGCCCGTCGGCGCGCTCGCTGTAGTCGCGGATCGCATCGCGAACCACGGCGCTCTTGGGGCGCCCGAGCCGCTCCGCGGTCTCACGCAGCCGGGTCACGGTCTCCGTGTCGAGAGTAAAGGTCGCCTTGGTCGATGCCATACAAAGACCATATCACCATACATTGCGCAGGCCGAACGAAAAGATCGCGGGACCGGGCTGCGGCGGCCATCGCCGGGTCAACCGTCCGCGTGGGGAGATCGCCCCAGGTCAGGATGGGCCGTTCGGCCCATTGCGGACCGGCCACCGGCCTGCTGGAGTGGCGGCGGGAGTAACACCGCCGTTCCGCCCGTCAGTCCAAACGCCGCAAACAATGGGATATCGATGAATCAACCGCCGTCCAAGGTGAACTCGAGCAGGCTCGTGCCGGCATTGGCCGTGGCGCTGCTCCTCTTCGGTGGGGGCTAGGCCGCGGGTGAGCGCGCCACGATCGCAAAGAACTCGGGAGCGCTGACGGACGAGGTGCGGGAGAGCAACGAGAAGCAGTACTGGCCGCCGAAGGTGATCTACCCGGTCACGCCCTGTAGCGATCTCGTCGCCGGCAGCCTCGAGATCACGCAGAAGAAGGTCAGCGTGAGCGCGGAGCTCAAGCGCCCCGCAGAGCTCGGCGATGTTCCGGCCGGCGAGCAGAAAGAGCGGCGGAGGGGGAAGAAGTGATCCCCAACAAACACCGCAATCGCCCTCAGTTCAGCTCCTTTCTGGTTGCCGCCATCGCGGCACTCGCCTGCCTGGCGGTTCCTGCCATCGCGCAAGCCGCCGATGAGCTGATCCTCTTCGAGGAGGAGGGCGACGGGGTCTGGACGATCAAGCCCAACGGCGACGACGAGACCGAGGTGCGGGCCACGGGCTACGGGCCCCGCTTTTCCCCTGACGGCGGCAAGATCGCTTTCGTCGATGCGAACGGCGGCGACCAGTCGGTCTACGTGATGAACGCCGACGGCACCGGGGCGAGCGCGATCAGCCCGGCCAGCCCGGATGACTTCGGCGGCGCGCTGGACTGGGTCCCCGACGGCAGCAAGGTGATCTTCGAGCGCGAGTTCTCGCTGTGGAGCGTCGCGGCGGCCGGGGGCGCCCCGACCGAGCTCACCGACTCCGGCTCCGACTCGCATGACTACCCGATCGTCTCCCCCGACGGCACCAAGATCGGCTTCCAGGATCAGGACGACTTCTCGATCGGCCTGATGACGATCGCCGGAGCCGGGGTCAACAACGACGTGACCAGTCCCGGTATCGACGACATCGACGTGCCGCTCGACACCACGCCCGATGGCAAGCTGCTTTACATGCGGGTGACCGACGACGGGGTCGCCGCCCCGACGGCGCAGTTGCGCAAGATCGGCTTCGGTGGCGGCGGCGACGCCTTCGTCGCCAACGCGCCCAATCCCGACGAGGCCGCCGGCTACCGCTACTCGCCGGACGGCACTGAGCTGGTCTGGGACGACGAGGGCGACAGCGACCAGCTCCGCACCGGTGCCCCCGGCACGGCCGGGACTGAGCTTCCGGTCACCGAGATCCCCGCCTTCCCCGACTGGGCGGAGGTCTCCAAGGCGATCGTCGTCAACGACGCCGGGGACGACCCGGATGCCGACACTGGCACCGAGGAGTGCGACACCGACGAGGACACCGCGGGCAAGCAGTGCACCCTGCGAGCCGCGATCGAGACCGTCAACGCCGCCGGCGGCGGGCCCGCGAGCAAACCGCGCCCGATCAGCTTCGACCTGGGCAACGGCGCCGAGCCGATGATCGCCGTCGAGTCCGCATTGCCCGCGATCGAGGTGCCGGTGGAGCTGGATGGAAGCGTCGGCGAGGCCGGCAAGGCGCGGATCGACGGGGCGGGTGCAGGTGCCGGCGCCGATGGGCTGCGCCTGCTGGGTGGCGGTTCCCGTGTTCATGACATGGTCGTGACCGGCTTCGGCCGGGACGGGATCGTGATCGACGGTGGATCGCGGACGATGCTCGGAAACAACGCCGTCGGCACCCTGGCTGACGGCTCCTGCCCAGCTGTCTGCGTTCCTGGCAACGGCCGCAGCGGAGTCCGAATTCGAGACGGCGCGACCAGGTCATGGGTCGGCGACCCGATGGCACTGACGCGTCAGGAGAAGGACGATCTGCGGGCCGACGGCGAGTATGTCCCGGGCCCGAACACGATCGCCAACAACGGCGACGACGCAATCACGATCGTCAACGGCCGCGCCAACGACGTGGCCGGCAACCGGATGCACGACAACGGCGACCTCGGGATCGACCTCGGCGCCGACGGGCTCTCCCCGAACGACAACCGCGACATCGACAGCGGCCCCAACGACCTGCTCAACGCCCCGACGGCGACCTCGTCCTTTCTGCAGGCAGAGATCGGTGACCGCGAGATTCGTTCGGGTCGTGGAATCTTCAGCGGTAGGCCGAATCAGGATCTGCGGTTTGTGGCCTACTGGCTCGGTGGATGCGATGCGCCTTACGCCGAGGAGGGTGAGATCCCGGCCTACTCTTACCCGTTCGAGACCGACGAGAAGGGTTTCGCCGGCTTGCCGACTACGAAGGCCGACCTCGGCCCCGGCAAGCCGATCGCCGTGGCGCTGGCGCTGGCCGTGGTCGACAGCGAGGGCAACACTTCGGAGCTCTCCAACTGCGTCGCCGACGACAGCGACGATGACGGGATCGACGATGGCTTCGAGCGGGAGGGGGCGGACCTCGATCACGACGGCGAGGCCGATGTGCCGCTCGACCGCCTGGGCGCGGTCGTCGGTAAGGCGGATATCTTCGTCGAGGTCGACTGGACTCGCGGACACGCGCTCGCCGCGGAGGGGCTGAGCCGGGTACAGGAGGCATTCGCGGACGCCCCGCGAGAGAACGCCGACGGCTCGAGCGGCATTCGCCTGCACATCGACAACGGCCGGCGCTCGCAGTTGCTCGGCGGTGGGCGCTGGGGAGCGGACTCCCGCGGTGGCGAGGTTCCGGCCGCCGAGGCGGAGTATCCGCTCGAAGGCAAGTGGGCCGGCTTCGACAAGGTCAAAGCCGCCCACTTCGACCGCGACCGCGCCCCGTTCTTCCGCTATGCGCTGTCGGTGCGCAAGCTCTACCGCCCCTCAGCTGAGACGACCCTCGGCGAGGCGCGTCGGACCGATCTCCAATACGAGGACGGAGAAGACATCAAGACCGGCACCGACTTTGCGCTCGGGCTCGGGCCCTTCTGCAGCCCCGCGGGCAGCGACTGTCCCGGACCTGTGGACGCCCAGGCCGGCGGCTTCATGCATGAGCTGGGGCACCTGCTCGGACTCACGCACGGCGGGGCCGACGACCTCCTCGACAAGCCGAACTTCTTCTCGGTGATGAACTACCTCTACACGGCCGGGACGCTGCTTCCCAGCGAAAGCCCCTCGTCGGCGACGGCACCGATCCTCGACTACTCGCGATCCGGACCGCCCCCCGGCGGCGGGCCCGGGGGGACGGTTGCGACCCTCGATGAAGAGGACATCGACGAGAGCGCCGGGATCGTCGCGACGGGGGATGCCGCGAACTACAGCGCATTGAGGGGCTGCAACGACGACAGCCGCCCTGGCAGCAGCGTATACGTGCTGGTTCCGAAGATGAACGAGCCCGTCGACTGGGATTGCGACGGCGAGATCAATCCCCCCTACATCCTCGATCTCAACGCCGACGGCAAGGATTCCAAGCTTGCCACCGTGCCCGAATGGGACCGGGTCAACCTCTTCGGTGGAGCGGTAGGAGGCAAGTACGTCCAGGGCGGCGGCGAGCCGGTGCCCGAGTCCGCGGGGGGTCTGTCGCTGCGCCACTTCACCGAGACCCTCCCCGTCCTGCTTGGCGACGAGCAGGCTCCCGAGGTCAGGATCGAGACTCTGGTGAGCTCACCGACCGAGGCGCAGCTCGAGATCAGCGCCTCCGACGACAAGCAGCTCGACTCCCTGGTGGTGACAGTCGACGGCGAGCAGCATGTGGTCGAAGCAGTTGGTTCGCTCGGCGGCAACGGCGGCGTCAATCTCTCCGCCGTCACCGACGAAGTGACGCTCGGCCGCGGCACTCACCTGGTCAGCGCGGTCGCCTTCGACCGGGCGATGCACCAGTCCGATCTCGTCGAGCGCACCGTCACTGTCGGGCTGCCGCCGGACGTGCGGGCTCCCGCCGGGGTGGTCGATGTGAAGGGGCGTGCCCGAGCCGGCAAGCCGATCAAGCTCGAGGTCAGATCCGACGAGGACGCCACTGTTACGGCGTCGGGCTCCCAGAAGCAAGCCGGGAAGCCCGGCAAGAAGCGACGCAGCCTAGCCGTTGGGATCGCGCGGAAGGGCAAGAATCCGAAGAAGGTCAAGGTGCCGATGAAGACGGTTCGCGTCGAGGCCGCTGCCGGTGTGCCGGCGACCCTGAAGCTGAAGCCGCAGGGCAAGAAGGGCAAGAAGGCCGCCAAGAAGCTGAAGAAGGCCGTGAAGAAGGGGGCGAAGGCGAAGGCGAAGCTGAAGGTCGTCTTCACCGACCTGAGCGGCAACACGAGCACGAAGAACCTCGTGCTGAAGTTGAAATGAGCAAGCGCTCGCCCGCTCGGCTCCAAAGATGGGCCGTTCGGCCCATAGTCATCGGCGGCCAGATCAGGTTGAGTTGCAGGTACGGCGATGGCCTGGCGGCCGATGATCGCCGACGATCAGGCATGGGACAGCCGTGACCCCTGTGCCAAAGCCACTTTCCAGCACAAAGGGGATGACCTGAAGATGAACCGCACCAGCAAGCTCACCGCGATCGCCGCAACCGGCGCGATCGGCCTGATCGCCGCCTTCGGCGGATCGGCCGTAGCCGGCAAAAAAGGCAGTGTCAAATACAACGACGAGAAGTCGAACGGCTCGTTCTACGACCCGGGGATCTACGCGGCCTGCGACATCGAGAAGTTGAGCGCGAAGGAGAAGCGCAACAAGATCACCGTCAACGCCAGCTACCGCGGTTCGGATGATCCGCGTGGGGACCGCAGCCCGATTGGCTACTTCTTCGTGAACACCAAGGGCGGCAACAAGTCCGACCCGGAATACGAGTTGAGCTTTTACAGCTATGACGACGTGCGGATCGTCAAGCGCAGGCCGGTGCGCAACCCCGAGCCCGGTTACCCGGACTACGAGCTGATCGACACGGGCAAGACCGCGAAGTTCAACCACAAAGACAAGAAGGATGTGGTGAGCAAGATCCCGGTCAGTGCCTTCGGCAAGACGAACAAGGTCGGCTTCCAGATCCAGACCTGCGGCGAGGGTGCCGTCGACATCGCACCCGGCGGGGACTACTTCGACCAGGACTTCAAGACGATCAAACGCAACTATCTGAACGTCAAGGTCTGATCAGACCCGGGCACTGAACAGAGGGAGCATCATGAAGAAGGAGGCGACACTCACGGCAACACTGATCGCGATCGCGATCTCGGTGGCAGCGATCAGCACCTCTGCCCTGGCGGGCAAGAAGGGCAGCGTCAAGTACAACGACGAGAAGTCCACCGGCGGGGTCTTCTACGACCCCAAGGACTACGGCCCCTGCGACATCGACAAGCTGAGCGCGAAGGAGAAGCGCAACAAGATCACGCTCAACGTCGCCTACCGATCAGCGACCCAGTACGGCAGTGCGATCGATGTCGTTTACGGCAACACCAAGGGCGGCAAGAAGTCCGACCCGGAATACCAGATCACCCGGGGCTACGAGGAAGACGAGATGCTCATCTACAAGCGCAAGCCGGTCAGCAATCCCAAGCC
Source organism: Solirubrobacterales bacterium (assembly GCA_038206985.1). Lineage (GTDB taxonomy): Bacteria > Actinomycetota > Thermoleophilia > Solirubrobacterales > 70-9 > CAXMST01. The sequence continues at coordinate 34,084 of JBBRAH010000006.1, forward strand.
CGGCTACCTGGCCTACGAGCTGATCGACACGGGCAAGACCGCGAAGCTGAAGCACAAGTCGCAGAAGGACATCCTCAAGCTGCCGGTCAGCGCCTTCGGCAAGACGAACAAGGTCGGCCTGCAGGTGCAGACCTGCGGCGAGGGATCCGTCGACATCGCGCCGGGCAAGGACTACTTCGACGACGCCGGCTACGACGGCACGATCAAGTACGAGTCCCTGTACGTGAAGGTCTGAACTCCGGCCGGTACGCAGCGTTGCCGAGGTCACTGACGCTGAAGCTCAATGAGCGCAACCCGCAAGTGGACAGGAGCACTGTGACGAGCAGGACATGGACACCAAGGAAGACTCGCTACCTGCTGGGCTCCATTCTCGGAGCCCTCGCCGGCCTCCTGATCCTCGCGGGTGCGGATGCGCGCGCGGCCTTTTCGGGCACCAACGGCAAGGTCGCCTACGACGTTGTGAGTCTCACTGATGGCTTCGGTGACATCTACACGGTCCAGCCGAACGGGAGCGCAACGACCAATCTCTCCACGGGCGCCGGCAGCACCCCGTTCGAGAGGCAGCCCGCCTTCTCCCCGGACGCGACGAAGATCGCCTACCAGAGCATCGTTCCGGGCACGGCTCCGCGAATCGCTGTGATGGACGAGGACGGCACGGGCCGCCAGATGCTGACCGCGCCCGCCGTAGGGACGGTCGACTCCGAGCCGGCCTACTCCGCCGACGGCCGGATCGTCTTCGCACGTCAGGACGACCTCGGCAACCAGGACATCTGGATCATGAACGAGAACGGCACGAGCCCCTTGAATCTCACCACCGACACGACGGACGTGGCGCTAGATCCCACCGTCAACCCGACCGGGACCAAGATCGCCTACTCACAGGGCAACGCGATCTACGAGATGAACCTCGACGGAACAGGAAAGACGGCCGTGACGGGAGCGGTGGGGGACCAGCCGAACTACTCCCCCGCTGGCACAAGGATCGCGTTCCGCCAGGTCCTCAACGGCCCCGGGGGGCAGAACGCCGAGGTAGTCGCGGTCGATACCGACGGCACAGATTTCGCCTATCTGACTGATGACGCGCCGGGCGACATCAAGCAGGATCAGCATCCGGCCTACAGTCCGGACGGCACCAAGATCGGCTACCGGACCAACCGTGGCGGCGGCGACGTCTACACGATGGCTCCGGACGGCTCCGCGCAGGCGCCCCTGACCGCAGTCAACAGCAGCTTCCTCGGCAACCCGACCTGGGGTGTCTTCAACCCGGGCAGCGTGGATCCCGACCCGCAGTGTTCCGACGGCGTCGACAATGACTTCGACGAGCTCACGGACTTCCCCGCCGATCCGGGCTGCAGCAGCGCGGCCGACGACAACGAGACCAACCCGCCGGACCCGCCGGTCGACCCCGGTGACGCCGCCTGCGACAGGGCCAAGGCTGCGCTGAAGAAGGCAACCCAGAAGAACAAGGCCGCGAAGACGCAGTTGAAGAAGGCGAAGAAGAGCGGCAACGCGAAGAAGCTCGGCAAGGCGCAGAAGGCTGCCAAGAAGGCCAAGAACAAGTTGAAGAAGGCCAAGGCGACCAAGAAGAAGAAGTGCTGAGCGGCGTGGCATTGGGCGACCAAGAAGGCGAAACCGGGGGGCCATCGCGCGGCCTGAGGGGAGCGCCGCGCGATGCACCGTCTCAATCGCGGGTGGTCGGTGGTGCGTTCGAGGCGGCCGGTGTGCCCGCGCTCACGGGCCGGCAGCTCGAGATCGTCTCGCTGGTCGGCAGGGGGCTGACCAATCGCGAGATCGCCGAGCACCTCGAGATCCGGCCGGCCACGGTCAAGCGCCATCTCGAACGGATCTACGATCGGACGGGAGTCCGTAGCCGGGCCGCGGTCGTCGCGCGCTACATGCAGCCTGTGGCCGCCCCCGCGCCGGTAATCGAGCGGGCCCTGAGCTGAGCCACCGCTCCGGGTTGGAAAGCGCTACAGCGCCGCGAGCGCCTCGGGAACCTGCGTGTCGCCGGCGACGACCTCGAAGGTCGCGTTGTGCGCGAGGTCATCGGTCAGACAGCCGGCGAGCACGGCCGCCACATCGGCGCGCGGGATCTCCGACCCCCCGACGCTCTCCGCCAGCTCCACCTTCCCGGAGCCTGGATCGTCTGTGAGCTTCCCGGGGCGGACGATCGTGTAGTCGATGCCGCTCTCGACGAGGTCGCGGTCGGCCATCCCCTTGGCCCGCAGGTAGACGTCGAAGACCTCCTCGCCCTCGTGCTCGGGGTCGGCGCCCATCGAACTGATTATCAAGTAGCGGGGGATGCTGTGGGCCTGTGCGGCCTCGAGCAGTTTCGTCGCACCCTCGTAGTCCACGCTCATCTTGCTCTCCGGTCCGCTGTCGGGGCCGGACCCCGCCGCGAAGAGGACGGCATCGAGCGGTGTCGGAAGAGTCGCGACGAGCGTTGGGACGTCCATCGACTCGAGGTCGCAGCGGATCGGATGCCCACCCGCAGCCACGACATCCTCCTCGTGGGCGGGATTGCGGACGAGGCCGAAGACCTCGTGCTGGGAGCCCAGCAGCCGGGTCAGTTGTAGGGCGATCGTTCCGTGCCCCCCGGCGATGGCGATACGCATCTAGCGGCGCTGCTCGCCGGTACCGGTCACGAGTCGTTCGCGGGCCGGACGATGCCTGCTTACGCGAATCGAGCCGGTCTCGGGGCAGGGGAGGGGAAGGGCGTCCGGAGTGTGCGGCCCACGGCGCGGTCCCTTCGGTCGCTTCGGCTCACGCCGGAAGTGCAAGCGATCGCTGCCGCCGTCCTCGGGAGCCTCGACGGTGTCGGGCTCGGACTTGACGGCCCACCAGATGAGCCAGCAGGCGAATCCGACGGGGATCTTCAGCACGACGCCCATGAAGATCATCGCTTGGAGTCCCTCATCCATCCGAGTGAGTGTACCCACCGTCGGCCCAGATACTCAACGCCTCGACGTGCGCCTCCTCGATCCCGAGAGCGGAAGCGGTGGGTACGAGCAGCGTGGGCTCCTCCCGCTCGGCCGCCCACTCGTGGCACTCCTCGCTCAGCGAGTCGTCGATCCAGGCCAGCCTTCGGCCCCTGGCGTACTTGCCGATCGGCCCCAGCTTCCAGTGCGCGGTGCCGAAGCGAGCGTCCGGTCCGAAGCGCAGGACCGGCAGGGTGGGCAGACCCAGCAGGTGCGGCAGGTAGTCGTTGGCGCGATCCTCCCAGCCGGTAGCCCAGATGAGGTCGTAGCGCTCGGCCAGTCGGTTGAGGCGCGCGCCGGCGTTGGCGGAGATGAAGTGCGGGCTGCCGTCGATCAGGTGGAAGCGCCCCACGCTGGGCGGCGGGGTCTCGTCGAATCCGAAGAGGCTGATCACGCCGTCCACGTCGACGGCGAGGATCGGCCGGCCGTCTGCATCCCGCGAGTTCATCGCCTGCCACGATATCTACAGGGGCCCGATTCGACGCGATCGGGCCCCCCGCGGACCGCATTGGGACGGCTGCTCGCGCAGCAGAGGCCGTCCCGCTACACTGCGCCGCCGTGCCCACTACCTCACAGCTAGTCAGGAAGGGTCGAAAGACCCCTCGCAAGAAGGTTGCGACCCCCGGCCTCAAGTCCGGACAGGGTCGCAAGCAGCGCATCGCGGCTCCCCAGCGGCGTGGCGTATGCACCCGCGTGTACACCGCGACCCCCAAGAAGCCGAACTCTGCGCTTCGCAAGGTCGCCCGTGTGCGCCTGACCAACCAGATGGAGGTCACCGCCTACATCCCCGGCGAGGGACACAACCTCCAGGAGCACTCCGTCGTGCTCGTCCGTGGCGGTCGCGTCAAGGATCTGCCGGGCGTTCGCTACAAGGTCGTTCGTGGCACGCTCGACGCCTCCGGCGTCAGCGATCGCAAGCAGTCGCGCTCGCAGTACGGTGTCAAGGCTACCGGCTAGCACTAGATATATAGGGACCCCAGAGACTTCTCATGCGTCGTAACAGAGCAGCAATCCGTCAGCCCCCGCCCGACTCGCGTTATCGCAGTCGCCTGGTGCAGCAGGTCGTCAACAAGGTGATGCTGCACGGCAAGAAGTCGACCGCCGAGCGGATCGTCTACGACGCCCTCGCCATCGTCGGCGAGCGCAGCGGCCGCAACCCGACCGACGTCCTCGACGACGCGATCGAGTCACTCACCCCTTCACTCGAGGTTCGCTCCCGCCGTGTCGGCGGTGCGACCTACCAGGTTCCGGTCGAGGTCCCGCAGCGCCGGGCCCGCACCCTCGCGGTGCGCTGGCTGGTCACCTTCGCCCGTAACCGCGGCGAGAAGGCGATGTCGGAGCGTCTCGCCCGCGAGATCATGGACGCCACCCAGCAGCAGGGCGGCGCCTACAAGCGCAAGGACGACATCTACCGCATGGCGCAGGCAAACAAAGCCTTCGCCCACTACCGCTGGTAGCGGCGGCCTGAGGCGGCGCATCTCTGCGTCAGCTTCGGCTCACGTGGCTTCGTCACTATCGCCTCAGCTTCCTGGACCTGCGCCACCTCAGCCTCGCCGCTAATCAGGCGGTCCGGGAGAACGCCGACCGGCGTCATCGCCTGCTGAGCCTTGGGCCGAATGGCCCATTGCGGTGCCGGGGGCGCGATGCGATGCTCGCCGCGACCTACTCACACAGCCCGGCATCCGGGCGGGACAGAAAGAAGCGGGACCAGAGATGAGAAGCAGAACTACGGTAGGGCTGGCGGCTGTTGCTGCCATCGCGATGATCGTTGCGCCGGGGGTGCTCGCCGGCAAGAAGCCCGGAGTGGTCAAGGACAAGAAGGGCGATGCGCCCAAATCCGCGCCGGGCTACACCGACATCGTCAAGGCGAAAGCCACGAAGTCCGGCTCCACGCTGACCCACAAGATCAAGGTCGCCAAGGCGATTCCGAAGGAAATTCCCGACAACTTTCCGATCGGTGTCGCTGTCTATGACGGCAGTGGGACCAGCTACTTCGACACCTATGGCCAGCGCGAGGGGATGAAGATCAAGCGCAAGGGCAAGAAGGCGATCAAGATCGTGCTCACCAAGGACGCGGTCGGCAAGCCGAAGTCTCCGCGGTGGTTCGCCTATGCGGGTGGCAGCAAGTTCGACCGGGCGCCCGACGGCAACGGCCACTACGCCAAGTACAAGAAGTAGGAGGCCGGGGGACACGGCCCGCCGGCCCTAGGGTCGGCGGGCGATCTCCGGACCGCTCAGAGGTTCGTCCCGATCGCTTCGCGAACCCTCCGCCACGTCGGGGGAATCGGGGCCCCGATCCGCATCTGCCTCAGCACCGGGGTGCCGCCGCAGCGCCGCCAGCGGCGCCGCCAACTGGGCCGCGGTGAGCGTGGCGAGCGCGCCGCCACCGAAGGCCAGCGCGGCGACCCCGACCGCCTCGAGCCAGAAGCCCGCCTGAGGCACCGCCTCCGCATTGGCGAAGCCGCGCAGTGGATCGTCCAGGTCGCCGATCTTGCCGGCGTCCGGGAGGTCGTTGATCAGGAAGATGAGCAGGGCGACGGCCCCGAGGCCGGCCACCGCGAAGGCGCCGGGCCGCGAGCCGGTGGCCAGCGTGAGCAGGAGCGCGATCAGAGCGGCGCCCGCGAGCACGAGCATCGCAAAGCTGTGGCGGTCGGCGTTACTGACGGAGTCCTGAGCCTCACCGCCGGGCGGGGTGAACTCGAAAGCAGTCATGAACTCGGAGGCGATGAGGACCACGGCCCCGAGCGCGATCAGCACGGGGAGTACGTACTCGGCGCGCGGCAGCAGTCGTGCGAGCCTCATGCGGGCTCAGCCTCGGTTGCGGGCGGGCGCGCACGCCGCGCGGCGCGCTCAGCCGCACGTTCGGCAGCGCTGTGACTGCCACTCTCCCCTTCTCCCCGCTCGCCGTTGCCCGATTTACTGCGATGTTCTGCCCGCAGCGGGCGGGAGCGCGGCACGGCACGCCGCAGCTCCCGGCCCAACAGCAGCGATGTCGCTGCAAGCCCGGCCGCGGAAAAGATCTGTGCCCAGAAACCGCCGAGCAAGCTGGCCTGTACTCCCGAGAAGCTCTCGGCGACAGCACCTTCGTCAAGTCCGGTCGGTCGGTCCACGACGATCGCTACGACGACCGCGGCAACTCCGATCAGAGCCGCGAGCCGGCAGAGGCGCCAGCGCCGGGTCCGGGTGGCGATCCCGAGGATGCCGATCGCGACGACCGCGGCCGGCACGAAGGCGTAGCTGTGGGCGCTGCCGGCCTCGGCGCGCTCGACCTCGGGCGGGGGCGCGACCAGGTTGACGCCACCGTCGAAGTTGTCGACGCCGACCGCGATCCCGCGGTAGTCGGCGAACTGGGAGAGGCCGAGGAGCACGGCGCAGCCGATCGCGACGGCGAGCAACGTGCGGACCGGCGTGATCACCCGGGAGGCGCGGTCGACCGCGCGCCCGATGAACTTACGGGCCGCTCCCAGCGGCCCCGAGGAGACGGCGATCAGCCAGGCGACCAGGCCGGCGACGCCGCGCACCAGATCACCGAGGATCGCCGCGAGCCCCGAGAGCACGCCACCGGCGCGAGCCCCGAGCTGCTTCGGCGTGCCGTCGAGCTGTCCCCGGGTCGCCCTGCCGCCCTCGCGGAGAGCCTCGAGAGAGCGCTTCACCGGACTCTTCCGGCGTGCCCCGGAGCCCTCTCGTCCGGACCCCTCGGGGGCCCCGGAAGATCTCTTGTCAGGACGCTTGAAGCTCCTCATTGCTCTGCTAACATCCCGCCCCGCTCGCGAGGCAGATGCCTGTCTGTGCGTGCGAACTCCGCACGATGGAGAGCCCCACGACATAGACAACTCCCGGGTCGTCCAAGAGCATCGCAACGCGCTCTGGCCCGATAGGGCCTTTTTTCTGCCCGCATTTGTTCAAAACCTCTCACCCGCAAAGAACTTTACGCACCTATGCCTCGTAACTTCCCTCTGGACCGCACCCGCAACATCGGGATCATGGCGCACATCGACGCCGGTAAGACGACGACGACCGAGCGCATCCTCTATTACACCGGCCGCACGCACAAGATCGGCGAGGTTCATGACGGCGCTGCCGTGATGGATTGGATGGAGCAGGAGCAGGAGCGGGGGATCACGATCACCTCCGCCGCGACCGCCTGCGAGTGGAAGGACCACCGGGTCAACATCATCGATACGCCGGGCCACGTCGACTTCACGGTCGAGGTCGAGCGCTCACTCCGCGTGCTCGACGGCGCGATCGCCGTCTTCGATTCCGTCGCCGGCGTCGAGCCGCAGTCCGAGACCGTCTGGCGCCAGGCCGACAAGTACAGCGTGCCGCGCATCGCCTTCATCAACAAGATGGATCGCACCGGCGCCGACTTCGAGATGTCGGTCCGCACGATCCGTGAGCGCCTCGGCGCCAACCCGCTGCCGATCCAGTTGCCGATCGGCTCCGAGGATCAGTTCAAGGGCATCATCGACCTCGTCAAGAACAAGGCGATCGTCTACGCGGGCGACGATCTCGGCACCGAGTTCACCGAGGAGGAGATCCCCGAGGACATGGCCGACGCCGTGGCCGAGGCCCGGGTCCACATGCTCGAGGCGTGCGCCGACTACGACGACGAGATCATGGAGATGTACCTTGACGAGCAGGAGATCCCCCAGGACCGGATCATCGCCAGCCTCAAGGCGGCGACGCTCGATCTCTCCGTAACTCCGGTGCTCTGCGGATCAGCTTTCAAGAACAAGGGCGTGCAGCCGTTGCTCGACGCGATCGTCGAGCTGCTGCCGAGCCCGCTCGAGGTCGAGCCGGTCACGGGCATGGAGCCGCTCGCCAAGGGCGAGACCGAGCGCACCGAGGCCCCCCGCCCCGCGGATGACGACGGCCCCTTCGCCGCGCTCGCCTTCAAGGTCATGTCCGACCCCTACGTCGGCAAGCTCACCTACTTCCGCGTCTACTCGGGCAAGCTCGAGGCCGGCGGCCGGGTCATCAACAGCACGACCGGCAAGACCGAGCGCATCGGCCGCTTGCTGATGATGCACGCCAACACCCGCGAGGAGATCGAGCAGTGCTACTCGGGCGACATCCTCGCCGGAATCGGCCTCAAGCAGACCTCGACCGGCGACACGCTCTGCGCGCCGGACGCCCGGATCGAGCTCGAGCAGATCACCTTCCCCGAGCCCGTCATCGACGTGGCGATCGAGCCGAAGACCAAGTCCGACCAGGAGAAGCTCTCCAAGGCCCTGCAGTCGCTGTCGGAGGAGGACCCCACCTTCCGTGTGCAGAGCGACGAGGAGACCGGCCAGACCGTGATCGGCGGCATGGGCGAGCTGCACCTCGAGGTGCTGGTCGACCGGATGATGCGCGAGTTCAGTGTCGAGGCCAACGTCGGCAAGCCACAGGTCGCCTACCGGGAAACCATCCGCCAGGAAGCCAAGAAGGTCGAGGCCCGCTTCGTGCGCCAGACCGGCGGCTCGGGCCAGTACGGCCACGTGGTCATCAACGTGATGCCCAACCCAGGTGAGGGCTACGAGTTCGCTTCCAAGATCAAGGGCGGCTCGATTCCGACCGAGTTCATCCCCTCAGTTTCGAAGGGCATCGAGGAGGCTCTCTCGTCCGGGATCAAGGCCGGCTACCCGATGGTCGACGTCAAGGTCGAGCTCATCGACGGCTCCAGCCACGATGTCGATTCCTCGGAGATGGCGTTCAAGATCGCCGGCTCGATGGCGATCCAGGAAGGCGCCAAGCGCGCCAAGCCGGTGCTGCTTGAGCCCGTCATGGAGGTCGAGGTTGTGACCCCCGAGGAGTTCCTCGGCGACGTGATCGGCGACCTCTCCCGGCGCCGCGGCAAGGTCGAGGGACAGGAGCCGCGCGGCAACGCACTGGCAGTTCATGCCATCGTGCCGCTCAGCGAGATGTTCGGGTACGTGGGTGACCTGCGGTCATCGACCCAGGGTCGCGCCTCCTACACGATGCAGTTCGCGCGCTACGAAGAAGTTCCGAACAGCCTCGCCGAGGAGATCGTCGCAAGCAAGACCGGAGAGCCGGCCGGAGCCAGCGCATAGCGCGCTCCGAGCAGATTTGCCATATTCCCCGGGTTGCCCGGGACCGACCTGGTCCCGAAGAGCGCCCAACCTAGACCCTAAGAACTGAAACAGACGGAAAAAACGTAAAGCGATCGGGATCAAGCCCGAGAGAGGAACCCCAAAGGAATGTCGAAGGAGAAGTTCGAGCGCGATAAGCCGCACGTCAACGTCGGAACCATCGGTCACATCGACCATGGCAAGACGACGCTGACCGCTGCGATCACCACCGTCCTCGCCGAGGCCCAGGGTGGCGAGGCGAAGAGCTTCGAGGAGATCGACAACGCTCCCGAGGAGAAGGAGCGCGGGATCACGATCGCGACCAGCCACGTCGAGTACTCGACCGACAACCGCCACTACGCGCACGTCGATTGCCCGGGTCACGCCGACTACGTCAAGAACATGATCACGGGTGCGGCCCAGATGGACGGGGCAATCCTCGTCGTCAGTGCCGCCGACGGCCCGATGCCGCAGACCCGCGAGCACATCCTGCTCGCCCGTCAGGTCAACGTGCCCTACGTGGTCGTCTTCCTGAACAAGACGGACATGGTCGACGACGAGGAGCTGATCGAGCTCGTCGAGGAGGAGGTCAAGGACCTGCTCAACGAGTACGACTTCCCGGGCGACGAGACGCCGATCATCCGCGGCTCCGCGCTGAAGGCGCTGGAGGGCGACGAGGACGCGAAGAACGCGATCCTCGAGCTGGCGAAGACGCTGGACGAGTACATCCCCGAGCCCGAGCGCGATCTGGACAAGCCGTTCCTGATGCCGGTCGAGGACATCTTCTCGATCACCGGTCGCGGCACGGTCGCCACCGGTCGCATCGAGCAGGGTGTGATCAACACCGGCGACGAGGTCGAGATCGTGGGTATCCACGAGAAGGTCGCGACCACCGTCATCACCGGCGTCGAGATGTTCCGCAAGATCCTCGACGAGGGTCAGGCCGGCGACAACATCGGCGCCCTGCTGCGAGGCACCAAGCGCGAGGAGATCGAGCGCGGCCAGGTGCTCTGCAAGCCGGGTTCGATCACGCCGCACACCAAGTTCAAGGCTGAGGTCTACTGCCTGAAGAAGGAGGAGGGTGGCCGTCACACGCCGTTCTTCTCGGGCTACCGCCCGCAGTTCTACTTCCGCACCACGGACGTCACCGGTGTCGCCAACCTGCCCGAGGGCACGGAGATGGTCATGCCTGGCGACAATGTCGAGATGTCGATCGAGCTGATTCAGCCGATCGCCATGGATCCAGGGCTGCGTTTCGCCATCCGTGAGGGTGGCCGGACCGTCGGCTCAGGAGTCGTCACCGAAGTAGTCGAGTAACGACACACGAGTAGGCCGGCTGACCCCCCTCACGAGGGGCAGGCAGCCGGTATCAGCGGCCCCGGGCTCCGGGACTTCCGGGGCGGGGTCGCAAAGCAAAACGCAAAGACATACGACCGGGACAGAGGTCCCACCGCCGACCTGAAGATCAGGCCGGGACGGTAAGCCTCGCCCAAAGATCCAGCCCCGCCCGGGGCCGGATGACGCAAGAAGACCGAGCGAAGGAAGCAACAGGAACCCAAGGTGTCAGCGATCACCGCAAGCAAAATCAGAATCCGGCTCAAGGCTTACGACCATGACGCCATCGATCGGGCTGCCGGAGAGATCGTCGAGGTCGCCCAGCGGACCGGCGCGACCGTCTCGGGTCCTGTGCCCCTGCCGACTTCCAAGAACGTCTACTGCGTGATTCGCTCGCCGTTCAAGGACAAGGACTCGCGCGAGCATTTCGAGATCCGCACCCACAAGCGATTGATCGACATCAATGACCCGACCCCGAAGACGATCGACGAGCTGCAGCGGATCGAGAACCTGCCTGCCGGCGTCGACGTGGAGATCCGGCTCTAGGAGATTGACGTGCCTGCGATTCTCGGCAAAAAACTGGGCATGACCCAGCTGTTCACCGAAGAGGGTGAGTCGGTCCCCGTGACGGTGATCGAGGCTGGCCCGTGCAAGGTCACCGCTGTACGCAGTGAGGAGACCGACGGCTACGCGGCAGTGCAGCTCGCCTGGGGTGACGTCGCCGAGCGCAAGCTCAGCAAGGCCGAGCTCGGCCACCTGAAGAAGGCCGACGCCGGCTCACTTCGCCACCTGGTCGAGTTCCGTGCGCTCGAGGGCGAGCGCACGATCGGCGACGAGGTCACCGTCGCGGAGTTCGAGGAGGGCCAGAAGGTCAAGGTCTCGGCCACCGCCATCGGCAAGGGCTTCCAGGGCACCGTCAAGCGCCACAACTTCAGCCGCGGCCCGGTCAGCCACGGCTCCCGCAACGTCCGCGCCCCCGGCTCGATCGGCGCCTCCGCCGACCCGGCCCGCGTGTTCAAGGGCATGAAGATGCCCGGTCGCATGGGCGGCAAGCGCGCCACTCAGCGCGGGCTCGAGATCTTTCGGATCGACGCCGACCGCAACCTGCTGATGGTCCGCGGCTCGATCCCGGGCCCCAGGAACGCCACCGTGGAGGTGCGTAGCGATGGCTAAGGCAGCGACAATCGGCAAGCAGGCCAAGAGCGATGTGCCGGATTCCGTGTTCGGTGAACCCTTCAACGAGTCGCTCGTCTTCGAGACGGCGCAGGCCGAGATGAACGCCCGCCGTCAGGGCACCCACTCGAGCCTCACCCGGGGCGAGGTCGCGATGACCGGCGCCAAGGCCTGGAAGCAGAAGGGCACCGGTCGCGCGCGCGTCGGCGCCCTCGGCGTCCCCCATCGCTACGGCGGTGGCGCCGCCTTCGGCCCCAAGCCACGCCACTACATCTCCAAGGTCAACCGCAAGGCCCGCCGCAAGGCGCTGCGCTCCGCGCTGAGCGTCCATGCAGAGCGCGGCACCCTGGCGATCTTGCCGACCGATCACTTCAGCGAGCCGAAGACCTCGGCCGCCGCCGAGGCGCTCGCCAAGTGGGGCGCCGCGACGCCGACCCTGATCGTGATCACCGCTGAGGAGACCGCCGCCGCCAAGAGCTTCCGCAACCTCCCGAAGGTCGCTGTCGCCAGCGCCGAGGGCGTCGGTGTCGCCGAGCTGGTCGGATCCCGCTCGGTGATCATCTCCGAGGCCTCACTCGAGGTGCTCGAGCGCCGCAGCGCGCCGGTCAGCCGCGGCGACGAAGCCGGCACGCCCGGAGGCGAAGCCGAGGACGTGGCCGGGGGTGCCTCCTGATGGACGTTCGCCAGATCATCGTCGAGCCCGTCATCTCGGAGAAGAGCTACGCCCTGATGGCCGACGGCCGCTACACCTTCCGCGTCAACGACCGGGCCCACAAGACCCAGATCCGCCACGCGGTCGAGGAGATCTTCTCGGTCAAGGTGGCCAGCGTCCGGACTTCCCGCGTGCGCTCCAAGCCGAAGCGCCGCGGCGTCCACGCGGGCACCACGCGCGGCTGGAAGAAGGCGATCGTCGAGCTCGCGCCCGGCGAGAAGATCGAGCTGTTCGAGGGCGCGGCGACCGAGTAGCACCCGGCTAACGCAAGGACTTACTGAGACACACTTATGGCAATTCGCAAGACAAAACCAACCAGCCCGGGACGTCGCTTCGCGACGTATCAGGACCGCGCGGAGCTCACGACCTCGGTGCCGCACAAGAAGCTGACCCGTGGCAAGAAGTCGACCGGTGGCCGCAACGCCAACGGTCGCGTCACCGCGCGCCATCGCGGCGGCGGCGCCAAGCGGCGCTACCGCGAGATCGATTTCAAGCGGACCAAGGACGGGGTTCCGGCCAAGGTCGCGACCATCGAGTACGACCCCAACCGGACCAGCTACATCGCGCTTCTGCACTACGCCGACGGCTTCAAGAGCTACATGCTCGCCCCCGCCGGCGTGACCGTCGGCGACATGGTCGAGTCCGGCGAGAAGGCCGACATCCGCGCGGGCAACGCCCTGCCACTGGCCAACATCCCGACCGGCACCGTGGTCCACAACGTGGAGCTCAAGCCGGGCCAGGGTGGTCGCCTCGGTCGCGCCGCCGGCACCTCGATCCAGGTCGTGGCCAAGGACGGCGACCGGGTCACTCTGCGCCTGCCCTCCTCCGAGATGCGCCTGGTCGAGTCGAACTGTCGCGCAACGATCGGCACTCTTTCCAACGCTGAGCATCAGAACGTGGTGATCGGCAAGGCCGGTCGCAGTCGCCACAAGGGCAAGCGCCCGCAGAGCCGCGGTATCGCGATGAACCCGGTGGACCATCCGCACGGCGGCGGCGAGGCCCACAAGGGCCCGGGCGGCCACCCGAAGACTCCGTGGGGCATGCCGACGCTCGGCTACAGGACCCGCAAGAAGAACAAGCAGTCGAACGCGATGATCGTCCGCGGACGTCGCCGCGGCAAGAAGAAGCGCTAGGCAGAGAGGTTTTAGTCAATGGGACGCTCAACAAAGAAGGGACCGTTCGTCGAGGAACGCCTGTTTGCACGGGTCGAGAAGATGAACGCGTCCGGCGACAAGCAGATGCTGAAGACCTGGTCGCGCCGCTCGACGATCTTCCCCGAGATGGTCGGTCACACGATCGCCGTGCACGACGGGCGCAAGCACGTCCCCGTGTTCGTCAGCGAGTCGATGGTCGGCCACAAGCTCGGCGAGTTCGCCCCGACCCGTACTTTCCGCGCCCACTCCGGAACGAAGAAGGGCGAGTAGCAACGAGCAATGGCAGCCAAGGCTGAAACTGAGCTTCCGGTCGTCCGGGCATCCGCCCGGTACGTGCGGACCGCGCCCCGCAAGGTGCGCCTCGTCGCCGACGAGATTCGTGGCAAGGGCTACACCGAGGCCGTCGCGCTGCTGCGCTTCCACCCGCGTGGTGCCGCCGAGGTGCTGCTGAAGCTGCTCGAGTCGGCCGCGGCCAACGCGGAGAACAACAACGACCTCGATCCGGAGGAGCTGCTGATCAGCTCGATCTCCGTGGACGAGGGCCCGACGATGCGCCGTTACCGCCCCCGGGCACGGGGTCGCGCGACGCGGATCGAAAAGCGCACCAGCCACATCAACATCGCCCTGAAGCCCGACCCGGACTTCGACTCCTAAGGAAATTGAGGCTTAGCTAGCAATGGGACAGAAGATCAATCCCGAGGGATTCCGGATCGGCTACATCCACGATTGGAAGTCGAACTGGTTCGACGAGCGCAACTTCTCCGACATGCTGATCGAGGACGTCAAGATCCGCGGCCACATCGAGGGCAGCTCGCCCACGCCGGCCTCTCCGATATCGAGATCCGCAAGCAGCGAGGTGAGGTCACCGTGGACATCCACACCGCCCGCCCGGGCATCGTGATCGGCAAGTCCGGTTCCGAGGTCGATGCGCTGCGCAAGGAACTGCACAAGATCACCGACAAGCCGGTGCGGGTCAACATCCGCGAGATCAAGCGGCCCGAGCTCGACGCGAAGCTCGTCGCCCAGTCGATCGCCGAGCAGCTCGAGGGCCGCGTCGCCTTCCGGCGCGCGATGAAGCGCGCCTTGACCAGCGCGATGCGCTCCGGCGCCAAGGGCGCCAAGGTCCAGGTCTCCGGTCGCCTCGGCGGTTCCGAGATGGCACGCACCGAGGGTTACTCCGATGGTCGCGTACCGCTGCACACGCTACGCGCCGACATCGACTACGGCTTCGTCGAGGCGAAGACCACGACCGGCCGGATCGGCGTCAAGTGCTGGATCAACAAGGGCGAGGTCATGCCCGAAGGTTTCGGACAGGGCCCCGACGAGGATCTCGGTGGCCGCGGCCGCCGTCCCGCTGGTGGCCGGGGTCGTCCCGGCGGCCAGGGTGGTCCCGGCGGCCAGGGCGGCCAGGGCGGCGGCGGTCGTCCCGGTGGCCAGGGTGGCGGCAACCGCCCGCCCAAGCCCGCAGCCCCCGCTTCCAAGCCGGCGCCTGCCGCTCCCGCCAAGCCCGCACCGGCTGCTCCGGCTCCGGCTCCAGCCGCTGCCGCGCCTGAGGCTCCGGCCGCCCCCGCCACTCCGCCCCCGACTACGCCCGCACCCGAGGCCCCGGCCCCGGCTCCCGAGGCGACTACGCCCGCACCCGAGGCCCCGGCTCCGGCTCCCGAGGCGACTACGCCCGCACCCGAGGCCCCGGCCCCGGCCGCGCCTGAGGCTCCGGCCGCCCCCGCAGCCGATGCCCCGGCCGAGGCCCCCGCGTCCGAGCCCACCGGTGGTGATTCCTGATGCTGATGCCCAAGAGGGTCAAGCACCGCAAGCAGTTCCGCGGCAAGATGCGGGGCAACTCGCGTGGCGGGACCGAGGTCCATTTCGGCGAGTACGGCCTCAAGACGCTCGAGCGCGGCTGGATCACCAACCGCCAGATCGAGTCCGCCCGTGTCGCGATGACCCGCAAGATCAAGCGCGGCGGCAAGGTCTGGATCAACATCTTCCCGGACAAGCCGACCACCAAGAAGCCGGCGGAAACCCGCATGGGCAAGGGCAAGGGCAACCCCGAAGGCTGGGTCGCCGTGGTCAAGCCCGGGCGCGTGATGTTCGAGCTCTCGGGTGTCTCCGAGGAGCTTGCCCGCGAGGCGATGACCCTGGCCGGCCACAAGCTTCCCGTGAAGACCAAGTTCGTGAAGAAGGGTGAGCACGCATGAAGGCCGCCGAAGCCCATGCGCTGGGCGATCCGGAGCTCGTGCAGATGCTCCAGGACGCCAAGGAGGAGGCATTCAACCTCCGCCTCAAGCACGCCACCGGCGAGCTCGAGAACACCTCGCAGCTGCCCAACGCACGGCGCCAGGTTGCACGACTTTTGACCATCGCCCGCGAGCGGGGGATCGACCTCGAGAAGGAATTGAAGAGCTGAGATGACTGAAGAAGAGAACAACGAGGCAGAGGTCGAGGAGACCCCCGAGGCCGAGGCACCCGAGGCCGCGGAGCAAGCCCCTGCCCCTGAGGTCGCGAAGGCTGAGGCGCCCGCCGCCGATGAGGAGCCGGCCGAGGTCCTATCGCCGAAGGAGCGGCGCCGCAAGGAGCGCTCCGAGCACACGGGTGAGGCGAACCCCTCACAGACCATCGAGGAGCGCGCCGCCGCGCGCGCCGAGCTGCGCAAGAAGAAGGCCAAGAGCCGCACCCAGTGGCGGGCCAAGCAGCGCGCCAAGAAGGGCGAGCCCGGCACGGGCACCCCGGCGGCTGATCGCGAGCCCGGCAATGCCAAGCTGCGCCAGGGCATCGTCACCTCTTCGAAGGCCGACAAGACGATCACCGTGCAGATCCAGAGCGCCCGGCGTCACCCCGCCTACGAGAAGGTCATCCGCCGCTCGAACGCGCTGCATGCACATGACGAGAACAACGAGGCCGGCGAGGGCGACACAGTGCGCATCATCGAGACCCGCCCGATGTCGAAGTCGAAGCGCTGGCGCCTGGTCGAAATCGTCGAGAAGGCCAGGTAGAGCTCGGCCATGATCCAGCAGGAATCCAGACTCAAGGTCGCCGACAACTCCGGCGCGCGCGAGATCCTCTGCATCCGCGTCAAGGGTGGCCATCACCGCCGCTATGCGAGCGTCGGTGACGTGATCACCGCGACGGTCAAGCACGCAACCCCGAACGCGGGCGTCAAGAAGGGCGAGGTCGTGCAGGCGGTGGTCGTGCGCACGGTCAAGCAGCTCGGCCGCCCGGACGGCACCTACATCAGCTTCGACGAGAACGCGGCGGTCCTCATCGACCCCCAGAACAACCCGCGCGGCACTCGCATCTTCGGCCCCGTCGCCCGCGAACTGCGCGATCGCAACTTCATGAAGATCATCAGCCTCGCACCGGAGGTCTTGTAGAGATGGCCAAGAGCATGCGTATCCGCAAGGACGACACGGTCCTGATCAAGGCCGGCAAGGACAAGGGCAAGAGCGGCAAGGTGCTGCGTACCGAGCCGGCGCGCCGCCGCGTTTACGTCGAGGGCCTTAACATGGTCAAGCGGCATCAGCGCCCGACCTCGATGGATTCCCAGAAGCAGGGAGCCCAGGGCGGCATCATCGAGAAAGAGGGCCCCGTCGACGTCTCCAACGTCGTACTCCTCGATCCCAGTGACAACAAGCCGACCAAGGTCGCCGTGACGGTTGCCGACGACGGCAAGCGGGTTCGCGTCTCCAAGCGCACCGGCAAGCCGATCGACTGACCCCAGGACCCACCAGGACCCACCACAGACAACGGACTTTCAATGGAAGCAGCAACAGACACCCCCACCGCACCCAGCCCGCCGGCCCCGCCGCCGCGGTTGCGCGATTCCTATCGCGAGAAGGTGCTGCCCGAGCTCATGAAGAAGTTCGGCTACTCGACGCCGATGAAGGCGCCGCGTGTCCTCAAGGTCACGGTCAACATGGGCGTCGGCGAAGCCAGCCGCACCTCCGGGGTCATGGACGACGCGTTGGAGGAACTGGCCACGATCACCGGCCAGCGGCCGAACATTCGCCTCGCCAAGAAGTCGATCGCGAACTTCAAGGTCCGCGAGGAGATGCCGGTCGGCTGCGCGGTCACTCTGCGCAAGGCCCGCATGTGGGAGTTCCTCGACCGCCTGGTCACGATCGCGACCCCGCGGATCCGCGACTTCCGCGGCTACAACCCGCGCTCCTTCGACGGCCGCGGCAACTTCACGCTCGGCGTTCGCGAGCAGGTCATCTTCCCCGAGATCGACTACGACACCGTCAAGGAGACTCGTGGCCTCGATATCACCGTGACGACCTCGGCCGATACCGACGAAGAGGCCTTCGAGCTGCTGCTCAGGCTCGGCTTCCCGTTCGCCCAGGAGGGCCGCCCGGGAGCCGGACCGACGCCTGACGAGGAGGCCGAGGAGGAAGCCCGCAAGGAAGAGGCCCGCGAGCGGGCCGAGGCCGAGCAGGCTGCTCTGGAGCAGCTCAAGGAGGAGAACCCGGAGGCTTACGCCAAACCCGAGCCCAATGAAGACGAACTGGGCGAGGACGGCGAAGGCGGAGACGGCGAGACCGAGTCCGGGACATCCGGCGAGGAGGAGTAGAGACCATGGCCAAGACTTCACAACGCGTACGACAGGAGCGAGGCTCCAAGTTCAAGGTGCGCAACTACAACCGCTGCCGCAAGTGCGGCCGCTCCCGCGCGGTCTACCGCAAGTTCGGCCTCTGCCGGATCTGCCTGCGCGAGGCCGCCCACAAGGGCTACATCCCCGGCATGACCAAGTCCAGCTGGTAACCAAGGAAGCTTCGAATGCTCACTGACCCCATCGCCGATTACATGACCCGGATCCGCAACGCTCTGGGCTCAGACCACCCCGAGGTGGCGATCCCCTCGAGCCGTCTGAAGAAGGAATTCACGCGGATCCTCGCCGAGCAGGGCTACATCTCGAGCTTTGCCGTCGAGCCGACCACGGTCGGCGAGTCGATCACCATCAAGCTCAAGTACACCGAGGACCGCGACCCCGTGATCAGCGGCATGCGCCGCGTCTCGCGCCCGGGCCGGCGCCGCTATGTCGGCGGCAAGGAGGTCCCCAAGGTGCAGGGCGGCATGGGGACTGCGATCATCTCGACCTCGGTCGGTGTGATGACTGGCCACGAAGCGCGGGAGAAGGGCGTCGGCGGCGAGGTAGTCGCCTTCGTCTGGTAGCCCGCACTCACCACGACCCTCTACGACCAGGTATCCAATTGACATGAGCCGAATCGGTAACAAGCCACTTCAGATCCCAGACGGTGTCACCGTTGAGATCACCCCTGGCCTGGTCAAGGTCAAGGGCCCCAGGGGCGAGCTCCAGCAGGTCGTCTCCACGGACATGACCGTGGAGCTCGACGATGGCGTGCTCACCGTCTCCCGGCCCACCGATCGCGGCCCGCACCGCGCCCTGCACGGGCTCACGCGGAGCCTGATCGCGAACATGGTCGAGGGCGTCACCAACGGCTTCGAGAAGAAGCTCGAGATCCAGGGTGTCGGCTACCGGGCCAAGGCCACGGGCAACTCGCTCGAGCTCTCGCTCGGCTTCTCGCACCCGGTCAGCGTCGAGGCCCCGGAGGGCATCGAGTTCGACGTGCCGCAGTCGACCGAGGTGATCGTCAAGGGCATCGACAAGCAGATGGTCGGCGAGATCGCCGCCCGCATCCGCCGCCACCGGCCGCCGGAGCCGTACAAGGGCAAGGGCGTGCGCTACGCCGATGAGCAGGTCGTCCGCAAGGTCGGTAAGCGCGCCTAGCGCCTGCTAGACAACGAGAGCGAGATTTCAGATGGCAGTCAAGACAGCACACCAGAGAAGGTTCCGCCGCCGCCGCAGGGTGCGCGCGAAGATCCGCGGCAGCGCCGCGCGTCCGCGCCTGAGCATCTTCCGCTCCAACCGCGGGCTCTTCGCGCAGCTGATCGACGACGATGCCGGACACACCCTGGCGCAGGTGCGCTGGACCGAGCCCGATCTACGTGAACTCGGTCCCGAGGAGCAGGCCAAGAAGGCCGGCGAGCTGCTGGCCGAGCGCGCCAAGGCGGCCGGTGTCGAGACCGTGATCTTCGACCGTGGTGGCTACCGCTTCCACGGCAACGTTGCCCGACTCGCCGAAGGCGCCCGCGAGGCCGGGCTGAAGTTCTGAGCGCGGCCCGAGAGTTTGAGAGGAATCCAATGAGCATCGTCAGCTACGAAAAAATGAGCGCCCAGGGCCTTGACCTGCAGGAGCGGGTGATCGAGATCAACCGCGTCGCCAAGGTCGTCAAGGGCGGTCGCCGCTTCTCCTTTACCGCGCTGGTCGCCGTCGGCGACGAGAAGAACGTGGTCGGGATCGGCTACGGCAAGGCGCGCGAGGTTCCCTTGGCGATCCAGAAGGCCGTCGAGAACGCTCGCAAGGACTTGATCAAGGTTCCCCAGTACGGGCAGACCCTTCCCCATTTCGTGATCGGCAACTTCGGCGCCGGCCACGTGGTGCTGCGCCCGGCTTCCGAAGGTACCGGTGTGATCGCCGGCGGCGGCGTGCGCGCCGTGCTCGAGCTGGCCGGCTACCGCGACGTGCTCACCAAGTCGATCGGCACCAACAACCCGATCAACCAGGTGAAGGCGACGATGGCCGGTCTCAAGGCCCTGCGCAAGCCGGAGGACGTCGCCGAACTACGCGGTCTCTCGGTCAACCAGGTGCTCGGCGTCAGGAAGAAGAAGGCCGCCGCGCCCGAGTCCGAGGGCGAGGGTGCCGAGGCTGCGGCCGTCACACCCGAGGCCGTCGCGACCGAGGAGCCCGCCGCGCCCGTGACCACGGCCACTGAGGAGTCGCTCGAGGCTCCTGCTCCCGAGGCAGCGGCCCCCGAGGCCACGCCGCCCCCCGAGGCCCCTGCTCCCGAGGCGCCGGCCGAGGAGGAGAAGACTTCCGATGGCTGATCTGGTGATCAAGCAGGTCCGCAGCGCCAACGGCGCGAGTCCGCAGCAGCGCGAGAGCCTGCGCAGCTTGCGCCTGGGCCGGATCGGAAAGCAGACGGTCCGTACGGACACTCCTGAGCTGCATGGGCTGCTGCGCAAGGTTTCCCACCTCGTCGAGATCGGGGAGAAGAGCTGATGGCACGCATCGAAGCTGAAGACGTCGGACTGGACACGATCAAGCCCAAGCCGGGCTCGACCAAGGACCGCAAGCGCCGCGGCCGCGGGCATGGCTCGGGCATGGGCAAGACCTCCGGCCGTGGCCACAAGGGCTACGGCTCCCGCGCCGGCAGCAAGCGCAAGGCCGGCTACGAGGGCGGTCAGAACCCGATCCATATGCGGATGCGCAAGCTGCGCGGCCCGAACAAGAAGATGTCGATGCCGTTCGAGCCGTTCCGGACGCACACGCAGCCGGTCAACGTCGCCACTCTCGAGGAGCGCTTTGACGCCGGGGCCGAGGTGACGCCCGAGACGCTCAAGGCCGCCGGGCTCGCCAAGGGCTCCGATCCGGTCAAGATCCTCGGCAGCGGAGATCTCTCGAAGAAGCTCACGGTGCGGGCCCACGCGTTCAGTGCCACGGCGCGCGAGAAGATCGAGGCCGCCGGTGGCACTGCCGAGCTGCTCGACTAGCTAGCTTTGGTGGATCAATGATCCCTCTTCCCGGCCCCACGGATGACGCGCCTGACACGGCGCTGGATCACCACCCGCCAGCACCGCACGTAGCTCCGCTACGCGCGGCACCGGCGTGCGGTGCCCAGCTTGGTCAGGCACGCCCCCGCGGGCCCGCTCATTCGGGATCAGTGATCTAGCTCGCGATGCTCGCAACGATCGCCAACGCCTTCACGGTTCCTGAGATCAGGAAAAAGCTCGCCTTCACGGCGGCGATGCTCCTGTTGTACCGACTCGGCGCGTTCATCCCCGCGCCCGGCGTCGACCCCCAGGCGCTCGACGGGATCCAGGACAACTTCGCCTCCGGCGACATCCTCGGTTTCCTCAATCTGTTCAGCGGCGGTGCCCTGAGCCAGCTCTCGTTGTTCGCGCTGGGGATCATGCCCTACATCACGGCCTCGATCATCCTGCAGCTGATGACCGTTGTCGTCCCCGCTCTGGAGAAGCTCCAGAAGGAGGGCGAGGTGGGCCAGCAGAAGATCACCCAGTACACGCGCTATTTGACCGTCGCCCTCGCGTTCGCGCAGTCGCTCGGCTACGTCTTTCTCTTCGACTCCTTCGGCGGCAGCGGCGAGAGCGTCGTCGAGGGTGGCGCCCTCACCTTCCCGCTGCTGATGATGATCGTGATCTCGCTCACCGGCGGCTGCGTGCTGTTGATGTGGCTCGGTGAGCTGATCACCCAGCGCGGCATCGGCAACGGCATCTCGCTGATGATTTTCGCCTCGATCGTCTCGGGGCTGCCCGGCGGCCTGCAGGCCTGGTGGACCAACTCCGACCAGGTCTTCGTCGTGATGATGCCCTTCGTCGCGCTCGCCGTGATCGTCGGCATCGTCTATGTGCAGGAGGGTCAGCGCCGGATCCCGGTCCAGTACGCCAAGCGCCAGGTCGGGCGCCGGATGACCACCGGTGGCTCCACCTATCTGCCGCTGCGGGTCAACATGGCCGGCGTGATTCCGGTCATCTTCGCGGCTTCGATCATGGCCTTCCCCCCGACCATCGGCCAGTTGCTCAACACCCCGGTTGCGCTCGACTTCGCCTCCTTCTTCAGTCCCGACCGCTGGGCCTACATCGTCGGCGAGGTCTTCTTCATCATCATCTTCACCTACTTCTATACGGCCGTTACGTTCAACCCCGTCGATCAGGCCGACAACCTCAAGAAGTACGGCGGCTTCGTCCCCGGCGTGCGTCCCGGCCGGCCCACGGCCGAGTACCTGGACCGGATCCTCTCCCGTCTGACCTTCGCCGGCGCCCTGTACCTCGGTGCCGTCGCGGCGCTGCCGACCATCCTGATTTCCCAGACGTCGGCCAACTTCTTCTTCGGCGGCACCTCGATCCTGATCGTCGTCGGTGTTGCGCTGGATACGGTCAAGCAACTCGAGGCCCAGCTCATGATGCGCAACTACGAGGGCTTCCTGAAGTAGCTGAGGCGCCCCCTGGACGCGCGGATGCCGGCGTCCCGCTTCGCTCACGGCCTCGCGGCCTCGTCGCTCAGCGGCTCCTTGGCCTCCACGCCCACGGAACGCCTCAGCTGACTTCAGCTGGGGGAGGGTCGGCGGGCCGATTCGCGCTGCTTTGTCTCGTGGCCAGGGTGGTTGCGATTCGGGCGATCAGCCATTCGCGGCGGTTGGTCAGTTGGTGCCAGGTGATGCGGAGGACCGTGATCTGTGCGGCTTCCAGGTCTGTGGATTTGGCGCGGTCGCGTTCGAAGGCGGAGGTGTCGCCGGCATGGTGGCGGCGACTGTCGAACTCGAGCGCCACCCCCTGCTCGGGCCAGCACAGGTCAACCTCGTAGCCGTGGACCGCGGCCCGCAGTTCGTCCAGGGCGGCTTCGAGGGCGTCGGGGGTGGCCCCCATGGCGAAGTCAAGGAGCGAGCGCGCCGGGAGCGTCAGGAGGATCGAGTCGATCGCACCCAGATCGGCGGCCCCCAGCCGGGCTTCGTGGGTGCGCAGGCCGGGACGGGCGCGGCGGCAGGTGGGACTGCTGACATCGATCGCGCGGCTCGACGGTTCCACCGCTCCCCACACCTCGAGCGCAGCGGCCGCCGACAATGCGGCGCCATCGCCGCAGGCGAGCACGGCTGCCAGCAGTTCACCCTCCCGCGAGATCCGGCTGTCGCCGAGGAGGTAGACGCCGCGGTGGACCCGGAAGAGCCGACCCTGGCGGACCCAGTCCGACGTCTTGCGCGTGCTGAAGCCGAAGTCGGCGAGCTGCCGGCTGCCCCAACCCCGAGGTTGCGCCCGGCGCCCCGCGGCCGGGGTGCCCGGGGCCACGGGAGCCTCGCGCGCAGAGCCGCAAACCCTCTAACCTGCCCGGACCTATGTCCGAGCTGAACCTGATTCTCCTTGGCCCTCCCGGCTCCGGGAAGGGCACGCAGGGCGAGCGCCTGCAGGAGGATTTCCGCCTGCCGTACTACGCGACCGGGGACATCCTCCGTGCCGCGGTCAAGAACGGCACCGAGCTTGGTGCAGTCGCCAAGGGCCATATGGACCAGGGCGGTCTGGTCCCCGATGAGGTGATCATCGGCGTGATCGGGGAGCGGGTCGAGAGTCCCGAGGCCGCCGACGGCTTCATCCTCGACGGCTTCCCGCGGACGATCGGCCAGGCCGAGGCGCTCGGCTCCGAGATGGAGAAGCTGGGCCGCAAGATCACCGCCGTCGTCTTGATCGACACCGGTGACGAGGAGGTCCTGCGACGGCTCGGTGGCCGCCGCACCTGCGCCAAGAACGGGCACATCTTCCACGTCGACTTCGACCCGCCCAAGAACGAGGGCGTCTGCGACGTCTGCGGCGCCCGGCTGATAGTCCGCGATGACGACAAGCCCGAGGTGATCGCCAAGCGCCTTGACACCTACCACTCCCAGACGGAGCCGCTCGTCGCCTTCTACGAGGAAAAGGGACTGCTCAAGCGGGTCGACGGCTCGCAGGCTCCCGACGACGTGGGCGACCGGATCCGGGCGCTGCTCGCCACACTGCGGCTAGAAGAGGAACTCTGAACTCCTCCATGTATAGGGGGACGATCATCAAGAAGCGGCCGCAGGAGATCGATCGGATGGCCACGGCCGGAGCGATCCTGGCCCGCTGTCACAGCATGCTGAAGAAGAGCGCGCGACCCGGGGTGAGCACCGGCAAGCTCGACGAGATCGCGGAGAAGTTCATCCGCTCGCAGGGCGCCGAGCCCGCCTTCAAGGGCTACCGTGGCTTTCCCGGCTCGATCTGCGCTTCGCCGAACTCGATGGTGGTGCACGGGATCCCCGGCAACTACGAGCTCAAGCGCGGCGATCTGCTCTCCGTCGACATTGGCGTCATCAAGGACGGCTGGGTTGCCGATGCGGCCCAGAGCTACGGCATCGGCCCGATCGGCGAGCCGGCCGCCAAGCTGCTGGCCGTAACGAAGGACTCACTCTTCTGCGGCATCGCCGAGGCCAGGGCCGGCAATCACCTCGGCGACATCTCGGCCGCGGTGCAGCGCCGCGTCGAAGCCGACGGCCTGCACGTGATCAAGAGCCTCGTCGGCCACGGCATCGGCCGCGAGATGCACGAGGACCCGCAGATCCCTAACCACGGTGAGCCCGGTTCCGGGCCGCTGCTGGAGGAGGGGATGACTCTGGCGATCGAGCCGATGGTCAACATCGGCACCGACGAGATCCGCATGGGATCAGACCACTGGGCCGTGTACTCGGCGGACGGCTCACTGGCCGCCCACTTCGAGTTCACGGTGGCTGTGGGTGCAGAGGGTCCGCGGATCCTCACCCCCTGGCACGAGTAGTACCCGCGCCCGGCCCCTCAGCCGTCGCCGTTGAGTTCGTCCTCGACGTCGCCGGCGGCGTCGTTGACGTCATCCTCGCCGCAACCGGCGAGCCCACCGCCGAAGGCGATTGCCCCCGCGGCGAGTACGGCTGCGGCTCGCTTCGTTGCCATCTCTCCGAGCATCTCGGGTACCTCTCAATCGTTGCTGTCTGAGAACTGTGTTCCCGTTGAGGCCGTGGCCAAACTCCATCCGCCGATAGCCTGCGGCCATGTCCGGCTGGTGGGAGAACGCGGTCATCTACGAGATCTATCCGCGCTCGTTTCAAGATTCGGACGGGGACGGGATCGGCGACCTCGCCGGGATCGAGAAGCGGCTCGACCACCTGGTCGAGCTCGGCGCCGACGGGCTCTGGCTGGCGCCGATCTATCGCTCGCCCCAGGCCGACTTCGGCTACGACGTCAGCGACCACACTTCGATCGCGCCCGAATACGGGACTGACGCGGAACTCGACTCGCTCCTCGAGGCGGCACACGGTCGCGGTCTGCGCGTCCTCATGGATCTGGTCGCATCCCACACCTCCATCGAGCACCCCTGGTTCAGGGAGCATCCGGATCGCTACGTGCTGGCGGATCCGCGGGCGGACGGGGCGCTGCCGAACAACTGGGTCGCCTCCTTCGGTGGGCCGACCTGGAGCCGGGACGAGAACTCAGGACGCCTCTACCTGCACTCGTTCTTCGCTGAGCAGCCCGACCTCGACTGGCGCAACCCGGCGGTGCGGAAGGCGATGGGGGCGGTGGTCACTCACTGGCTCGAGCGCGGTGTGGATGGCTTCCGCATCGATGCGGTGGACCGGCTGATGAAGGACGAGCAACTCCGGGACGATCCCGCCTCCGAGGCCCCCTTCGAACTGCCGGTGCACCCGGACGGCCAGATGCTCGAGCTGATCCATTCCCGGGACGACCCCGGGATCGGCACGGCGTTGGCGGCCCTGCGCGAGGCCGCGGGGGAGGCCCCCCTGGTCGGCGAGGTCTATCTGCCGGGCCCGCGGCTCGATCCCTATCTCGAGCAGCTCGATCTGGTCTTCTGTTTCGATCTGCTGCACGCGCCCTGGGAGGCCGACGCGCTCGCCGAGGTGCTCGAGGCGGCCGCGGGCCGCGAGCAGCTCGCCTGGGTGATCTCCAACCACGACTTCTCCCGCGCCGCGACGCGCTGGGGCGAGGCCAACGCACGAGCCGCGGCGATGCTGCTGCTCACCCTGCCCGGCTGTGCCTTCCTCTACCAGGGGGAGGAGATCGGCATGGTTGATGGGCCCGGGAGCGAGCCCCCGCTCGATCGGTTCGGGCGGGACGCCTTCCGCCATCCGATGCAGTGGGACGGGACAGCGGGCGGCGGCTTCAGCGAGGCCGTGCCCTGGCTACCGCTCGCGGACCCCGGGGTACGTAACGTCGGTGAGCAGCGCGACGATCCCGGCTCGATGCTCGCTCTGTACAGGGCGCTGATCGCGGCGCGCGGCGGGCTCGCCGGTCCCCTCACCGACGTGCGCGCGAACCGGGGGCTGCTCAGCTACCGCCGTGGCGAGCACCACAGGGTCGTTCTGAACACGGGCGAGGCGGGGCAATCGCTGGGGTCCGTGATCGACCTGGGCCGCGCCGAACCCGCGCTCGCCACGGGGGTCGAAGGACTCCGGGACGGGACGCTCGGGGCGGGCGATGGGGTGCTCCTGCGGACGAATGTCTGAATTCCGGGGATCCATGTTTAGAGTCGCGGCCCACTGGGTAGGCGGCGAACAGCGAACCAGTTCTTGGGAGAGGAGATTCGCTATCCGAGGGACGCAACACCCCAACGGGCAGACCGCAGGCGGCCGGTTTATCGTGCTCCTGGTTGCGTTCCTGGTCTGCGGTGCCCTGACCGTCGGCCTGGTGGCCTGCGGCGGCTCCGACGACTCCGATGGCGGGCCGGTTGAGTTGAGTTGGTTCATCTTCAACGAGCCGAGCGGTGTGCTGCCGAAGATCGCGGAGAAGTGCTCGGACTCCGCCAACGGTGAGTACACGATCAAGTTCGAGTACCTGCCCTCCGACGCCGACCAGCAGCGCGAGCAGCTGGTCCGGCGGCTCGGGGCCGAGGACGACTCGATCGACATCATGGGCATGGATGTGATCTGGACCGGCGAGTTCGCCAATGCCGGCTGGGTCGAGGAGTGGACCGGCGCCGACGAGCAGGCTGCGACCAAGGGCGTCTTCCCGTCGGTTGCCGAGACGGCGCGCTTCGAGGACAAGCTCTGGGCGGCGCCGATCTGGTCGAACACTCAGCTGCTGTGGTACCGCAAGGACCGCATTCCCAAGCCGCCCAAGACCTGGAATGAGATGTTCGAGCAGGCCGAGAAGCTGGGCGAGGACAATCTGATCGAGGTGCAGGCCAACCGCTACGAGGGACTGGTCGTCTGGTTCAACGCGATGGTCGAGTCCGCCGGGACGAGCATCGTGCAGGCCGACGATGCGGGCGAGGTTGCGCTCGATCAGGCCCAGACCGAAAAGGCGCTCGGCCTGATGGTGGAGCTCGCCAACGGACCCTACGCGGACTCGGCCCAATCGACGTCCACCGAGGACACCGCTCGGCTCGCCTTCGAGGACGGCAGTGCCAGCTTCATGCTCAATTACCCCTTCGTCTACCCGAGCGCCAAGGACAATGCCCCCGAGGTCTTCAAGCAGCTCGGCGTGGCGCCCTACCCGCGCGTCGATGCCGATCGGCCCGCCGCGCCGCCGCTCGGCGGGATCAACCTCGGCGTCTCTTCCTACTCCAAGCACCAGGAGGAGGCCTTCGACGCGATCAAGTGCCTGATCCAGCCCCAGAACCAGATCGAGATCGCCAAGGCCGGTGGCCTGCCCCCCGTGCAGGAGGGCCTCTATGACGAGAAGCAGATCGACGATGTCTACCCGGGCTTCGCCCAGCTGATCCGCCAGGCGATCGACAACGCCGCGCCGCGCCCCGTCACCCCCGCCTACCAGGACCTCTCGCTCGCGATCCAGCGGACGATCCATCCGCTGGACTCGATCGCCGACGACGAGGCGGCGATCCAGCAGAAGGTCGAGGAACTGCGTGACAACGTGCAGACGGCCCTGAACGTGGAGGGGCTGCTCTGATGGAAGCGGCGAGCGTTCCGAAGAAGAAGACCTCCGACCGCACCAAGTCGGAGCACAAGCTCGCCTGGATGCTCTGCGCACCCGCTGTGATCGCGATGCTGCTCGTCACCGCCTATCCGATCCTCTACGCATTCGTGCTCAGCCTGCAGCGCGTCGATCTGCGCTTTCCCGACGAGGGCGGCTTCGTCGGCCTCGGCAACTACGTCGACGTGCTCACCTCGAGCCTCTGGTGGCAGGACGTCGCCAACACGCTGGGTCTGACCGTCGTCTCGGTCTCGATCGAGTTCGTGCTCGGCATGGGTATCGCGTTGCTCATGCACCGGGCGATCTTCGGCCGCGGCACGATCCGCACCTCGGTGCTCATTCCCTACGGGATCGTCACCGTGGTCGCCGCCTTCTCCTGGCAGTTCGCCTTTCAGCCCGACACCGGCTTCGTCAACCAGCTTCCCTTCGTCGCCGACGACATGGACTGGTTCGGTGAGCGTTTCAGCGCCTTCGCGGTGATCACCATGGCCGAGGTCTGGAAGACCACACCTTTCATCGCTCTGCTCTTGCTCGCGGGACTGACGACGATCGATGACGGCCTCTATGAGGCGGCGAGGGTGGACGGCGCCAACGCGATCCAGCGCTTCTACCGGATCACCCTGCCGCTGATGAAGCCGGCGATTCTCGTCGCGCTGCTCTTCCGCACGCTCGACGCGTTCCGCGTCTTCGACTCGATCTTCATCATGACCCGGGGTTCGGTGGATACCGAATCGGTTTCGATCCTCGGCTACAACCAGCTGATATCGAGACTCAACCTGGGTCTTGGCTCGGCCGTCTCGGTGCTGATCTTCATCGCGGTGCTGGGTATCGCGTTCCTGTTCGTCAAAGGCTTCGGGACGGCCGTCCCCGGTCGTGAGGAGGACTAGCCGCTCATGAGCGATCAAACAACCACCCGCGACCGCATCTTCGGCCTCTTCGGCCTCGTCATCGTGGTCTTCTACGCGCTCTTCCCGGTGATGTGGATCGTCTCGCTCTCGCTGAAGACCCCGGCGACGGTCACGGTCAAGGAGGGTGAGGGCTTCTTCGACATCCTGATCCCCACCGACGCGACGACCAAGAACTACACGGCGCTGTTCGAGGGCGGCCTCGACGGCCCGTTCCTGAGGCCGTTGATCAACTCGCTCGGCATCGCGCTGATCGCCACCGTGATCGCGATCGTGCTGGCCTCATTCTGCGCCTACGCGATCGCCCGGCTCGATTTCCCGGGCAAGACCGCGGTTCTCGCCGGAGCCCTGGCGATCGCGATGTTCCCGCCGATCTCCACCGTCGGCCCGCTCTTCGACATGTGGCGCACACTCGGGCTCTACGACACCTGGCTCGGCCTGATCATTCCTTACCTGAGCTTCTCGCTGCCGCTGGCGATCTACACGCTCGTCGCCTTCTTCAGGGAGATCCCCTGGGATCTCGAACAGGCGGCCCAGGTGGACGGAGCGACCCCAATGCAGGCCTTCCGCAAGGTGATCGTACCCCTGGCCACGCCCGGCATGTTCACGGCGGCGATCCTCGTCTTCATCTTCGCCTGGAACGACTTCCTCTTCGCGATCTCGCTGACCAGCTCCGACGCCTCGCGGACCGTCCCCGCAGCACTCGCCTTCTTCACCGGCGACTCGCAGTTCACCCAACCCTTCGGCAACATCGCCGCGGCCGCGGTGATCGTCACGGTGCCGATCATTCTCTTCGTACTGATCTTCCAACGCAGAATTGTCGCCGGCCTCACAGCCGGCGCCGTCAAGGGATAGGAGGTAGCCGACCGATGTCCGATATCACGCTCGAGAAGGTGACCAAACGCTACGCGGACGGGACCGAGGCGGTCAAGGACCTCGATCTCGAGATCGCCGACGGGGAGTTCCTGATCCTCGTGGGTCCCTCGGGCTGCGGCAAGTCGACCGCGCTGAGGATGATCGCCGGGCTGGAGGACATCAGCGAGGGCGAGATGAAGATCGGCGGCAACCTGGTCAACGACAAGGCGCCCAAGGATCGCGACATCGCGATGGTCTTTCAGAACTACGCCCTCTACCCCCACATGACCGTGCGCGAGAACATGGCCTTCCCGCTGAAGATGGCGAAGCTCGATGACGCCGAGATCGAGGAGAAGGTCAGCAATGCGGCCAAGATCCTCGACCTGACCGAGCACCTCGACCGCAAGCCGGCGAACATGTCCGGCGGACAGCGCCAGCGGGTGGCGATGGGCCGGGCGATCGTCCGTGATCCGTCGGCCTTCCTGATGGATGAGCCGCTCTCCAACCTCGACGCCAAGCTGCGAGTGCAGATGCGGACCGAGGTCTCGCGGATCCAGAACCGGCTCGGCACCACCACGGTCTACGTGACCCACGATCAGACCGAGGCGATGACCCTCGGCGATCGTGTCGCGGTGATGCGCAGGGGCCTGCTGCAGCAGGTCGGCAGCCCGCAGCAGCTCTACGACGAGCCGCGCAATCTCTTCGTGGCGGGCTTCATCGGCTCGCCGGCGATGAACTTCATGCCGGTCGAGATCAACGGCGGCACCGCGAAGCTGCCCTTCTGCGAGGTCGAGCTCACCCAGGACGCGCGCAGCGCCTTGGATTCGGCCGGCTCCGGCAAGCTGATGGCGGGTATCCGCCCCGAGCATTTCGAGGATGCCTCGCTCGTCGGCGATCAGCCCGGCCCGACCTTCGAGGTCACGGTGGAGATCCTCGAATCGATGGGCTCTGAGCTCTACGCCTACTTCGACATCGAGGGCGGCGGCCAGAGCTCCGAGCAGCTCGATGAGCTCGCAGCGGACGTCGGCGGCGAGGTCGGCGGCGGGGAGGACGGTGAGCTGCAGGTCGTCGCGCGTCTCGATGCAGCGAGCGAGGCAACAAAGGGTGAGAAGCTGAAGATGTGGCTCGACCCCGAGCGCCTGCACTTCTTCGACCTCGACAGCGGCGATCGGATCACCGCCGGGTCGGGCTCGCCGGAGGGCGGGTAATTCAGTCGAGCCGCTCGCGCAGGCGGGCGATCACCGAGTCTCCCCACTCGTGGGTGCGGAGCAGCATGTAGCGCTGCTCGGCGACCCGTAGGTAGGCGTCGGCCTCGCTGCCTTTGCCGATCAGGTCCGCCTCGCGCAGGGCCTCGATCACCGGTTCGTACTCGTCGCGGAACCAGGAATCGGCGATCTCCCCCCGATCGAGCGGCTCACCCGTTCCCTGGATCAGGCGGAAGCCC
The DNA here is from genome assembly GCA_038206985.1 of Solirubrobacterales bacterium. Classification (GTDB taxonomy): domain Bacteria; phylum Actinomycetota; class Thermoleophilia; order Solirubrobacterales; family 70-9; genus CAXMST01. The sequence goes on from JBBRAH010000006.1 coordinate 65,232, forward strand.
CAGGCTTCGATCCCCTCGGCGAGCTGGGCATAGCCTTCCTCGGGCCGGCTCAAGCTGATGCGCTCCCGCTGGCCGGCCGAAAGGGGCACGCGCTCGAGGAAGAGCCGCTCGTGTCCCTTTGCCGGTAGCTCGGATACCTTGAGCCGTTCGCCGGGCTTGACCCGGGTCCGGATCTCGGTCACGTAGGCCTCGATCACGTCGTCGCCGCGGTGGCGGGCGACCGAGACGCGGTGGTGGCCGTCGTTGACAAAGTGCAGGCCGCCGACCCGGTAGACCTCGATCGGCGGCATCGCGGCTCCCTTGCGCTGGGCCTCGTTGATGCGCTGCCAGCGTTGCTTCAACCGCCCCGTGCGCGGGCGGAACTCACGGTCGAACTCGGCGCTGCGGTCGACCGAGCCGATCACGGTCTCCAGCTCGATCGTCTCGGGGCCGAGCCGCTTCTCACCGGTGCGGCCGAGCGCCTGGACGACCTCCTCGAAGGGCAGCAGCGTGGTCACGTCGCCGGCCTGGCCGCGCAGTCGCGCTGCGAGCCTGGAGAGCGCAGCCCGGCGTCGCGCGCTGGAGAAGTCACCCTGTGCGTCCTGGGCGGTGAACCCGGTGTCGGCCATGCCACCGATGGTGACACGCCGGGCCCTCGCCCGGCGTTGCGCGCCCGAAATCGTCTGCTACCATCTCCGACTCGGCTCTAGGGCCGTCCCTGCCTGCCTGCTGTCCGATTCATGGGACGAGCAAGGCTCCCTTAGTCAGATACGAGTTGGAGACCCATGAAGGTTCGTGCGTCCGTAAAACCCATGTGTGAGCGTTGCCAGATCATCCGGCGACGTGGACGCGTGCTCGTGATCTGCACCAACCCGCGGCACAAGCAGCGGCAGGGTTAGAAACAGGGAAGAGTAGAAAGGCTTCATGGCGCGTATCTCAGGCATCAACCTGCCCGTCAACAAGCGGGCGGTTGTCGGACTCACTTATATCCATGGCATCGGCCGCTCCACGGCGGACACGATCATGGAGGTCACCAAGGTCGATCCGGAGACCCGGGTCGGGGACCTCACCGAGGACGAGGTCGTCAAGCTGCGCGAGGCCGTTGAGCAGTACCAGGTCGAGGGTGACCTGCGGCGCGAGCGCTCGCAGAACATCAAGCGCCTGATGGAGATCGGCTCCTACCGAGGACTGCGCCACCGTCGCGGCCTTCCGGTCCGGGGCCAGCGCACCAAGACCAACGCGCGGGGTCGCAAGGGCCCCCGCAAGATGAGCATCGCGGGCAAGAAGAAGGCCCCGACGCCCAAGTGATGACTGATCAAGCGAGGATTTGAGTAGATGCCCCAGCCCAAGAAGGCAACCAAAGGCCGCCGCCGCGTCAAGAAGAACGTGCCGGTCGGACAGGCCCACATCAAGACCAGTTTCAACAACACGATCGTCACCCTGACCGACGTGCAGGGCAACGTGCTCGCCTGGGAGTCCGCCGGTTCCGCCGGCTTCAAGGGCTCCCGCAAGTCAACGCCGTTCGCCGCCCAGGTGACTGCCGACAACGCGGCCCGCAAGGGCATGGAGCACGGTCTCGAGCGGGTCGAGGTGCTGGCCAAGGGGGCAGGGTCCGGTCGCGAGACCGCGATCCGCGCGCTGCAGGCCGCCGGTCTGCAGGTCACGACGGTCAAGGATGTTTCCCCGCAGGCACACAACGGCTGCCGGCCGAAGAAGCGCCGGAGGGTCTAGTGACCACCTCCGCCCACACGCTCACGCTTGGACCGGCTGCAAATCTGCGCCCGTCCGCGTCCTCGGGCTTGCCTGTGCCTCCAGCACAGGCTGCGCCCTGCGTTCTCGACAGTCTTGATTTTCGCGCGGCCAAGCGCGACCGTGCGAACGGAGGTGGTCACTGATGGCGCGCGATACAGGACCGCAGTGCAAGCAGTGCCGCCGCGAGGGCCAGAAGCTCTTCCTCAAGGGCGAGCGTTGCCTCACCGACAAGTGTGGCGTCGAGCGCCGTTCCTACCCGCCGGGTGAGCACGGCCGGGGCCGCATGCGCGCCTCCGAGTACCGCAACCAGCTGCGCGAGAAGCAGAAGGCCCGCCGCTACTACCAGGTCCTCGAGAAGCAGTTCCGCGGTTACTACGACAAGGCTTCGCGCCAGGCCGGCGTCACCGGTGAGAACCTCCTGCGCCTGCTCGAACGTCGCTTCGACAACGTGCTCGTCCGCCTTGGCTTCGCCGCCTCGCGGCGCCAGGCACGGCAGTTGATCCGGCACGGCCATTGGCAGATCAACGGCCGCCGGGTGGACATCCCGAGCTACCAGGTCAAGCCCGAGGACATCATCTCGATCAAGTCCGGCTCGTCCGCCGATACGACGGTACGGGTCGCCACCGAACTCATTTCCACTGTGCCCCCCTGGCTGCAGGCCGATCACGACGCGCTCACCGCAAAGGTGTTGCGCCTTCCCGAGAGGGACGAGATCGACTCGCCGGTCGAGGAGCAGCTCATCGTCGAGCTGTACTCCAAGTAGGGCAACCCGAAAACCCGCCGACGGAAGGACGCGTATGACTACCCTGCCCGATTTTCAAGACCCCAGCATCTCCAGCGAGGACGCCGATGACACCCACGGCTCCTTCGTGATCGAGCCCCTCGACAAGGGCTTCGGCTACACCTACGGCAACAGCCTCCGTCGGGTGCTGCTCTCCTCGCTTGGCGGCGCGGCGATCAAGTCCGTCCGCATCGAGGGCGTCGCCCACGAGTTCTCGAACATCGAGGGTGTGAAGGAGGATGTCACCGACATCGTCCTCAACCTCAAGGACATCGTGATCCGCATGCACACCGACGCGGACGAGGTCGAGGTCCCGCTCGTCGCCAACGGCCCCGGCCAGGTCAGCGCCGGTGACATCGACCTGCCCGCAGGCGTTGAGATCCTCAACCCCGATGCTCCGATCGCGACGCTCGAGAAGAAGACGAAGCTCGAGATGTACCTCACGGTTGGTCGCGGTCGCGGCTACTCGCCCGCCGAGGACAACAAGGCCGAGGACCAGCCGATCGGCGTGATTCCGATCGACTCGATCTTCTCGCCGATCCGCCGTGCCTCCTACCGCGTGGACAGCTCGCGCGTCGGTCAGCGCACCGACTTCGACAAGCTCACACTGGAGGTCGAGACCGACGGCTCCCTGGAGCCCGGTGCCGCGCTGCGCGAGGCCGCCGAGCTGATGATCAAGAGCCTGGCGATCTTCACCGACGCCGATCGGCTCGAGGAGCTGACCGCGACCAACGGAGCCGTTGCCGGCACCGAGGTGGTCGGGGCCAGCGAGGGCGACGATCGCCTGATCGAGGAGCTCGAGATTGGCGTCCGCGCCTACAACTGCCTCAAGCGGGCGGGTGTGCAGACGATCGGCGATCTGACGGCCAAGTCCTTCTCGGAGCTGACCGCGATCCCGAACTTCGGTGAGCGCTCGATCGAAGAGGTCGTCGAGGCCCTCACCTCGCTGGGCCTGAGCCTGCGCGACGAGTAGATTGGTCCCCCGATGCGTCACCGTCGTACACGTCACAAGCTGAGCCGGGATTCGGCTCATCGGAAGGCGCTGCTGCAGAACCTCTCCAAGCAGCTGATCGAGCACGAGCGGATCCAGACCTCCCAGGCCAAGGCCAAGGCGGTCAAGCCCGAGGTCGAGAAGCTGATCACCCTGGCCAAGCGCGGCGACCTGCACGCGCGCCGCCTGCTGCTCAAGAAGCTGGGCCAGGACAAGTTCACGGTCCACAAGCTGGTCGAGGAGATCGCCCCTCGCTACGAGTCGCGTCCCGGTGGCTACACCCGGATCACGAAGCTCGGCCCGCGGCGCTCGGACTCAACCGAAATGGTCTTCCTCGAACTCGTCTGACGGGCTGGGGACGCTGATCTCTGCGTCATCAGCCGGCTTGTGTGCTGGAGCACACGGCGCCGGCCTCTTCCTGGACCTCCACGCCCCCACCCGGGTCAGATTCTCTGACGGGCTGGGGACGCGGATCTCTGCGTCATCAGCCGGCTTGTGTGCTGGAGCACACGGCGCCCGGGCTCGCTGATTCTCGCTCCCGGCGATACTTTCGGGCCGGATGGCTACGTACCGACTCGACATCGCCTACGAGGGAACGCGCTTCTCAGGCTGGGCCCGCCAGGGGGAGAGCGAGCTGCGGACGGTGCAGGGTGAGGTCGAGGCGGCGCTCGCTCAGCTCTTCGGGATGCGTGTGCCGACGATCGTTGCGGGGCGCACCGACGCGGGGGTGCACGCCCTGGCCCAGGTCGCGAGCTTTGAGCTGCCGGAGCTGCCGGCGGGAAAGGCGCCGCCGCCGGACCTGCGCCGGGCGCTGCACGCGATCACCCCCCGCGACATCGAGGTGCGCGGCACCACGCGCACCGTCGACGGCTTCAACTCGCGCCGGGACGCCCTCTCGCGCCGCTACCGGTACCGGATCGAGACCGGGCCTTCAGCGAGCCCGTTCGAGCGCCGCTACGCGCTCCACTTCCCCTACCCGCTCGATCGCGCAAGGCTCGCGGCGGCGGCGAGCGAGGTCGTCGGCAGGCACGACTTCACCGCCTTCACACCCACCGCGACCGAACACGTTCACTTTCGCCGCAGGATCCTCGAGGCGTCGTGGCGGGAACGGGCGGGTGGTCTGCTGGAGCTGGAGATCGAGGCCGACGCCTTCATGCGCAGCATGGTCCGGATCATCGTCGGCACGATGCTCGAGATCGGGACCGGGCGCAGGCCCCCGGAAAGCATGGGCGAGCTGCTCGGTGGCCGGCCGCGGCCCGAGGCGGGGGAGACGGCGCCGGCGCACGGCCTGTTCCTGATTGCGGTTCGCTACTGAGGGCGCCGCGGTAGCACGTTGGCGGGGCCGTCAAGCCAGACGCGAACGTTGTCGCCCGGATGCCAGGCGGGCCAGCTGAGACGGCGGGAGCGGATCACGGTGCCGGAGGGGAGCTCTACGTCGAGCAGCTGATCGTGGCCGTAGAAGGTGCGCCCGGTGATCGTGCCCGGCAGCGTCTCGGCGCTGGTCGCCGGCCGGCCCGCGTCCACCGCCACCGCCTCTGGCCGCAGCAGCACATCGACCTCGCCGGCAAGCTCGGAGGCGGTGTTGAAGCCGCCGAGCTCGCAACGTACGCGGCCACCCTCGACGGTGCCGGGCAGGATGTCGATATCGCCGAGGAAGCCCGCGACCCAGTGTGTCGCGGGGTTGGTGTAGACCTCCTCGGGCGAGCCGACCTGCTCGATCCGGCCCTCGTTCATCGTTGCCACCCGATCGGCGAGGCTCAGGGCCTCCTCCTGATCGTGGGTGACGAAGAGCGCGGTGACGCCGGCCTCCGCGAGGATCGCCCGGACCTCGCCCCGCAGGCGCTCCCGCAGGCTCGCATCGAGGTTAGAGAAGGGCTCGTCGAGCAGCACGAGGTCGGGGTCCGGGGCCAGCGCCCGGGCAAGCGCCACCCGCTGCTGCTCGCCGCCGGAGAGCTCGTGCACGGCGCGGGACGCGTAGGGGCCGAGGCCGACTAGCTCCAGGGCCCGTTGCACCCGTGCGGGATCCGGTCGGCGACCGATCGCGTAGCCCACGTTGCCCGCCACGTCGAGGTGCGGAAAGAGCGCGTAGTCCTGAAAGACCATCCCGATGCGGCGCTGCTCGGGCGGGACCGCCGTCCTGCCGTCCGCCAGCAGGCGCTCGCCGACCACGATCCGGCCGCTGTCAGGAGTCTCCAGCCCCGCCAGCATCCGCAGCGTGGTCGTCTTGCCACAGCCGCTCGGCCCGAGCAGGGCGACGATCTCCCCGGCGGCGATCTCCAGGTCGACGCCCGCCACGGCCCGATTGGTGCCGAAAGACTTGTGCAGATCGGTGATCGCGACCGCTCGGGCCCCGGTCCTGCCCTCGCCGCGCTCACTCATGCGCTTGGCTCCCCACGCCCGGTCAGCCACCACAGCGGCGGCGCGGCGACCACCAGCAGCAGCAACGAGGGGATCGCGCTCGCCTCGAAGAAGCCGAGCGTCGTCTGCCGCCAGATATCGATCGCCAGCGTCTCGAAGCCGATCGGCGCCAGCAGCAGGGTTGCCGGCAGCTCCTTCAGCGCGTGCAAGAAGACGAGTGCCGCGCCGGCCGCGATCCCCCCGGCGACCAGCGGCGTCGTGACGGTCCGGAAGACATTCAGCGGCCGCCGTCCCATGCCCCGTGCCGCCTCCTCGATCCGCGGCGGAACCTGGAGTAGGGAGGAGGACACGGCGCCCACGGCGAGCGGCAGGTAGTGAATCGTGAGCGCGAACACCAGCATCGCGAGAGTCTGGTACAGCGGCAGCGCGACGCGCGTTCCGAAAAAGACCAGTGCGAGGGCGACGACGATCCCCGGCAGGGCGTAGCCGGCGAAGCCGAGGCGCTCGACCACGCGGGTCAGCGGCCCGGGGAAACGCACCGCGAGGATCGCGATCACGACGGCGAGCAGCGCCGCCACGGCCGCGGCTCCGCCGGCCGCGGCGAGCGAGTTGCCCGCGTGTGAGGCGAGCGCCCGGCCATCGATCTCGCCGATGCCCTGCACCGCCCAATAGATCAGTACCCCGACCGGTAGCACGAGCGCGATCAGCGTCACGAAGCCGCAGAAGGCGAGCGCGGGCCGGCGCCAGCGGCCGAGCGGAACGATCGCCGACGGGCGCGCGGTTCCCGGCCCGCTGCGGTGGTAGTTGAAGCTGCCTCGCACCCAGGAGTAGGCGGCGAGCAGCGCCAGCGAGAGCAGCACCAACAGCAGGCCGAGGGCGGCGGCGCCGGTGCGGTCGAAGCTCGACTGCCAGGTGAGGTAGATCTCCCGGGTGAACGAGTCGAAGCGCATGATCGAGACGGCGCCGAAGTCGCTGATCACGTACAGCGCGACGAGCAGCGCTCCGGCGCCGATCGCCGGCGCCAGCTGCGGCAGGATGACCGAGCTGAAGGTCTCGCGCCGGGAGCGCCCCATCGAGCGGGCCGCGTCCTCGAGCTGGGGGTCGAGCCGGACCAGAGCGGCACGCACACTGAGCAGCACGAGCGGATAGGTGAACAGCGAGAGCGTCAGCCAGGCCCCGAAGAAGCCGTAGATCGAGGGCAGGCGGTCGACTCCAAGAGCGTCGGCCGCGAGTCCGGTCGGCCCCAGCGCGGAGACCAGCAGGTAGGCCCCGATGTAGCTGGGAATGACGAGCGGCAGCGCGGTCAGCGTCGCCCAGATCCGGCGAGCGGGCAGATCGGTACGCGTTGTCAGCCACGCGAGCGGCAGCCCGATCGCAATCGCGGTCGAGGTCACTGCCGCCGTCAGAGCGAGGGTCCGCAGGGTTAGTCCCAGCGTGCGGGAGTCGCTGATCGTCTCCCAGGCCGATGAGGCCTCGCCGGCGACTACGACCACCAGGTAGATCGCCGGGAGTGCCGCCGCGACCGCCGCCAGGACCCCCAGCGAAAGCAGGCCGATAGGCGGTCGCCTGGATCCGAAGACGACCTCTCCGGCGCGGCCGGCGGCGCCGTCGCGGAGCGTCCCGACCCGGCGGAGACCTGTAGCGAGCCCGGCCATCAGCGACCCGGCGGGGCCTACAGAGCCCCGGATTCCTGCAGCAGTTGCAGCGTTCCCTCGAGGTCTGAGATCTCGGAGAGGTCGATCTCGGGAGCCGGGATCTGGTTGAGCGGGACCACGTCGGCGGGCGGGTCGATACCCGGGGCCAGCGGATACTCCCGGGAGCTCTCGACGAAGTAGTCCTGCACGGGCTCCGAGAGCATGAAGCGGATGAACTCGAAGCCCTCCTGCTTGCGGTCGGAGCTCTCCAGCACGCCCGCGCCCGCGACGTTGATCAGCGAGCCGAGGTCATCGGGCGGGAAGAACACGTCGACGGGATAGTCGGGACCCTGCTCGGACTTGGCCTCGGCGACGTAGTAGTGGTTGATCAGGCCAACATCGATCTCGCCCGAGGCGATCGCGTCGCGGACCGGCACGTTGGAGGCATAGGACTGGGTGCTGTTCGCGACCATCCCTTCCAGCCACTCGCGCGCGACCTCCTCGCCCTCGGTCGCTCGCAACGCGGTCACGTAGGCCTGCAGCGAGGCGTTCGAAGGGGCCCAGCCGACCCGGCCCTCCCACTCGGGCCCGGTGAGCTCGAGGGGCGAGTCGGGGAGCTCCGAGGCCTCGACCGCATCCGGGTTGTAGGCGATGATCCGTGAGCGGCCCGTGATTCCGACCCAGCGGCCGTCATCGGAGCGGAAGCGAGGCGGCACCTCGCGCAGGATCCGCTTGGGGAGCGGGGCGAGCATGCCCTGATCCTCGAGCGCGCCGAGCGAGCCGGCGTCCTGGGCGTAGAAGACGTCCGCGGGGGAGTTGTCGCCCTCCTCGAGGATCGTGGCCGCGAGCGGGGCGCTGTCGCCGAATCGCACCTGCACGTCGCGGTCGACGTCCGCCTCGTAGAGGTCGATGGCGGGGCCGATCAACGGCGCGATCCGTCCCGAGTAGACGGTGATGCCCTCGGTCTCGGGCTCGCCCGCCTCGCCGCCGCCCTCATCGGAGCCGGACCCGCAGGCAGCCAGCAGAAGGGCAGCGACGGCGACCGCGATCGCGGTCGCACCGAGGCGCGCACGGCGCTGGAACCTGGGTGATGTGATGCGTGGTGTGTTCATGGTTAGGGGTCCCTAACTTAGTCTTGCAGCATTATGAGCAATCCACCCGCTCAGGCGCCGCACGGGCGGAGCCTCGCCATCCACATGGACCCCGCCGACCCCGTTGGGCAAGCGGTGCCGTCCCCGCTTGAGCGCCGCCGCTCGTCTCGCGGCGTCGCGATGCTGTGGCTGCTCGTCTGCGGTGGGCTCGCGGGTCTCTCCCTTCTGGCGCCGTTCGCCCCGGGCTTCGACGCCTGGAGTTGGCTCATCTGGGGCCGCGAGCTGACTGATCCGGACCTGGCGCTGGACACGAGCGGCGGACCCTCGTGGAAGCCCCTGACCGCGATTGTGGCCGCGCCCCTGACGCTCGCCGGGGCGGCGGCGCCGGAGCTCTGGCTGCTGCTGATCCGAACCGCCTGGCTGCTCGCTGCGGTGCTCTCCGGGGTGATCGCCGTGCGGCTGACCCCGCGAGGAGCCCTGGAGCGGGTGCCCGGCGGCGCCCTCTCCGTCGCCGCCGTTTCCGCAGCCGGCATGCTGCTGCTCGACGATCGTTTCACGCCGTGGTTGCGGCAGGCGGCCACCGGGCTCTCGGAGCCGTTGCTGGTCGCCCTGGCGCTTGGCGCGTTCCTGGCTCGGCTCGACGGCCGCGGGGGCTTGACGCTCCTTGCCGTCTGGGGTTGTGCCCTCTTACGCCCCGAGGCGTGGGTGATCCTCGCCTGGCTCGCGTTCGAGCGCCGGCGCACCGCACGCTCGTTGCTGATCCCGCTGCTACTGCTGAGTTCCGTCGCGGCGCTCTGGTTCCTCCCCGACGTGCTCGGCTCAGGCAGCCCGTTGACTGGCGCCGAACGCGCCCGGGAGGGCAGCGGTTTCCCACCCGTCGAGGCGCTCGAGGTGGGTGGCCGCCTCTTGCTGATGCCTCTGGCGCTGCTCTGGGTCGGCGCATTCGTCGCGATCCGGGCCCGCTGGCTGAGCTCAGCGGCGGTCCGCGAGCTGACGGTTCTCTCGGCCGTCTGGGCCGGGCAGGTTGCGGTACTCGCCGCGCTCGGCTACGCCGGACTGCCGCGTTTCATGACGCCCGTGGCAGCCGCAGTCTGCATTCTCGGGGCCGCCGGGCTGGCGATCGCCTATGGAGGGCTCCGGGAATCCGCCCGCGCTCGTTCCCTGGCGCCCCTGCTGGCGGTCTTTCTCGCGCTCGGAGCCGGCCAGCTCACGGTCCGGGCGGTGGATCTGGTCGGCGACGTGCGCGGGGCGAGCGAGCGCGCCTCCAGGGAGGGGCGGATCCTCGCCGCGAGCGGACAACTCAGCAGTGCCGGGGAGCCCTGCCTGCCGCTCTATGTGGGCGACTACCTGCACGGTCCCGCCGTGGCCTGGGACCTGCGCCTCTCGCAGTCCGAGGTGCGACCGATCAATCGCAGCGCTGCGATCCCCTCCGGCACGGTGATCACCGAGGACAGCGATCCGCCCCCGCCCGGGGTGCTCGCCGGAGGGAGCCCGATCGCGGCAGCCGCAGGCTGGAGCGTGATCGGCTTCGGTTGCGAGTCGGGATGAGTCTCACACCGCGGCCGACGCAGTGGACGAAAGATCGTTAGGGTGCCCTAACTCGATGGCCGCCAGCAACCCCAAACAGCCACCGCTCCGGCTCGGGCTGGTCGGTTGCGGCCGACTGGGAACCGGGTTCTACATCCCCGCCCTTGCGGCTGCCCGGGGCGTGCGACTCGTCGGCTTCGCCGAACCCGACCTGGCGCGCTCGCTCGAGGCCCGCGAGGCCCTACGTGGGCGCCCGGGGGCCGAAGATGTGAGGGCCTGCGACAGCGTCACGATGCTGCTCGACTCCGTCGATCGACCGGACGCCGTCGTCGTCGCCGGGCCGCCCTCGACCCACCTCGAGCACGCGGCCCAGGCCGCCGCCGCCGGCGTTCCAGCTCTGGTCGAGAAGCCACCGGCCGAGGATGCCGCCGCGGCCGCCGACCTCGCTCGCCTGCAGCCCGCGCCCCGCATCGGGTTCAACCGCCGCTTCAGCTTCGACCCGGCTCTGCCGGCGCGGATCCCGGTCGAGACGACCGAGCTGGAGCTGGAGCTGCGCTTTCTGCGGGCGCGCTGGCGCCCACACGTGAGCCGCTCGGATGCCCTGGCCGACGCCGGCAGCCACCTGATCGACCTGGCGCTGTGGATCGCTGCCGATCATCGGCACGGGCGTGGCGGGAACGACCTCCGGATCTCTGCCCGCGCGATCGGGGTCGGCGCGCGCAGGGCGCAGGCGGAGATTCGCTGCGGCGAGCTGCGGATCCTGATCAGCTGCGCCGTCGATCGCGGCTGGCGGGAGCGCGTTGTCGCCCGTGACGGTGACGGCCGTGAGCTGCGGCGTTGGGAGACGGGCTCTCTGATCCGGCTGCTGCGGCGCGCCGGGCTCGGCGGCTCCGGGGTGGCGCCGGTCGCCGTCGACCCCGATCCACTCACGGCGTCTCTGATCGCGCAGCTCGAAGCGTTCGGCGCCGCGCTCCGGGGCGGCGAGTGCAGCCCGCTCGCGAACGCCGACGATGGCCTGCGGACGATGCTGGTGCTCGATGCGATCCGGCGCTCGGAGGCCGACGGGCGCCGCTGGATCGAGCCGGGGAGCGTCGGCGATCGGGTGGACTACGAGGCAGGGCAGGCGGCCTGGGCGTTGTGATCGCGGTCGTGCAACTCGACGGCTTCGGCAGGGAGCCGATGGAGCGGCTGCTCGCCGCCGGCGAGCTGCCGAATCTCGCTGCGGCGTTGAACGAGTCGCCGCCGCAGCCGCTGGAGACGCCGGCGCCGCTCTTTCCGGCGGCCGTCTACCCGAGCCTCTACTCAGGGGTATCCGTCGGCGAGCACGGCCTGATCTATCCCTTCCAGTGGGATCCCACCGCCCAGCGGGTGGTCACCGCCGACCACCTGCCGAAGCCCGCGATGCTCTGGGCGCGAATCGGCGCGGCCGGCGGGCGCAGCCTGATCATCGATCCCTACGAGTGCGCTCCCGCCGATGCGCGCAACACCCGCGTGATCTCGGGCTGGCAGCTGAGCGAGCGGGTCGTTCTGCGGCGCTGGTCGCGACCGCTCGCCTTCTGGCCCCGAGCACTCGCCTCCGCGAGCGGCGGCGGCGGTCGCCGGCCCCCGAGGGCGACCGAGACTTTCGGTCCGCGCCGCGAGCGTGAGCTCGAGGCGCTGGCTCGGGGCCTGCTGCGGGCGCCGCAGCGGGTGGCGTTGCTGTTCGAGCGCGAACTGGCCACGCACCCGGCGCTCGACCTCGCCTGGGTCAACTTCGTGGCCACCCACATCGGCGGGCACCGTCTCTGGGACTCGCCGCAGCTCGACGCGATCTACCGGGCGACCGACCATGGTCTCGGTCGGGTGCTGGCCGCGCTGCCGCCCGGGACCCGGGTGCTGATCGTCGCGCCGCTCGGGATGACCGCCGACTCGGCCCGGGCCGATCTGCTGCCCGAGATGCTCGACCGGGTGCTGCGCGGCGGCCCGGCGGGGGCCGGAGGGCAGGCGGGCGGCGATGACTCCGGCGCGATGTGGCGGCTGCGGGCGGCGGTCCCGGCGGGCCTGCGAAGTGCTCTGGCAGCGGCGATCCCGGCGCCCGCCGCGCGGGAGCTGACGGCGCGTCTGGAGTTGCGCGGCGTCGAGTGGAGCCGCACCCGGGCCTTTGCCCAGCCGTCAGACAACCAGGGCTACGTGCGACTCAATCTGCGTGGACGCGAGCGCCAGGGAATTGTCGAGCCGGATGAGGCGAACGAGCTCTGCGATGAGATCGCCGCCGGGCTCTCGAGCTTCACGAACCTCGACGGCTCCCCGGCAGTCGAGTCGATCGTGCGCCCGGCCGAGTCCCGGCAGGGGAGCCGCGACGGCTTGCTTCCTGACCTCGTGGTGCGCTGGTCGGCGGGACCGGGCGGCGACCTCTCCCGGGTCCGGTCCCCCCGGTTCGGCGAGGTTGTCCGCCATGGCGCCGGCAGCGGCCGCAACGGCAACCACCCCGGGGATCAGGGCTGGGTCAGCGCCGCCGGTCTGGCGCCCGGCTCCGACGGTCGGGTCGAGCTCACTCGCCTCCCCGCGGCGATCGAGACAATGGCCGGTCTCGGGATCGCCGGCTCGCCGGTCGGGGAGGGCCGTCGGCCGGCGGATATCCCCGCCTGAGACCGCCTACACCGGGAGCGCCGTGGGGGGAGCTACATACAATCGGCGCTGAACTATGGCTCTCCACGTCCTATTGACCAACGACGACGGGATCTCGGCCCCCGGCCTGCAGGCCCTGCGCCGGGCTCTGCTCGAGATTCCCGACGTCAAGCTCGACGTGATCGCGCCGAACTCGAACCGCAGCGCGACGGCGCGCTCGATCACGACGCGCTCGCCCCTGTGGGTGGAGGAGGTCCAGTTCGAGGACGGCACCTCGGGCTACGCTACCGACGGCACCCCCGTCGACTGCGTTCGCTTCGCCGATCTCGGTCTGCTCGGGCACAAGCCGGATCTGATCGTCAGCGGCATCAACCACGGGTCCAATCTCGGCGACGACGTCACCTACTCGGGCACCGTCGCCGCGGCCTTCGAGGGCATCATCCTCGGGCTGCCGGCGATCGCGGTCTCGCAGCAGTCGCTCGCCCGGGAGATGGGCTTCCGCCAGGGCCGCACCTTCGACTTCTCCTATACGGCAGCCTTGGCAGCCGAGATCGTCGCCCACGTGATCGAGCACGGCATGCCGGCCGGCACCCTGCTCAACGTCAACGCCCCCGGCGGTGAGCCCGAGGGGATCGAGGTCAGCCGCCTCGGCAAGCGCCTCTACGACGACGAGCTGAAGCTGGTCGAGGAGAGCGAGACCGATGGCCGCAAGCGCTACGAGATCTATGGTTTTGAGCCGAGTTTCGAGGACGAGCCGGGCACGGACCTCGCCGCCGTCGCGCGGGGCAGGGTCGCGGTGACCCCGATCCATTTCGATCTCACCGATCACGGCGGGCTCGAGAATGTGGGCCGCTGGGATCTGGAGGGAATGCTGAAGCGCGTCAACGCCGCGGTGGAGGTGGACTGAGCGGTGAGCCCGGCAGGGGAGCAGGCGAGGAAGCGGGCCGAGGAACTGCGCACCGAGATCGCCTGCCACGACCATGCCTACTACGTCGAGGACGATCCGGCGATCTCCGACGCTGACTACGACGCGCTGCTCAACGAGCTGCGCGCACTCGAGGCCGAGCATCCGGAGTTGCTCACCCCCGACTCACCCACGCAGCGCGTCGGCGGCAAGCCGCTCGAGGGGTTCGAGCAGTACGAGCACGCCGAGCCGATGCTCTCACTCGCCAATGCCCGCAACGCGGAGGAGCTCGAGGCCTGGGAGAAGCGGATCGAGAACCTCCTGAAGCGCTTCGACATCGACCTCGAGGCGCGGGGTGGGGCGGATGGGGGGCGAATCGCCTACGTCACCGAGCCCAAGATCGACGGACTGGCGATCTCTCTCACCTACGAGGACGGGGTCTTCACGCGGGGCACCACCCGAGGCGACGGCCGGATCGGCGAGGACGTCACGGCCAACCTGAGGACGATCAAGTCGATCCCGTTGCGCATCCCCGAGGGCCCGAGGAGCATCGAGGTGCGCGGCGAGGTCTACTTCCCACGCACCGGATTCGACCGGCTCAACGAGGAGCGGGCGGAGCGGGGCGAGTCGACCTTCGCCAATCCCCGCAACGCAGCCGCCGGCACCCTGCGTCAGCTCGACCCGCAGCTCGCCGCTTCGCGTCCACTGCAGATCTGGACCTACGGGATCGGCTTCCGCGACGGCGTCGAGCACGCATCCCACAGCGACGAGCTCGAGTGGCTGCGCGAGCGTGGCTTCCGCGTCAACGGCGACATCGATCGCCACACGAGCGGCGCGGAGGTGGTCGAGCGCTGCGAGTGGTGGCAGGGTCGCCGCGACGAGCTCGACTTCGAGATTGACGGCGTCGTGGTCAAGGTGGACGATCGCGGTCTGTGGCGCGAGCTTGGCAGCGCCGGGCGGGAGCCGCGCTGGGCGATCGCCTGGAAGTTCCCGCCGACGACCGTGACGACGATGCTCGAGAAGGTCGTCTGGAACGTCGGTCGTACCGGCCACATGGTGCCCTTCGCAATGCTCGACCCGGTCGGTGTGGGCGGGGTCACGGTGAGCACCGCAACGCTTCACAACGAGGAGGATCTGGCCCGCAAGGATGTTCGTGAGGGCGACGAGGTGATCGTCACCCGTGCCGGTGACGTGATCCCCCGGGTGGTGGCCCCCGTGATTCAGCGCCGCAAGGGCAAGCGGCTGCGCAAGCCCAGGCCGCCGAAGAAGTGTCCGATGTGTGGCACCGAGACGGTCAAGCCCGAGGACTCGGTCTGGACCATCTGCCCCAACCGCACCGGCTGCCCCGGCCAGACCTTTCAGCACATCAAACATTTCGTCGGCCGCGGGATGATGGACATCGAGGGCTTCGGTGAGAAGCAGGCCCAGCGCTTCCTCGAGGAAGGGCTGATCCGCGACGCGGCCGACATCTACGACCTGACCGCCTCCCAGCTCGAGGGTCTGGAGGGCTTCGGTGAGATTTCCGCGCAGAACCTGATCGCCGCGATCGAGGCCTCCAAGGCCCAGCCGCTGCCACGCGTGCTCTTTGCGCTGGGCCTCGCCGGCGTGGGCTCCGTCAACGCCGAGGCGCTCGCCCTGCACTTCGGCTCGATATCCGCCCTGGCGGCGGCCCAGCCCGAGGAGATCGAGGAGGTTGACGGCGTCGGCCCGATCCTCGCCGAGCAGGTCGCCGAGCAGCTCGGCGACGAGCGCACCGACGACCTGATCGCGCGCCTGCGCGAGCGCGGGCTGCGGATGGAGCTCGACGCCTCCGAGCGTCGCCAGGAGGGCGGTCCCCTCGACGGCAAGACCTTCGTGCTGACCGGCACTCTGCCGGAGCTGACCCGCGAGGAGGCCGGGGCGATGATCAAGCGGGCGGGCGGCAAGGTGACGAGCTCGGTTTCCAAGAAGACCGACTACGTCGTCGCCGGCGACAGCCCCGGATCGAAGCTGGCCAAGGCGGAGAAGTTCGAGACCACGATCCTCGGTGAGGCCGGCCTGCGCGAACTGCTCGGCTAAGCGGCGGGCGCTGGTGATCTCCCGTTCGTTCCCAGGTGGGCGTCCGCCACGTTTCGAGTCGTACGCGAAGTCAACGTGCCTCGATCCGGCGCTGAGTCCACCAGATCCATGTTGCGTCATTGGGCGTCGTTCGCCACTGCGCTCCCGCCCGCACCCCTCGTGGCCAATCTCGAGGCGATGTGAGCGACGATCCACTGCCGGCGGTGGACGATCTGCTTCCAGGTGAAGGGCGTAACCGAGGTGCCCCGGCGGGCGAGCTCGGCCCAGCGCTCGCGGTCCCGCTCAAAAGCTGCGGGCGAAGAGTGGAAGGCATAGCCGTCCACCTCCACGATGACGCCCTCGTGGGGCCAGAAGAAGTCGACCTCGAAGCCGTACACCCGCTGGTTGCGGAGAGGGCGCGGGAGGCCGGCAGTGAGGATCAACCGCCAGAGCCTCGCCTCTGCCTCCTCGCGGGTGAAGTCGGGCCCGCGATCGGACTTGAGCAGCATCGAGAGGGCCCCCCAACCGGCGGCGCCAGGCTGACGGGCCATCAGGGTGGTGAGCCGGCGATCGATGTCGATCCGCTTGGTGCGCGCTTCGTTCAGTGCCCTCCGTGTCGCTTCCGGATCACTGCGCGCTGCAAGGCCCCGGAGTGCCATCGCGGGGGCAACGACAGGGATCCGCTCGAGCACCATCAAGTCCGATCGCCGCAGACCGACGATCCGGTGCATTCGAATGCCTGGCCGGCTGCGTCGATGGCGGCCGGGGGTGGCCATGTGCAGCGGCTTGACAAGGGTCGGAGTGAACCCGTGCAGCCAGGTGGCGGTGTGGGCCCAGGCTGCTGATCCCGGACCGGTCGCGAGGGCGGCAGCGATGACCTCGGTCCGGTCGGTCACGGCTTCGTGGCCGACCAGATAGACGCCGCGATGACGGGGGCGGAGCCAGCCACGTCGGACGCGAGTGTGGATCGCGGTGGAGGTGAGGCCGCAGGCAAGCAGTTGATGAGTCGCGATGGCGCCATCCTGCGCGGTGGCGATCCGCGAGACTGCCTCGTCGCCCGGGCCGTAGGTGGCAACAACGTGGAGCGGGTCGATCCCGGCCCCGATCGCGTCACGTTCCTGGCGGCCAGGACGCATTTCGTGGCGGGATCGGATCGAGCGGCGGGGCGGCGGTGGCACACCTCCTGAAGCCCGGCACGCCGAGCTGCGCCCCTGACTAACTGCGCGGTCGGCTGATCCCGTGCCAGCAGGCCGCTGCGATGACCGCGAGCTGGCGAGGCGAAAGATCGAACTGCCGCGCCGCGAGGCGGATCGCCGGACTGAGACCGATCTCATTGAGAATCTCCAACGGCAGTGGGAGGAGACGGCGGGCCATGTCGGGATCGGCGGCGGCGATCGCGAGCGGGTCGCTCTCCCGCGCCACCGAGGCCGCCGCCGCAGCCGGCGCGTAGGGCGAGCCTTCGACCTGGATCAGGAAGCGGGCCTGGTCCGGGTCCGCGGCGAGATGTCGATAGGCGCTGACCCATAGCGTCCGGAAGCGGTCGTCGGGACTGTCGTTCTCGTTGAAGGTCGAGGCGCTCGCAATGCCGAGGCGCGTTCTGGTCTCCGCGTAGGCGGCGATGACCAGTTCGTCCTTGGACGCGTAGTGGACGTAGGCAGTGCCGGTCGCGACTCCCGCTTCGTGGGCCACCGCGCTCATCGATGCACCGTGGAACCCCCGCCGTGCGACCAGGTGCCGGAGGGCCTCGCGGATGGCGGTGGGTCGGTCGGCACGGGCGGGCTTGGCCGCTGTCGCGGCTTTCGACTGAATGTTCATTCACTCGGTGTATCTGGCTCAAACCCTGTTGTCAAGCACGGTCGCTCACACGTTCGGCCAAAGAGAAACTAAACAACCCGAACCGAGTTGACAGAGGGACCAACGGTGTTAGTGTCGAGTCGCACTAGGAACCGACGCAGGAGAGGCGTACGGATATGTGCCTGGCGATACCGGGACAAATCCTCGAAATAGTTGACGAGACCAACCGGCTGGCGAAGGTCGATGTCGCAGGGGTCCGCCGCAACGTCAACATTGGCCTCCTCGACGAGGAGCCGGGGGGAATCGGCGTCGGGGACTGGGTCTTGATTCACGTCGGCTTCGCGCTCTCCAAGGTCGATGAGGAGGAAGCGCTCGCGACCCGGAAGATGCTCGAAGGCATGGGCGCCGACTACGAGGCCGAGCTCGAGGAGCTGAAGGCGAGCGTGATCGAGTGATCCGCTTCCGCGTCCGCTCAAGGGGACAGCAGGCAAGGGGAGCGCCGCGCTGATGTCAATCGGGGTAGGCACAACCAACAGCAAGCCGATCCCCGACCCCGGCCCGGATACCGATCTGTTGGCCGCCGCGCCGGAAGGTGAGCACTGCTCGGCCGAGGTCGGCTGCATCACCTGCGGCGACGTCGCCCTGCCGCTCGAGGTCATCGGGATCGACGAGGTCCGTGGCCTGGCTCTCTGCCGTGACGAGCAGGGCCGCCGCGAGACGGTTGAGATCGCGCTCGTCCTCCCGGTCGAGCCGGGCGACTCCCTCCTGGTCCACGCCGGCACCGCGATCAGCCATCTCGGGAGGACGCGCGCCCCCGGACGCGAAGCGGAGGAGGTGGCCGGCATATGAGATTCGTCGACGAGTTCCGGGACGCCGAGCTGGGCCGGGCGCTGTCGGCCGAGATCCTCAGCCTGGTCGAGCCCGGGCGTCACTACAAGCTGATGGAGGTCTGCGGCGGCCACACGCATTCGATCTACAAGTACGGGATCGACGACCTGCTCCCCGAGAACGTGGAGCTGGTCCATGGACCGGGCTGCCCGGTCTGCGTGATCCCGATGGGCCGTGTCGATGACGGGATGGCGATCGCCGAAAACGAAGAGGTGATCTTCTGCTGCTTCGGCGACATGATGCGCGTGCCCGGCTCGGAGAAGACCTTCCAGGACGCGAAGGCCGAGGGCGCCGACATCCGCATGGTCTACTCGCCGCTGGACGCGCTGCGGATCGCCAAGTCGAACCCCGATCGCACCGTCGTCTTCTTCGCGATCGGCTTCGAGACGACCGCGCCCTCGACCGCGCTGACGCTGAAGCGGGCCAAGGCCGAGGGGATCACCAACTTCCTCTGCATGTGCAACCACGTGACGATCGTGCCGCCGCTGCGGGCACTGCTCGAGTCCCCCGATCTGCGCCTCGATGGCTTCATCGGCCCGGGCCACGTCTCCACGGTCGTCGGCGCCCGGCCCTTCGAGTTCATCCCCGCCGACTACGGCAAGCCGCTGGTCACCTCGGGCTTCGAGCCGCTCGACATCCTGCAGGGCATCCAGATGATTCTCAGCCAGATCGCCGAAGGGCGGGCCGAGGTCGAGAACCAGTACGGCCGAGTGGTGCCCTACGACGGGAACCCCGCCGCGCTCAAGGTGCTCAGCGAGGTCTTCGAACTGCGTCCCCACTTCGAGTGGCGCGGGCTGGGCTTCATCAGCCAGTCGGCGCTGCGCCTCTCCGACGCTTACGCGGACTTCGACGCCGAGCAGGTCTATTCGACCCCCGGCGTCCGGGTCGCCGACCCGAAGGCATGCCAGTGCGGCGAGGTGCTCAAGGGCGTGATCAAGCCCTGGGAGTGCAAGGTCTTCGGCACGGCCTGCACGCCGGAGCATGCGATCGGCACCTGCATGGTCTCCCCTGAAGGAGCCTGCGCCGCCTATTACAGCTACGGCCGCTTCGCCAGCGAAAAGGAAGTGGTCTAGGTGGAGGCCGGTACGCGGCGCGAAGAGGGCGGCAAGCAGCCCGCCGTCGGTCGCGAGGAGCGGATCCTCGGGATCATCGAGAAGACCCGCGCCAAGCGCCCGAAGTTCAAGTCCGAGCACGTGACCATGTCCCACGGCGCCGGCGGCAAGGCAACACAGACGCTGATCGAGGGCCTCTTCGTGCCGGCCTTCGACCCCGATGGCCAGGGCCTGAACGAGATGGCCGACGCCGGCACGATCCCGCTGCCCGGCGCGCCGGGTGAGCAGGCCGATCCGTCCTCCGACTCGGGTCTCTGTATGACCACCGATTCCTTCGTCGTCAGGCCGCTGCGCTTCCCCGGTGGCTCGATCGGCGAGCTCGCCGTCAACGGCACCGTGAACGACCTCGCGATGGCCGGTGCCCGCCCACTGGCTCTGACGCTGGGGATGATCCTGGAGGAGGGGCTGGACGCCGCGGTCCTGCGCGCCGAGGTCGAGGCGATCGCCTCGGCAGCGGCCGCCGCGGGAGTCCGCGTAATCACCGGCGACACCAAGGTCGTCGAGCGCGGTCACGCCGACGGGATGTACATCAACACCAGTGGCGTCGGCATGGTGGATCCGCGCGCGACGCTAAGCCCGCGGAACCTGCGGCCGGGCGACAAGGTGATCGTCTCCGGGCCGATCGGCGAGCACGGGACCGCGATCATGCTCGCCCGCGACGAGTTCGAGCTCGACGCCGACATCGTCTCCGACACCCAGCCGCTCTGGGATGCGGCGGACGCCCTGCTCGATGCGGCCGGGGCGGACCTGCGCTGCATGCGCGACGCGACCCGCGGCGGCGTCGCGACTGTCCTCAACGAACTGGCCCGCGCGAGCGGTGTCGCGATCGTGGCCCGCGAGGGCGACGTACCGGTCGATCCCGCGGTCGCCGGCGCGGCCGAGATCCTCGGCATCGACCCCATGTACATCGCCAACGAGGGCCGACTGGTGGCCTTCGTCGCGCCCGAGTCGGCCGACGCTGCGCTCGAGGCCCTGCGCGCTGTGCCCGGCTCCGAGGGAGCGGCCGAGATCGGCGAGGTCAAGACCGAACCCCCCGGCATGGTCCTGGTGCAGACCGCCTTCGGTGGCAAGCGCGTGATGGATCTGCTCGCCGGCGACCCCCTCCCGAGGATCTGCTGACGCAAATGAGCTTCATCGAGGACACGAAAACCACCAATCCCGGGTCTGCACCACCCGGAGAGACGAGGTAAGGACCATGGCCGCGACAGAGTTCATTCCTAACCAGAACGCCACCGAGGCGGTGGAAGCGCACGTGATCTGGATGACGACCGGGCTGTCGTGCGACGGCGACACCCTCGCGATGACGTCGGCGGTCAATCCCAGTCTCGAGGACATCATCACCCAGGCGATCCCGGGCATGCCCAAGGTGATCGTCCACAACCCGGTCCTCGCCTACGAGAATGGCAGCGACTTCATCGAGTGGTGGTGGAAGGCCGAGCGCGGCGAGATCGACCCGTTCGTCCTCTGCGTCGAGGGCTCGATCCCGAACGAGAACCTGGCCGGCGAGGGCCACTTCGCGGCGATGGGCAACGACCCCGAAACGGGTCAGCCGATCACGACCAGCGACTGGCTCGACCGGCTTGCCCCGAAGGCGGCGGCGGTCGTCGCGATCGGGACCTGCGCCACCTACGGCGGGATCCCCGCGATGAAGAACAACCCCACGGGTGCAATGGGGGTTGCCGATCATCTGGGTTGGAACTGGAAGTCTTCGGCCGGGCTTCCCGTGATCAACATTCCCGGGTGCCCGGCGCAGCCGGACAACATGACCGAGGTGCTGCTCTACCTCGCCCTGCATCTGGCCGGCCTCGCGCCGGTGCCGGAGCTGGACGAGGCGCTGCGGCCCAAGTGGCTGTTCGGGCGCACGGTCCGCGAGGGCTGCAACCGCGCCGGCTTCGCCGAGCAGGGCAACTTTGCCACCGAGTACGGCGACGATCCGCGCTGCATGGTCAAGCTGGGCTGCAAGGGTCCGGTCGTCAAATGCAACGTCCCGGTTCGCGGCTGGGTTGATGGCTACGGCGGCTGCCCCAACGTGGGCGGCATCTGCATGGCCTGCACGATGCCCGGCTTCCCCGACAAGTACATGCCCTTCATGGAGGAGGACTTCGCCGGCGGCATGGCCGCAACCATGGAGAAGTTCACCTTCGGGCCGGTCCTGCGCTACTTCCGGCACAGGGCCATCGCGAAGAAGTACGACGTCGAGCCGGAGTGGCGCAAGCCCGGCAACACGCTCTCGACCGGCTACAAGTCGCGCTCGGCGAGCTACGCACCGCCGGGGTCCTGACTGACCGAGAGCCAGCGGTAACCAGCGCACCTACACGTTTCACAGGAGAGGACTGAGAACAAATGGCAGCTACAGAGACACCGGGTACAGACCAGAACGTCATGGTCAAGGAGATGTCGTGGGATCCGATCACACGGATCGTCGGCTCCCTCGGTATCCACACCGAGATCGACTTCGCCAACCAGAAGGTCAACAAGTGCTATTCGACCTCGATGGTCTTCAGAGGATTCGACATCTTCATGAAGGGCATCGATCCGCGGGACGCGCACTTCATCACCAGCCGGATCTGCGGCATCTGCGGTGACAACCACTGCACCTGCTCCTGTCTGACCCAGAACATGGCCTATGGCGTCAAGCCGCCGCCGCTTGGTGATCTGGCTTTCAACCTGGCCGAGACCGCGGACTACATGTTCGACCATGCGATCTACAACGACTGCATGTGCAACGTGGACTTCTGCGAGCAGATGGTCAAGGAGACCAACCCGTCGCTGCTGCAGACAGCCGAGTCGACGATGGCGCCGCACAGCGACATCCACGGCTACAAGACGATCGCCGACATCATGCGCGGGCTCAACCCGTTCACCGGCGACTTCTACCTGGAGACCCTGCAGGTGGCGCGCTACACGCGCGAGATGTACTGCCTGTTCGGCGGCCGGCACACGCACCCCTCGACGATCATGCCGGGAGGTTGCAGCGCCCAGATCACCCACCAGACGCTGACCGACTACTACGTGCGGTTGATGCGGTACTTCGAGTACTGCAAGCGGACGGTGCCGCTGCACGACGACCTCTACGACTTCTTCCTGCAGGAGTTGCCGGGCTACGACATGGTCGGCTACCGGCGCACGGATCTGGTCTGCTGGGGATCGTTCGATGATCCCGACTACGTCGATTACAGCTACGAGCGCATGAGCGAGTGGGGCAGCAAGCGCTACGTCACGCCGGGACTCGTCTTCGACGGCGAGCTGATCACGACCGATCTGGTCGAGATCAACCTCGCGATCCGCATCCTGCTGGGCTCGTCCTACTTCGACGACTGGGCCGGCAGCCAGGAGCCGTTCGTGACCAAGGACCCGCTCGGTAACGATGTCGACCCGCGCCACCCCTGGAACAAGGTGACGCTGCCGAAGCCGCAGAAGCGCGACTTCGCCGACAAGTACAGCTGGGTGGTGAGCCCGCGCATGTACGACAAGCGCAACGACAGCTACGTCGCCTGCGACACCGGTGGCGGTCCGTTCGCCCGCCAGTGGGTCACGGCGAAGGCCGGGCTGGTCGATTTCGGCTACTGCAAGGCGACCGGCGAGAGCATCCAGATGGTGCTGCCGCGGACGCCCGACTCACCCGAGATGGAGCTCGAGTGGAAGGTGCCGGAGAAGTCCAACGCGATCGAACGCGACCGGGCCCGGGCCTACCACCAGGCGTACTCGGCCCTGGTCGCCATGCACAACCTCGAGCGCGCCTTCACCGAGGTACGCGCCGGGCGGACCAAGTCGTGGAACGACTTCAAGGTGCCCGACACCGCGGTCAGCTGCGGCTTCCACGAGGCGGCCCGGGGCGTTCTCTCCCACCACATGGTGATCGAGGACGGCAAGATCGCCAACTACCAGCCCTACCCGCCGACGCCGTGGAACGCCAGCGTCCGCGACACCTACGGAACTCCAGGCCCCTACGAGGACGCGGTGCAGAACACACCGATCTTCGAGGAGAACGGCCCGGAGAACTTCAAGGGCGTCGACATCATGAGGGCGGTGCGGTCCTTCGACCCGTGCCTGCCCTGCGGTGTGCACATGTACAACGGCAAGGGCAAGGTGCGCAAGGTCCAGCACACGCCCACCGGGATGAGCTGAGGTCACCCGGGTGAAAGTCGAACAAGGCGCTCCGCCTCCTGAGGCGCTCGTCGAGCGCTTCCAGGAGCTGAGTGCCGGTCTGGAGCAGATCTCTGATCCGATCGCCCGCGACCGGGCGCAGGAGATGATCGGCGTGGTCCTCGACCTCTACGGCGAGGGCCTGAGGCGGATCTTCGAGACCCTGCAGGAGGCCGGTGAGCTGACGGAGGAGATCCGCCACGATCTGGCCGGTGACGGCGTCGTGGCCAGCCTGATGCTGATCCACGACCTCTATCCGGTCGGCCTCTCCGAGCGGGTTAGCGAAGCCCTCGACAGCGTCCGTCCCTACATGGAGTCGCACGGCGGTGACGTCGAGTTGCTCGGCATCGTCGACGGGGTGGCGACGATCAAGCTCAACGGCAGTTGCGAGGGCTGCCCGGCATCGGCGGCGACGCTGGAGCTGGCGATCAAGCAGGCGCTCGACGAGCACGCTCCGGATCTCGAGGGGCTCGCGGTGGAGGGCGCGATCGAGGACGGCGCGATGCCCGAGCCGAGCGGCAACGAGCTGCCGATCGTGCAGGTCTCCTCCACCGGCGAGAGCACCATGCCCCAGATGAACGCGTCCGGCAACGGCAACGGCGGGACGCAGATCGAGACGCTGCCCTCGTGGTTCCCGATCCGCGACATGCAGCCGGTCGGCGAGGGCCAGCTCGTCGGTGCGGCGGTCGCGGGCACGCCGTTGATCGTGGCCAACGTCGACGGATCCCTGCTTGCCTACCGCGATCACTGCACCGCCTGCGATTCGACCCTCGGCGCGAGTAGCCTCGACGACGGTGTGCTGAGCTGTCCAAGTTGCAAACGGCGCTATTACCTGCCCCGCGCCGGGCGCTCGCTCGACGACGAACAGATTCAGCTCGAACCGATCCCGCTGCTTGCCGAGGGCGGATCGGTCCGGGTGGCACTGAGCACGTGAGCGAGACCAACGGCAACGGGAACGGCAGCGGTCCCTCCTCCGGGCGGCGCAAGCTGGACGAAGCAGTCTCGGCCCGGCAACGGGCTGATCTGGTCAGTGGGCTGCGTGGCCTGACGCGGGCCGGGGCAGCCTCCCGGCGGCGACCCGCGGGCGCCGGGTCCGGTTCGGGCGCAGCCGGCAAACTCGGCATCTTCAGCACCGAGGGACGGGTCCAGCCGCCGCAGCCGGTGGATCAGAATGACCCCGACATGGAGTACTGCGAGCTCTGCAACGCCCCGCTGCCACACGACCACCGCCACCTCCTGCATCTGGGCGAGCGGCGGATGCTGTGCGCTTGCGAGACCTGTTGGTCGGTGCGCTCCGGCGAGGCCGACTACCGGCCGGCCGGCGTCCGCACGGCCTGGCTCGACGGGCTGGAGATCCCCGATGAGGCCTGGGCCAGCTTCCAGGTTCCGATCGGGCTCGCGTTCTTCATGCGAACCGGAGAGCCATCGAAGGTCTTCGCCTTCTATCCAAGCCCGGCCGGCGCGACCGAGTCGGAAATCGACCTCGACGCCTGGGAGCGGCTCGAGGCCGCGAACCCGGTGCTCGAGCGGCTCGAGCCCGACAGTGAGGCGCTGCTCGTCAATCGGATGGTCGAGCCGCATGTGCACGTGATCGCGCCCATCGACGACTGCTACCGCCTGGTCGGGATGATCAAGACCGAGTGGGAGGGGATCTCCGGAGGCTCGGGCGTGGATGAGGCGATCGCCCGCTTCTTCGCAGAGCTCAAGGTGCAGGGGGCGCTCTCGGGGAGGATCAATGAGTGAGCGAGACGCCAACAGCCCGGCGCCCGACCCGGGCGACCGGGAGGGCTCGGTGAACGGCGACGACGGCACGGACTCGCTGCAGCGCCTGCGTGAGCTGGCCCGAGCCAATCGTGGTGCGGCGCTCGCCGCGGCTGGGCAGACCGGCAACGACGGCAGCGGCGGCAATGGCGCCGCGCACCCGCGCCCCGATCTCGAGACCGAGCTGCCGCAGAGCGGCGCCGCAGCGGACCGCCCTGATCCGGACTTCGAGATCACCGGCGCCCGCCCGGTCGCCAGCGCCTCGGTGCCGACGTTGCGCTTCGATGCCAGGGTCAGCGATACATCGGGCCGCCGTGTCTACTTCATCGCGCTGGCGATCCTGCTCACGGTCGAGCCGGGTATGCGCCGCTACGACGACTCCAGCCGCGCCCGCCTCGTCGAGCTCTTCGGCGAGCCCGAGCGCTGGGGCTCGACGACCGGCTCCTTCCGCTGGGCGCAGGTCGATGTCGTCGTCCCGGCCTTCACCGGCGCCGGTGACTTTCACTTCGACGTTCCCTGCAGCTACGACCACGAGATCGCCGCCACCAAGTACTTCGGGGGCGTCCGCGAGGGGACCTACCCGCTACAGATGCACTTCAACGGGACCGTCTACTACGACGCCGCGGGGCCGGGCGAGGCGTCGACGGACGGGCTGCTGCAGATGCTGCCGCTGGCCTGGGATCGCTCCGCCCGCTGGGAGCTACCGGTGCAGACCTGGCGCGAGATGATCGCCGCGCACTATCCGGAAGGCGGCTGGCTGCGCCTGCAGGAGGAGACGCTCTCGCGACTTGGCCGCCACAAGGCGGCCAGCGGTGCGCCGACGCTCGACGCGGCGGTCTCGGGACTGCTCGACAAGGCCGAGGGGGAGGCGGGCTGATGCAGGAGACGGTCGAGCGGCTCGCGAGCTCACTTCTGTTCGAGGGTTACGCCCTGTATCCGTACACGCCCGGGGCCACCAAGAACGCGACCCCGACCCCATTCGGGATCGTCTACCCGCCCGCCTACAGCGCCTCCCAGCGGGCCGCCTTCGACCACATCCAGATTCAGTCGGTGATTTCCGCGCAGTCCGCTCAGATCCTCGCTGATGCCGAGATCGAGGCCGAGGCGATGTTCCTGCAGGCGGCAGGCACCCGGCACAAGGCGGTCGAGCGCCGCGCGGGACTCGAGTCCCTGACGATCGGCGAGCTGGCCGCAAGCGGGCCGGTCGAGAAAGCGTTCGCGTTCGATGCCGGCTCCGAACTGGGAGTCGCGACGGGCGAGCAGGTCACCGAAGCCCAGGGCGCCCTGACGCTGACCGTCACGCTCGAGGCTGAGTTGCTCGACGGGGTCGAGGGAGCCATGGCGCGGATCACCGCGCGAACCCACAACACCACGATCCTCGCCGACGGCGAGGCGGAGTCGATGGACCGGGCCGCCGCGCTGCGCCGATCCCTGCTCTCCACCCACACGCTGCTCGGGCTCGCCGGCGCCGCCCGCTTCGTCTCCCCGCTGGAGAACGAGGGCGAACTCGGCGAGGCCGTGCAGTCCTGCGAGAACATCAACTCCTGGCCGGTGCTCGCCTCGCCCGACGACGCCGCGCTGCTTGGCGCCGCGATCCTGCTCCCCGATCACCCGGGGATCGCCGAGGCCTCCAACGTCAACATGTTCGACAACACCGAGATGGAGGAGGCCCTGACCCTGCATGTCCAGGTGCTCAGCGACTCCGAGCGTGAGGCGATCGGCGAGCAGGATCCGACCGTGCGCGAGATGATCGAGCGGGTCGAAAAGACGACCCCCGAACAGCTGCTCGACATGCACGGCGGGATGAGCCCGAGCGAGCCGGGCCTGCTCGCCGGAGCACCGCCCGCCGCGCCCACCAGCGAGCCCGACTTTCCCGAGTGGAGCGAACCGGGGGCGGTGCCCGGGTCCGGCTCGCTGCCTCCCGGTGTCCCGGTTGACAAGGGCCTCGGGCCCTCGGAGACGCCCGGCGAGCGGGAGGTGGTCGTCGGCGGCAAGGCCTTCCGCCGCGGTGAGAAGGTGAAGCTTTGCCCGGGTAAGGACGGCGATCCCTACGACAAGATGCTCGACGGCCAGCCGGCGACGATCCGGCGGATCTATGTGGACTACGACGGCCGCGCCTATCTCGGGGTTACGGTCGATGCCGACCCGATGGCCGAGATCCTGCAGGATGCGGGGCGGTACCTGTTCTTCTTTGCGGACGAGGTGGCGGCGATCGATGACTGACTTGCTGCCGGGACAAGAGAGCGCCGAGCGGGCCCGCGAGGCGATGAAGCTGAGCGGTGGGCCACAGGATCCGGCGATGGGCCCCCCGAAGCGGATCCTGGTCGCGGGGATCGGCAACGCCTGGATGCGCGACGATGCCTTCGGTGGCAAGGTCGCTGAGAAGCTCGAGGGTGGTGCTCTGCCCCCCGAGGCTGCAGTCTTCGACTTCGGCACGGGTGGTCTTGATCTGGCGTATGAGGCGATGCGCGGCTACGACGCCCTGATCCTGATCGACGTCTCTCGGCAGGGCGGCGAGCCGGGAACGCTGTACGTGATGGACGCGGAGCCCGACGACCTCGAGCCGATCGAAGACGGTGGGATGATGAGCCCGCATGCGATGGATCCCGAGACGGTTCTACGCTTCGTCAAGGCCGTCGGTGGCTGGCCTGGCAAGGTCAAGATCGTCGCCTGCGAGCCCGGGGTGGTCGAGGAGATGGGATTGGAGATGACCCCGGAGGTTGAGAATGCGGTCGAGCGTGCGGTCGC
This sequence comes from Solirubrobacterales bacterium, assembly GCA_038206985.1. Taxonomy (GTDB): domain Bacteria; phylum Actinomycetota; class Thermoleophilia; order Solirubrobacterales; family 70-9; genus CAXMST01. The sequence goes on from JBBRAH010000006.1 coordinate 93,342, forward strand.
GCTGGTCCGCGAAACCGTCACCGAACTGCTCTCCGACGATGCCTACGCCGAGCCGGAGGCCGAGGTGTCCAGCGATGCATGAGCTGTCGGTCAGCTCCGCGATTGTCGACACCGTGCTGCGCCACGCCGAGGGGCGCCAGGTCACCGTCGTCCACCTGAAGGTCGGGCGCCTACGCCAGGTGGTTCCCGATTCGCTCGAGTTCTACTTCGGAATAGTCAGCCGCGACACGCTCTGCGAGGGCGCGCGGCTCGAGCAGCAGCTGATCAACGGCCTGATGCGCTGCCGCGCGTGCGCCGGCGAATGGGATCCGGCGCCGCCGATCACCGAGCACAGCCTCGATCCCTCGAGCATGCTGCCGCAGTTCCGCTGCCCTGCCTGCGGCGAGGCCGGGGCCGAGATCATCGCCGGCGACGAGCTGCAGGTGGAGTCGATCGACGTTGATACGCCCGAGCAGGATCCCAGCCCCGGCGAGGGACCGCGCCACCCGGTCGGCGCGGGATCCACGAACGGGCCCAGCCCGAGCCACACCCATAGCCATCCCAGGGAGGAGACCTGATGCACCAGACCAAGGTCAAGGTCGCCGAGGACGCGCTCGACGCGAACACGACGATCGCCAACGCCAACCGCAGTGACTTCGATCGCAACGGCGTGGCTTGCGTGAACCTGATGAGCGCCCCCGGCGCCGGCAAGACCACGCTGCTGGAGCGGACCCTGGAGCTGCGCGGCGAGCGCCGCATCGGTGTGCTCGAGGGTGACGTGCAGGGCTCGATGGACGCGGACCGTCTTTCCGTTCACCACATCCCGGTGATTCAGATCAACACCGACTCGGGTTTCGGCGGCGAGTGCCACCTTGACGCCAACATGGTGCGCTCGGCGCTGCCGGACATGCCGCTCGATGAGATCGATCTGCTCGTCGTCGAGAACGTGGGCAACCTCGTCTGCCCGGCCGAGTTCCGGATCGGCGAGGACGCCAAGGCGATGATCTGCTCGGTAACGGAGGGCGAGGACAAGCCGCTCAAGTACCCGCTCATGTTCCGCAGCTGCGAGCTCGTGGTGATCAACAAGATCGACCTGCTTCCGCACCTGGATTTCGACGTCGATCGGCTTGTAGCCAACATCGACCAGGTCAATCCCGAGGCCCGGGTGCTGCTCCTCAGCGCGCGTACGGGAGAGGGAGTGGCTGAGTTCGCCGAGTGGCTCTTCGGCGTCGCTGATCGGGAGCACGCCTCGGTGAGTGTCGGCGAGCACGTCCACAGTCACTGAGGTCGTTTCGGACCGATGTGGGCCGCCGATCCGGGAGGATGGGGGCGTGGAGAATGAGGAGACCGTAGAGCGGGCGCAGCTCGCCACCGAGCTGATCCAAAGACGCATCGCCGAGCGTTGCGAGCACGGGGCGAGCTGGTTCGAGGCGGAGGCCCCGCGCATCGCCCGCTGCTGCCACCGGATGGCCGAGCGCTTCGCCCGCGAGGGCCGCTTGATCGCCCTCGGCGCAACGCCCACGGCCCGCTCCGACGCCCGCCACGTCTCGGTCGAGTTCGTCCATCCCGTGATCGTCGGCAAGCGGGCGCTACCGGCGCTGGCGCTGAGTGGGGAGGGGGGACCGATCGGTCCGCAGCTCGACGCGGTCGGGCTCGATGGCGAGCGCGACATCGTGATCGGCTTCGGGCTCGGCGAGCCGCAGGGAGAGCAGATCGAGGCCGCGCTCACGGGTGCCCGGGCGCTCGGCTGCATGACGATCGGCTTCCCTGATGACGCTGCGCCCGCGGGTGGGGACGACGGCGGGGATTGGGCCTTCGTGCCTCCACCGGACGTCGATGCCTTCGTGCGTCAGGAGCTGGTCGAGACGCTCTACCACGTGCTCTGGGAGCTGGTCCACGTCTTCTTCGATCACCGTGGCCTGCTCGAGGGCCGCTCGGCCGGACCGGTCCACGACTCCGGTGCCTCCAGCTTCCTGTACCCGTTCCTCTCCGAGGGCGAGCAGGATCTGGACGCCGTGCTTGCCGATGTCGAGGCCTCTGCGTTGATGAAGGCCGGCGATGTCGCCGGGTTGCGCGCCCAGACCCTCGCCGACAACGGTGAGGAACTGATCGCGGCGGCGCTTGCGTTGCTGGAGCGCTTCACAGTTGGTGGTCGCCTGCTCGCCTTTGGCAACGGCGGCTCCGCAACCGATGCGATGGATGTCGTGGCCGACTTCCGCGAGGCCGGCGGGCCGGGCTGGCTCCCGCGGCGGGCGCTCGACCTCACCGAGGACACGCCGATCATCACCGCGGTCGCCAACGACATCGGGGTCGAGGAGATCTTTCAGCGCCAGGTGATCGCCTACGCGCGCGAGGGCGATGCCGTGCTCGTGCTCTCGACCAGTGGCGGCTCAGAGAATCTGATCGAGGCGCTGGCCGAGGCGCGGCGACGCAAGCTGGCGACGATCGCGCTGGTCGGCTACGACGGAGGCAGGATCGCGGCCGAGCAGCTCGCGGACCACGTGATCGTCACTCGCTCGCAGCACATCCCGAGGATCCAGGAGGCCCAGGCGAGCGCATACCACGTGCTGCGGGAGCTGGTCGAGTTGCTCGACCTGGAGAAGCAAGGCGGGGGATGAGCCCGGCACCGACCGAGCGCTGCCGGGTCCGCGCCCGCGTCGACGGGGTCGTGCAGGGAGTCGGCTTCCGGCCCTACGTCTACAAGCTCGCCGGTTCGCTCGAGCTCGCGGGGTTCATTCTCAACGACGAGCGCGGCGTATTGCTCGAGATCGAGGGCGCTCCCGAGCGGGTCGAGGACTTTCTCGCTCGTCTCGGGCAGGAGGCGCCGCCGCTCGCCCGGGTGGACGAGGTCGAGCGGTCCGCCGTCCCGGTGCAGAATGCGGACGGGTTCGAGATCGCGCGCAGCAGCTCCGGGGGCGCCGCCGACGCACAGGTCTCGGCCGACATGGCGACCTGCGCGGACTGCCTCGCCGAGCTGGCCGACCCCGGTGACCGCCGCTATCGCTACCCGTTCACCAACTGCACCAACTGCGGGCCGCGGTTCACGATCGTCACCGGCGTGCCTTACGACCGGCCGTTGACGACGATGGCGGGGTTCGAGATGTGCGAGCTCTGCCGGGCCGAGTACGAGGACCCGCTCGACCGGCGATTCCACGCCCAGCCCAACGCCTGTCCGGAATGCGGGCCGCAGGTGCGGCTCCTCTATGCCGACGGCTCCCAGCAGCCCACGGGTGGGGGAGGGCCCGGCGTTCCGGGCGAAGCCGCAGCCGCAGCCGCCGGCCGATTGCTTGGGGGGGCGATCCTCGCGATCAAGGGCATCGGCGGCTATCACCTCGCCTGTCGCGCGGACCGGGAGGAGGTCCTCGCCGCCCTGCGCTCGCGCAAGCACCGCGAGGACAAGCCGTTCGCCCTGATGGTCGCCGACCTCGAGGCCGCCGAGAGGCTGATCACGCTGACCGCCGTCGAGCGCGACCTGCTGACCGGCCCCCGGCGCCCGATCGTGATCGCCCGGCGCCGGGCCGGCGCCGGGATCGCGTCGTCGGTCGCGCCGAGCGCGCCGGACCTCGGCGTGATGCTGCCCTACTCGCCGCTGCACCATCTTCTGCTGGCCGGCACCGGTGTGCCGCTGGTGATGACCTCGGCCAACGTCTCCGACGAGCCGATCGCCTTCGAGGATGAGGATGCGCGCGAGCGCCTGGCGGGGATCGCCGACGGATGGCTGGTCGGTGACCGGCCGATCCACACCCGTACCGACGATTCGGTGCTGCGGGCGCTGGCGCCCGAGGTGCGGCCCGAGCCCCTGCTCCTCCGCCGCTCGCGAGGCTGGGTGCCCGAGAGCCTGCCGCTGCCCGTCGCTGCCGACGAGCCGATTCTCGCCACCGGGGCTGAGCTGAAGAGCACCTTCTGCCTCGCGAGGGGTGGGCGGGCCTGGGTCTCCCACCACGTGGGCGATCTGAAGAACTACGAGACACTCGTGGCCTACCGGGAGGGAGTCGAGCACCTCAAGCGTCTGTTCGCCGTTGAGCCCGCGGTCCTCGCGCACGATCTGCACCCCGACTACCTCTCCACGGGCTTCGCGGGCGAGCACGAGGGACTCCGCCGCATCGCCGTCCAGCACCACCACGCGCATCTCGCCTCCTGCCTCGCCGAGCACGGCGAACGCGGGCCGGCGATCGGGGCGATCTTCGACGGCAGCGGCTATGGGCCCGACGGCACGGTCTGGGGCGGCGAGCTACTGGTCGGCGGACTCGATGGGTTCGAGCGCGAGGGGTTCGTCTTTCCGGTCCGGCTGCCCGGGGGCGACGCCGCGGTG
>JBBRAH010000007.1:0-84092 GCA_038206985.1 Solirubrobacterales bacterium
CACATCCGGTATTAGCCCGAGTTTCCTCGGGTTGTCCCAGTCATCGGGGTAGGTTATCCACGTGTTACTCACCCGTTCGCGGCTCTGCCCCAGGGCAAGCCCTGGTTCGTCGCTCCACTTGCATGTGTTAAGCACACCGCCAGCGTTCGTCCTGAGCCAGGATCAAACTCTCCGTAAAAAGTGACTCGAGGGTTTCAATCCCCACTACCCGGGTCAGGGGCATATTGCGGGGCTCCTCTGTCTCACTGAGAGTTGTCATGTCTGGCTATGACCTCTAAGGCCGTCGCTTACACATGCGACGACCGACATGACGGGTCATGTTTGTTATGCGGCTGGGCCCGGCTGGGTCCAACCGCGTTTGCCCGGCACCCCCGCTGGCGAGGATGCCGGATCAGACTTCAATGCACCCAGGGGTGTGACCCTGGGATGCATGCGCTGCTCAGTTTTCAAAGACCGCTCCAGTCCAGCGGAGGGGTTTCCTCCGGCCGGACCGGCACGCCTCGGAAGGCGGCGCGGGAGTATAGGGATCCGCCGGGGAAATGTCGAGCGGTTTTTCGGATTCGCTGCCCGCGCCCCGTTGCGGGCTTTTCCCGTCTCGCTCAGGCAGGATCGCCGAGCCGCGCAAAGCGGCGCTTGCCCAGCTGCAGCACGCGTCCGCCGAGCTCGCCGGCGGGCACGTCCAGTGGCTCGGCCGCCAGCGGGTCGCCGTCGAGGCGCACGGCCCCCTGGCCCAGCATCCGGCGGGCCTCCCCCCTGCTGATCCCGAAGGCGTCGGCCACAAGCGCGGGCAGGTGGACTTCCTCGCCGGCGGGCAGCGCGACCAGCTCGATATCGTCCGGTATCTCTCGCCGCACGTGGACCTCATCGAAGCGCCCCTCGGCCGCCGGGCCGGCTTCCGGCCCGTGGAAGCGCTCGACCAGCCGCCGGGCCAGCTCGCGCTTGGCCTGACCCGGATGGCGCTGGGCATCGAGCTCCTCGCCGAGCAGCAGCGTCCAGTAGATATCCATGACGTCATCGGGCACGCTCATCAGCTTGCCGAACATCTCCGCCGGCTCGTCGGTCACGCCAACGTAATTGCCCAGCGACTTGCTCATCCGCCTCTTGCCGTCCAGGCCAGGCAGGATCGGCATCGTGAGCACCATCTGCGCACGCTTGCCGTGCGATTCCTGGACATCGCGGCCGAAGAGCAGGTTGAACTTTTGATCCGTGCCGCCGAGCTCGATGTCGGAGTCGACGGCGACCGAGTCGTAGCCCTGCAGCACCGGATACAGGAGCTCGAGTGCAGAGATCGGCTCCGCGGCCGCCATCCGCTTGGTGAAGTCGTCTCGCTCGAGCAGGCGAGCCACGGTGAAGCGCCGGGCGAGGGCGAAGAGCTCGGAGCTCGGCATCTCCAGCCACTCGCTGTTGAAGCGGACCTCGGTACGTTCGCGATCGAGCACCTTGAAGGCCTGCTCGGTGAAGGTCGCGGCGTTGGCGTCGATCTGCTCGTCGCCGAGCACCGGGCGCTCGTCGGAGCGACCGCTCGGATCTCCAACCCGCGCCGTGTAGTCGCCGATGATCAGGACGACCGTGTGGCCGGCCTCCTGGAACTGGCGGAGCTTCTCGAGCACGACCACGTGGCCGAGGTGGATATCGGGAGCCGTTGGATCGATGCCGAGCTTGACCCGCAGACTCGTGCCCTCGGCGAGCCGCTTGGCCAGTGCGCCCTCGGGCAGGACCTCGGCCGCACCGAGCGCCAGTCGGCGCGCCTGATCCTCGAATTCCGACATGGGGGCAATGCTAGACTCAGCGCTCGGCTGAAGGCTGCGGAGCGCCCCCCACGACCCCGGGCTCGCTCGCTCGCCCCGGCTCACCTCCCACGAAATGTCGGTTTCCAGTCAGGAACTGATCATCTTGCGGGCTCGTAAGGCTTTATTGAGATTCAGTGATGATTCGACGAGACAAGCATGAGCGCACCTGAGGAGCCCAAGGAACCTGGGGTCGAGGCCGACGATCCCGCCGCCGCCTCCGGGGGCAACGGCACCGGTACCGACACGGCGGAGGAGCGCCTGACCGAGCGCCAGCGCCTCGAGCTGCGCCAGTCCGAGCAGGAAGCCGACAAGCAGGCCCGCAAGGAGGAGAAGCACTCCAGGAAGCTCTCCAAGCCGCGCGTCCGCAAGCTGCGCTTCGCCGCGGTGTTCGCCGGTCTCGGGCTGCTCGCGATCGTCAGCTGGGTCTTCGGAGTGCTGATGGCCGTCGCAGGCGACCTGCCCGACCTGGAGGCCGAGGCGCAGTTCGCGCGGGCCGAGAACTCGATCGTCTATGCGACCGGAGCCGACGGGGAGAAGGTCGAGCTGGCGACGCTGACCGGCAACAACCGCCGGATCCTCGTTGACTCCGAGGAAATCTCCCTACTGATGAAGCAGGCCGTGGTGGCGATTGAGGACGAGCGCTTCTACGATCACGAAGGGATCGACTACCTGGGCCTCGCCCGCGCCCTGAAGGAGGACATCGCCGCCGGTGGAGCGGTCCAGGGTGGTTCGACGATCACCCAGCAGTTCGTCAAGAACGCGCTGGCCGCCCAGGAGGACCGCACCATCCTGCAGAAACTGAAGGAGTCGGCACTCGCCTATCAGGTGGAGCGCCAGTGGTCCAAGGACAAGATCCTCACCAACTATCTGAACAACATCTACTTCGGCGAGGGTGCCTACGGGATCGAGGCCGCGTCCAGGACCTTCTTCGGCGCCAATCACTCCGGCTGCGGCGAGGTCAACCCGAGCACCGGCAAACAGGCCCCCAGCTGCGCCAGTCAGTTGCGAATTGAGGAGGCGGCGATGCTCGCCGGAATGATCTCCTCGCCGAGTGCCTACAACCCGAAGACCGACCCGCAGGATGCCCTCGACCGCCGCAACGTGGTGCTGAACAAGATGCGCGAGCTCGATTTCATCGAGATGGACGACACCGGTTTCGATGAGTTGACCTCAATCTCGGGGCCGGCAATCAGCGAGGTCGCGCCTCCACAGGAAGAATCGGAGGCCCCCTACTTCACCGAGTGGCTCCGCCAGCAGGTCGTCGACCGCTACGGGGCGGGCGAGGCCTTCGGCGGCGGCCTCGAGATCCGCTCCTCGCTCGATCTCGAGTTGCAGCAGCAGGCTCAGGAGATCGTCGATACGCGCCTCAACGGCCTCGGGCCGACCTCCGCGGTCGTGGTGATCGACAACACCACCGCCGAGATCAAGGCGATGGTCGGTGGCAGCGACTTCGAGGAGAGCCCCTTCAACCTCGCGACCAACGGTCGCCGTCAGCCGGGCTCCTCGTTCAAGCCGTTCACCCTCGTGACGGCCCTGGCCAACGGCAAGTCGTCGAGCGACGTCTACGAGTCAAAGCCGGTTGAGATCCCCTTCACCAACACGATCCGCAACAAGAACGGCAAGAAGAAGGAGGTCGAGGAGCTCTTCAAGGTCGGCAACTACGACGACAACTACCTCGGCTCCGCCTCGATCGCCACCGCCACCACCTACTCCGACAACTCCGTCTACGCTCAACTCGGCACGGATGTAGGCACCGAGAAGATCGCCAAGATGGCGCGCGATCTCGGCGTCCAGTCCAAGGTCCCCGACAACCCGGCGATGATCCTCGGTGGGCTCAAGCGCGGCGTCACCCCGCTCGAGATGGCCTACGCATATTCGACCCTGGCCAACGACGGCACGCGGGTCAGCGGCACGATGGCGAGCCGCGGCAATGGTCGTGGGCCGGTTGCGCTCGAGAAGGTGCTCGCCAACGACAAGCCCGTCGAGGACGACCTCGGCGCCAGCGGCGAGAACGAGAAGACCACCGACCAGGTGGTCGACCCGGCGATCGCTCAGGAGACGACCGACATCCTGCACACCGTGGTGACCAGTGGCACCGGTGAGCGCGCCCAGGTCGGCGACGACTACATCTGGGGCAAGACGGGCACCACAGACAACAACGCCGACGCCTGGTTCGTCGGCTCCAACGACGCGGTGACGATCGCTGTCTGGGTCGGCTATGCCGAGGGCGGGATCCCGATGGAGACCGAGTTCGGCGGCCTCCCGGTGGACGGCGGCACGATTCCGGCCGAGCTCTTCGCCGATGTGCTCGGCGCCTACAACGCGATTCAGGCCGAACGAGGCGTCGGCGAGGACTCGGGCGATGAGACGACAACGACAGCGACCGACAGTTCGGTGGTACCCGTTACCCCGGAGCCCGCTGCGCCGGTCACCCCGGAGCCCGTGCCCATCGCCCCCGAGCCAGAGCCGGAAGCGCCACCCGAGGAGGCGCCCGAGCAGCCGGCGACCCAGCCACCGACCGACGGTGGCGGCGGGGGTGGCGCCACGGATGAAACCGGCGGCGGCGCCGTCGGCCGCACGGAACCCTGAACAGCCGCTGATTCAGCCGGGCGGAGCCGAGAGCCAGCGCTCCGCACCCCGGGCGCAGTAGCGCCAGGGCAGCTCCGTCCCCTTGCTGATGCCGATCCGGGGCCCGGCGATCGGCCGCGTCTCGCGATCCGGCCGCTGCGAGGGTGGCCCCAGACGCAGCGCGCCGGTTGCAAGGTCGGCTCCGTCGTGTTCGGCGCCGATCGCCAGCGCCAGCGCCAGCCTGCCCGGTCCTGCGCAGAGCTCGCGCTCGGTGCGGCCGGGCCGGCGGGCTCTGATCGAGTCCAGGTCCCAGCGCGGCTGCAGTGCCCGGACCAGGACGGCAGCAGCCGTGCCCTGCGGCCCGGTGACCACGTTGAACAGGCGGTGGATCCCGTATGAGAGGTAGACGTAGGCCTGACCCGGCGGCCCGAGGAGGCCCGCGTTGCGGGCCGTGCGGCCGATATGCGCATGGCAGGCGGGGTCGTCCTCGTCGTAGGCCTCCGTCTCGACGATCACACCGCCGCAGGTTCCGTTGCTCAGGGTGCAGCCGAGCAGCTCCCTGGCGACCAGCGTCACCTCACGATCGAAGAACCCAGGCCCCAACCGGTCTTCGGGCGCTTCGGGGCTCGGCGGGGTCAATCCCCGGGGGTCTCGAGCGATGCCTGGGCCCGCTCGAGCTGCTGAGTCAACGCCGTGGCGGAGGTGCCGCCCTCCGACAGCTTGGAGTCCAGCCAGGCGTCACTGGCCAGCACCTCGTAGTACTCCTCGTCGAGCAACTCCGAGAAATCCGCGAGCGCCTCGGGCTCGATCGCAGAGAGCGGAATCTCATGCTCGAGCGCGTGGCGCACCAGGCCGCCGACCACGCCGTGCGCCTCCCGGAAGGGCAATCCGCGCCGCACCAGCAGATCGGCGATGTCCGTTGCCGCGGCCATCTCGTCGGCGGCGGCGGCCTCCATGCGCTCGCGGTTGAAGCTGATCCCGGCCAGCATCCCGTTGAGAGCCTGCAGGCAGAGCTCGAGCGTGTCGACCGCGTCGAACAGCGGCTCCTTGTCCTCCTGGAGATCCTTGCTGTAGGCGAGCGGCAGGGCGTGCTGGACGCCGAGCAGCGTCGTGTAGGAAGCCACCACCCGCGGCGCCTTGGCCCGCAGCAGCTCCGCGGCATCGGGGTTCATCTTCTGCGGCATGATCGAGGAGCCCGAGGAGAACTCCTCGGCCGGCCGGCAAAAGCCGAACTCGCTGCTCGACCAGATCACGATCTCGGCGCCGATCCTCGACATGTGCGTCGCGCAGGCCGCGGCGGCACTCAGGTAGTCGAGTGCGAAATCGCGGTTGGCGACCGCGTCCATGGAGTTCGGGGTGACGGCGGCGAAGCCGAGCTCGTCCGCGACGGCGGAACGGTCCAGCTGCCAGTTGAGACCGGCCAGCGCCCCGGATCCGAGCGGCATCACCGACGCAGCTTTGCGGGCCGCCTCGAACCGCGTGAGATCCCGGCGCAGCATCCAGAACCAGGCCAGCAGGTGGTGGCCCAGATATACGGGCTGCGCCCGCTGCAGGTGGGTGTAGCCGGGCAGGCGCCAATCCGCGTGCTCACGAGCCAGGCCGAGGATGCGCTCGAGCACGGTGCCCAGCAGGGCCGTGGCCGCGACAGCCCGGTCGCCGACGAACATCGCCAGGTCGGTGGCGACCTGATCGTTGCGCGAGCGCCCGGTGTGGATCTTGCCGCCTACCCGGCCGACGATCTCCGTCAGCCGCCGCTCGACCGCCATGTGAATGTCTTCGTCGCTTTGCTCGAACGGGAAGCTGCCGCTCTCGATCTCGGCCTCCACGAAGTCGAGCCCGGCGATCAGTTGATTCAGCTCCTCGTCCTCGAGAACGCCGGCCGCGCGCAGGGCGCGAGCGTGGGCGCGGGACTGGCGCACGTCGTAGGGCGCCAACCGCCGGTCGTAGGCGAGCGACGCGTTGAGCGCCCAGAAGACGGGATCGGGTTCTTTCTCGAAGCGGGCCATGAGGACGGGAGGCAGTCTAGGCACGGGACGCAGGGCCCGCGACGGCCGCCTGGGGAGCGCAATAGGCTGGGCGGCGATGCGGATCCTCGTCACCGGCGCTACCGGCAAGCTCGGCAATGCGGTCGCCCGACAGGCTGCCGGGCGCGGCGACGACGTCGTTGGGCTCGTCCGCGACGCGGCACGGGCCCGGGAGCTGCTGCCGCCGGGCGTGGCCCTGGCGACGGGCGACGTGACCGATCCCGCCTCGCTGGCGGAGGCCGTCCGCGACGCCGAGGCGGTGATCAACTGCATGGGGATCTTCGAGCAGTGGACGCGCGACCCGGACATCTTCAACCGCGTCAATGCCGAGGGGGCGCGCAACGTGGTGCGCGCGGCCCGCGAAGGTGGCGCACGCCGGGTGATCCACACCTCGACCTTCGATGTCTTTGATGCCGAGCCCGGCGGCACCGTGCGTGAGGAACTGGTTGCCGACTACGAGAAGGGCACGATATACGAGCGCTCCAAGCAGCTCGCCGAGCGGCTCGTACTCGACGAGGCTGCCGCCGGTGAGGGGATCGAACTGGTGATCACCAACCCCGCCGGGATCTACGGACCCGGGCCCTGGGCCGAGGCCGGCTGGGACTCGGCGATCCGCGACTCGGTCCGCAAGCGATTGCCGGCCGTGCCCCCGGGTGGCCTGAGCCTGGTCTGGGTCGAGGACGCGGCCGCGGCCCACCTCGCGGCCCTCGACCGGGGACGGCCCGGCGAGCGCTACATCCTCGCCGACGGCTACGCCACCGTCGCGGAGATCTGCGCGGCGGCCGTCGAGGCAGCCGGCCGGGGCCGGGTGCCGCGCACGATGCCGCTCTCCGTCGCCGAGTTCCTCGCCCGCGCAGGCGAGTCGGTCTCGAACGTGATCGGAACGCCACCGCTGATCGGCCGGGGGCAGCTCGACTTCCTCCAGTGGCAGGCACGTGCCGACTCCTCCCGAGCTCAGGCCGAGCTCGGCTTCGAACCGCTCCCCTGGCGCGAGGGAATCGCCCGCACGGTCGAGTGGATGGACACGACCGACCGGATCTAGCGCGGCGCGGCTGCGCTCAATAGGCCTTCAGCGGCCCAGCGCGGCCCGCACAGCCCCTGCGACGCGCTCGATGCGCTCCTCGCCGAGTCCGGGGAAGAACGGCAGTGCCACCGCCCGCGCGGAGAAGTCCTCGGCGACCGGGAACTCGCCGCCCTTGAAGCCGAAGCGCTCGCGATAGAGCTGCTGGGTGTGGATACAGGGGATGTAGGCGCGGGCATCGATCCCGGCCTCGTCGAGCGACCTGATCACGGCATCGCGGTCCACCGAGACAGGAACCCGCAAGATGTAGACGAACCAGCTGCGCCTTGCCTGGCCGTGATCCGCGAGCGGCAGGACCAGATCGTCGGGATCGCCCGCGCCCGGCTCGGCACCCCCGATCGCGGTGAAGTGCTCGCCATAGGCGGCCGCGATCGCCGCACGCTGGGCCAGTAGATCGTCGAGCCGCTCGAGCTGAGCGATGCCAAGTGCCGCGGCGAGGTCCGTGAGCCGGTAGTTGAAGCCGAGGATCGGGTGATCCATCACCTTCATCTCTGGGGCGCGGCCCTGGTTGCGCTCACTGCGGGCCCGCTCGCCGGCCGCAGCTGAGCGAGGCACGAGCATGCCGCCCTCGCCGGTGGTGATCTGCTTGTTGGCGTAGAAGGCGAAGGCCGCAGGGTTGCCGCGGGCACCGGCCGGCACCCCGTCAGGACAGACCGTGCCGAGTGCCTGGGCGGCATCCTCGAGCACGCCGAGACCGTGGCGCTCCGCCAGTTGCTCGACCTCCGGCATCGCGGCGGTATGGCCGAAGATGTGGACCGGCAGGATGCCGGTGGTGCTCTCCCCCACCCCGGCCTCGGCCATCGCCGGATCGAGGCAGAGCGTGGCCGGGTCCACATCGCAGAAGCGCGGCGTGACGCCCTCATACAGCAGGCAGTTGGACGAGGCGATGAAGCTCAGGGGCGAGGTGAGCACCTCATCGCCCGGCCCCCAGCCCAGCTCGCGGACGGCCAGGTGCAGAGCCGTCGAGCCGCTCGAGACCGCAACAGCGTCCTCCACACCCAGGCGCGCGGCGAAATCGCGCTCGAAGCGGCCCAGCATTGGGCCCAGGGAGAGCATCTTTGAGTCGAGGACCTCGCCGACCAGCTCCTTCTCGCGAGCCCCGACGGTGGGCCGCGCCAGAGGAACTCGCTCCTGCCGGCCGTCGCCGCCGGCCGGCTCAGCCAGGGGAACTCGCCGCCTCAATGCCGTCGCCATCGCGCGGGGTCGCGTGGCTGCCGCCGGGCTGGAATGCGAATTCGATCGAATCCACGAGCGCCTCCCACGAGGCCTCTATCACGTTCTCGGATACTCCGATCGAGCTCCAGGTGGAGTGCCCGTCGGAGGAGTCGAGGAGCACACGGGTCACCGCCCCGGTGCCCTGGTGCTCGTCGAGGATCCGGACCTTGAAGTTACTGAGTTCGATCTCGGCGAGATCCGGGTGCTGCTCGAGTATCGCGTCCCGCAGGGCGCGGTCCAGAGCGTGCACGGGTCCGTTGCCCTCCGCGGTGCGGATGTAGCGGTTACCGCCCACCCAGACCTTGATCGTGGCCTCGGTCTCGACCCGGCCGTCGGCGCGCTTCTCGGTCACGACGCGAAAGCTCTCCAGCGTGAACAGCGGCTCGTAGGCGTCGCTCTCCTTGCGGATCAGCAACTCGAAACTGGCATCGGCCGCCTCGTAGGAGTAGCCGCGGTGCTCGCGCTCCTTGATCCTCTCGATCGCCGCGCGGGCGCCCGCCTCATCGATCTCGATCCCGGCCCGCTCGGCCCGGCTGAGGACCGACCCCTTGCCGGCCAGCTCGGAGATCAGAACCTCACGGTTGTTGCCGACCACCTCGGGCTCCATGTGCTCGAAGGTGCGGGCATCCGCCTGCACGCCGGCCGCGTGCATGCCGCCCTTGTGCGCGAACGCGTTGCGCCCTACGAAGGGCTGATCGGGGTCCGGGCTGAGGTTGCAGATCTCATCGACCAGATGCGCGGTGTCGGTGAGCCGGCGCAGACGCTCGGGCGCGACGCACTCGTAGCCCAGCTTGAGCTGCAGGGCCGGTAGGATCGAGACCAGGTTGGCGTTACCGGTGCGCTCGCCGTAGCCGTTCACCGTTCCCTGGACGAGATCCGCGCCCGCCTGGACGCCGGCGATCGAGTTGGCGACAGCGCACTCGGCGTCGTTGTGCGTGTGCACACCGATGCTGAGCTCGCCGCCCAGCTCCGCCACCACCGCGGCGGTCGCCTCGCTGATCTGGTGCGGCAGACTGGAGCCGTTGGTGTCGCAGAGCGTCACGTTCTCCGCGCCGGCATCCGCCGCGGCGCGCAAGCAGCCAAACGCGTAGCCGGGATCGTCCCGCCAGCCGTCGAAGAAATGCTCGGCGTCGTAGATCACCCGCTTGTTCCAGCCCCGCAGGAAGCCGACCGAGTCGGAGATCATCGCCAGGTTCTCCTCGCCGGAGACCCTGGTGACCTTCTCCAGATGCAGTGACCAGGTCTTGCCGACCAACGTGATCAGCGGCGCGAAGCAGTCCGCCAGCGTAATCAGGCCCTCGTCCTCGGAGGCCTCGATCCCGCGTCGCCGTGTCATCCCGAAGGCGGCGATCGTCGCGCACTCCAACTGTTCTGCGGCCAGCAACTCGAACAGCTCGAGCTCCTTGGGGTTGGACCCCGGGAAGCCCGCCTCGATCAGCTCGACGCCGAGGGCGTCGAGCGCGTGCACCACCCGCACCTTCTCGGCGGCGGAGAGCGACATGCCCTGTCCCTGCATGCCGTCACGGAGCGTCGTGTCGTAGAGCTTGACCTTGTTCACGAAGAGAATCCTTGCGTTCGTCGTTACCGGTTGACCCCTCGGGGAGCAGTTTGAGCGCCGCGTTGCCGGCACCGCCGGCGGGCGCAGGCCGCGATCGCCAAGCCTGAGCTAGGCGACAGCGGTGCCGGTAATTCGGCGAATCGTCCGGGCGGACGTGGTGCTACGGAAAGCCGAGCGAACCATCACGAAGTGACTTTACTCGGTTCGCTGACCACATCCAGCCACTCGTGGTACTCGGGAGCGCGACCGTGCAGAGCGTCCTCGAACTTGGCCTGCACCACCTTGGTGATCTCGCCGGGAGCGGGCAGCGCGTGCTCATCGATCTCGCGCACAGGCACCAGCTCCGCCGCCGTGCCGGTGAGGAAGACCTCCTCGGCGATGTAGAGCTCGGAGCGGGCGATGTCGCGCTCGAGGACCGTGTAGCCGAGGTCGCGGGCAATCTGGATGACGGACTTGCGCGTGATCCCGTCGAGTATCGAGGCCGTGTGAGGCGGCGTACAGATCACACCGTCACGGACCACGAAGATGTTTTCGCCGGAGCCCTCGCAGACCATGCCGCGATAGTCGAGCAGGATCGCCTCGTCGTAGCCGGCCCGGGCGGTCTCGGTCTTGGCGAGGATCGAGTTCAGATAGTGACCCGAAGCCTTGGCGTGCGGAATCAGGCTGTCCGGCGAGATCCTGCGCCAGGAAGAGACCTTCGCGCGGATGCCCTTGAGCTTGCCCTCCTCGCCCAGGTACGAGCCCCAGGGCCAGGTGGCGACCATCACGTCCACCGGTGCTGATTTGGCGTAGAGACCCATCTCGCCGTAGCCACGCCAGGCCAGCGGCCTGACGTAGCAGGCATCGAGGCTGTTGCGCCGGATCAACTCGTTGGTCGCCTCGCGGATCTGCTCGACGGTGTAGTTGAGATCGAGGTCGTACATGTTCGCGGAGCGTGCAAGCCGCTCCAGGTGCTCGCGGTGGCGGAAGACGGCGGTGCCGATCTCGGTGTCGTAGGCGCGGATTCCCTCAAAGACCGCGGTGCCGTAGTGGAGCGCATGCGTGAGTACGTGGACGTTGGCGTCATCCCAGGAGACGAACTCGCCATTCATCCAGATGTACTCGGCCTTTTCCACGTGCAGCGTCCTTTCCGGTCAGCCGGGGCCTACCCCCGAGCGCAATCCAAGTATGCCGGACAACCGCTGATTTGGACAGCGCTGCGCCAATTGCTCTTGTTTCGCTGGGCTATTCGGGTAGGTTGAGCTTGCTTCCGGCTTCTCACCGGCGGCGTGAGCAACGCACATGTCTACTGATCGGGAGACGAGATGAACAAGAAGACCATGATGTTCGGCCTGCTGGCACTCCTTGCCTGCGGTCTGATTGCCGCCGGTTGCGGCGATGACGACAGCACGACCACTGACGCCGCCACGACGACCGAGGAGTCGACCACGACGGCCGACGATACGACGGCCGAGGACACGAGCACCAGCGAGGACACCGGTGGCGGCGCAAGCGCCGACGATGTCTACAACGCGTGCATCGATGTGATCTCGGGCACGCCGGCCGAGGCCGCAGGTCAGACCGCCTGCGAGCAGGCCCGTGACGCGTTCACGCAGTGCGCCGACCAGGCTGACGCGATCGACGACTCCGGTGCCAAGGAAACTGCCGTCAAGGCCTGCCAGGACGCTGCCGACCAGGCTGTCGCAGCGCTCCAGGCCGCGGGTTGATCTGAGGCCACGGCTGACCGGGAGGCAACGGGACCCGCAGCGCTGAAGGCGCTGCGGGTCCCGGAGCCCGGGCGGCGCTCGACCGAGCGACGCTCGCCCCGGTTCCTACTTCGACAGCGCCTCGAGTACGGCGCTCGTCATCTCCTCGGTTCCCGCCGCCTGCTCCGCCTCCGCCCCCCGGGCGAGGTCGGGGGTCCGCAGGCCCCGGTCGAGCGCGGACTCCACGGCCGCCTCCAGGCGCGCTGCCTCCTCCTCCATGGCGAACCCGTGGCGGAGCATCATCGCCACCGAGAGGAAGGTTGCGAGTGGATTGGCGACGCCGCTGCCGGCGATGTCCGGCGCTGAGCCATGCACGGGCTCGAAGACTCCCGCACCGTCTCCGGCACCGAGGCTGGCCGAGGGCAGCATGCCGAGAGACCCGGTGAGCATCGCCGCCGCGTCGCTGAGGATGTCGCCGAACATGTTCTCGGTGACGATCACATCGAAGCGGGTGGGCGCGGCAACGAGCTGCATCGCCGCGTTGTCCACGAGCATGTGGTCGAGCTCCACGTCGGGGTACTCGCTCGCCAGTCCGTTGACGACCTCGCGCCACAGACGCGAGGTCTCGAGCACGTTGGCCTTGTCAACCGAGGTCACACGGGGCGGGCGATCGTCGCCGGCGCGCCGCTGGGCCGCCTCGAAGGCGACTCGGGCGATGCGCTCGATCTCCTCGGTGCTGTAGCGGCACTCGTCCGACGCAAAGTCGGCGCCGCGCTCCTTCGCCCCGAAATAGATGCCACCTGTCAGCTCGCGCACGACGAGCAGGTCGGTGCCCTCGATCACGTCGTGGCGCAGCGGCGAGGCGGCGAGCAGCGCGGGGATCGGGCGGACGGGACGTAGGTTGGCGTAGAGCCCGAGACCCTTGCGCAGGCCCAGCAGGCCCTGCTCGGGACGCGGCTTGTCGGGATCGGTCGTGTCCCATTTTGGGCCGCCGACCGCGCCGAGCAGCACCGCGTCGGACTCACGACAGCGCTCGAGCACGTCGTCGCCGAGCGGCGAGCCGGTCGCGTCGATCGCGGCTCCCCCGATCAGCTCCTCCTCGTAGGTGAAATCGCCAAGCGTGTCGAGCACGGATCGGGAGGCGGCGACGATCTCGGGGCCGATACCGTCGCCGGGCAGCAGTGTGATCTTGTGTGGAGCGTTCATCGCGGCGGCAGTCTAGATGGGGCGTCGTGCCGAGATGTTGAGCCGCACGTAGTCGAGTACGTGGTCGGGTCCCCAGGCGTCGAAGACCTCATCGATGAAGGCCGCCCGCCGCTCTTCCGGCAGCCGCTCCACCTGCGGACCGAGGCAGACATTCTCGATGAAGGCGCGGGGCTCCGGAGGCCTCGTCTCGCGAGGCTCCAGCCAGCAGCGCACCGCCTCGAAGCCCGCCGCAACCAGACGCTGCTCGGATGTCTCGGCTGAGGCGAAGTAGCGCGTCTGGGGCATCCGGGCAAGATGCTCCCGGAAGGGCTCCCGCTCCGCGACCGCCGCCACGATCGCGTAGAAGCTCGACACGTTGCCCTCTCCCCCGCACTGCGCCTCTAAGTGACCGCCGGGACGCAGCCACTCGAAGACCCGCCCGAAGAGCCGGTCGTGATCGAGGATCCAGTGGAAGGTCGCCGTCGAGAAGACGGCATCAACCGGGCGCTCAAGGCTCAGCTCGAGCAGGTCCGTGTGGATCACCTCGGCACGCTCGCCGAAGCGAGCCCGCGTGGCTTCGGCCATCGCCGCCGATCCGTCCACCGCGACCAGCTCGCCGCGGGGGATCGCCTCGGCCAGCAACTCGCTGACGCGGCCGGTGCCGCAACCGGCATCGAGGACGCGCTCGTCGCCGCCTAGCGCGAGGCGCTCGAGCACCACTCGGCCCCACTGCAACTGGGGCTCGGAGACCCGCTCGTAGACGCCCGCGTCCCAGTCTCGAGTCCCCTTGCCCCTGGTCATGGGCCGGGGACCTAGAGGGCGGTCGTCGCGGTCGAGGGCAGCTCCCGATCACCCTCGTATGCGGCGATCTCGGCTTCCTTCTTCATCGTCAGGTCGATCTCGTCGTGCCCGTTGAGCAGCATCTGGCGGATCTCCTCCTCGAGGTCGAAGCCGACGACGCCGTCGCGGTAGGTGACGGTCAGGTCATTGACGTCGATCCGCGCCTCGCCGGCCGCAGCGATCCCGCGGCAGTGCTCCTCGTCCAGCGCCACGGGCAGCAGCCCGTTCTTGGTGCAGTTCGAGTAGAAGATGTCGGCGAACGACGGGGCGATGATCGCCTCGAAGCCGAAGTCCTGCAGCGCCCAGGGCGCGTGCTCACGAGAGGAGCCGCAGCCGAAGTTCCGTCCGGCAACGAGGATCGGGTTCGGGTCGAGCTCGATCTCTCCGTCGCGGAGCCAGTCGAAGAACAGGAACTCTCCGAACCCGGTCCGCTCGACCCGCTTCAGAAACTGCTTGGGGATGATCTGGTCGGTGTCCACGTCGTGGCGGTCGAGTACCGAGACCCGGCCCTGGATCATGTCTAGGGGTTCCATCAGTTCTCCTCCTGGTTCCAGTTGCGGATATCGACGAAGTGGCCCTCGATCGCGGCTGCCGCCGCCATCGTCGGCGAAACGAGGTGGGTACGGCCGCCCTTACCCTGGCGCCCCTCGAAGTTGCGGTTCGATGTCGAAGCGCAGCGCTCGCCCTCGATCAGGATGTCCGGGTTCATCCCCAGGCACATCGAGCAGCCCGAGGCGCGCCACTCGAAGCCCGCCGAGCGGAACACTTCGTGTAGCCCCTCGGACTCTGCCTGGGCGCGCACCTGCTCGGATCCGGGCACGACCATCGCGCGCACCGAGTCGGCGACCTTGTGGCCGTCGACCAGGGAGGCGGCAATCCGCAGGTCCTCGATCCGCGAGTTCGTGCAGGATCCGATGAACACCCGGTCGAGGGCGATCTCGGTGATCGGGGTCCCCGGCTCGAGCGCCATATAGGCCAGTGCCCGCTCGGTCGATTCCCGATCCGCGGGCGAGTCCATCCTTTCCGGGTCGGGGACGCTGCCCGCGACCTCGGTGACCATGCCGGGCGTGGTTCCCCAGGTGACCATCGGCGAGAGCAAGGAGGCATCGATCTCGATCTCGGTGTCGAAGCTCGCGCCCTCGTCGGAGGGCAGCTCACGCCAGCGCGACGCCGCGGCCTCGAAGTCCTCCGGCGCACCCGGCTTGCCGCGCACGTACTCGATCGTGGTCTGGTCGGGCGCGATCATGCCTGCCCGGCCGCCGCCCTCGATCGTCATGTTGCAGACCGTCATCCGGCCCTCCATCGAGAGGGCGCGGATCGCCTCGCCGGCGTACTCGACCGCGTAGCCGGTCATGCCATTGGTGCCGAGCCGGCCGATCGTGGCGAGGATCAGGTCCTTGGCCCCGACTCCCGGTCGCAACTCGCCGGTGTAGTTGATGCGCATCGTCTTCGGCCGCTTCTGACCCAGGGTCTGGGTGGCCAGCACATGCTCGACCTCGGAGGTACCGATGCCGAAGGCCAGCGCACCAAAGGCACCGTGGGTGGAGGTGTGCGAGTCGCCGCAGACGATCGTCATTCCGGGCTGGGTGACGCCCAGCTCGGGGCCGATCACGTGCACGATCCCGCGCCGGTCGGAGCCAAGCGAGAACAGCGGGATGCCGAATTCCTCGCAGTTGGTCTCCAGGGTCTCGACCTGCTTGCGGGAGAGCTCGTCGGCGATCATCCGCGCGACCGGCGTGTCGTCGGTCGGCACGTTGTGATCGGCGGTCGCGAGCGTGCGGTCCGGGCGGCGGACCCTGCGGTCGGCCAGCCGCAGGCCGTCGAAAGCCTGCGGCGAGGTGACCTCGTGCACGAGGTGCAGGTCGATGAAGATCAGGCCCCCCGAGACCTCGTGGCTGCTCCAGATCTTGTCGAACATCGTCTTTGGGGTCATTGCTTGCTCCTTGCTCTACGCGGAAATTGGAAGTTTGAGGTTCGGGGGCCCGGATCAGCTCCGCCGCAGCCCGGCGGCAATCACAGCCAGCAGGCGAGCATTGGTGTCACCCGGATTGCGGAGATGGTGGGAGAGATCGGCGTCGAAGGTGGCGCTGTCGCCACATTCGAGCAGATGGGAGTCACCCTCGAGGACGAGCTCGATGGAGCCCTCAACCACGACCACCGTCTCGCGACTGCCGGGCTCGTGGATCGGGGGGTCGTCGGGCCCGCCGGTTGCCTTGCCCGGGCCGAGGGTGTGAAAGGAAACATCGGCGCGCTGCCCGGGCAGCGCCGGGGTCAGCTCCTCCACCGAGTGGCCGGAGCGCTCGCGGCGCCGGCCACTCCCCGCGCGGACGATCGCGACGTGGCGGCCCTCATCGAGGCGCAGTAGTTGCGAGAGGCTCAGTTCGAGGCCATCGGCGATGCGGCCGGCCACGGTCAGGGTCGGCGAACTCTCCCCGCGCTCGACCTGTGAGAGAGTCGCGGCAGAGACGCCGCTGCGCTCGGCCAGGTCCCGCAGCGAGAGGTCCATACCCTCCCGCAGGGCCCGGACGCGCCCGCCCACGGCGCCCGGCTCGACAGCCAGGGAGGCGTCTCGCGGCGTTGCAGCGGAAGCGCGCTCGGCCGCTCGCTTTGTGCGTGGGCGTGATGTCCGGGTATCTGCAGGTGTCATCGTGTGGGGCCGGATCCCTGGATCCGTTCCGATCCCAGAGGGAAGCTCCAGGCGGGTCGTACAGTATCACAGACGTTTGTTCAGTATCTAGGTTGCTGCAGGGTCCTGCGGCGAAAGGACGGGTCGCGGGTTGAAGCTGATCGGGGGTTTGACCACAGGACTGCTGGCAGTCCTCGCCGGATGCGGGCTCGCCTTCGCCGCCTCGACCCTGCTCTTCGGGGACTCGCCCGAGGACAAGGAAGTGCCGCCCCATTGGGAGCACGGCATGAACGTGACGGCGTTCCTGCCGGATGCCTACGCCGAACCGCTTGCCAGACGCGCGCTGCTGACCGCCCGGGCCGCCGGCACCGAGCGGGTGGCCCTGGTCCCCACCTGGTACATGGATGACGCCGCCGCGACCGCGGTCCGCCGCGATCCCGAAAAGACGCCGACCGACGAGAGCCTCGTGGCTGCCGCGGGAGCGGTCCGGGATCTCGGCCTCGACGTCGTGATCAAGCCCCACGTGGACGTGCTCGACGGCACCTTCCGGGGCGAGATCTCTCCCAGCGATCCCGAGGCCTGGTTCGCCTCCTACCGCGAGATGCTGCTCGGCTACGCCGATCTGGCCACCGAGGTCGGGGCTTCAGATCTGATCATCGGCACCGAACTGACCAGCATGAGCCTCGACGCCGAGCCCTGGCGAAAGCTGATCGACGAGGTCCGCAGCCGTTATGACGGGCGCCTCAGCTTTGCGGCCAACTGGGTGGACGGGGCCGACTCGATCGAGTTCTGGGATGCGCTGGATTACATCGGGATCGATGCCTACATGCCTCTGATGACACCCCGGGGGATGCCGAGCGTCGAGGAGCTCATCGATGCCTGGGGCCCGTACGTGAGCCGCATGCGCAGCCTGCACAAGGAATGGGATCTGCCGATCATCTTCACCGAGGCCGGCTATCAGGACCGGGTCGGTGCAGCCTCGCGGGTCGGCCAGGACAGCGGCGAGATCAGCGAGCAGGCGCAGGCCGACGCCTACGAGGCGGCGTTCGAGGCGCTGCACGAGCTGCGCTGGTTCGACGGGATCTGGTGGTGGGACTGGTCCGCCGAGGGGCCGCCCACCGAGCCGGGCACCTTCACCCCTGAGAACAAGCTGGCCCAGGGCGTGCTGATGGAGTGGCTCGGCGCGCCCAGGATGCCCTGAGCCCTGAGCCCGAAGTCCGCCGGGTTCGAGCCGCGCCGGGCGGCGGGCCTCAGTTGCTCTGGCCGGTGGGCCGGATGAGGATCTCGTTGACGTTGACGTGCGCAGGCTGGGTGACTGCGTAGCCGATCGCCCGGGCGATGTCGGAGGCCTCGAGGACCTTGCCGACCTTCTCCTTGATCTGCTCCATGCGCTCCAGCACCATCGGGTGGGTGTTGTGGCCCTGCAGCTCCGTCTCGACGAAGCCCGGCTCGACCGCGGTGACCCGCACGTTGGCCATTGCGCACTCCTGGCGCAGCGCCTCCGAGAAGCCGGTCACGCCCCACTTCGTGAAGTTGTAGACGCCGGCGCCCATCGAGGCTGTACGCCCCGCGACTGAAGAGATGTTGACGATGTGGCCGTCGCCGGCGCTGCCCATGATCGGCAGGGCCGCGTGCGTGCAGTAAAGGAGGCCGAGCCCGTTGACCTCGAACATCCGGCGCCACTCGTCGGTGTCGGCGCCGGCCAGGGGGCCGAGCAGCATGACTCCGGCGTTGTTGACGAGGATGTGAAGGCCGCCCAACTGCTCGTTGGTGCCGTTGACGAAGGAGTTGGCCTGCTCCTCGTCTGTGATGTCGGTCTCGATCGCGATCGCCTTGCCGCCATCGGCGTTGATCTTCTCCGCGAGGGCCTCGATCCGGTCGACTCGACGCGCCGCGAGCGCGACGCAGGCACCCTGGGCCGCGAGCTCGAGCGCGGTCGCCTCTCCGATCCCGGAGGAGGCTCCAGTGATCGCCGCGACCTTGCCGTCAAGTGCACCCATCCCCGGGAACCCTACCGACCGCTTCCGTCCACGTAGATATCCGGCTCGATGTAGATCCGCTCGGCGATCGGCACCGCGGTGCGCACCCGGGCCTCGCAGTCGTTGATCGCAGCCGCGAGCTGCTCGATGGTCAGGCTTCGATCGAACTCGACCTTGACCGCGACCAGCAGCTCCTCGGGCCCGAGGTGCTGTGTGAGGAGGTGGATCACGGCGTTGACCTGTGGTGCGGCGCCAAGCTCCGCTTCGATCGCCCGGACCCGTTCGGGGGTCGCCGCCTCGCCCAGCAGCAGGCTCTTCATCTCCACCGCGAGCACGACCGCGACGCAGACGAGCAGGGCGCCGATCCCGAGCGTGCCGATCCCGTCCCAGACCGGGTCGCCGGTGATTTCCGCCAGGGCGACGCCGCCGAAGGCGAAGATCAGGCCGACGATCGCGGCCGAGTCCTCGACCAGCAGCACCGGCAGCTCCGGGCTACGCGAGGTGCGGATGTAGTGGATCCAACCGCGCTTGCCGCGATGCGGGCGCGCGTGCGAGATGGCGGTCCTCAACGCGAAGCTCTCGAAGACGATCGCCAGGCCGAGGATCACGTAGGCGACGATCGGTGAGTCGATCGCCTCCGGATGCTGAATCTTGTGGATGCCCTCGTAGACCGAGAACAGCCCGCCGACCGAGAACAGTACCGCCGCCACCATGAAGGCCCAGAAGTAGCGACTGCGGCCGAAACCGAAGGGATGCAACTGGGTAGGCGGCTTCTTCGCCGCCTTGCCGCCGTAGAAGAGCAGCCCCTGGTTGGAGGAGTCGGCGACCGAGTGGATCGACTCGGCCAGCAGCGACGAGGAGCCCGTGATCAGGAAGCCGATGAACTTCGTCACCGCGATCCCCATGTTGGCGAGGAAGGCCGCCAGAATCGCGCCCGTGCTCTCGCCGTGTCCTTCCTCGCCGTTGCCCGCCATCGCCGCGCAACGGTATCTGCCCCCCGATTGCCCCGGGTTTTGCCTACGGACCCGGGGGCACGGGAGCGTGCGCGGACTCCGCCACAACCGCCTCCGCCTCGCGCACCGCCGCACCCTCCAGTGCGTTGGAGAGCGCCCGCACATAGGCGCGGGCGGCGGCGTCGATGATGTCCGTCGAGACACCCTGCCCGCTGGCGAGCCGCTCGTGGGCATGCAGCATCACGGTGACCTCGCCGAGCGCATCGTCACCCTCAGTGACCGCGGACACCGTGAATTGCCGTAGCTCGCAGTCGGTGTCGACCGCTGCCTGGATCGCCCCGAAGACCGAATCGATCGGGCCGTCACCGCCGGATTCCCCGACCGCCTCGTTACCCGAGGGCAGGGTGATCCCGACCCGGGCCAGCGGCGCGCGGCGCGTGCCGGCCTCGACCTCGAACCAGGCGAGCTCGTACTTCTGCCCCGCCTCGCGGATCTCGTCGGAGACGATCGCCTCCAGGTCGAGCGCCGTGACCTGCTTCTTCTTGTCGGCGATCTCCTTGAAGCGGTGGAAGGCCTGATTCAGCGCGTTGCCCTCGACCTTGAAGCCGAGCTGCTCCAGCGCATCCTTGAGGGCGTGGCGCCCGGAGTGCTTGCCGAGCACGATCGAGTTCGACTCGAGCCCGACGTCACGGGCATCCATGATCTCGTAGGTCGAGCGCTCCTTGAGCACGCCATCCTGGTGGATCCCGGACTCGTGCGCGAACGCGTTGCGTCCGATGATCGCCTTGTTCGGCTGCACCGCGTAGCCGGTGAAGCGGCTCACCATGCGCGAGGTCCGGGCCAGCTCGGTCGTGTTCAGCGTCGTGTCGAAACCGTGGTCGGCACGCCGGGTCCGGAGCAGCATCACGATCTCCTCCAGCGAGCAGTTGCCGGCCCTCTCCCCCAGTCCGTTGATCGCGCACTCCACCTGCCGGGCTCCCGCCAGGATCCCCGCGTAGGAGTTGGCGACGGCCAGGCCGAGGTCGTCGTGGCAGTGCACGGACATCGTCACGTCGCGCAGCTCGGGTGCCAGCTCGTAGAGACGCTCAAAGTAGCGCGTGTATTCCTCGGGCGTCGTGTATCCGACGGTGTCGGGGATGTTGATCACGCTCGCGCCCTCGGCGACAGCGATCGCACAGACCTCGGCCGTGAACTCGATCTCGGCGCGCGTCGCGTCCATCGGCGAGAACTCGACGTTGTCGGTGAATGAGCGGGCGTGCGCTACGGCGGCCCTGGCCTGACCCTTGACGTCCTCCCGGTCGGTCTGCAGCTGATGGGTGATGTGGATGTCGGAGGTCGAGATGAACGTGTGGATCCGCGGCCTCTGCGAATCCTTCACGGCACCCCAGGCAGCCTCGATGTCCGCGGTGTGCGTCCGCGCGAGCCCGGCGATCACCGGTCCCTCCACGGTGCGGGCAATCTCCTGCACCGCTTCGAAGTCACCGGGCGAGGTGATCGGGAAGCCGGCCTCGATCACGTCAACACCGAGGCGGGCGAGCTGCGTGGCTATCTCGACCTTCTCCTGGGTGTTCAGCGAGATGCCGGGCGACTGCTCGCCATCACGCAGGGTCGTGTCGAAGATCTCGACGCGGTTGGCTTCGTCTACCTGAGGTACTGGTACCTCGTGTGTGTCTGAGGCGTTTGGATCAGCGTTCACGGCTGAATCTCCTTCTCCGTTCAAGTCGATGTTCCCTTGTCAGTTGCGGCTAACGCGCCGCCCAGCGCTATTCCCCCCGAGGGGGGAGGAGAAGGAGTAGCGCGGTGTGCCGGAGCAGGGTCATCTGCCGGGAGAGTAGCGAACCACGGCGCTCTCAGCCAGAGGTTTCCTCCGCGGCGGGTGCCGGCGACCCGAAGCGGCCGCGGGCGCGGGCCAGCTTCTCGGCTCCGTAGCGGCGGGCCCAGAGCGAGTTCGGCCGGGCCAGCCGGAACGCTGAGACGATCCCGATCAAGGGGATGAAGAGCCCGGCGACCGCCATACCCGGCTTGAGCTTCGCCGCGTTGACCGCGGCCTGACTCCAGGCGAGCAGCCCGAAGAGCCCGACCACGGCCTGCGCGCCCCGCTCGACTTCGTCGGCGACCTCGATCCAGGCGCCGTAGCCGACCAGGACCAGCCCGGCGAGCGTCGCGGCGATGATCACAGCGTCGATCGACTTGCGGCCCTCCTCCTCCCAATAGACGTCGCGCAGTTCCAGCCAGAGAGCGAACTCGTCCAGGGTCAGGCCGGTGCCGAAGCCGAAGGCGCAGGCCACGATCTCGCGGCCCGGGGAGCCCGGATCCACGGCTATGCCGATATAGCCGGAGACGAGCAGGATGATGATGCCCCAGACCAGGTGGTGGACGTGGGTGCCGCCGACGGTCACGTTGCCCGGCCACCAGCTCACCTGGGCGCGGATCATGTGCGCGCTGGTGCGGATGAAGCCGAAGGTCGCGAGGAACGAAACCAGGAACAGGAAGGCCGGCTCACGCCCGGTATCGACGATTCCCTCCTGGTAGAAGCTGCCGATGCCGGCGAGGTCGATCACGCGCTTGCCTGCGATGGGCTCAGGGGACGAGCACTACCTTGCCCACGTTCTTGCCTTCGTGGATGAAGCGATGCGCGTCGCCCGCCTGATCGAACGAGAACGAGGCGGCGACCACGGGATCGAGCGAGCCATCGTCGAGGCCGGGAGCCAGGGGCTCGATCACCCGGCGCAAGTCCCCCTCGGTCTCCCACCAGGCGAGCATGTTCAAGCCGAAGACGCCCTTGTTCTCGTTCATCATCGTCAGGCTCTTCCACCAGGGCATCGTCGCGGTGGTCATCGATGCCAGGCCTTTGATCAGGCCCGGGATGTTGCGGCCCTGACCGCTCTGGACCTCCGAGATGCCGTAACAGATGACCTTGCCGCCGGGCCGCAGCGAGCGGTAGTCCTTGCGGAAGCTCGAGGGACCGATCGCATCCAGGGCGAGGTCGATGCCCTCACCATCGGTGATCCGCATGAGCTCGGCCGCGAAGTCCGTGCTCCGGTAGTCGATCGGGTGATCGACGCCGTAGCCGCGGATCGCATCGTGCTTGGAGGCGGAGGCCGTGCCGAAGATCTCGCAGCCGAGCTGCCTGGCGATCTGCGTCGCCGCGATTCCGACCCCGCCCGCCGCAGCATGGATCAGGACGCGCGTGCCCTCGCGGGCGCCGCCCATCAGCACCAGCGCCGCCTGAGCCGTGGTGTAGTTAACCGGCACCGCGGCGCCCTGCTCGAAGCTCAGCTTGTCGGGAAGCGGCAGCGTGTCGGCCTCGTTGACGGTGACCAGTTCGGAGTAACCGCCGAACTTGCTGCCGCCGAGGACCCGATCGCCGACCTTGAGGCCCTCCACCCCCGGACCGACCGACTCGACCTCACCGGCGACGTCGTAGCCGACCACCATCGGCGGCTTCGGCGCATCGGGATACATGCCCGTCCGGGCGAGCAGATCAGCGAAGTTGACGCCGGCCGCCTTGACCGCGACCCGCACCTGGCCCGGGCCAACGGTGGGCTCAGGCCGCTGCTCGACCTGCAGCACCTCGGGTCCCCCATGACGTGTGATGACGACTGCGCGCATTGGGGGAGGCTATACCGCGCTGGGTGGGCGAGGAACCCGAGGGTTCGGGCATCGTGCCGGGTCATTCTGCAGGGAGGGAGGGGAAGCGGCGGCTGCCGGTCGTCCAGGTAGTTCCCGGGGCGCCGTTGGGCGCTGAATCGCACGAGACCGACATTTCCCCCCCTCCTTGGGGGAGAACGCGGTCTCGTGGTCCTACCACTGGACTCTGACCCGTTCTACTGCCCTATACGGTCGGCTATTCGCGGCAAAGCCCTCCAAGGATGGATCGACCACGGAACTGCGACGGCATGGAACGACTCCGAGACGAAACCTCCGAATGGCCCCGACGGCCTGACCCTGGTCGCGGAGGCGTGGCCACCGAACCTCCCCCCTCACTGCGATACGGCGCCGGCGGAGACCACAACGGCCCCGCGCCCTGACCCCGCGCCCTAAATCTCGACGGCGCGGCCGGCGGTGAAGTCGTCGGCGGAGGCGATCGAGTCGATCACGCTCTGCTGCACGGGGGCGTCGGTGGTGAGGGCCATGACCGCCTCGCGACCTGCCTCGTCCGCGCCGACCGCGGCCGAGATGATGTTGACGCCATGCTCGCCGAAGGCGCTGCCGACCCGGCCGATCATGCCCGGCTGGTCGGCGTAGCGGAAGATCGCCAGGTGATCGGCCAGCGGCAGGTAGAAGCTCTGGCCCCAGGCGCCCACCAGGTAGGGCACGTTGCGCGGGCCGACGCCGGTGCCGGCGACCTCGACGGTCTCGCCGCCCGAGTCGACGCGCACGGTGATCAGCTCGGTGAAGTCCTCGGAAGTGTTCTCGGTCTTTTCGGCGATCTCGATCCCACGTTCCTCGGCGATGCTCGGGGCGTTGACGAGCGTGACCGGCTCCTCGGTGTGGCCGGAGAACAGGCCGACGAGGGTCGCAAGGCCGAGCAGGCGGGTCTCGTGCTCGGCCAGCCGGCCGCGGACCTCGATCTCGACCCGGTCAACGGAGCCGTCGCCGAGCCCCTGGGCGAGGCGCCCGAGCTTCTCGCAGAGCGGCACGAACGGGGCCAGGGCCTCCATCGTCTCGGGCCGCACCGCGGGGATGTTGACCGCGTTGGTGACCACGCCACCGGTGAGCGCTGCGACGACCTGCTCGGCGGTAACGATCCCGGCCCGGTCCTGAGCCTCCGCGGTGGAGGCACCGAGGTGCGGCGTGACCACGACGTCGTCGCGGCCGAAGAGCGGGTGTTCGGTCGTGGGCTCGTTCGGGAAGACATCGAGGGCGGCGCCGCCGACCTTGCCCGACTCAAGGCCGCGCTCCAGGGCCTCGAGGTCGATCAGCTCCCCACGTGCGCAGTTGACGATCCGGACGCCGTCCTTCATCCGGCCGATTGCCTCATCGTCGATCCAGTCGATCGTCTCCGGGGTCTTCGGCAAGTGGATGGTGATCAGGTCGGCGCGCCCGTAGAGATCGTCGGTGCTATCGACGCCCTCGACACCGAGCTCGCGGAAGCGCTCGGCCGCGACGAACTTGTCGAAGGCGACCACGGTCATGTCGAAGGAGAGGGCGCGACGGGCGACGAGCTGGCCGATCCGGCCGAAGCCCAGGACGCCGAGGGTCTTGCCGTAGAGCTCGTTGCCGCCATAGCGGGAGCGGGCCCATTCACCGCCTACCAGGGCGGAGTGGGCCTGGGCGACGTTGCGGAAGAGAGCGAGGGAGAGCGCGAGTGTGTGCTCGGCGGCGGCGACGGAGTTCGATTCCGGTGCGTTGGCGACGATGATGCCGCGCTTGGTGGCGGCGGGCATGTCGACGTTGTCCACACCGGTCCCGGCGCGGCCGATCGCGCGTAGGTTCTCGGCCTTGGCGATCAACTCGGGTGTCATCTTGGTCGCCGAGCGGATGATGATCGCCTCGAACTCCCCGATCCGCGCCTCGAGCTCGTCCTGGCCCCAATCGACTCCGACCTCGACGTCGAAGTGCTCGCGCAGGAGTTCGACCCCGCGCTCGGCGATCTTCTCCTTGACCAGGACCTTCATCGGCGCACCTCCGGCACGTTCTCGAGAACCCAGTCGATCGAGGTGGTGAGCGCCTCCACGTCGGCCGGGTCGACAGCAGGGAACATCCCGACTCGCAGCTGGTTGCGGCCGAGCTTGCGATAGGGCTCGGTATCGACGACACCATTGGCTCGCAGGGTGGCGGCGAGAGCCGCGGCGTCGACGCTCTCATCGAAGTCGACCGTGCCGACCACCAGCGAGCGCTTGGCGGGATCGAGCACGAAGGGACTCGTCAGCTCGGAGGCGTCCGCCCAGCCGTACAGATGACCGGAGGAGCGGCCGCAGCGCTCGACGCACCAGTCGAGGCCGCCGTTGCCGAGCATCCACTCGACCTGGTCGGCCATCATCAGCAGCGTCGCTACGGCGGGCGTGTTGTAGGTCTGGTTCTTACGCGAGTTCTCCAGCGCGGTGGCAAGCGAGAGCGAGGCGGGCTGCCAACGGCCAACGGCGCCATCCAGCTCCTCGATACGGGCGATCGCGGCCGGGCTGACGAGTGCGAGCCAGAGGCCGCCGTCGGCGCCGAATGATTTCTGCGGAGCGAAGTAGTAGGCGTCTGTCTGCGACGGATCCAGGGGCAGACCGCCGGCGCCCGAGGTGGCGTCGACGAGAACCAGCGCGTCAGAGCCCGCGGGGCGCGTGACCGCGGCCATCACACCGGTCGAAGTCTCGTTGTGGGCCCAGCCGAGCGCGTCCACCCCGGCTTCCGAAGTGGGCTCAGGCGCATCCCCCGGCTCCGCGGAGACGATCACCGGATCGGCGAGGAACGGGGCGCCGGCCGTGACCTTGGCGAACTTGCTCGAGAACTCGCCGAAGCTCAGGTGCAGGGAGCGCTCACGGATCAGACCTGCAGCCGCCGCATCCCAGAAGGCCGTGGCGCCGCCGTTGCCGAGAATGATCTCGTAGCCATCCGGGGCACTGAAGAGATCGAGCAGCCCGGTGCGGATCCGGCCGACGAGATCCTTGACCGGTCGCTGGCGGTGCGAGGTGCCCATCACAGCGCCCTGCTCGGCAAGCGCCGCCAGTGCCTCGGGGCGTACGCGCGAGGGCCCACAGCCGAAGCGCCCGTCGGCGGGCAGCAGGTCGGCGGGGATCGCCGGGGCTTGCTCTGTTTGGGTCTCAGTGCTCATCGCGCAGACGGGCAGGTTACGGATTTCGGTCCGCCGCCCCCGATCAGCCCGGTCAGTCGCAGTCAAAGCCGGCGCGCGCACCGCTGAGACGGGCGCGCTTGCCTGCTGATCCGCTCCGACCGCGTGTAGTGTGCGGCCCGTAAGCTTGACCAACAACGGGGGTTTCCTGTGTATCCAGTCGTCTATTCAGCGCAGCATGAAGCGGAAGGTCGAAGCCGACTGACCGTGTTTTTCCGTCTGCTGCTCTCCATTCCCTGGCTCATCGTCGCCGCCTTCTGGGGCATCGCCGTGTTCTTCGCGCTCATTGGTTCCTGGTTCGCGCTGCTGTTCACCGGGCGCTATCCGCAGGGCCTCTATGACTTCAACTCGCGCTTCCTGCGCTTTGCCTCCCGGGTCTCCGGCTGGCAGTGGCTGCTGGTGGACGAGTGGCCCCCGTTCAACGGAGAGCCGGATGCGAACTACCCGATCCGGCTTCAGTTCGACGAACCCAAGGCTGAGTACAGCCGCGCGAAGGTCTTCTTTCGCATCTTCCTGCTGATCCCTGTCTACATTCTCACCTACATCATGTCGATCATCCTCCAGTTGGTTGGGCTCGTGGCATGGTTCGTTCTGGTGTTCACCGCGAAGCTGCCCGAGGGGCTGTACAAGCCGATGCGCGCGGCGGCAGCCTACTCGGCGAAGGCGGGCGCCTACTACCTGCTGCTGACCGAGGACTTCCCGCCCTTCTGGGTCGATGAGGCTGAGGAGGCTCCGCTGCTCGATGGCGGGGCGCCGAGCACGGCGACGATGGAGCCGCCGCCGCCTCCGCCGCCGCCCCCGCCGACCCCGGCGACGGCCTGAGGCACGGGCCGTGTCCGACGGGGTCATCGAGGGAGACGGCTACTCGGTCGGCTCCCTCGACGCGATGGGGGAGGGCTACGGCTTCCGCAAGGTCCGCAAGGAGCTTGGCGTCACCGCATTCGGAGTGAACGCGATCGTGATGCCGCCCGGCTACACCTCCGACAAGCACTTTCACGACGAGCAGGAAGAGCTCTACATCTGCCTCAGCGGCACCTTGCGACTGCAGTTCGGCGACGGTGACAAGCATCATGACCTTCAGCCGGGCGACATGGCTCGTGTCGACGCCGCCACCGTGCGCTGCATGGGCAACCCGGGCGACGGCGACATGACCTACGTCTGCATAGGTGGCAAGGATGGCTACGTAGGACGCGACGGCCGTCGGCCCGAAGGCGACGAGATCTAGGCGCCTCTCACTCGCCTCCAGACGAGACTGAGAGGTCGCAGGTCAAGGCAGAGGTAGCGCCGGTATAGCGAAGCTATCCGGTGCTGCCGATGACGCCGAGATGCGGCGTCTCAGTCCGTCTGGATCCAGTCCATCATCGAGCGGAGTTCAGCTCCCACCTTTTCGACCTGGTGGTCCTTGCCCTCCTGGCGGAGGCGGTCGAAGTTCTCGGTGCCGGCGTTGTTCTCAGCAATCCACTCGCGGGCGAACTCGCCGGACTGGATGTCGGCGAGGATCTTGCGCATGGCGTCGCGCGTGTCGTCGGTGATCACCTTCGGGCCACGGGTCATGTCGCCGTACTCGGCCGTGTTGGAGATTGAGTGGCGCATGCCACCGATGCCCTTCTCGTACATCAGGTCGACGATCAGCTTCAGCTCGTGCAGACACTCGAAGTAGGCGAGGCGGGGGTCGTAGCCGGCCTCGACCAGGGTCTCGAACCCGGCGCGAACCAGCTCGGTCGCGCCGCCGCAGAGCACCGCCTGCTCGCCAAAGAGGTCAGTCTCGCATTCGTCCTTGAAGGTGGTCTCGATCACACCCGCACGGGTGCCGCCGACTCCCTTGGCGTAGGCGAGGACCATGTCGCGGGCCTTGCCGGTGCCGTCGGCGTGGACGGCCATCAGGCAGGGAACTCCGGAGCCCTCCTCGAACTGGCGGCGGACCATGTGGCCGGGGCCCTTGGGGGCGACCATGCCCACGTCGACGCCCTCGGGCGGCTCGATCTGCTCGAAGTGGATCGCGAAACCGTGGGCGAACATCAGCAGGTTGCCGGGCGCGATCCCGTCCTTGATCTCGCTCTCCCAGATCTCGGCCTGCTTCTCGTCCGGGAGCAGAATCATCACGACGTCGCCCTTGGCGGCGGCATCGGCCACGGAAAGCACTTCCAGACCCTGGGCCTCGGCCTCGGCCACAGAGGCCGAGTCGGGGCGCAGGCCAACCACGACATCAACGCCGGACTCCTTCAGGTTGAGCGCGTGCGCGTGCCCCTGGGAGCCGTAGCCGAGGATCGCAACGGTCTTGCCCTCGAGCGGCTCGAGGCTCGCGTCGTCGTCGTAGAACATCTGGTCTGAGGAACTTGGAGAATCTGGCATAGGCGCGGCAATGTACAGGTAGGGCGCCCGAGGCCCGTCGTCCGCTCAGCCGAGCCTGTGGCGCTGCAGCTTGCCGGAGCCCGTCCGGGGCAGCGAGGAGGCGAAATTGAGCTGCTTCGGCACCTCGGCCGGCGCCAGCCGTCCGCGGCAGAAGTCGCGCAGCTCGGAGGCCTCGGCGCGCATCCCGTCGCGGAGGACGACGACCGCGACGACCGCCTGACCCCACTCTGGATCATCGCGGCCGTAGACCCCGGCCTCGGCGACCGAGGGGTGCGCCTGAAGGCATTTCTCGACCACCTCGGGGCGAACGTTCTCACCGCCGCTGATGATCAGATCGTCGGCGCGGCCCAGGACCCACAGATAGCCCTCCTCGTCGAAGCGGCCGAGATCGCCGGTGTGCAGCCACCCGTCTGCCGCCATGGCCGAGGCAGCCACGTTGGGGCCGCGGACGAGAATCTCGCCCTCCTCCCCATCGCCCTCGACGCGCACCTCGATTCCGGGTAATGGCCGCCCCGAGGAGCCGCGCTTTCGTGCCGCATCACCCGGGGCCAGGGTGCAGACCTGCGAGCAGGCCTCGGTGAGCCCGTACGTCTGGACCACGTTGATGCCCTGCTCCAGGGCCTCGTCAAGCGTTACGGCCGGCAGGGGCGCCCCGCCGATCAGCACGATCCGCTGCCGTGTCAGGTCGGCGCCCGCCTCGAGCAGGCGGTGGAGCTGGGTGGGAACCAGCGAGACGATCGTGACGCCGGCCCCCAGGACAGCGACGACGGCATCGACATCGAAGCGCGAGTGAATCTCCGCCATCGTCCCGTAGATCGCGGAGCGGATCGGGATCGTCAGCCCGCCGACGTGGTCCAAGGGCAGACAGCAGAGCCAGCGATCGTCCGGCTCGACGCCGAGGTTGGCCGCCGAGGCCTGCGCCGAGGCCCAGTGATTGGCGAAGCTGAGATCCACGGCCCGCCGCGGCCCAGTAGTGCCGCTGCTGAGAACCCGGCTGAGAACAGCACCGGATCCCGGCGATGCCCCCGAGACCGAGTTTTCAGCCCCGGAGGGACCAGAATCGCGGCCTCGCGGGGAAACGGATATTCCGAGCGCCTCCAGCCGGTCGGAATCGAGGAGCGCGACGCCTTCCCCCGCCAACGCCAGCACCGCCTCCCGCTCCGCCGCCACCAGCCCCGGACGCAGCGTCTGCACCCGCATCCCTCTCAGCAAAGCGGCATGGAACGCCACCGCATGCCCCAGCCCGGGCTCCAGCTCCAGCACCACCCCGCCCTCACCGCCGAGCACCTCGGCAAGCGCCGCGGCCCGCCCGAGCAACTCCACATAGGTCAACTGAACGCCCTCCGCATCCCGCAGCGCCACCCGCTCAGGGTGTGCCGCGGCCGCGCGCTGCAGCCAGTCAGTGGGGATGGGGTCGGTGTCGGTCATCGGTATCGAGGCAGCCCGCGCGCTCACGCGCTGGCTATCGTTGCCCGTCCATTCTCGCGCCGCCGCGACCATCCGCGAGCCGCGGGCGCCCGACCGCAGGAGACCATGCCGCAACGTCACAAGAGTGCACCGCCCGAGGAAACCCTCTACGCCCCGATCGAGTGGGAGAGCGCCGGGGACTACGAGGACATCCTCTACGACAAGGCCGACGGGATCGCCAGGATCACGATCAACCGGCCGGAGCGGCGCAACGCCTTCCGGCCCCCGACCCTCGCCGAACTGCGCGACGCCTTCACCAGGGCGCGCGACGACCTCGAGGTCGGCTCGATCATCTTCACCGGGGCCGGCGATCAGGCCTTCTGCTCCGGCGGCGACCAGAAGATCCGCGGCGATGACGGCTACATCGGCTCCGACGAGGTCGCCCAGAAGGGCGTCGGCCGCCTCGACGTCGGCGACCTGCACGTGCAGATGCGCCGCACGCCCAAGCCGATCATCGCCGCTGTCGCGGGCTACGCGGTCGGCGGCGGCCACATACTGCACCTGGTCTGCGATCTGACGATCGCCGCCGAGAACGCGATCTTCGGCCAGACCGGACCCCGGGTCGGCAGCTTCGACGGCGGCTTCGGCGCCGGCCTGCTCGCCCGCCAGATCGGGGCCAAGCGCGCCAAGGAGATCTGGTTGCTGTGTCGCCTCTACGACGCCCAGGAGGCCCTGCAGATGGGGCTCGTCAACTCGGTCGTACCGACCGATGAGCTCGAGCGCGAGGCGGTCGCCTGGTGCCGCGAGATGAACCACCTCTCCCCCCTCTCCCTGCGCCTGCTGAAGAGCTCGTTCAACGCCTTCGAGGACGGGATCACCGGCGTCCAGCAGCTCTCCCACGACGCGACGCTGCTCTTTTACATGTCCGAGGAGGGCCAGGAGGGGCGCAACGCCTTCAAGGAAGGCCGCGACGTGGAGTACTCCGACTTCGAGAAGTTCCCCCGGCGGCCGTAGCCCTCGGGAATCCAGGGATGAGCGCTTTCCGCATCTGGGCCATGGCCGCGCGCCCGCGCACGCTGCCCGCTGCCCTGGCACCGGTGTTCGTGGGAACCGCGGCCGCCTGGCACGAGCTCCAGGCCGGCTCCGCCACCGACCTCTTCGCCTGGGGCGCCTTCGTCGCCGCGCTGCTCGGTGCGCTGTTCATCCAGATCGGGACCAACCTCGCCAACGACTACTCCGACGCCAAGCGGGGCACCGACACCGAAGACCGGCTCGGGCCAGTCCGGGTCACCGCGTCGGGCCTCGCCGCGCCACAGCGCGTGCTCTACGCCACCTGGGCCGCCTTCGGGCTGGCCGGTCTCGCCGGTCTCTACCTGGCGATCGAGGTCGGGCCCGAGATCATCGCCGTCGGCGTGCTCTCGATCACCGCGGGCGTGCTCTACACCGGTGGCCCCAAGCCCTACGGCTACGAGGGACTCGGCGAGGTCTTCGTCTTCGTCTTCTTCGGCCTCGTTGCGGTCAACGGCTCCTACTACGTGCAGCTCGAGCAGATCGACCTCGCGCCGGTGCTGCTCTCGATCCCGATCGGCCTGCTCTCGGCCGCGATCCTGGTCGTCAACAACGTCCGCGACATCGACACCGACCGCCGCGCGGGCAAGCGGACGCTGGCGGTGCGTCTCGGCCGGGAGCGCACCCGGAAGCTCTACGTGGCGATGATTGCCGCCGCCTACCTGCTGCTCCCCCTGGTCCTGATCGCCGGTACGCGCTGGGCGCCTGCCCTGGCCGCACTGGCCAGCGCACCGCTCGCGCTCAAGCCATTGCGCGCGGTTCGGACGCGCACCGACGGCCCGGCTCTGAACGGGGCCCTGGCGGGCACCGGCGGCCTGCTCGGCGTTTTCGCGCTGTTCGCGGCCATCGCCCTGGCGATCTGAGCCACGGGCCGCCAGATTCAGCCCGCGCTGCGACCCGCACGATCCGCGGTGACACGCGCGATACTCAGCGCTCGGAGCGGCGTCCGCAGCCGCCCGCCGAGGCATCCATGAGAATCGTTCGAGTCGAAGTCATCCCGATCGCGCTGCCGTTCCGCGAGCGCTACTTGACCGCCAGCGGCGAGCTCGAGGAGCGCACCATGGCGATCGTCCGGATCCACACCGACAGCGGTGCCGTCGGGCTCGGTGAGGCCGTCCCCCTCAGCCTGCGCGGCGGACCCTCGCTCGCCAATGTCGTCTTGGACCTCAACTCGATCTGCGGCCCGGCGCTGATCGGCGCCGATGCCTCGCCCGCTCTGACCCACACCCCCAGCGAGATCCGCACCTGGATCTGGGAGCTGCTCGAGCGCTGCCGCCAGCAACGCGCCGGGACGCAGGCGATCGCCGCGATCGACGTCGGCCTGCACGATCTAGCGGGCCGCCTGAGCGGGCTGCCCATGTGGAGGGTCCTGGGGGCGGCCGGCGTGCGCGAGGTCGAAGCCAACGCGAGCATCGACGCGCGCTCGGCGGAATCCGCGGGCAAGCTCGCGGAAGCACTCGCGGAAGTGGGTTTCAGAACCTTCAAGATCAAGGTCGGCAGCGGCGAGGATCTGGACCGGGTGATTGCGGTCCGCAACGCGGTCCCGCAGGGCTCGAAGATCCGCATCGATGCCAACGGCGCCTGGGAACCGAATGCGGCAGTCACGCTGCTGCGCGAGTTCCACGCTTGGGACATCGAGCTGGTCGAACAGCCCTGCAGTGACCTCGGTGGCCTTGCGGAAGTCCGGCGCAGGACCCCGATCGCGGTCGTCGCGGACGAGAGCGTGGCGTCCGCCGCCGACGCCGAGCGCGCCCGCGCCATGGGCGCCTGCGATGTCGCGACCGTGAAGCTCGCCAAGGTGGGCGGACCCCTGGAGGCGCTGAGCATCGCCGCGATCCTGCCGGTCTATCTCTCCAGCGCGCTCGATGGACCGATCGGCATCGCCGCCGCCCTACATACAGCGCAGGTGATGCCGCGCGGGGGCTACGCCGGTGGGCTCGCCCAGGGTCTCGGCACGCTGACGATGTTCAGCGCCAGTTACGCGTCCTCCGAAGGCCTGTTCGGCGCCAGGCTGAGCCCGGCCCGCGCACCCGGGCTCGGCGTTGAGATCGACGAAGGCGCGCTGCAAGCGCTGCGGCTCCCGTGATCGACAACACCAACCGCAACACGGCCTTGGCGAGCGCGCTGGTCGAGGAGCTGGCCCGCTCGGGGGTGCACCATGCGATCGCGTCCCCGGGCTCCCGCTCGAGCCCGATCACGCTCGCCCTGGACCGCGAACCCGGGATCGAGCTGCGCATGGTGCTCGACGAGCGCAGCGCCGGCTTCGTCGCCCTCGGCATCGCCCTGCAGAGCGGTACGCCGGCGATCGTCGCCTGTACCAGCGGGTCCGCCGCGGCCAACCTGCACCCGGCGATCGTCGAAGCGGACGAGGCGGGCGTGCCGATGCTCGTGCTCACCTCCGACCGCCCGCCGGAACTGCGCGGGATCGGGGCCGGCCAGGCGATCGATCAGATCAAGCTCTACGGCGACGCGGTGCGCTGGTTCTGCGAAGCCGGCACCCACGATGCCAACGACGCGGGCCTGATGCACTACCGCTCGCTCGGCTGCCGCGCGTTCACAGAGGCGCAGCAGGGTGCGGGACCCGTGCACCTCAACCTCGCCTGGCGCGATCCCCTCGGCCCCGAACCCAACCCCGACGAGGTCGTGGCCGCGGATCCCCTCGCCCTGAGCGGACGCGACGGGGGGCGACCGCTGACCGTCGGGATCCGCTCGCAGGAACCGGCAGCCGCGGTGGTCGAGGCGATCAGCGAGGCGATCTCGTGTGCCGAGCGGCCCCTGATCGTTGCCGGCCGCTACCCCGGCGACGATCTGGCGGAGCCCGTCGCCGCGCTGGCGCGCAACGCGGAAATGCCGCTGCTGGCCGAGCCGACCTCCCAGCTGCGCTCCGGCCCCCACGTCACAGACGCGCCCGTCATCGCCGCCTACGACCTGATCTTGCGCGCGGTCCGACCCGCGCTGGCGCCGGATCTCGTGATCCGCTTCGGCGACATGCCGACCAGCAAGCCCCTGCGGGCGCTGCTCTCGAGTTCCGGCGGACCCGACCAGATCGTGATCGATCCCCCCGGTCGGTGGAACGAGCCGACCAGGCGCGCGGGCGCGCTGGTCCGCGCCGACGCGATCGAATTGGCCCGCGACCTCGCCGAGCGCTTCCAGCCGGGCCCGGAACCGCATCGGTTCCTCGCGACCTGGCTGGATGCGGAACGCACGGCGCAGGAGGCGATCGATGCCGAGCTCGGCGCTGGGTCCGCACTCAGCGAGCCGCTTGTCGCGCGGATGCTCGGCGCTGCACTCGAAGATTCCGACCAGCTGCTGCTGGCGAGCAGCATGCCGATTCGCGACGCCGAGTCGTTCTTCCCGGCAGCCGGATCAGGAGCCCGGACCTTCTCCAACCGTGGAGCCAACGGCATCGACGGCCTGCTCGCAACCAGCGCCGGGCTCGCAACGTCCGAGTCGACGGAGACCTGGGCCCTGATCGGCGACCTGGCGCTCTTGCACGACCTGGGTGGATTGCTGCCGCTCAGCGACCAATCCGACCGCACCCATGTGGTCGTCCTCGACAATGGCGGCGGGCGCATCTTTGAGGCCCTGCCGCAAGCCGGCCAGATCGAGCGCCAGCGCTTCGAGCGCCTGTTCATCACTCCCTCGGTGCTCGAGGTGAGTGCTGCCGCGCAGCTCTTCGGGCTGGACTACACCGAGATCACGAACGCGGAGGGCCTCCGGGCGGCCCTGGCGGAGCGCCCCACGGGCTTGATCCACGTCCGGATCGACCCCTCGACGGGCGTCGACCTCCGCCGGGGGATCGCGGCCGCTGTCACCGCCGCCCTCGTCTCAGCCGCTGATCAGGGGGAGTAGCGCGCCGAACTTGACCTCGGTCTCGGCCAGCTCGGCCGCCGGATCGGAGTCCGCGACGATTCCGGCACCCGCGTAGAGGTGGGCCCGCCGGTCACGCAGCAGCGCCGAGCGCAGGGCCACGCAGAACTCGCCGTCCTCGGCCATGTCCATCCAGCCGACCGGGCCCGCGTACCAGCCCCGATCCATGTCTTCGAGCTCGCGGATCATCTCCATGCCTCGCTCACCGCTCGGCTCGGCTCCGACCGCGGGCGTCGGGTGCAGCTTGCCGGCCAACTCGAGCACCGACAGCGACTCGGTCAGCTGGGCCCGGATCGGCGTCGCCAGATGCTGGATGTTCGCCACCTTGATCACGGCCGGCTCCGGCGCCGCCTCCACCCAGACGGAGTGCGGTCGCAGGCGGCGTTCGATCCGCCGCGCCACGATCGCATGCTCGCTGCGGTCCTTGGCGCTGCGCAGAAGCTGCTCGCCAAGGTGATCGTCCACCGACGGGTCGGCGCTGCGCCGGGCCGAGCCGGCGAGCGCAACGGTGGCGGCGCGGCCACCCTCCCGGCGAATGAGCAGCTCCGGCGAGGCCCCGATAAAGCTCGCCTCCGGGGTGCCCACGCAGAAGCAGAAGCAGGAGTCGAAGAGCTCGCGCAGGGCACCGAAGAGCCCAGGCGCCGAGTGCGCGGTGGGTGCATCGACAAGCACCTCGCGTGCCAGAACGAGCTTCTGCGCCCGATCTGCACGGATCAGCTCCAAGGCACCGGCGACAGCCGACTCGAACGCCGCCGGCGGCCGGGCCCCGGCCACGGTGATCCCACGGGCCGGTGAGGGATCGAGCATGGGCAGCGCCTCCTCGCGCAGCGATCCCAGCCGCCCCGCAACCCTCTGGATGATCTCCGCCGCGGGGGTGCCGGCCCCGGCCTGGGCACAGAGCGTCAGATGCGTGCGGCCGTCATGGCGGCTCAGCAGCAGCTCGGGCAGGACGAGCAGCGCCGGCGGCAGTGAGGACCACTGCGGCTCGGTGCCACCCTGCGGATCGAAGGACATGCCACCGGTCCACAGCGGACCGGCGCCGAGCGGCAACGCGTCGGGCTCGTCGGCGAGGCGCGAGGAGACGAAAGCCGCGCAGTCGGTGACCAGGTCCGGGCCGCGGTCGGCGCCCCGGGAGATGACCTCGGTGACGGCGCCCAGCGCCCCGAGCGCGAAGCCCCGCCGCGACGGCTCCTCCCAGCAGAACCAGCGATCGGAGGCCAGCCGTGAGGCGAAGACGGTGGCGACGGGATCGGCGCAGTCGACGGCGCGCGTGACCGAGATCAGGCGTCGCGGGCCGCCCGCGGCGCGCTCGGCGAGCCGCTCGAGCGAATCGAGAACTTCGTCTGTGGCTGTCGCGGAGGCGAACAGCCCGCGGTCCTCAGCTCTCAGGGCGGGAGCGGGCGATGGCAACCTCACCGGTGCGGGCCATCTCGATCAGGCCGTGCGGCCGGACCATGCGCTCGAAGGCGTCGATCTTGTCGGCGGTGCCGGTCACCTCGATCGTCATGGTGCGCCGGGAGACATCCACGATCTGGGCCCTGAAGATCTGGCTGAACTCCATGATCTCCGCCCGGTTCTCGACCGAGGCGTTGACCTTGAACAGGGCCATCTCGCGGGAGACCGTGGCCTCGGGCTCCATATCGCGGATCTTGATCACGTTGACCAGCTTGTGCAGCTGCTTGGTGACCTGATCGATCGGATGGACGGCCCCGTCCACGGTGAGCGTGATCCGCGAGATATCGGGATCGTCGGTGGGTCCGACCGCGAGGGTGTCGATGTTGAAGCCGCGGCGCGAGAAGAGCAGCGCGATCCGGGCGAGAACGCCAGGGCGGTTCTCGACCATCAGCGACAGCAGGTGCTTGCGACCGGTCAGGCCGCTGGAGGCCTCTAGATCGGAGAGCTTCAGCTCGGGTGTCTTGGAATCAGCCATTCGTCTTCCTTGCTCGGGGTCGCTCGCTCAGCCGACCATGTCCCGGGCGGCCGCACCGGCCGGGATCATCGGGTAGCAGTTCTCGTTCTGGGTGACGCGTACGTCGAGCAGCGCCGGGCCGGGTGTCGCGAGCATGTGCTGCATCGCGTCGCCGAGCTGGGTCTTGTCGTCGCAGCGGGCCGCGGTCCAGCCGAAGGCCTCGGCCAGCTTCACCCAGTCGGGGCTCGGGCCCATCTCGACTGACTTGTAGCGCTCCTCCCAGAACAGCTCCTGCCACTGGCGGACCATGCCGAAGTGGCCGTTGTTCATGAGCATCACCTTGACGTCGAGCTCGTGCGCGGCGGCGGTCGCCATCTCCTGGCAGACCATCACGAGGCTGCCGTCGCCGGCCAGGCAGACGACCGTCTCATCCGGGCAGGCCACCTTGGCCCCGATCGCCGCGGGGAGGCCGAAGCCCATCGTCCCCAGGCCGCCGGAGTTGAGCCATTTCCGGGGCTCGGCGAAGTGGTAGTACTGGGCCGCCCACATCTGGTGCTGGCCGACGTCGGAGGTGATGATCGCCGTGCCGCCGGTGACGCGGTAGATCTCCTCGACCATGAACTGCGGCTTGATCTCGGAGTCGTCCGAGTCCTCGTAGGTCAGCGGGTACTTCTCGCGCCAGCCCTCGATCTGTCCCCACCAGTCGT
The DNA here is from genome assembly GCA_038206985.1 of Solirubrobacterales bacterium. GTDB lineage: Bacteria > Actinomycetota > Thermoleophilia > Solirubrobacterales > 70-9 > CAXMST01. The sequence goes on from JBBRAH010000007.1 coordinate 37,602, forward strand.
CAAGGCGGCCGGGGTCAGTGTCCAGTGCCCGGTACTCGCCGGTCAGCTTCGGCAGCACGTCGGCGGCGTCGCCAACGATCGGGATGTGCGCGGGAACGTTCTTGGAGATCTCGGCCGGATCGACATCGACGTGGATGAACTTGGCGCGCGGGGCGAATTCGCTCAGCTTGCCGGTGATCCGGTCGTCGAAGCGGGCGCCGATGCAGATGATCAAATCGGCCTCGTCCATCGCGTAGTTGGCGGCGCGGGTGCCGTGCATGCCGAGCATCCCGAGCCACTGATCGTCAGGCGCCGGATAAGCCCCCAGGCCCATCAGGGTCGAGGTGATCGGGAAGCGATCGGAGCGGACCAGATCGCGCAGTTCCTGAGAGGCGTTGGCGTTGATCACGCCACCGCCGGAGTAGATCACCGGCCGGCGGGCGTTGGCCATCGCCTTGGCAGCGATCCGGACCTGCTTGATGTTGCCCTCGGTGGTCGGCTGGTAACCGGGCAGCTTTGGCGTGCCCGAGGCGGGCTCGTAGTCGATCTCGGCGCGGGAGAGATCCTGCGGGATATCGATCAGGACCGGCCCGGGGCGCCCGCTGGAGGCGATGTGGAACGCCTGGTGGACGTACTCGGGGATCTGCTTGGGATCGGTGACGAGGAAGCTGTGCTTTACCACCGGCATGGTGATCCCGGTCACGTCGGCCTCCTGGAAGCCGTCGGTGCCGATCAGGTCCGTGCGGACCTGACCGGTGATGAACACGGTCGGGACCGAATCCATGTTGGCGTCGGCGATCGCCGTGACCAGGTTGGTCGCGCCCGGCCCGGAGGTCGCGAAGGCGACGCCGACCTTGCCGGAGGCCTTGGCGTAGCCCTCGGCAGAGTGGCCCGCGCCCTGCTCATGGCGCGCCTGGATGTGCTCGAAATCGGCGTCATATAGAGCGTCGTAGAGCGGCAGGCTGGCACCACCGGGGATCCCGAATACGTGCTCGACGCCTTCGGCCTTGAGGGCCTCACAAAGGGCATCGGCGGCACGCATCAGATCAACCTCCAGTGGTTCTTTCATTCGGCGGGAGAGGAGTCCCGGGGACAACAGTGCCGCGGAGTTGCCCCAGCGCATGGGGATCCCGCGGCTGCAAGCGAGTGTACCAGCCGTTTTTGCCCACCCTGCGGAGCAATCGGGCCCGCGCCGGAGGCGGTGGCTCCCTTGCAGCCCGCGACCGGGGCGCTCAGCGGAAGTCGCTGCCCTGGCGGACCTCGCCGACCGGCGGCAGATAGAGGTCCTCGCCGCAGCGATTGCAGACCTGCACATAGAGCTTGTGGGTGGCGTTGCAGCGCGGGCAGCGACGCTCAGGCTCAGCCTGCTCGCGGCGGTACAGGAGCGCCGCGGCAACTCCAAGGACGGGCACGAAGAAGCCGACCAGGAGCCAGATGAAGAAGCTCGAGCCCTTGCGCCGCCCGATCACCCCGGCCATGAGCCCGGAGACGATCATGACCATCAGGATCGGGCCCATAGCTCAGGTGATCTCGTCGAGGGGGCGGTGGGTGCCGCCGCGCTCGTAGACCTCAGCCCGCAACGGATGCGGGTGCCCGATCGAGCCGACCTCCGCGGTGTCGCGCCCGAAGGGCAGGCCGACCGTCCAGTCGCCGATCGCGCGCAGCTTGCGCACGGCGCCCGGCATCTGACTCAGGTGGTAGGTCCGCGCCGCCCACCAGGCCGGGAAGCCGGACAGCTTGAACCCGGCGGGACCGCTCGCGACGGCCTTGAACTTGCCGAGGTTGACGAAGAATCCACGGCTGTGGTACTCGAAGCTCTCGGGCTTGCCGACGCCGAGATCGGCGGCCATGTTGCGCGCGGCAACCCGCGCCTGGCGGATCGCGTGCTGGGCGGTCGGCGGGCAGATGCCGCCGTCAGGATTCGGCACGGCTGCCGCATCGCCGGCGGCGAAGACGCTGCGCAGGCCCGCGACCCGGAGCTCGTCATCGACCGGAACGCGGCCGCGCTCGTCGAGCTCGACGCTCATCGAGCGCAGGCTGGGATGAGCCGCCACCCCGGCGGTCCAGACGACGGTACGGGCGGGGATGCGCTCCCCGGTGGAGATCTTGATGTGATCGGCCGCGACCGACTCGAGCTGTGTGCCGAGCCGGATCTCTATTCCCCTGCCTCGCAGCTCGCCGACGGCGTAGTCGGCGAGATCCTGGGGAATCTCGGGTAGCACACGATCGGCGGCCTCGATCAGGATCCAGCGCATGCCGGAGAGCCGGGCGCGGGGATAGCGCTGGATCGCATCGGCGGCGAAGTCCTGCAGCTCGGCGAGCGCCTCGAGGCCGGAGTAACCACCGCCGACGAATACGTAAGTGAGCATCTCCTCGCGGCGGGCCGGGTCCTCGGTGGCGTTGGCTGATTCCAGGGTCTCAATCAGGTGATTGCGCAGCCAGATCGCGTCGGCCAGGCTCTTGAAGCCGATCGCATGCTTGTCGAGGCCCTCGATCGGCAGCGAGCGGCTGACCGATCCGGCCGCGAGCAGCAGCGTGTCGTAGCGCAGCTGCTCGACCTCGCCCTCGTGCGTGGTGAGCGTCACCGAGCGGGCCTCGGGGTCGTGGCCCGAGATCGCGCCGAGGCGGAGGTAGGTGCGCTTGAGGATGTCGCGCAGCGGTGTGACCACGTGGCGCGGCTCGAGCGTGCCGGCCGCCGCCTCGGGCAGCAGTGGCGTGTAGAGCAGGAAGTTGACGTCGTTGACGAGGATCAGCCGCGCCGACTGCTTGGGCAGCAGCTTCTCCAGCTCGCGCGCCGCGCTGACGCCCGCGAACCCACCTCCTGCGATGACGACGTTGTGAGCCACCCCGTCAGTCTACCCGACCTTGTAACAGATTGTTACAAAGCGGCTTCTCGCACAAGCGCGCGAGTCAGCCCCCGAGCTTCTCGCGCAGCAGGCGGGTCACTTCGCCACCGTCGGCGCGGCCCTGCGTCTCGCGCATCACGGCGCCGACCAGGGCGCCGATCGCCTTCATCTCCCCCGCTCTGACCTTGTCGGCAGCCTCCGGCTCGGCGGCGATCGCGGCGTCCACGGCGGCCTCGAGGGCGCCGTCGCCACCGGCGAGGGCGCCGAGACCCTCGGCCTCGACGATCGCGGCGGGATCGCCCCCCTCACTGACCAGCCGGGCGAGGATCTCGCGGCCGACCTTGCGGTTGATCGTCTTCTCCTCGACGAGGTCGGCGAGCGAGGCTACGGCCGCAACGCTCGCCTCGGTCCGAGCGGGATGCTCGAAATCCGATTCCCGCGAGTAGCGGACCAGCTCGCCCGTCACCCAGTTGGCCACGGCCTTCGCATCGGCCTGCTCGGCCTGCTCGGCCGCCTGCTCGAAGAACTCGCCCAGCTCGGTGTCGAAGGCGAGCTGCGCAGCCGCGTCCGGGTTGAGGCCGACCTCGGACTCATAGCGATCGCGCTTGGCGGCCGGCAACTCGGGCAGCCCTGCCCGCGTCGCCTCGATCCGCTCGGGGCCGACGACCAGCGGCACCAGATCCGGCTCGGGGAAGTAGCGGTAGTCGTGGGCGAACTCCTTCGAGCGCAGCAGCGTCAGTGACCCGGAGGCAGGGTCGAAGTGCATCGTCGCCTGATCGACCTCTCCCCCGCTCTCGACGATCCCGCGCTGGCGCTCGATCTCGGCCTCGATGCCGCGCTCGATGAAACGGAAGCTGTTCATGTTCTTCAGCTCCGTCTTGGTGCCTAGGGTCTCGGTGCCGGCCGGGCGGATCGAGATGTTGGCGTCGCAGCGCAGGCTGCCCTCCTCCATGTTCACGTCGGAGACGCCGAGCTGGCGGATCGTCGTGCGCAGCAGCGTGAGCCACTCGCGCGCCGTTGCCGCGTCCCGGATGTCGGGCTCAGTGACGATCTCGACCAGAGGCGTGCCGCCGCGGTTGTAGTCAACCAGCGAGGCACCCGAGCCGTGGATCCGCCCCGAGCCACCCGTGTGGGTCAGCTTCGCGGCGTCCTCCTCGAGGTGGACACGGTGAATGCGGACCTCTCCGAGGCTGCCGGCTGAGCCCAGCGGAATGTCGAACTGGCTGATCTGGTACCCCTTCGGGAGGTCGGGGTAGAAGTAGTTCTTGCGGTGGAAGATCGAGTGCGGAGCCACCTCGCAGCCCAGCGCCAGGGCGACCTGAATGCCGAACTCGACGGCCTGTTCGTTGGTCACGGGCAGCGTGCCGGGATGACCGAGGCAGACGGGGCAGGTGTGTGTGTTGGGCTCGGCGCCGAACTCGAGCTCGCAGCCGCAGAACATCTTGGTCCGCGTCTGCAACTGGACGTGGATTTCGAGGCCGATAACCGGCTCGTAGGCGGAGGCCATCAGGATCCCGCCCCCAGCGCCGGCGCGCGGTCGAAGGTGAGCGCCTCCTCCAGTGCCTGGGCAGCCGCGAGCAGGCGCGTCTCCGAGTAGGCCGGGCCGCAGATCTGCAGGCCGACCGGCAGCTCGGGCCCGCCACCCGCTGGAGCCGCCATGCCCGACGGGATCGAGATCGCCGGAATCCCGGCCAGCGACATCGGCACGGTGCAGTAGTCGGACATGTACATCGCGAGCGGGTCGGCGGCGCGGGCGCCGAGTTCGAAGGCGACCGTCGGCGAGGTCGGCGTCAGCAGCAGGTCGAAGTCGGCGAAGGCACGGTCGAAGTCACGCGCGATCAGCGTTCGGACCTTCTGCGCCTGACCGTAATAGGCGTCGTAGTAGCCGGAGGAGAGCGCGTAGGTGCCAAGCATGATGCGCCGCTTGACCTCGGCGCCAAACCCGGCGGCCCGGGTCTGCTCGTACATCTCGGTCAGATCGGCGGGCTCGGGAGAGCGCGTGCCGAAGCGGACACCGTCGTAGCGGGCGAGGTTGGCGGATGCCTCGGCGGGCGCCAGCACGTAGTAGGCGGAGATCCCATGCGCCGCATGCGGCAACTCCGTCTCGGCGACCTCGGCTCCGAGCTCCTCACAGAGGGCGATGTTGCGCTCAAAGACATCGCGGACGCCCGCCTCCATGCCCTCGACCTCGCCGGCCAGCTCCTTCGGGATTCCGAGCCGCAGACCCTCGAGCGAGGCCCCGGGCTCGGGCACTTCGACCCCCGCCTCGATCCCGGTGCAGGTCGAGTCCCGCGGGTCGGGGCCCTGCATCACGGCGAGCAACTGTGCGGCGTCGCGCACCGAGGTGGTCAGCGGTCCGCACTGATCCAGCGAGGAGGCGAAGGCGATCATCCCGTAGCGGGAGATCGAGCCATAGGTTGGCTTCAGTCCAACGATCCCGCAGAGCGCCGCGGGCTGGCGGATCGAGCCACCAGTGTCCGTGCCGATCGCCCAGGGAGCCAGACCACCGGCCACAGCCGCGGCAGAGCCGCCGGAGGAGCCGCCCGGCACCCGGGAGCGATCCCAGGGGTTGAGCGCCGGCCCGTAGCCGGAGTTCTCGTTCGAGGAACCCATCGCGAACTCGTCCATGTTCGTCTTGCCGAGCGGCACGGCTCCCGCCTGCTGGAGCCGCTCGACCGCGGTGGCGGTATAGGGCGGCCGGTAGCCCTCGAGGATTCGGGAGGCGGCAGTGGTCGGGACGCCCTCCATGCAGAAGATGTCCTTGATCGCGACCGGCATTCCGGCGAGCGGACCGTCCGGGGGCGCGGCCGGCTCGTCATCGATCGGGCAGAGGTAGGCGTTGAGCTGATCGCCTTCGGCCGCGGCGCGGTAGGTGTCGAGGTACTCGCCGGAGTCCAGATCGCCCGCGGAGATCGCCGCGGCGGCTTCGTGCGCGCTGAGTTCGACCATCCCGCTCATGCCTGCGGGGAGGGAACCCGGAACGACTCCCCGTCGGTGTCGGGGGCGTTGGCCAGGGCCGCCTCGCGGCTCAGGCTCTCGGTCACCTCATCGCTGCGAAGCACGTTCTCGAGCTTCACCACGTGCGAGGTCGGCTCGACCTCGTCCAACTCGAGCCCGGCGATCTTGTCCACGTGAGAGAGGATCCCAGAAAGCTCGCTGGCCATCCGCTCCACCTCGTCGTCGGCGAGGTGTAGCCGGGCAAGCCGGGCGACGTGGAGGACCTGTTCGCGATCGATCATGCGGGCGCCATTCTTACTGGAGACGAGTGACGGCCGCCCGGAGGCGGCCGTCACTCGAGACTTTCTGCTGCGCGGCTCAGGCGGCCGGAGGTGACCCGCCGTCCCCGCCGAAACGGTCTCTCTGCTCACCGAAGGAAGTGCCCTCTTCCTGCATGGCCGTCCAGCCACCGTAGGCAATACCCGCGGCGGCGATGAGGCCCAGGAAGACGCCGATCTTGCGGTCCGCTCCGAACGGCGTATCGAGGATCCTGTAGAGGATCAGCACCGTCGAGAGGATCCCCAGCCCGGTGACCAGCGCGCTACCGGCGACCGGCAGGTTGACCGACTGCGAGCTCGCTGCCATCGCGGCAACCGCGATCGCTGCACCGATGGTCAGGAACAGGATGATGTCGATGAAGCCGAACGACTGCCAGGCATTGGCCCCGCCGCCGGAGACCTCGACAGTCCCTACGGCCGTGTCGAACGAGCCGCCAACCCCGAACCAGTCGAAGATGAACATGATGAAAAACAGCGCTAGTGCTGAGCCGCCGGCGATCATCTCGCCGCGACCGACATTGCTCGTATCCACAAAGCCTCCTAAGTCAGGCACCGCCCGATGGCCGATGCTCTTGTCGTCGCGAGACTATCGCGACGGGGCGGACGGGTTCGCCCGGGAGGCCCGAACCGTGTTCGCGAGCAGCATCGCGATCGTCATTGGCCCCACCCCGCCCGGCACGGGTGTGATCGCCCCAGCGGCCTCTGAGGCGGCGTCGAAGTCGACGTCGCCGACCAGTCCGTCGTCCGTGCGATTCATGCCCACGTCGATGACCGCGGCACCAGGCTTGACCCAGTCTCCCTGCACGAGCTCCGGCACACCGACCGCGGCCACCAGCACGTCCGCGCGCCGGCACGCCGCCGCCAGATCGCGGGTTCGCGAGTGGCAGACGCTGACCGTCGCGTCGGCACCGAGCATCAGGCTTGCGAGGGGACGACCGACGAGGTTCGAGCGGCCGACGATCACGACCTCCGCGCCCTCCAACTCGACCCCCGTGTGGCGGAGCAGCTCCATCACCCCGCTCGGCGTGCAGGCGACGAGGCCCGCGGGTGGCCCGGACTCCTCGAGCCCCAGCGCCTCCGCAAGGCCGATCTTGCCCTGCGCGAGCAGGCCGGCGTTGGCCGGCGTCAGGCCATCAACGTCCTTGGCGGGCGAGATCCCGGCGAGGACCTGCTCGGCATCGTGGCCGTGGCCGTCGGGGAGCGGAAGCTGCACGAGGATGCCGTCGATGCCCGGGTCGGCGTCGAGTTCTGCGACCAGCCGGACGAGTTCCTCCGGAGGGTGGTCGGCTACCAGTTCGTGGTGGACCGAGTCGATCCCGGCCGCGGCGCAGGCCTTGTGCTTGTTGGCGACGTAGACGTGGGAGGCCGGGTCGTCGCCGACCAGCACCGTCGCCAGTGCGGGCGCCCGTCCGCGACTCGGCGCCTCCGCCTCGACCACCGCCGCGACCCGCTCCCGCAGCTCCGCGGAGACCGCCTTGCCGTCGATCACCACAGCGCTCAAGAGGCCCTTTGGATCGGTGCGTAGTCGGCCATCAGCTTGCGCTCGCCGCCGCTGCCACTGAAACGGACGATGACCACGTTGCCCGGCTCCACGGCCGTGACGATGCCCTGGCCGAAGGAGGCGTGCACGACATCGTCGCCGACCGCGAGCTCCAGGGCGCTGGAGGTCGGCTCAGCCTGGGCGAAGCCACCCTGTGGTGAACCGAGGGAGCCGAAGCCCCCGGACCCGCCCGCGCCCCATCCGGTCGAGGGGCCGACGGTCGAGTGGCGCTCGACCAGCCGCTCGGGAACCTCGCCGAGGAAGCGCGAGGGAATTCCGTTACCGGCGATTCCGAAGATCGTCCGCCGGCGGGCGTGGGTGAGCGTGAGGCGCTCCCGGGCGCGGGTCATGCCGACGTAACAGAGCCGTCGCTCTTCCTCGAGCGTGCCCTCGTCGATCGAGCGGGAGTGCGGAAAGAGCCCGTCCTCGCAGCCGATCACGAACACCGCCCGGTACTCCAGCCCCTTGGCGTTGTGCATCGTCATCAGCGTGACCAGCTGTTCGTCGTCCTCGAGCTTGTCCTGCTCGCTGAACAGCGAGATCTGCTCGAGGAACTCCTCCAGCGGTGGCTGCTCGCTGTCCCCCTCCAGCTCGCGGTTGGCATCGAACTCAGCCGCCATGCCGACCAGTTCCTGGAGGTTCTCGATCCGGCCCTCGGACTCGATCGTGCGCTCGGACTCGAGCGCCTCGATGTAGCCGGACTCGCTCAGCATCGACTCGAGCAGCTCCGAGACGCCGGCCCCCTGACCCGCCTTCTCGACCCGCTCGCTCATGCTCGAGATCAGCTCGGCAAAGCGACCGATGGCCTTGATCGCCGCCGCGCCGAGCCCGGGGACGTTCTCCGGCCGGCTCGCGACCTCCAGCGGGGTCGCCCCGATCGTGTTGGCGTAGGCGAGCAGGCGGCCCTCGGAGGTCTTGCCGATCCCGCGCCGCGGCGAGTTGATCACCCGCGCGAGGGAGATCGGATCCTCCGGGTTGACCAGCAGGGTCAGATAGGCGACCGCGTCCTTGACCTCGGCCCGGTCGTAGAACTTGGTGCCGCCGATCACCTGGTAGGGGACGTCGAAGCGGACCAGGGTGTCCTCGAGCACGCGGCTCTGCGCGTTCATCCGGTAGAAGACCGCGATCTCGGTCCGCGGGATGCCCTCGTCGGTGACGAGACGGTCGATCTCACCCGCGACCCAGCGCGCCTCCTCGTGCTCGTCCCCCAGCTCGGAGATCACGATCGGATCGCCGGCCGGCGCCTCGGTCCAGAGATTCTTCTCGAGCCGCTCGCGATTGTGGGAAATCACTCCGTTGGAGGCGTCGAGGATGTTCTGGGTGGAGCGGTAGTTCTGCTCCAGCTTCACCGACTCGGCGTCGAAGTCGCGCTCGAAGTCGAGGATGTTGCGGATGTCGGCGGCACGGAAGCCGTAGATCGACTGCGCCTCGTCGCCGACCACGAAGAGGTTGCCATGTACGCCGCTCAGCAACTGCAGCAGGCGGTACTGGACCCGGTTGGTGTCCTGGTACTCATCGACGAGCGTGTGGCGGAAGGTGCGGGCGTAACGGTCGCGCAGGTCTTCGAACAGCTCGAGCAGGTTGACGGTGCGCACCAGCAGGTCGTCGAAATCCATCGCGTTGGCCGCGTGCATCTGCTTCTCGTACTCGGTGTAGGCGTCGGCGACGGTCTCCTCGAAGAAGCTGCCCTGCTCCTCACGGTAGGTGTCGGCATCGCGCAGGCGGTTCTTGGCGCCCGAGATCTGCCCCCGGATCGAGCGTGGCGGAAAGCGCTTGGGATCGATGTCGAGATCGTCCATGCAGCGCTTCAGCATGCGCCGCGAATCGGCCTCGTCGTAGATCGAGAAGCCGCGCTTGTAGCCGAGTCGATCGGCGTGCTGGCGCAGGATCCGCGCGCAGGCCGAGTGGAAGGTCATCACCCACATCATGCGAGCGGCGGCGCCGGTCAGTTGCTGCACCCGGCCTCGCATCTCGTCGGCGGCTTTGTTGGTGAAGGTGATCGCGAGGATCTCGCTGGGCCGGGCCATCCCCGTCGCCAGCAGGTAGGCGATCCGGTGGGTCAGAACCCGCGTCTTGCCCGAGCCCGCGCCGGCGATTACCAACAGCGGCCCCTCACCGTGCTCGACCGCCTTGCGCTGGGCGGGGTTGAGACCCTCGAGCAGCTGCTCGACCGGGCTGGAGCCCGCGCTCGTGGGCGCGCCGAAGCCGTCGTCGAGGGCCTGTCGGCCGGCATCGGGCTCGTCGTAATCGCTGATCTCGGTGCTCTCAGACACGGACACCCGAGGATAGCCGTGGCCACGGCGCTCCCGGCGCCGTAACCAAGGTATCTCGGGGCCCCAGCCGTCTCAGCCGCCGGCCGAGGAGGGCCCGCGCCGCGGATGCAGCTCGCGCAGCTCGCCGGTGGCCCGCTCGCCGTCGACCGAGGCGAGCCGCTCCTCCAGCGAAGCGAGCCGCTCGCTGAGCTTCTTCAGCGCGTCGGAGATCGGATCGGGAAGATGGATCCAGTCGCTGTCGGGCCCCTCGACCCGGCGACCCTCGACCCGGACGGTGTGGCCGGGGTTGCCGACCACGGTGCTGTTGGGCGGCACGTCCTCGATCACCACCGTGTTGGCACCGACCTTGGCGCCATGACCGACCTGGATCGGGCCGAGCAGCTTCGCGCCGGAGCCGATCGTTACGTTGTCCTCGACCGTCGGGTGGCGCTTGCCGCGCTGGAAGCCGGTCCCGCCGAGCGTGACGCCCTGGTAGACGGTCACGCAGCAGCCGATCTCGGCTGTCTCGCCGATCACCACGCCCGAGCCGTGGTCGATGAAGAAGTCGTGGCCGATCCGGGCCGCCGGATGGATCTCTACCCCGGTCAACGCGCGTGCGCCGTGCGCGATCAGACGGGGAGCCAGCGGCACGCCGGATTCGTGCAGGGCATGCGCGACGCGGTGGCTGAGGATCGCCTGGACCCCGGCCCAGGTCGTGAGGATTTCGAACGTCCCCGCCGTGCGGGCGGCCGGGTCGCGGTCGCGCGCGGCTCCGACGTCATCGAGAACCTCGCTGAGCAATCGGGTGGCGGTACCGAGTCCGAGCATGCGAGAAGGATAGGCCCCCGGGCCCGGCGCTCAGGCCCCGAAGAAGGGCAGTGACATGTAGCGCTCGCCGCTGTCGCAGAGGATCACGACGATCCGCTTGCCTTTCATCTCCGGGCGGGCGGCGATCTCGATGGCGCCGTGCAGGGCGGCGCCGGCGGAGATACCGATCAGTAGGCCCTCGCGGGTCGCGGCCAGCGCCGCGGTGCCGACGGCCGACTCGTCCTCGACCGGGATGATCTCGTCCACCACGTCGAGGTCAAGGACCTGGGGCACGAAGCCCGCGCCGATGCCCTGGATCCGGTGCGGGCCCGGACTGCAACCGGAAAGCACGGCGGAGCCGGCGGGCTCGACGGCGATCATCCTCAGGCCCGGGCGCCGGTCCTTCAGGGCACGGCCGATGCCGGTGATCGTGCCGCCGGTGCCGACACCGCAGACGATCGCATCCACCTCGCCGTCGGTATCGCGCCAGATCTCCTCCGCCGTCGTCCTCATGTGCACGTCGGGGTTTGCCTGGTTCTCGAACTGCATCGGCATGTAGGCGTTCTCGTGCTCGGCAGCAAGCGAGCGGGCCAACTCGACCGACTCGTTCATGCCGCCCATCGAGGGCGTCTCGCGGACGACCGCGCCGTAGCTGCGCAGCAGCGCTGAGCGTTCGCGGCTCATTCCCTCGGGCAGGGTGAGGATGCAGCGATACCCCCGGGCGGCGCAGACCATCGCCAGCGCGATGCCGGTATTGCCGCTGGTCGGCTCGACGATCACCGTGCGACCGGGCTCGATCCGGCCTTCGGCCTCCGCCGCGTCGATCATCGAGACGCCGATCCGATCCTTGATCGAGCCACCGGGGTTGAACCACTCCAGCTTTCCGACCAGCTCGGCGCCCAGGTTCTCGCCGAGCCTCGAGAGCTGCACCATCGGCGTATCACCGACGACCGCGGAAGCCTCCGCGGCGATCCTCAGCGTGGTCCCTCTGGCCGATCCTTGCCCCATCCGCGGCAACGCTACCCGGCTGCGGCCCCGGCGGGCTTCTAGCCGAGCGCCTCAGCGATCAGTACCGCCGCCCCGAACAACCCCGCGAGGACGGTTACCGCAGCGACGACCCCGATCGGGGGGCCGCCGTGGATACCGGTCTCGTGGAGCACGGCGTGTCCCTTGCTCCGCGCGATCAGCCAGCGGTTTACCGGCACCGTCAGCACGCCTGCGACGACCAGCGCCGTGCTCAGGCTGCCCCAGAACAGCAGCGAGCCCAGGCCCGCCTCCATCGCCCCCGGGATGGCGAGCATCAAACCGTTGTCGACAATCTCCATCGTCGCGATCGAGAAGGTGTCAGTCGCGAGCGCGATCGGGATCACCGCCGAGAGGGCCATACCCGCCCGGAGCAGCGGCATGCTCGTCAGGCTGTAGCCGAAGAGGAATGCCAGCCCGACGGCGAGCGCGATCGTTGCCCCGTTCGACCATCCCAGCGCCGTACCCAGCGCGATGCCGGTGATCTCGCCGATTGCACAGCCTGTCAGGCAGTGGAGGGTTGCGTTGACGGCGAAACCTGTGAGCGCGTGGCCCTCGGTCGGCATCTCGTGGTGATCGTGGTGGCTGGTGGCCGTCTGGGCTTCCATCTGCTTCGCCTCCCGGGCTCGGATTACTTGCAACCGCAGATATCCTAAACATATACCCCCAGGGGGTATAAACCAGCAAGCGAGAGAAGCTCCCCCTCAGATCTGGTAGATCCCGCCGCCGCCTTCCTCGGCTTCCTCGCGCCGTGCGACGTCGGCGATCGTGGCCGACTCAAAGACACGGCGCAGCGCGTCCACCCCGTCCGCCCAGATGCCGCCGGCCTCCGCCGCCTCGTCACCGACGCGACCGTCAAGAACCTGGACGACTTCAAGCACGGTGATCGAATCGGCGTCCCGCGCCAGACGGTATCCCCCCTTGACGCCGCGCTGAGAGGTGAGCAGACCGTTGCGGCGCAGGGTGCTGAACAGCTGCTCGAGGAACTGAACTGGAATACCACGGCGCTCGGCCACCACGGAGATCGGCACCGGGCGATCGCCGCCGCGCGAGAGCTCGGCCATGCCCACCACGGCGTACCTGGATTTCGCAGTCACGGAGATCATCGAAGCGTTTGTAACCGATCCGGCGGCGGCGGGCCTCCGACGTCTTCACGCCCGTCCAATACGATCCCCCACCCTTTGACTCCTAGAGTGAAGATCCGATGAGCGACGAACTGCCGAGCTGCCTGGCGATCGACACCCACCCGCTCGTCCGGCTCGGGATCCGGCGGCTGCTCGACTCCTCCTACGAGGTGGAGGAGTTGGCAGATGGCTCCGAGGCCGTGGACCTGCTCAACAGCGTCGGCAACTTCGAGCTCGCGATCGTCGAGATGCGCTCCGCCGGCGACCACGACATCCCCTCGGGCACCGCCACGATCCGCAACCTGCTGGGAGCACAGCCGGCGCTCGGGATCGTCGCCTACGGGGGTCCCCCTGAGCGCCACGCGGTGCGTGAGGCACTCGACGCGGGCGCCGATGCCTACGTCACCTCGCGAGCGGTCCCGACGGCTCTGATGAGCGCGGTCGAGGCCGCCGCCGAGCAGCGCCACTTCCTCGATCCCGCCGCCGGACGCAGCACGGCAGGCAGCACCGTCACCCGCCGCCAGCGCGAGGTCCTGCAGCTCTTCGCCGACGGACTCTCCACCGCGCAGGTTGCCCGGCGTCTGGCACTGAGTGAGGAGACGGTCCGAACTCACGCCAAAGCCTCGCTGGCGCGCCTCGGCGCTCGCGATCGCACGCACGCGATCGCGATCGCGATGCGCAGCACCCTTATCGACTAGATCCAGCCACGCTCGCGGGCGACGAGAACCGCCTGGGCGCGGTCGGCCGCCCCGATCTTGCGGTAGACGTTGTGAAGGTGGGTGCGAACCGTGCTCGCCGAAAGGCCCATCTCGGTGGCGATCTCCTTGTAGACCTTGCCCTCGGCCAGGCCCCGCAGAGCGTCCACCTCGCGCTTGGAGAGCGGGCACGGCTCCCCCCGGCGCTTGCGCGGCGCCCGGGCGTGTGGGAACTCGTAGACGACCTGACGCAGGCGCTCCCCGCTCAGCCCGCAGGCCTCGGCCGCGGAGTTGATCGACTCGCCGGAGACCACGGCGCCCTGGGAGTGATGGACGACGAGGTCGCCGAGGCGGATGGCCGCGGCGAGTCCGGTCGCCTGCTCCGAATGGTGGCGCTCGATGGCGCTCGCGATCACGCCGGGTAGGCCCCAGCGCCGGGCCAGCACCCCGCCGACCAGCGTGTGGTCGATGCCGAGCTCCCGGCGCTCACGCTGGGTTCGCTCCTCGGGGGTAATAGTGTCATCGTGGGCGATCGCCGCATAGCCGGGGTACAGGCGGGTGAGCACGAGCTGACCGACGTCGTGCAGCAGGGCGGCAGTGGCGAGCTCGTCACGGCCCGGGACATCGCCGAGGTCGGCGACTCGCTCCGCTGCATGTCGCGTGGCGACGGCGTGGCGCCGGAAGCGCTCCGGCAGCAGCGCCCAGTTACCCACCGACTGGAAGAACTCGTAGGTGTCGAGCTGTCCGGCGACGGCGCGCACCCCGGCGGGCGTGAGGGCCTCGACGGCGTCGGGAATGTTGGAGATCCGGCCGCGCGGCCCGCCACCGTTGTTGGCCGCCCGCATCACCGCAATCGTGATCGCGGTGTCCGACTCGACCAGCTCCGCGATCTCACCCACCGTGGCGCCCTCCCTGGAGGTCAGCTTCGTCACGCGGGTGACCGACTCGCCGAGCGCAGGCAGGGTATTGATCGCCTCGAAGGCGGCGGACAGCCGGTGGCCACCCTTACCCATGGGCTTTCCCGACTTGGTTGAAGTCTCTGTGGCGGTCTTCATTGAGTTCGAGCCCGGTTCAGCACCTGGTCTGGGCTCTACCCCTTGATCGGCATAAACGCGCCCCGGATTTAGCGCCGAGCCGAATCCGGCGCCACCAGCGGCTTTAGGCTCCTGCGGATTGCTCGGTCCGCAGGCGCTCGACGGCGCCCTCGATGCGCTCCAGGGAGCGCTCCCGGCCCAGCGCAGACAGCGACTCGAAGATCCCCGGCGAGATGCTGCCACCGCTGATCGCGACCCTGATCGGCTGCAGAACCTTGCGCGGGCTGAGCTCCTCGCTCTCAAGAAACTTGCGAAGCGCTGTCTCGAGCGGCTCGGTCTCCCAGGCCTCGACCACGCGCAGAACCTCCAGGCCGCCCGCCAGTGGCTCCAGCACCGACGGCTTCATCACCTTCTTCCACGCTGCCTCGTCCATGCCGGGCTCGGTGAAGAGAAAGGCGATCAGCGGCCAGACCTCGGTCACCACCTGCGCCTTCTCCTGGACGATCTCGCAGGCGTAGCGCCGCTCGGGGGGCGAGGCGGCCGCGAACGCCCCAGCCGCCTCGGGGACATCACGCTCCAGATGGTCCCGCAGCCGGCTCTCGTAGGAGCCGAGATCCTGCTCACGCATGAAGCGACCGTTCATCCAGCGCAACTTCTGCTCGTCGAAGATCGCTGAGGCGCGTCCCACGTCGCCGATCTCGAAGCGCTCGATCAGCTCGTCGGTGCCCATCAGGGTGGTGTCGTCGTCCGTTCCCCAGCCGAGTAGCGCGATGTAGTTGCGAACCGCCTCGGGCAGGTAGCCCTGCTCGCGCAACTCCTGGACCGAGGCGGCACCGTGACGCTTGGAGAGCTTCTTACCGTCGGGCCCATGCAGCAGCGGCAGATGCGCGTAGCGGGGCGGCTCGATGCCCAGTGCCGCGAAGACCAGCAGTTGGCGCGGTGTGTTGGAGAGGTGATCGTCACCGCGGATCACGTCGGTGATCCCCATCTCGGCGTCGTCGACCGCGACGGCGAAGTTGTAGAGCACCGACCCGTCGCTGCGTGCGATCACCGGATCGTCCTGCAACTCGTTGCGAAAGCGGATCTCGCCCCGGATCAGGTCGGCGACGACCGTCTCGCCCTCGTCCGGAACCCGGAGCCGGATTGCCGCTCCCTCTGCCTCGAGCCCGGTCAACGCCGTACCGCGGTAGCCGCGACCGTCGTTTGCCTCCTTGTAGGCCTTGACCTCGGTGGCGGTAGCGGTGTCGCGGTAGGCAAGGTCCGCCTCGAGGAGCTGCGCGAGGCGGGCGCGATGCGAGTCGGCCCGCTCGTACTGGCTCAGCGGGCCCTCGTCCCAGTCGAGCTCGAGCCAGCGCAGCGCGTCGAGGATCTGCTCAACGTTTGCAGCCGTAGATCGCTCGCGGTCGGTGTCCTCGATGCGCAGCACCAGGGAGCCATCGTTGCCCCGCGCCGTGAGCCAGTTATAGAGTGCGGTGCGGGCTCCGCCGATGTGCAGAGCCCCGGTTGGCGATGGGGCGAACCGGACCCTGGCAGGCCCAGACGACTGTGACTCTGTGGGCTGTGAGAGAGGAGTGCTCAAAATGCTGATCGGCGCGCATGTTTCCACAGCGGGTGGCGTCGAGAGCGCCGTGCCGCGTGGCGTCGAGCTCGAGTGCGACGCGATCCAGATCTTTCACCAGAGCCCGCGGATGTGGCGGCCGACCAACCACAAGCCGGCCAACATCGAGGCCTTCAACGAGGCGTTCGCCGAATCGAGGCTCGAATCCGTGGTCATCCATGCCGTCTATCTGATCAACACATGCAGCGGCGATCAGGAGCTGATCGACAAGTCGCTGGCCTCGCTGACCCACGCGCTTGAGCTGGGCGATGCGATCGGGGCCGACGGCGTGGTCCTGCACGCCGGATCGCGCAAGGGCGACCCGGTCGATGATGCGGTGAAGCGCTCCGGCAAGGTCGTCCGGGAGGCCCTGAAGGCGACCGAGCGCTGCCCCGTCCTCTTCGAGAACACCGCCGGCACGCAGGGCCCGCTCGGCCGTGATTTCGACGAGCTCGCGATGCTTGTCGAGGCGGCCGGAGGCGGCGAGCGGATCGGCGTCTGCCTCGACTCCTGCCACCTGTTCGCCTCCGGCTTCGACATCGTCGAGCCGCAGAAGCTCAGCGACGTGATCGATTCATTCGACGCCACGGTCGGCCTCGAGCTGCTCAGGTGCCTGCACGTCAACGACTCGAAGGTGCCGCTCGGCGCCAACCGCGACAACCACGCGAACCTCGGTCAGGGCGAGATGGGCGAGCGGGGCATCGCCACCTTCCTCTCGGAGTCGCGCTTCGAGGGCCTGCCGGCGACGCTCGAGACCCCGGGACCCGAGAAGAAGGGCTCTGACCTCAATGAGATCCACACGGCCCGCCGGCTCCGCAGCGAGGGCCTGAAGGCGCGCGGCTGAGCCCGGCCCCGGGCCCCGCGGTCAGCTCGCGAGGGCGTCGCGGATGTCGAACTCCGCGTCCGGCTCGTCGTAGTCGAAGAAGGATGGGTTGAGGCAGGTGTGCGCCGGCCCCTCGCCCTCGAACGCGGGCTCGACCCGGAACTGGCACTGCGGCAGCGGCCGGCCGGTCATCTTGATCCCGCCGAAGCCCCCGGTGCGCTCCGCCAGTTCGAACAGCTGCATGTCGATCTCACCCTGGAACACCTTCTGCACGCAGCCCATGAAGCGGCGCCCCGTGGGTCCGTCCACGTAGCTCCACAGGAACGGACAACGCATCTTCAAGCAGTCCTTGGGCTCGATCAGCTTGTCGCAGTAGGTCCGGCAGCGACGACATTCCCCCGCGGGGGCCGCAAGCTCTCCTCGCTCCGCTACTGCCATCGCCTGCAGTCTATTGAGTGACCGGACCCGGCAAGCCCGTGGCGAACGGCAGCTACGCTGCCCCGGTGCACCGATCCGCCGGCCCCACAACGACCATCGCCGCATTGCTCGCGACCATCGCGCTCATCCTCGCGCTAGGCGCCTGCGGTGACGATCCCGCGCCGCCGCCCGAGGGCGTCCCAGCCGCCGGGGTCAACACTCCGCCCGCCGGCACACCGGGGGTCCCGGAGGGCGCCCCATACGATGTCGACGGCACCGGCTGGGCGAAGCTGGGCAAGAACGAGAAGTTCGCCGCCGCCGAGGCGTTCATCGCCGCCAATCCGGGCCGCTGCGACGCCGATGCCGACGTCGGCATCGTCACCTTCTACGTGACCAACTCCTACGGCCTCGACTTCCCGCCCGACATCCCGGCCGCCGACGTTCTCGCCGAGGGCTGTGATGCCGCCCGCCAGAGCGGGGAGGAGACGGGTTCATCCGCTCCCTAGCGAGCGGGGAGGGCCTCAGGCGGCCATCGGGTGGTTGCCGAGCAGCTCAGCCAACTCGGCGCGTAGTCCCGCAGTCGGGGCCACCCGATAGTCGGGACCGAACCGCAGCCGGCGCGGGCCCTCGCGCGTGGTCATCTCGATGACCACTTCCGCCTCGCCCGGGAAATCGGCGAACACGGACTTCAGCTCCTCGACGATCGACGGGCCGTGCCGCGACGCATCCAGCTTCAACATGAAGCGTTCGCGTTCGTCCAGCTTCTTTACCTTCTCGCTGGCCTCGACCATCTCGTCGTTGGAGGGCTGAAAGAGGCTGACTTCCTGCGCGATCAACTTGGTCTCGCCGCGATCCTTGTGGTCGACGCGTCCGCGGACAAGGACCACGGCGTCGGTGTCGATCACGTCGCCGTGCTTTTCCAGGGTCTTGGCGAAGACGATCATCTCGACCCTTCCCTCGAGGTCGTCGAGCGTGGCGAACATCATGTTGTTGCCGCTCTTGGTGCGGATCTTCTTGCACTCGCTGACGATCCCGCCGACCGTCACCCAGGCCTGGTCCTGCTTGTCGTCGAGATCAGACAGCCCGCAGTCGGTGGCCACCCGCAGCGCGTCCCGCACCTCGGAGAGCGGGTGGTCGCTGAGGAACGTGCCGAGCGTCTCCTTCTCCATCTGCAGAAGCTCGCGCTGGTCGAACTCCTCGCCGAGCAGCGGCGGATGCTGCTTGCCGCCGCCCCCCGGGGTCTCCTCGCCGAGATCGAAGATCGAGCCCTGCCCGAGCTGCGCATCGTCCTGGGCCTTTGCGCCGGCAGCCTGGGCGTCGCCGAGACGATCGAGCATCGCTCGCCGCGGCGCCTCGGTTGAATCGAGGGCGCCGCACTTGATCAGGCATTCGGTCGCCCGCTTGTTGACCGCGCGCGCATCGACCCGCTCGCAGAAGTCCCAGAGCGACTCGATCGGACCGTCCTCACGCGCCGTGATGATCGCCTCAACCGCCGAGTGGCCGACGTTCTTGACCGCATCGAGGCCGAAGCGGATCTTGTTCTCGTGGACGACGAACCCGTGATCGGAGGAGTTGACGTCCGGCGGCAACACCTCGATGCCCATCTCCTCGCAGCGATTGACGAAGAAGGGGACCTTGTCCTTGGTGGACATCACCGAGCTGATCACCGCTGCCATGTACTCAGCGGGGTAGTTGGCCTTCAGATAGGCGGTCCGGTAGGCGATCAGCGCGTAACAGGCGGCGTGCGACTTGTTGAACGAGTAGTCGGCCGCCGCGGTCATCAGGTTCCACAGGTCGGCCGTGACGCGCCCCTCGGTTCCCGACGCCGCCGCGCCCTCGCGGAACTTGGACTCCATCGTCGCCATCATGTCGCGCTTCTTTTTGCCGATCGCCTTGCGCAGATCGTCTGCCTCTGCCGGGCTGAAGCCACCGATCTGCTTGGAGATCTCCATCAGCTGCTCCTGATAGATGCAGCAGCCGTAGGTGGCCTCGGTGATCGGCCGCAACCGCTCGTCCTGGAAGCGTACGCTGGAGGGGTCGCGCTTGCCGCGAGCGTAGTCGTCGATGTAGCGCATTGCGCCGGGCCGGTACAACGAGACCAGCGCGACGATGTCCTCGAAGGCGGTCGGTTTGACCTTGCGGAGCGCATCCCGCATGCCCTCCGACTCGAGCTGGAACACGCCGATCGAGTCGCCCGCCGCGAGCATCTCGTAGGTCGTGAGGTTGTCCAGGGGCAGCGTCTCGACGTCGATCCGCTTGCCGCGCGAGCGCTCGACGAAGCTGACCGCGTCCTCGATCACGTCGAGGTTGCGCAGCCCGAGGAAGTCCATCTTCAGCAGGCCGATCTCCTCCACCGGGCCCATCGAGTACTGGGTCACGATCTTGTACGAGCGCTCGCCGTCCTTCGCCGCTCCGCGGTCCTCCGCGAGCTGTAGCGGCACGACCTCCTGCAGCGGGCGGTCGGCGATGACGACCGCCGCGGCGTGGATCGAGTTGTTGCGGACGATGCCCTCCAGGCCACGCGCGGTGTCCACGATCTGGCGGACGTCGGCCTCGGTGTCATACGCCTTGCGCAGGTCCTGACCGTCCTTCAAGCACTCATCGAAGCTCGGGCTGCGGCCCATGATCGGCTCCGGGATGAGCTTGGCGACGCGGTCGCCGGTGCCGTAATCGAACTCGAGGACGCGGGCGGCGTCGCGGGTGGCCGCGCGGGGAGCCATCGTGCCGAAGGTGATGATCTGGGCGACCGATTCGCGGCCGTACTTCTCGGCGACGTAGCGGATTACGCGCTCGCGACCGCGGACCGAGAAATCGATGTCGATATCCGGCATCGACTTGCGGGCCGGGTTGAGGAAGCGCTCGAAAAGCAGGTCGTTGTGCAAGGGGTCCAGATCCGTGATCCCGAGCGAGTAGGCGACGATCGAGCCAGCGGCCGAGCCACGGCCGGGTCCGACGGCGATCCCGTTGTCCTTCGAGTAACGCACGAAGTCCCAGACGATCAGGAAGTAGGAAGGGAAGCCCATCTCCTCGATCACGCCGAGCTCGTAGGAGAGACGCTCCACGGCGGCCGCTGGGGGTGGATCGCCGTAGCGACGCCGCAGGCCCTCGTTGGCGACCCGGCGCAGCATGTCGCTGGGCTCGGAGCCGTCGGGCGTCGGGAAGCGGGGCAGCAGGAGCTCGCCGAGGTTGATCGTCACGTCGCAGCGCTCGGCAACCTCGAGAGAGTTCGGCACGGCCTCCGGCCAGGGCTCGAACGCCTCGTGCATCTCGCTCGCTTCCTTGAGATAGAACTCGTTGGTATCGAACTTCAGCTTCGGCGCCGCAAGCGTGGACTTGGTCTGTACGCAGAGCAGGGCGGCGTGGTTGTTGTAGTCCTCGCGGCGCAGGTAGTGCACGTCGGCGGTGCCGACCAGCGGTTGCCCCATCTCGCGGGCGACGCGCTCGATGCCCTCGTTCGCCTTGTCCTGGTCGGCGATCCCGTTGACCTGGAGCTCGAAGTAGACGTCCTCGGGTCCGAAGATCTGGACCAGATCGTCGGCGTGGGCCCGGGCTTCGCCGGGGCGATCCTCGACGATCCGGCGGCAGAAGCGCGACTGCAGGCAGCCGGTGAGCGCGACCACGCCCTCGGAGTAGCGCTCCAGCATCTTCAGGTCGACGTTGGCTTTGCCGCGGGCGAAGCCCTCGAGAAAGCCGGCCGAGCTGAGCTGCACGAGGTTGCGAAAGCCCACGTCGTTGCGGGCGAGCAGCGTCAGGTGGTTGCGCTCCCACTTGGTCTTGGTCTTGATCTCCTCGATGTCGGAGACGAGGTAGGCCTCGAGGCCCATGATCGGCTTGATCCCGTGCTTGTGACAGGCCTTGTAGAGCTCGACCGATCCGTTCATCACGCCGTGGTCGGTAAGACCCAGCGCCGGCATTCCGAGCTCTGCCGCGCGGGCGGCCATCGCGTCGATTTTGTTGGCGCCGTCCAGCAGCGAGTACTCGCTGTGGACGTGCAGATGTGCGACCCCGCTACTCATCGGGCCATCATGGCAAGGGGATCAGATGCCACCGGGCCGATCGCGACCCCCGGCGCAGCCTTTTCCCGCATCTTGCGGCGCCGGGTCGCGGACGCCGGCCGGGGAATCAGTGATCGTTGGTCTCGAGCATGCCGAGCACGTCGGCGAGACGTCGCTCGGCCGCCCGGACGCGACGCTCGGACTCCTCCCGCGCTGCGTCCCCCTTCTCCCGGATCCGCAGCTCGCGCTCCTGGGCCGCATCGGCCGCGGCGATGTGACGCTCGGCATCCGCGGCCGCCGCTTCGATCCTCTTGGCGGCCGCGATCTCGGCGACCCGGACCTCCTCGCGGGCGCGGCGCTCGAGCTCCGCGCCGCGCTCGGCCAGCGTCGCTTCCGCCGCGGCCGCGGCGTCCGCGCGCAGCTCTTCCCGGAGCTCGGAGGCAACCGCGCGACGCTGCTCCTCCACCTCGTGCCGGAACTCATCGAGCAGCTTCGCCAAGCGCCGCTCCGCCCCGGCCGAGCTCTCGGCGGAGGATGCCTCCAGCGAGGCACGAATCCGGCTCGCCTCCTCCGAGAGCGCCTCGCGCTGGAGGGTGACCGCCCGTTCCTGATCGGACTGCAGACGCTCGCGCTCCTTCTGCAGGCTCTTCTTGGAAAGTTCCTCGCGCAGGGACGCAACGGCTTGCTCGAGCTCCCGGGAGCGCTGCTCCATCCGCTCGGTGGCGGCCGTTGCCGCTTCGCCGACGGCAGCGTCGACGCGCTCGCCGATGCCGGCGTCGAGCCGGCCGCGAGCCTCCTCGATCAACTTGTCCAGCTCGGCGTGCGAGCCCTCGGCCGCGACGGCGAGTTCGCCCTTTCGAGCCTCGGCCTCGGTCTGTAGCTCCGCTCGGATCGCGGCGGCGAGCTCGGAGGCGCTGCGCTCCCGGGCCTCGCTGACCGCGCGCTCGAGCGCTTCGCCGAGTCGCTGTTCGCCGGCGGCGCTCTCGTCCTTGACGCGGCTCTCGAAATCCCCGAACAGCGCCCTGCGGCTCTCCTCCAGCTGCGCCTCGACGGTCTCGGCTGACCGCTCCCCGATCGCGCGCAACTGCTCGTCGCTCTGTTCCGCCAGCTCGGAGCGGGCCGCGATGAGACGCTCGTCAATCCTGCCGCTCAGTTGCTCGCGCTGCGCCGCGATCCGCTCATCGGCCGCACGCTCGATCTCTTCCCGGGCCACACGAAACGCCTCCTCGATGACGCCACGTGACTCGGCCGCCTCCCTCGACAGTCGATCCTGGATCTGAGCGCTGCTCTCGGCGAGTTGCTCGCGGGCCTGGGCCGCACCCTCGAGTAGCTGCTCGTGCGTCCGGGCTGCGCTCTCCTGGAGCTGCTCGCCGAGGCCCGCGATCGAGGTCTCGGCTTCGGCGCGAAGGGTCCGCTCGGCCTCTGCCAGCCGCGCGGCAATCACCCGCTCGCTGGTCTCCTCGAGTCCGGCCTCGAGCCCTGCCGCGGCGCGCTCGGCAGCGGCCTCCGAGTCCCGCGCGACGGCCGCCAGCAAAGTCTGTTCGTGTTCGGTGGCGCGCTCGGCCAGCCGGGTCTCGAGCTCCTGGGCCGCCGCCGAGTTGCGCTCCTCGATCCGCGTCTCGAGTGCCCGCGAGAGCTCCTCGGAATCGCTGGCCATGGCCGCCTCGACCCGGGCCCGGTGGTTCTCGACCTGCCGTTCCTGCTGCTCGGCCATCCGCTTCAACTCCGCATCGACCATCCCGGTCAGTTCCTCGTGCACAGCCTCCAGCCTGCGCGTGGCAACCACCTCAGCCTGCTCGGTCGCGACGGCCAGTGCGTCGCGCTCGATGCGACCCGCCGTCTCGGCAAGCGAATCCACGATCGCCTCTGTATCAGTTTCGATCCTCTCGACCGCCGCCTGCACCCGGGCCTCGCCCTCCTCCGCCCTGCGCGCCTCCTCCTCGGCCGCCCGCTCGCGGAGATCCCCCGTCGACACGTCGATCGCCTGCGTGAGGCGCTCCGCGTTGGCTGCGCTCAGCTCCTCGCCCAGGCGGTTCAGCTCGGAGCGCGACTCGGAGCGCAAGCGTTCGAGATCCTCGCTCACCCCCGAGCTGAGATCCGCCCTGACGGTCTGCGCTTCGGTCACCAGTGCTTCGAGCTCTTCGTTGAGACGGCCGGCGATCTCGACGCGCTGGCGGCCGAGACGATCCTCCAGGCCGCTGTCGAGCCGCTCCTGCAGGCGTTCGTAGACGCCTTCGAGCCGGCGGCCGGCAACGGCCTCGGCCTGCTCCGACGCGGCGGCGAGAGCGTCGCGCTCCACGCGGCCCGCGGTTTCGGCAAGCGAGTCCATGATCGCGTCAATCCGCTGCTCGGTGTCTCCGGTGATGCGCTGCACCGCGGCCTCGATCCGTGCCTCGGACTCGCTCCGCTGGGACTCGGAGCTCTCGGCGGCCTGGCCCCAAAGAGAGTCGAGCGCCTCGGCCAGCGTCGAATCGATGCGCTCGCGAACCTCGGCGCGGGTGCTCCTAACGAACCGTTCCTGGTCAGCCGCTGCAGCGTCGCCGGCATTCTGTGCCAGGGCGCGGATCTCCGCCCCCAGCGCTGTGCGCTGTCCGGCGGCCTCGGCGACCAGCGCCTCGAGCTCGGCATTGAGGCGCTCGGCAATCTGCGAGCGCTGGTTCTTGAACAGCCCATCCAGGTCGCCCTCGAGGCGCTTCCGGAGCTCCTCGTAAGCACCATCCAGACGCGCCTGGGCGACCGCGGAGGCCTGCTCTCCGGCAGCGGCGCGCGCGTCGCTCTCGACGTGGCCGGCGCTCTCGTGAAGGGTGCTCATCGCGCCCTCGATCCGGGCGCCCGTCTCGGCAGTGATCCGCTCGAGCGCTCCCTCGACCCGTGCCTCGCTGCGCCTCCGCTCATCCTCGCTGCGGTCATCGGCACGCTTCTGCAGAGCGGCGACCCCCTCTGCCAGGGCTGTCTCGACGCGCTGTTCGGCAGCCGAGCGGACGTCGGCGCGAATCTGGTCGAGCTCGGCGGCCGAGGCCGCCTGCAGGCGCTCGATCTCGGCCCCAATGCGGTTTTCGGCGCGCTCGCGCTGAGCGCTGACCTCGCCGGCCAGGGACCCGCTCTGGGCCTCGATCTCAGCCTCCAGTGACGCGCGCTGCTCGGCCGCGATCGCCTCGATCCCCTCGCGCAGACTGCGCTCGGCATCGGCAAGGCGCTGCTCGCTGGCCCGCTCGGCGGCCTCGACCGCTCCCCGGCGTAGCTCTTCGACCGCTTCGGTGAGGCGCCGGTCGATCGTCTCACGGAACTCTCCCGTCGCGTTCCTGGAGGCGCTCTCAAGCGCCGTCCGCAGTTCGGTGCTCGAACTCTGCTGCTCCGCCGCAAGCCGCTCGATGCCCTCCCCCAAGGCCTCCGAGACGCGCTCGGAGGCTGTCTCGGTGAGCTCCGTACGCAGTTGTGAGGAGTGCTCGGCGAACTTCTCCTCCAGGCGCTGGGAGTGCCGCTGCTCGGCCTCCTGCAGATGTCGATCAAGCTCCGCGCGGGCCTCGGCGAGGCGCTCCGCCGCGGTCTGCCCCGCAGCGTCCCGTGCCGACTCGACCGCGCGGTCGGCGATCTGCTCGCCGCGCTCGTCGAGTACGGCGAGCGAGGCACTGCCGGCCTTTGCGATCGAGCCGCGGATCGCCTCGGCCCTCTCGCCGAGCGCAGTCAGGGCCTCGGTCCGATCGGCCTCGATCTGCTCGCGGATGGCCTCGATCTGCTCCATGCCGCGGGCAAGCCGCTCCTCGTGGCGAGCCACGAGCCGGGCGTCGGCGTCGTCGATCGAGCGCTGCAGCTGCGTACTCGCGCGCTCCTCGAGATCTGCGCCAGCCTGATCGAGGGCCGTGGCGATCCGCTCCTCGGCCTCCGCGCGGCGCTCACTGTCGAGCTTCCCCACCGACTCCCCGAGCCGCTGCTCGGCACCGGCCAGATGCTCGCCCGCGACCCGCTCGGCCTCCTCCGCGGCTGCCTTGCGGGCGTCCGCGTCGATCGCCACCGCCCGCCCGGCGAGTTCCTCAAGCGCCACCTCGGCCTCGCGGACGATCCGAGCACGGGTTCGCTCAAGCGCCGCGTCGGCCTCCGCCCGGACCGAAGCGAGACCCTCGCTCGCCCGTGCCACGTCCTCGCCGAAGCTGCCCGCCACCCGCTCCAGGCGCTCTTCCGCTACCACCGACTGACGATGCTCTCCCTCTGCCACGGCGGCCGCCGCGGCGGCCTCAAGCCGCGTGATCGCTTCGTGCCGCGCCGATTCGAGCTCCTTGCGAAGAGCCTGCAGGGCGGTGGACTGGAATTCATCGAGGTCCTTCCGCAGCGTCTCGCGCTCAGCGCCGAAGCCGGACTCGATCTCGGCGCGCTGCTCGGCGCCCGCAGCGCCCACCTCGCCGCGCAGCTTTTCGAGCGCCGCGGCGATGGCCTCGTCGATGCTCGTCCCCGCACGGGTGAGCAGCGCGTCGGCCTGTGAGTCGATCTCCTCCCGTGAGGAGGAGATCGTCGCTGCAAGCGCTTCACGGTCGCGTTCGGCCTGGGCGCGTAGCTCGGCGCTCGCTGCCCCCAGCCGCTGCTCTGCGGCCGCCGCCGCCGCCTCCTCGGCCTTCGCCGCTGCGCTGGACTCGATCTCAGCCGCCTGGGAACGCAGCACCGATGACAGCTTCTCCCCCTCGGCCGCGATGCCGAGGCGCAGCGCCTCCAGGCCGGCCTCGAACTCCGAGGCACGCTCCTGCAGCTGTCGCTCGCGATCCCGTTGCGCGGCAACCTGATCGGTTGTCGTGCGTTGCATCGCCGAACTCAGCTCGGCGGCGCGCCGCTCGATCTTCTCGGCGGTCTCGCTGAGCCGTGCATCGGACGTCCGCTCCAACGAGCCCCGAGCCTCGCCCAGCTCGATCTCCAACGAACGCCTGAGCTCGGCACCGAGATTCGTCCCCTGGTCGCGAAGCGCGCTCTCCGCACGGGCCAGGGATTCCCTGACGCGCTCTGCGTTCTCCTCGCGAAGATTGCCGCCCAGCTCCCCGAGGGAACGTTCGAGTTCGGCACGCAGTTGCCCGCTCCGCTCCTCCAGGTTCGATGCCAGGTCCGTGCCGAGCTTGCGCTCGGCCTCGGTGAGCCGCTCGTCAGCCCGTTCGACGGCCACGGTCTCCGCCATGCCGCGCGCCTTGGCGCCGATCCGCTCGCCCGCTTCGCGGAGTTCATGGACGGCTGCGTCGATCGCCTCGGCCAGGTCCGCCCGAAGCCGCTCGCCGCCTTCCTCGCCATCGCGGCGCAGCTGCTCGGCCGCGGCCCGGAGCTGCCCGGAAATCTCCTCGGTGAGCCTTAGTGTCGCTTCCTCCGAGACGACGGTGACGCGGCCCTCGGCCTGTTCGATGGCACGAGCGATCTCGGTTCGCGAGCTCTCGAGGACGCCCTCCTCGGTTCGCTCGAGGACCTCCGCGCCAATCGCGCGGACTTCCTTTTCGCCCTGTTTGACTGTCTCCCGCGCCCGTTCGGCAATCTGCGCGGCAGCCTCGACCTGGGCCTCTTCGACGGCCCTTGCCACTGCTGCGAGGGCGTCGTCGCTCGCTGTGTTGAGGGCCTTGCGGGTCGCCTCGATCTCATCGGCGGTTCTCTCCGCGACTTCGGCTTCGTGGCCGATTGCCGCCTCCAGCGCCTCCGCCTGTAGCTCGAGGCGCCGCTCAGCCGTTCGCACGCGTGTGTTGACCCACTGCGAAACCCGGTCCTCGATTCCCCGCGACGCGTGGCCGATGCGCCACTCGATCACCCGGTCGAGAGCGTCGAGGCGGTCGCGAAGCAACTCGGCATCCGATGCGCGGGCTGGGGCGGGCCGGCCGGACAGTGACTCCGAGTCCCGCGCCATTTCCTCCCTCGCGCGAGCGATCCTCGCTGCCGCGTCCTGCTGTTCTCTGCGACGGTCCATGTGCACCGCATGGTCCAACAAGAGCGGCACCACCGCAACCAGAATTGCGTCGCTGGGTGGGTTTCTCCAAGGTCGGCTCCCTCGATGCACGTCGTCGCCGGTTCCAGACTCTCCCGCCCAACGGGCACCTAAGATGGCAACCGTGGCACCGTCGAGCGTCGCAGAGATCCACATCGCGCTTGTGGAACGTCGGCGCCAGGCGAGCCGGGCTCTCGAACGGGCCGAGCTCGAGGCCGAAATGCTTCAGGCCGGTGCCGAAGCGTTGGTGATCCAGGTTGCTCGGGCCCGTGTGCGTGAAATCGAGGAGGTTCGCGATGCGATCGCAGACGGGATGGAACGGATCAACGCCGGCTACCCGGCATTGATCGAGGCCCTCGCGGCCTCCTCAAAGCGACTGATGCAAGCGGCCGGCTCGGCTGACTTCTCACCGCCGAGGTGGCCGACTGACCTGAACACCCGTGTCGATTCTCGTCTCTCCGGCCCAATGGAGGACAGATCGACGGCCGGGAAGGATACACCCGGCAGGCCCCCGTCAGGTTAGACTGAGCGGACTTGCCCCGGTGGCAAGATGAGCATGGAACCAACCAATCGACAGCAGCCGATCGCTGAGCAGCGGCTCACCTCCCGATCCCCGGTGGAGCCGGGCCGTTCCACGCTACGCGACTACCGACATGGTCCGGTCACGGGTCATCTGCAGACGGTGATTGAGGCTGCCGAGCGGGCCGCCGATGCGATTCGTGCCGATGCCGAGGCGCAGGCGAGACGGCACCTGACCGATGCCCAGCAGAAGGCGGACCGCCTAACGGCCGAGCGCCTGCGGCAGATCGCGGAGGTTACTGACGAGTTGATCGAGCACGCCACCGTAGTCAAAGAGCATTCTGAGTCGATGGTTGCGGCCCTTGAACGCGCGATCAGCGCGATCAGCGACGGGCCTGACGATCGGCCGCTCACGGCCGAGGACTCCGATGCCGGCGATCCAACTCCGGAACTCAACGTTGCCGCCGACTCGGCGCCTGCTCAGGGGCCTGTGCCGGTTGCCCCGCCAGTCCAGATCGAAGAAGTGCCGAGCGAGCCGGCCTCGGCAGAATCCGAGCAGGTCGCCGGGCGAAGCACCGGAGACGCGGATACCAGGGAACCGGATGAACCGCCGATTATTGGCGCTCAGCTCGACTCCGGGCCGGGGCCGAGGACCGCGGCACTGCTCCGCGCCACCCAGATGGCAATCTCAGGCTCCGACCGTGAGACGGTCGGGGCAACGATCTGGTCCGAGTTCGGGATCGACCCGAGTCGCGTGCTCGATCAGGTCTTCGCCGCCGGCTAGCCGTAGTTCCCAACCAACTCTCCCGCTCGCGCCACGGGTCACCGGATCAGTGACCACCATCGCTTTCGCGTGCGACCGTTGCGGACACCGGGATTGGACTCACCTGGAGTTCCGGCACGGGAGCCGACGCGGGAGCCTCAGGCTGACGCGCCGCCGCTTCGAGGTGTGCGGCGTGGAGGCGCGAGACCTGTTCGACCCGGTCGCCGCCGCCGATCAGGAACTCCGGGTGCGGGGCACGTATCGGACGGTGCGCATCCTTGGCAGCAATCACCAGAGTCTCGATCATGATCAAGGTATCCGCAAGGATGCTGCGGTGTTTCAAGTAGAACAGGTCGTGGCAGAGCTTCCAAGCCGTGCCGAGTTCGGAGCCGGCGTACCCGCATCGAACCTGAGCCCAGCCGGTGACGCCCGGCTTGACCAGAAGCCGCCGCTTGTAGTGCGGCAGCGCGCGCTCAAGCTCGGAGATGATCTCCGGGCGCTCAGGTCGCGGGCCAACCAACGACATCTCGCCCCGCAGCACGTTGAAGATCTGGGGAAGTTCGTCGATGTGCGTTCGCCGCAGGATGCGCCCCATGAACGTGACCCGGCTGTCACCCGCGACGCTCCACTGGGCTCCGCCGGACTCAGCGTCCTCGGCCATCGTGCGTAGTTTGAGAATGTCGTACTCGCGGCCGACCTCACCCACGCGGCGCTGCCGGTAGAAGATCGACCCCCCGTCGCCAAGCTTGATCCCGATCGCGGCGAGCCCGATCAGCGGCAGCGCGACGAGCGCAACCAGGCACGCCCCGATGAGGTCGAAGGCGCGCTTCGAGAGCGGGGCGGTCGTTTCGAAGCTCGGGTGCTTCATGTACAGAAACCAGTCACTCCCGATCGTGCCGAGGGGAACGTGTCCGAACAACTGCTCGTAGAACTGACTGCCATCGATCAGCCGGACAGGGAGATCGACACACCCAATTGCGACCTCGTCGTACGCCGCACGGCTCAACTGCCTGTCGTCTGACCCCGGGCCCCGGACCAGAAGGTCGATCTCATGCTCGCTGATCGCCGCGCGGATCGAGTTGATGGTCTGCTCCTGCTCCTTCTCGTCCCCGTTATCCAAGCAGTCTCCGACGTTGAGCCAGCCGATGACCTCGATCGGCTCGGTACTCCCGGTCGCGAGCTCCCGGCGCAGGCCGGCGGCGAAGCTCGGTGCGGCGAGGACCGCAATCCGCAACGGTCGCGCCCGGGTAAGCACAGTGCTACCAAGCTCGACCGCGAGCGCGGCGGCAACCGCCAGACCTGTCGCTGAGGCCAACGTCCCGAGCGCCAGCCCGTCGGCGCCGGCGAGCACGAACATGACTGCGACGAACCCCCCGACCGCAGGCGGCAGCGTCGCCACGAAATAGCGTGAAAACGGCATCAACCGGTGCGGATAGGTGGAACGGCGGAGCAGGCCGGCCGTGAGGAGGATCGCGGTTGCCAGGGCCGAGCCGCCAGCCAGGGTCGCGACCCCAAATCCTCCGAGCACAAGCGTTCCCACGATTGCGGCCAGGGCGGGGATTACGACCTGGGCGGCACGAATCCGCCGTCGGCGAGCCAACCCTTTTGGCTCCAGGAACAGCTCGGAGCGAGTGTGGCGGTAGGCGGTCGGCGCAGGGGCGACGCCTTGTGAGGGAAACGGAAACGGAATGGACATACGAGACATCGAGTCCCCCTTGGCCAAGTATTCAACCGTGCTTTGAAACGGCCTACAACGGTCCCCTGGATCGGCTGGCCCAGCCGCAAGGAGTCGTCCGGGAACGGTTTCGGACGATGCGGAGACTCCCACAAATGCAGCCGATTGTCAACTGAATTACGGCAACCCAACCGCGAATCGTCTTGCCGGTGTACTCAGCCTTCCTTCGCTTCGCGCGAGGCCAGCACGTAGCCGAGAGTCACAGTAATCGCGACGCCGAGAACGGTCGCGATCCTGAGCTGGCGCCTGAAACGAACTCGGATAAAGGATACGACCAGGCGCCCGATTGCCTCATAGAAGGGTTTCATCTCAAGTCCACCGTACCCGCTGCCCGGCGTTCTCAACCCCCGCCGGCCTCTCGTGCCCTGCGAGCCATCCTGCTCGGCAGCGAGAACAGCTCGATGAACCCGGGGCTGGCCTGCTGGCTGAACTCGCCGCCCGACTCGCCGAAGCTTGCAAGCGACTTGTCATAGAGAGCGTTGGGCGAACTGCGCGCCACGACAGTCGCCATGCCCTTGTAAACCTTGATGGTGGCCTCACCGGTGACGAACCGGTTTGCCGACTCCATGTAAGCGTCAAGATCCTCCCGGAGCGGCTCGTACCAGAGGCCGGCGTAACAGAGGTACGCCCACTGGTTCTCGAGCGGCACCTTGAAGTTGTTCTGGTGGATCGTCGAGACGAGCTTCTCGACTTCCCGATGTGCCGGCATGATGATCGCCGCCGCGGGAACCTCGTAGAGATCCCGAACCTTGAGGCCGACGATCCGGTCCTCGATGTGATCCACGATCCCAACACCGTGCCTACAGCCGAGCGCCGCTACCCGCTCAATGAGCTCGACCAGGGGCAGCTGCTCGCCGTCGAGACTGACCGGCGTACCGGCCTCGAAACCGACCCGGACCAGCTCCGGCTCGTCCGGTGCGAGCTCTGGACGCGTGACCAGCTGAAAGACGTCGTCCGGCGGCGGCTGGTCGAGATCCTCGATCGCTCGCCCCTCCGAAGAGCGTCCCCAGAGGTTGTCGTCGATCGAGTAGGGCGGGGCCTCCGTGCCTCCCGAGATCGGAATCCCGTGCTCACGGGCGTAGGCGATCTCCTCGTCGCGGCCCATTCGCCACTCCCGCACCGGCGCCAGCACCTTCAGTTCGGGGGCCAGGGTCGCAACGGTCGTCTCGATCCGAACCTGATCGTTGCCCTTGCCCGTGCAGCCGTGAGCAATCGTGTCACAGCCGTGCTCGCGCGCCTGCTCGACGGCGAGCCTGGCGATCAGGGGTCGGCCGAGCGCGGTGAACAGCGGGTAGCCGCCACCGTAGAGGGCGTTTGCTTTGATCGCCGGCAACACGTAGTCGGCGGCGAACTCCTCCCGTGCATCGATGACGATGGCGTCCAGGGCACCGAGATCCCTGGCCTTGCCGGTGACCGCCGAGTAGTCCTCGTCCGGCTGGCCGAGATTGACGGTCAGCGTGACGATCTCCGCCCCGTAGCGCTCCTGGATCCAGTGCAGCATCACGCTCGTATCGAGGCCTCCGGAGTAGAGCAGCAAAACCCGCCCAACCGACGCGGGGTCGGCTTCATATGAAGAGGTCGTCGTGCTGCGAAACTCAGTGGCCAAGGCGGGGAGTATGCCGTTCTTCGCCGCCAGCCGATGCCCGCTCCCCCGGTCCGCCATCATCCAGGGGATGCGCCGCCTGTTCAACATCCTCGCCGTCGCGCTGATCACCGCCGGCGGCGTCATCCTGACCGACGCCGCAATCACGCTGGCCTGGGAGGAGCCGCTAACGGCGCTCTACACCGAGCGGCAGCAGAGCCGTGCAGCCGGTGAGCTGGATGACATCTTCGCGTCGTTTAAGGAAGAGCTGATCGAACCCGAGAAGCAAAGCCGGCCAGGCACGAACATCCAGCAATCCCGAAGACGGGCGGCAGCGTTCGCCGAAACGCTCGAGCAGGGCAAGCCCATCGGCCGGATCGAGGAGGACTCCGCCGACATCGATCTGGTCGTACTCGAGGGCACGGACACCGAGACTCTGAAAGGAGGCCCAGGACACTATCCGGAAACGGCCCTGCCCGGCCAGGGTAAGACGATCGGCATCGCCGGCCACCGGACGACCTACGGTGCACCCTTCTCCAAGCTCGACGAAATCGAGGTCGGCGATCGCATCGTGATCGAGATGCCCTACGGGACATATACCTACAGGACCGAGAAGACCAAGATCGTCGACGCCAACGCGACCGAGGTAGTTAGGGACATCGGACGTGAGCGCCTCGTCCTCACCGCCTGCCACCCCCGTTACAGCGCCGCTCAGCGCTATGTGATTTTCGGCGAGCTGGTCGAGTTCGAAACACCCTGATCGGCGATGTGCGCGGCGTAGGTCGCCGCCAGGCCGTCGCCGAGTCCCACCCGCGCCTTCCAGCCCAACTCGCGCTCAGCCGCGCTCGGGTCGATCGCGATCCGCTGAACCTCTCCCTTCCTCGCCGGCTCTAACGCGACCTCCAGGGGTTGCCCGCCGGTAGACCCCAGCCCGTCGACGAGGTCGAGGACGGAAGTCTCGACGCCGGTCCCAACGTTGAGGGGCCCCCGGAACGCAAGATCCCGCTCAACGAGAGCGACGCCGGCGGCGATCAAGGCCTCGACCACGTCTCCGACGTAGATGAAATCCCTGGTCTGCTTCCCATCGCCGAACACTGTGAGCGGCCCCTCGGCAGCCAGCCGACCACAGAAGATCGCAACGACGCCCGCCTCACCGTGCGGATCCTGTCGCGGGCCATAGACATTGCCGAGTCGCAGAGCCACCCCCGGCTGCTGGTAGAGGCGCCGGTACAGCTCCACGTAGTGCTCGCCGCACAACTTGCTGACCCCGTACGCGGTTTCCGGGCGGATCTCGGCCGTCTCGGTAAGCGGAAGCGGACGGCCGTCACCTTCGCCGTAGATGGCCCCACCCGTGGAGGCAAGCACCAGTGGCACCCCGCCTGCTGAGCGGGCGGCCTCGAGAACGTTGATCGTTCCAACGACGTTGACCCGCGCATCGAAGCTCGGATCAGCCAGTGCCTTGCGGACATCTGCCTGCGCCGCGAGGTGGAAGACGACCTCGGGCTCCGAACCAACCAACTCAGCGCGCAGGCGTTCCCCGTCGGAGATATCCGCCTCGACCAGCCGGGCGCCCGCGGCCAGCGCGGCGTCGAGGTTGGAACGGCTGCCGGTGGAGAGGTCGTCGACGACCGTCACCTCTCCTCCGGAAGCGATCAGCGCATCGACCAGGTTCGACCCGATGAAGCCGGCCCCCCCCGTGACCACCGCCCTCAAGGGTGGGGCTCCGAGGATCGGCGCAGGCGGCAGGGTCCGTGCCGCTCCACGCGGACTTCAGCCCTGTTTAGGCGGGATCGGTTTCCGTGCGGGCGAGGTGGCGAATCAGCAGTCCCACACCCAGCAGTCCGACGCCGATGGCGATGACGGCAATGAGATCGAGACCGGTGAAGGGAAGCGTATCTCCGGATGATCCCGCTGACGCTGAGGGGTCATCGAAGGAGGCTGCTGCGACCACCCCGCGCTCGTACTGATCGGACTGAGGACTGACCTGCTGGGCAAACGCTACGGCCGGCAACATGATCATCAAAGCGAGCGAGGCGGCTGCGGCGGAAATGGTGTGCACGGCGTGGTTGGAACGGATCCTTTGCACAATTTGTCCTTTCGACTTCGGCTGGCCCGGTGACACGGATTGCCAAAGGGAAGGGCTCGGAACGCGAGCCCACGATCGACCACTATACGCGCAATTGCCGAAAGTGCAAGGCTGCAACGCGAACCGCCGGGAACGCCGGCGAGGCAGTTGGCGGCAGATCCGGCCGCGTATGCTGCACGGCTTACCGTGTCGCTGCCTCACGAGACCACCGCTGAGACCGTGCCGGCAGGCCGGGCTCCTACATCGCAGCCCGGAACCCGCGTCAGGCTCTCGGCAGCCACCGCCGCGGCCGGACTTCTGGCCACCGTCCTGACAGCTCTGGGCATCTGGTGGCCGCTCGCCCAGGGCGCCTACTTTCCAGTCGTTTACCTCCCGGGCGCCGTGCTGCTTTACGCAACGCTGGCCGTTCTGCTGATCACGGCACCGCTACCGATCTCCCGGCGCGGCGCCCACGTGGTCGCGATCGCGGCATTGACCGGACTCGCGATCTGGACCGCGATCTCGATCGCCTGGACGCCCGCTCGCGATCTGGCCCTGGAGGACGCCCAGCGGACACTGATCTATCCAGCGGCATTCTTCGCCGGCCTTTGGCTCTCGACGCTCCTGCGACGACAGCCCGCCCTTGCCGTCGCACCCTTCCTCATCGCGGTCACGGTGGTCACGCTGGCCACCGTCGTCGCCGTAATCAGCGCCAACTCTGCTGCATCCGTGCTGGACGTGGAGGAAACGCTCTTCTTCCCGTTCGATTACCGGAACGCCAACGCTGCGTTCTTCGTAGTCTCGGCCCTGGTCATGGTCGCCGTAGTCGGGCGACGGCCCGGCCCGGTCGCGCTGCGAGCCGGGGCCGCCTCGGTCGGGGTAGCCTGCCTCTGTCTCGCCATTCTCTCCCAGAGTCGCGGCTCCCTGATCGCCGCGGCAGTCGGGGTGCTGGTTCTCCTGGCCACCTCCCGGGAGCGCTGGTCGACTCTGGTCGGCCTGCTCATCGTCTGTGCCCCCGCACTTGTGCTGCTCCCGCAGCTGCTCGACCCCTTCGCGGCCGAGGATCGTCAGCTGGCCTTCTCCGAGCTTCAACAGGTGGGTCGCCTGATCCCCTTCGCCGCGCTCGCCGGGGCGGTCGTCGCCGCGCTCTTCGGCCTGGTGCAGGGCAAGCTCCCGCAAAGACTCCCGAGCGAGCGTACGGGTCGCCGCCGGGCCCGCAACGCGCTCGCTTCGCTCGCCCTGCTGGCCGTGCTCGCAACCGCCGGCGTGCTTGCCATCGGGGGGGTTCCGGATCTTTCGGACAACGACTCGGCCGACCCCGGGAATCGCTTTACGTACACGGGCGATCTGAACCGCTCCAACTTCTGGGAAGTCGCCCTCGAGCAGTTCAAGGAGAACCCGCTCGCCGGAGAGGGCTCGGGCAGCTTCCGCACCCGCTATGCACTCGATCGAACGACCGCCGAGCTTCCACGAGACGCTCACAGTCTCGAGTTCGAGACGCTGGGTGAGCTGGGCCTGGTCGGCCTCGGGCTGTTGCTGATCGGCACCTTCGCCGTCGGGGTCGGCGTGATAAAGAGCCGCTCCCACGGCCCCGATGAGGCCTTCCTCGCGAGCGCAGCCCTGGCCGCCACCGCCGCCTGGATAACTCAGGGGTCCGTTGACTGGTTCACATCCATTCCCGGGCTGACGGCACCGGTGCTCGGCCTGCTGGGTGTTGCGGCCGGGCCGGCGGCCTACAGCCGCAGCCGGCGGCTCAGCCTGCGCGTGCGCCTGCTCCCGGTCTTGGCACTCATCCTGGTGCTTGCGGCCCTGATCCCGCACTTCATCTCGGAGAGGCTCACCTTCGATTCGGCCCGCGGCTGGCGCGACGATCCGCAAGCCGCGCTCGACGCGCTCCAGCGGGCTGCCGACCTGAACCCGCTCGCCGATGCGCCCCTGCTGGTGGAGGCCGAGATCGCCAGGCAGGTGGACCAGCCGGAGAGGGCCCTGGTCGCGCTGGCCGAGGCCGAGCGCCGCCAGCCAAGCGAGTGGCTGATTCCGTATCAGCAGGCGAGACTGCTCGCAAAGGAAAATCCGGATGCCGCTCGGGAGCGACTGCGCCGCGCGCTCGATCTGAATCCGCTGGAGCCGGACCTCGCGGAGCTGCGCCGGCGACTGCAGAGCGAGGCCCAATCACCCGAGGGCTGAACCCGTGTCCGAGGCGTGGCGCAGCCGCCGCGGGCGATGCGCGGTTCCGTGCAGTCTCGATCCGACGATCCTGCCCGCGGGTCGGGGGCGGTAGCCTGATAATTCACTTATGAGCCCCTGGGCACGAGATAGCGGAGCCACGTGGCTCGAGCCCCCTGAGCAGGAGGGCTTGAAACGCTATGTCGCAGTAGTCAGGGAGAGGCTTTGGCTGGTGCTGCTCGCCGTGGTGGTCACCACTGGGATCGCCGTTCTTTACGTGGCCACTGCCGAAAAGTCTTACGAGGCGGAAGCTGACGTGCTGGTCACGCCTGTGGCGACCGAATCCACCGTCTTCAACTCGCTCGGTCTGCTCACACGCTCGAGTGATCCGCTGCGCGAGACAGAGACCGCGGCCCGGCTGATCGCCAGCCGCGACGTCGCCGACCGGGTGAGCGCTGAGCTCAAGGGCACGAAGGTCGCCTCGCTCACGCCGGAGCAGTTGCTCGACGACGTTTCCGCAGAGCCGGTGGCGGAAGCCAGCATTGTGTCGGTCATCGCAACGGCGAACGACCCCGAGCTCGCCGCCGAGATCGCCAATAGCTTCGCCAGCGAGGCGATCGACCTCCGCACGGAGATCTTCTCGGATCGCGTCGAGACTGCGATCACCGCGCTCGAGGACGCGCTCGGCGGCGACTCGCTTGACCAGGCGACGCAGGACGAG
Source organism: Solirubrobacterales bacterium (assembly GCA_038206985.1). Classification (GTDB taxonomy): domain Bacteria; phylum Actinomycetota; class Thermoleophilia; order Solirubrobacterales; family 70-9; genus CAXMST01. The sequence goes on from JBBRAH010000007.1 coordinate 74,501, forward strand.
CTGCAGTCAGAGCTGGCCCAGCTGCAAGCCCTGCAGGGCCAGCAGGATCCCACCGTCTCACTCGAGTCCGAGGCGGTCCCTCCAAACTCGCCGGTCGCGCCGCGCCCGATTATCAGTGTCCTCGGCGGGCTGATCGCCGGCCTGGTACTCGGAATCGGAGGAGCCTTCGCCTACCGGCTCCTCGATTCGCGGATTCTGCGGGAAGAGCAGATCCGGCAGCGGTTCAACCTTCCGATCCTGGCCCGGATCCCGCGTGACCGGCGTGGCGGGAAGTCGACGATCCCTCCAGATACTCTCGAGCCGGCAACTCGCGAGGCCTACCGGCTCCTGCGCAACACCATCGGTCAGTTCTCCGCGCCCGGCCGAAATGCCCGCTCGATCCTCGTTACCAGCGCGGGTACCGGCGAGGGCAAGAGCACCACTACCCTCGGGCTAGCCACCGCCATTGCGGCCGCCGGAAAGCGCGTGATCGTGATCGAGGCAGACCTGCGCCGGCCCGGGATCGGCCGTACGATGGGGATCTCAACGGACGTGGGCGTCGTCAGCGTCCTCCTGGGAACCACAACGGTCGAGGAGTCGCTGGTTGAGGCCCCGATCTTCTCCAACCGCCTGCGCTTCCTGCTCGCCGATCACAGCGGTCCGGCAACGGCCGAACTCTTCTCCCTGCCCGCCGCGCAGGACATGATCCGGTACGCGGAAGAACTGGCCGACTTCGTTATCGTCGATTCAGCGCCGATGAACGTCGTTGTCGACACGATGCCTCTCTCAACGGCGGTGGATGATCTGATCGTCTGCATTCAGCTCAGACGGACGCGCCTCGACGATGTTTCGGCCCTTGCCGAGGCACTTGACGAGTTCGGCGCGAAGCCAACGGGCTTCGTCGTGATCGGGACGGCCCCCCAGCACAGCGAGTACTACACGGAGCCGGGATCTCGCGCGGAACAGATGTATGGCGCGGTGGGGGCCGAGAGGGCCATGGAGCTCGCCAGTCAGAGCGACGGCGAGGAGTGGGATGCGCCCAACCGGACGGCCGGGCACTAACGCTGACAAGCTGCGAGGACCCGACGCACGATGATGGCGGCCGGGCGTCGACCCTCCACGACAGAGGTTGCTGCTGCCGCGACCGTCGTCGCGCTCGGCGTGGTACTCGGGCTGATCGCGGGTGCGGCCCCACCAGTCGCGATCGGCGTGGCGATCGCTCTCGCCTTCGCCGCGGTGGTGATCACAAACCTGAGCGCCGGCCTGCTGCTTTTCGTCTTCGTCATCTATCTCGAAAGTCTGTTGCCGGCCGGGGCCCTGACGCTGACGAAGGTAGTCGGCTTGCTCCTCGCAATCTCCTGGTTGGCGCGGATCACCACACGACGCGAGGAGAACAACTTCCTGCTCGCAAACCCTGCCGCCACGTTTCTCGTGGCGGCATTCTGCGGCTGGGTAGTCCTGAGTCTGACCTGGGCACAGAACATTCCGGCCGGCCTGCAGGACACCCAGCGCTATCTGCTCAATATCGCGCTTTACGTGATTGTCTTCTCGGCCGTCCGTACGGAGAATCAGGCGCGGGCCGTGCTCTGGGCGATCGTGGCCGGCACGGCGCTGACCGCCATCCTCGGCTTCGCGGTCGGCCCCACGGCGACCGCGGCGTCGGACGCCCGCCTCGACAGCACGGTCGGTAACTCGAATCAACTTGCCGCGGCGTTGATCGCCGGCCTGGCGATCTCCGGCGGGGTCGGACTCTCCCGCGCCACCGCACCTGCCGCCAAGCCCGTCGCGATGGCAGTCGCGGGGCTGGCCTTGTTCACGCTGGTGCTCACCGGGTCCCGCAGTGGCGTGATCGCGCTCGGCGTGGTCCTGATTGGGGCGATCGTTTTCGGTGGGCGGTGGAGACCACAGATCTTCCTGGCCTCAGCCGCGACGGCGATCACCGTCTTTACGTTGTTTGTCGCCTTCGCTCCGGCGCCCGTACGTGACCGGATCACCGAGATCACCCCCGGCGAGGTCCGCGCCTCCCAGGAGGGCCGGGTGACGATCTGGCAGGTGGCGGAACGGATGGTCGCGGACAACCCGGTCTTGGGGGTCGGCGTCGGCAACTTCCAGGAGCGCTCGATCGACTATGTACTCGAGCCCGGGACAGCCGGCCGGACTGATCAGATCGTCGACGACCCGCAGGTCGCCCACAACACCTACCTGCACGTGCTGGCGGAGATGGGAATCGTCGGGGCGGTGCCGTTCCTGCTGATCTTGGGCTTCTCGTGCTGGGCGGCCTTGGCGGCTGCCCGGGGCTTCGAACGAGCCGGAAATGAGGGAATGGAGGTCCTCAGCCGCGCCCTGCTCGTCGCCCTGCTCGGCGTGCTCGCCGCCGACTTCTTCGCGTCGGAGCAGTTCAGCAAGCTGTTGTGGTTGCTGCTGGGACTCGGGCCCGCGCTGCTGGCGATCTCACGCAGCGGGCCGATGCAACCCAGCGGCGGGTCCGCCGATCGCCGGGCCGAGCCACGCGGCCCGCAACCAGGCGGCCGCAGGCTGGCTCAGCCGGTTGCCTCCGCATACAGCCGTTCGTAGAGGCCGCCAAACCGGTTCGCGGCCGCCGCCATGTCGAACTCCCTCTGCTGACGCTCGCGCGCGGCATCCGCGAGCCGGGAGGCCAGCGCCTGATCCTCGAGGATCGACCTCACGGCCTCGGCCATCGCCTCGGGGTCGCGACGCTCGACCAGCAACCCGTGAACACCATCGTCGATCAGGTCAGGGACGCCCCCGACACGCGTAGCGACCACGGGCGTGCCCGATGCCATCGCCTCCATCACGGCCAGTGGGGTGCCCTCGAAATCGGAGGAGAGCACGGAGACGTCGAAGGCTGCCAACACGTCGGCTACATCGGTACGGCGGCCGATCATCATGATCACGTCCTGCAGGCCGAGCTCGGCGATCAGGGTGCGAATCGATTCGGCTTCTGTTCCGTCTCCCGCGATCACGACTTTGAACCGCTCGACTGTTGAGGCGAGAATCGCGACGGATCGAACGAGCACCTCGAGAGCCTTCTGGGGTCGGAGCTCGCAAATCGTTCCGACCACCCGGTCGTCGTCGGCGAGGCCAAGTTCGGCCCGTACGTCGGCGCTGGGCTCGGGCAGGGTGGGTATCGCGTTGGGGATCATCTCAACGTGATCAGCGGGGATCCCCTCGATCTCGATCATCCGCCGGCGATCCTCACTCGAGACCGCCACGAATGCGTCGGACCCCCGGGCAATCACCTGGCGGTCGAGGAGCTTGCGCAAGGGCTGGCCCTCGAACGACCACGTCTGCTCATGGGCCACGACGACCGGTGTCCTGGCCAGGGTCCCCAGCGTCGCTCCCCATACGTTGGAGCCGAACATGTGGGCGTGGAGCACGTCCACCGGCCAGTTGCGCAGGGCCGAGAAGACGGGGCGCCACTGCCAGATCGCTGCCCGTCCGCCCCAGAGCGCCGCCTGACCGTCCATGCGACCACGGCGGTGCAGCGGCATAAACCGCACGCCCGTCCGCTCGAACTCCTCGAGGATCGTGACCACGGCCGGGTCGTCGGGATCCTCCTGCCCCCATCGCGTGACACAGAAGGTCACGTCGAAGCGGTCCTTGTCGAGAGCCGCGGCGAGCTTCCTCGCGAAGCCCTCCCCGCCGCCCGTGATGCCGATCAGATGCACGAGCATCATCACTCGAAGCCGTCTGTCAACCCGGGCCGGCGCGCCTCCGCCATTGTCGGATCTCCCGCTCATCGGGTGAGTATGCCTACAAGGAGGGGTGAGTGCCGCGCCACCCAACCGGTCTGCTTGAATGCAGCCGATCCACCCCGGATTCTTCCCAACGTCCAGGTCGTCCCGGCGGGCATGCCGCCCCATACGCCGAGGGTGCGGCCGACCCGATGCGAATGCTCTCGCTCTGCTATCACGCCGTCAGTAAGCGCTGGTCCGCCCCGCTCTCGGTCACGCCGGAAGCGCTCGAGAGCCAGCTCAGTCTGATTCGCGCTCGGGGCTATCGGTCCGCGACCTTCACCGACGCCGTCCATTCGGGCGATCGCAAGACGGTCTGCATCACGTTCGATGACGCTTTCCGGTCCGTCCACGAGCTTGCGTTCCCGATTCTTCACAAACTCGGCTTCACGGGCACGGTGTTCGTGCCGACCGGGTTCGCCGGCAGCGAGGAGCCGCTGGCCTGGCCTGGCATCGACAACTGGCGGAACGGACCCTTCGAAGACGAGCTCATGCCGATGTCGCTGGAGGAGATGCGCCGTCTGCTCGATGCCGGCTGGGAACTCGGCTCCCACACTGTGACTCACCCGAGACTGACCGCCCTCCCCGATGCCATGCTGGCTCAGGAGCTGGGTGACTCCAAGCGCGACTGTGAGGCGCTGTTCGGGGTCGAGTGCACCTCACTCGCCTATCCGTACGGGGATCACGACGCCCGGGTGATCGCCGCCACGGAGCGAGCCGGGTACCGTGCGGCCGGGACGCTCCCCGGCCCCCTTCACCCGGCGACCGCGCTGCGCTGGCCCCGGGTTGGCATCTACCACTCCGACGACACGCTGCGCTTCCGGGTTAAGGTCTCGCCGGTCGTGGCCGCGATTCGTGGTGCCGCACCGGTCCGGCGACTCGAGGCCGCGGTCCGCTGATCCGCCCGGCGACCGGTGCCGGTCGCTATCGCGGCTCGAGGACCTGCACATTGTCGACATTGATCGAGCAGCCGCGCGGCTTCGGGCATTTCACAGCTTCTCCATGGTAGATCCCGAGCCTGAGATGTGATGGGATCGACTGGCCGGGAGCGATCCGATCGTCCGGACGACCCCCAGTGGTCTCGCGCTTGAGGGTGTAGGTGTGAATCCGCCGACTCCGCTCCTTGCGATCGCGACTGTCGCCGTCCCCGTTGCGATCGGCATAGACCTTTACCGAGCCCCGCGAGCGCTTGCGCGAGTAGGTGACGTCGAAGGCGAATCGGGTCCACACCCGCTTTCGGGCGCGTTTCTCCCAGAGGATCCGGCTCCTTGACGAGTACCCCGGCGAGCGGCTCTGCAGCAGCTGCCAGCGACCGTCTCTGGTGCGCAGGGACAGGACCGGCGTTCCCGAGCCGTTCGCCGAGGGTTGGGTCTGCTTCATCTGCATGACAACCCGCCAAGTGTCGGAGGCGAGCCTGTAGCGACGCGGCAACTTCACTGAAAAGTAGGTGATCCTGCGCTGCCCCTCGCGGAACAGCGCAAAGGTACCGCGCCCTCCCCTGGACCCCCAGCGATGCTCGTTGCGCGCAAGCTCGCAACGCTCGCCGAACACATCATCGCCATCGATGACCTTCAGTCGGCGGAAGTTGCGGTTGCCCTGACTTCCCCCGTCCGCCTTGGGGGCGGGATCGCCTTGCCCACGTACCAGGCGGAGCCGCGTGTTGGACTCGCAGTCAACCTCACCCCAAAGTCGCTTTGCACCGCCGTTACTGGCGGTGTCGTTACGAAGAACCCTGCAGTTCTGCAAAGGGGGGCCGACGGCGTTGCGGCAGGCCGACGCCGACCCGCCTGCAGAATCGACGGAAAGGCCTGCTGGAGCGCCCGAAACCCAGACGACAACCAGGGAAAGGAAAGCGACAGCGATGATCGGACTGAGGAATGACCGGAAGGGCATCAGCTGGAGGAGCGATGGTAGCGGTCCGTTCCGTCGCGAAGCGCTGTCTCCTCTCTGACGCCCGGTCTAGCTCTCACTCGACCCGGGCAGGAGCTGCCTGGCCCTGACCGCTGTCGTGCGAAGCTCGTCTAGGGACACCTCGCGGGTCAGAAGCAGGCCTGCGATGTAGGCCGCGGGCGCCAGTGTGGCCCCAAGGATCCAATCGACCGCGCTGAGCTCCCCCGTTCCGATGGCGACCATGACGAGGGCGGCGACGCCTGCCGCGAGCAGGCTGCGGGCGGCGGTTACGGCCAGGGGCCCGAGGCGCAGGCCGAGAATCGTATGGCACAGCCAGCCGTGAGCTCCGACGAACAGCAGGAAGGCGATGTCGGTACCGAGGGCACCGGCAATGATTCCGATCTCCGGAATCAGGGTCACGTCGATAGCAATGTTGATCGCCACGGTAACGATCGCAATCGGCACCCGCTTACGGGCCTCTCCCGCGTAGTTGATCGGAAGTGAGACGAGCGGGGCAAGCCCCGAAAGCAGCACGAACGGGGCGAGCGCCCGCAGGACGCTGACCGACTCACCGTAGGCGTCCCCCAGGGTCAAGTGCACGATCGGCTCGGCCCAGACCGCGATCGCGACCGCAAGCGCCGTCTGGACAATCAGCAGAAGTCTCATCGCCGCTTGCAGCGGCTCGGCGGAGGGTGCCGGGCCGCCCTCGCCCTGGGCCGAGACCGGCGCTACCGCGCGCGCGAGCGCCAGCCCTGGATAGGCGAGAAATGGCACGAGACGCAAGGGGGCGCTGTAGAGCCCGGCTGCGGAGGCACCGAGAATCGATCCGATAAGAAGTACGTCGATCTGGGTAAAGACTGTGAATGCGCCGTCGATCACGAACAGCGCGACCGCATAGCCAAGGAACGGACGCAGCCGGACAGGGCTCTTGATCCCGCCCCCCAGCGGTGAGGCGCTCAGCATCCTCGTCAGCAACAAGACCGCCAACACCGCACCAAAGGCATAGCCGGCGGCCCTTCCCCAGGCGGCGCCCGCGGCGCCACCGGCCACGAGAACGAGCGCAACCGTGCTCGACAACTCGACCGCCGCCTCAGAGACGACGAGGCGAAAGCCGACCGCGAGCCTCCGCACTGCCACGAACGTGGAGTAGACGAACTGCATCAGCGCCTGACCGAATAGCGCGATCGCCATGGCTCGCACCGGCCATGTCAACTCCGGTATTCCGTAGCCGGCGGCGATGGGCTCGGCCAGGGCGAACATCGCGACTGAGACCAATGCCCCCGCGATGATCTTGACTCGCATCGCCAGCCCGACTACGCCGATCACCGAATCTCGATCCCCGCGATGCTCTGCGACGAAGCGTGCCGATGAGGCAGAGGCGCCCAGGTCGGAGGGGAGGATCGCGAGCGCCGCGATGCTCAGGGCCAGAGCGAAGACGCCGTACTCATCCGGTCCCAGCCGCCTGACCAGAAAGATCGTGATGGCGGCCGTGAACGCGGCGGTGCTGAGCTGTGCGGCGAGCGCGAACACCGCGTTGTTCGTGATCGTGTCGCCGCCGGCGAACTCGTCCGAACGGCCTCGGGACCCCATGCCCGCATCGCGCGGGGGATCAGCTCCGTTTCGCAACCTGCCGCTCCAGTAGGTCCACGAGCAGTTCAGCCTGGCCGCTGCGACTGTACGCGTGCGAGAACGAGATCCCCGCCTCCCCGAGCCGGGCGCACAGAGCCTCGTCGGCCGCGAGCTGCCCGAGCGCGGCCATCAGCCCATCGGTGTCATCGGGCTCCACGCGCAGCGCCGCCCCCGAGCGCCCGGCCAGCTCGGAAGTCTCCCCGTCGGCCATCACGATCAGGGGGAGCCCGGTCGCCGCGTAGTCGAACAGCTTCGAAGGGATGAAGTCACCGAGACCGCGGCGCTGCGGGACCAGCAGTGCATCGCATGCACGCAACAGTTCTACCGCGGCCGCGGGCTCGAGCAGTCCGGTGAAGATGACCTGACCGTCCCCGAGCGACGAGGCTGAGGCCTCTAGATCCTCGCGAGCGCCGCCGTCGCCAGCGATAACGAACTGGAACCTGTCGCCAAGGCGTCGAGCCGCCTCAATCGCCACATCGAGCCGCCGCGAGGGTCCGAGATTGCCTGCGTACGCCCAGACGAAGCGATCCTCCGCGAGCCCCAATGCCCGACGGTCGAGACTCGTCGGCGGGGGATGCAGCCAGTTTTCGGTCGTCCCGTTACGGATCAGCGCGACCTTGCCCTCATCCTCGATCCGTGCGGTGATGTGTTCCACGAATGCGGAGGTGACGGCGACGATCGCGTCCGCGTCACGGTAGAGCCAGCGCTCGAGCCTTTCGGTCGCCTCGATCATCCGTGGGCTGGTCAGCTCCCCCATGACCTGTGCCGCGAGCGGCCACAGGTCGCGCACGTCGAAGACCCAGGGGACCCGGTGGCGGGCCGAGACGAGGGCGCCCGCTACCGCCACTGACAGCGGAGGCGAGGTGGCGAGCACGATGTCGGGTCGCCGCGACAAACCGCCGGCGAGCGTTGCCGTGGCCACGTAGGATCCGTAGAAGGCCAGCCTTCGCAAGGCGTTCTTCTCCGGGCTCGTATATGACCATACGTAGCTCACGCGGCCCGACCGCGTCTTGCTCCGGACCAACGTGCGACCGCGGAACTCCGGCAGCACGACGCCTTCGGGGTAGTTCGGCAGTGGCGCAACGACATCGACCTCATGCCCGCGCTGAGTCAGAGCCTCAACGAAGGCTTCCACGCGAAAGCGCGCCGCGGTGACCTCCGGTACGTAGTGCTGGCTGAGGATCATCACCCTCATGTGGTCGATCCCCCGGACCGACCCACAGCCGCTGCAGCAGCGAACGGTCTGACGAACGGATAAGCCATTCGCCGAGGATAGACTCGGCACCAATGAGCGCAGCCGTCAGCCCGGAGGGACGACCGATCTTTTTCATCGGGATGCCCCGAGGCGGTACGACGATCACCTTTGCTGCTTTCGCCACCCATCGGGACCTGGCCTGGTTCTCCCAGTACCAGGACCGCCTGCCGTGGATGCCCGGATTGCCGCTGCTGACCCGCGCCGTCGACTGGCTGCCGTCGGCGCGGAAGGCGGTTCGGCGGCACGGCGAGAGCCGTTCGCGGCGCAGCCGCTTACAGATCACCTTCTCGGAGGCCTACGGCGTCTGGCAGCGCTGCTGCGGCGAGCGCTTCGTCTATGACTACATGCTCGGCGTCGATGCCACCGAGGCGGACGCCGCACGCGTGCGGCGTCGAATGAGAAGCACGATGCGACTGATGGGTAAGCACCGCTTCGCCGCGAAGCTCACCGGTCCCGGTCGGGTCCACTACCTGAACAGCATCTGCCCGGACGCCATCTTTATTCACGTGATTCGCGACCCTCGCGCAGTCGTCGGCTCACTGCTGAGGGTGCCGTTTTGGCGCGAGACAGATCGCTACCGCGAGCCGGCCTGGACGGGCGGGCTCTCCCCCGAGGAGGAAGCCGTCTGGCGCGATCACGGGACGGCGGCAGCACTGGCTGCAGTTCAGTGGGGGGCAGTGCTGCGGACGACGCGCGAGGAGGCGCGAGAACTACCCGATGGCCGCTATCGCGAGCTCCGCTACGAGGACTTCATCGCTGACCCGCATTCAACGGTCGACGCGCTGCACGAGTTCGCGGGGCTGGCAAGGGACCCGGGGGCGCACGCATTCATCGACGAGCGACTGGCGATCCGGGACCTCGGAGACGACTGGCGGCAGCGCCTTTCAGCCGACCAGGTCGAGACGGTCGATGCCGTTCTCGCCGGTCGGCTGAAAGACCTGGGCTACCGCTAGGGAGCCGTGATCTGCACGTTGTCGACCTGGCTGGCGCAGCCGCTGGGGGCCGGGCACTCGATCGACGGGTCGTGGTAGATGCCCGTCCGCAGGTGCGAGGGGATCGACTCACCGGGCGCGATGCCGTCATC
>JBBRAH010000008.1:0-81850 GCA_038206985.1 Solirubrobacterales bacterium
GGACGGGTAGAGCTCACGGTTGCTGACGACGGCAGCGGATTCACCTTCGCCGAATCGACCTCGGGCCTTGGCCTCGGCGGGATGCGCGAGCGGGCGATCCTCGTCGGCGGCGACCTGAAGATCGACGCCAGGCCAGACCACGGCACTACGATTCGTCTGGTGGTACCCGACCGAACAGACAACAGCGCCGGTCCGGGAGGCCAGGCTCCATGAAGATCGTGATCGCCGACGACCACGGGATCGTCCGTTCCGGAATCAAGCTGCTGCTCGAACGCCAGCCTGACCTCGAAGTCGTGGCCGAGGCCGCTGACGGAATCGAAGCCCGGGACCTGGTGATCAGCCGCCGGCCGGACCTCGCGATCCTCGATGTGAAAATGCCCGGCCTCACCGGACTTCAGGCAACCCGCGAGATCAAGGCCCAGGCCCCCGAGGTTCCGGTCCTCATCCTTTCGATGCATGACGACGAGCGCTACCTCTTTGAAGCGCTCAAGGCCGGAGCCTCCGGTTACGTACTCAAGTCGCAGGCCGACACTGACCTGCTCGACGCGATCCGCTCGGTCGAGAAGGGCGAGCCTTTCCTCTCCCCCTCTGCCCAGCAGGCCCTGATCAAGGACGTACTGGAGCGCGGGGACCATGATCACTCGGAATTAACACCAAGGGAAGAAGAGATCGTCAAGCTCGTCGCGGAAGCCAACACGACCCGCGAGATAGCCGAATTACTCCATCTTTCCGAAAAAACCGTAGAAAATCATCGAGCCAACGCGATGAAGAAGCTCGGCATGCGCGACCGGGTCGAATTGGTTCGCTACGCCATAAGGCAAGGTCTCATCGAGCCGTGAGCCACAACTTCGTAATCGAGAGGGTCACACTCGCCCCCGGGGTCGAGGTCACGATCAGGCAGATTCGGCAAAGCGACAAGCTGCTACTGGCCGAGGCGTTCGAGGCACTCTCCCCGGTCGGTCGCTACCAGCGGTTCTTTGCTCCGGTCGAGCGGCTCAGTGAAAGCGACCTGGTGTATCTGACCGAAGTCGACCACAGTGATCACGAGGCCCTGGTCGCGATCGACCCGGAGGACGGCTCCCTGGTCGGGGTCGCCCGCTACGTCCGGACCAAAGTCCGAAACGAAGCCGAGGTCGCGGTGGCCATCGGTGACCATTGGCAGGGCAAAGGCCTCGGCACCGCATTGCTCCAACGCCTCGTCCGCCGCGCGGCATCCGAAGGAATCGAATATTTCCTCGCGCTCGTGCTGACCAGCAACACGAGCGCCACCGATCTTTTCGAAAACCTCGTCCCGGACATGTCACGCAAGGTGCGTGGCGACCCTGGTCAGGTCGAGATCAGGATCGAGCTCCCGGGACCAGGCTCGTTCTCGGGGTCGCTGCTGGCCCGGGCCCTTGGGTCATCCGCCCGCGGCTCGCTCAAAGTTTCCCCGTGGCGCCGCCTCAGACGCCGAATGGCGCGCAACCGGAAGCGTCATAAAGACCGCGCGGAGCGGCATCCCACCTAGGGCAGAAGAGCAAGCCCGACCAATGCCGTAGGATATGGCGCGATGCTCTTTTCGACAAAAGCCGAGTACGGAGTTCGACTGATGGTCGAGCTCGGTCGTCAGCGCGGTGCCGGTCCGGTGTCGCTAAACGCGGTGGCCGAAGCCGAGAACCTTCCGCTGTCCTATCTGGAACACCTCGTGGCCAAGCTGCGGAAGGCCGGACTCGTGACCTCGACCCGCGGTGCGCATGGCGGATACAGCCTCGCCGGTCCCGCCGAAGAAATCACCATGGTCGAGGTAGTCGAAGCCCTCGAAGGACAGATCGCGCCGATGGAGTGTTTCCACGAAACGCCCGAAGGCAAGATCTTCTGTTCGCACGAAGGCGACACCGATCAGACATGCGCCACGAAGCTTCTCTGGACAAGGGTCCAGAGTGGCGTCACTCGAGCTCTCGCCGGAACCACACTGGCCGAGCTCGTCGAATTTTCAAACCGCCCGGCCGAAGCAGCAGAGCCGGCCGTCGGCAGCGCCGCATAAAGCGCCGCGCCACACCCAACTGAAACACAGAAACGGAGTCAATCTCTTGGCAGAGCTAGAGATCAAAAACCTTCACGTCAGCGTTGAGGAAAAGCAGATCCTCCGAGGTCTCGACCTGAAGGTCGAGTCGGGCAAGGTCCACGCCCTCATGGGGCCGAACGGTTCCGGCAAATCGACCCTCGCAAACGCGATCATGGGTCACCCCGCCCTGACCGTGACCGAAGGTTCAATCCACTTTGATGGTGAGGACATCACCGAGATGGCGCCGAACGAGCGCTCGCAGGCCGGCGTCTTCATGGCCTTCCAGTACCCGGTCGCGATTCCGGGTGTCGCGGTCAGCAAGTACCTCCGTCAGATCCTCAACGCCCAGCGTGAAGCCCGCGACGAGAAGCCGCTGAAGATCAAGGAATTCGCCGCTCAGGCCCGTGAAGCCATGGATCTCGCGAACATCCCCCAGGACTTCTCCAGCCGCTACCTCAACGACGGATTTTCCGGCGGCGAGAAGAAGCGCATGGAGCTGCTTCAGCTGGCGCTGCTCAAGCCGAAGATGGCGATCCTCGACGAGACCGACTCCGGCCTCGACATCGATGCCCTGCGCACCGTCGCTGACGGGATCAACACGTTTACCGGCCCCGACATGGGCGCCTTGATCATCACCCATTACCAGCGGCTTCTCCACATGGTCAAGCCCGACGCGGTTCACGTCATGTACGAAGGCCGAATCGTGAAGCAAGGCGGATCCGAACTCGTGGATCAGCTCGAAGCCGAGGGTTACGGCTGGATCAAGGAAGAGGTCGAAGCAGCGGCATGAGCGCCCCGGCGACCTCGACTCCGGCCCTGCCCAGGTCGCTGGAGTCGATACGCGCCGAATTACCGATCCTCCATCGCAAGGTCAAGGGAAAGCCACTCTCATATCTCGACAACGGCGCAACGGTGCAGAAACCGGCTGCCGTAATCGAAGCTATCGACAGCTACTACCGCGAGCACAACGCGAACGTCCACCGTGGCGTCCACACGCTGTCTGAAGAGGCGACCAACCTCTACGAAGGCGCTCGGAAACAGGTCGCCGCCCACATCAACGCCAGTCCGCGTGAGGTCATCTTCACCCGCAGCATCACTGGGGCGATCAACCTCGTCGCGCAGGCCTGGGGTCAGCAGAACCTCGGGCCCGGGGATCGCATCCTGCTGACCGAGATGGAGCACCACTCGAACATCGTGCCCTGGTACCTGATTGCCGAGCGCACCGGCGCCGAGCTCGACTGGGTCGGAATTGACGACGAAGGCCGGCTTGACATGGACGAGCTCGATGCCGCCCTGGCCCGCGAGCCGAAGGTGTTCGCCTTCACCCACGTTTCAAATGTGCTCGGCACTACCCTTCCGGTCGCCGAGCTGGTTGCGAAGGCCAAGGCCGTCGGCGCGATGACCCTGATCGACGGAGCCCAGGCCGCGCCGAAGATGGAACTCGACATGAAGGCCATCGGCGCCGATTTCTACGGCTTCACCGGTCACAAGTTCTACGGCCCGACCGGTATCGGCGTCCTTTATGGACGCCGGGAGCTACTGGAAGAGCTCGAGCCGTTCGAAGGCGGCGGCTCGATGATCAACAAGGTCACCAAGGACAGGATCACCTGGGCCTCGGTTCCGGCCAAGTTCGAGGCGGGCACTCCGCCGATCGCCGAAGCCGCCGGACTTGGCGCCGCCGTCGAGTGGATCAACGGTGTCGGGCTCGAAGCGATCGCCGCCCACGAACATGAGCTGGCCGAATACGCGATCCCCCGCCTGCTCGAGGTACCCGGTCTGAAGCTTTTCGGCCCCGCCGATCTCGAGGACCGCGAGGCGATCCTCTCCTTCGACATGGAGGGTGTCCATCCCCACGACATCTCGGAGATCCTCGATCGCCACGGAGTCGCGGTGCGAGCCGGCCACCATTGTGCCCAGATCCTGATGAAGCGCCTCGAAGTCCCGGCAACGACCAGGGCGAGCTACGCGGTCTACAACACGAACGAAGAAACCGATCGCCTGATCGAAGCTCTCCACGACACCCGCCGTATCTTCGGGCTCTGAGCGATCACCTCTTCCGGCGGTGCCCGGACTTCGAGCCGATCCCGCTTCAGTAGCGGCAGTCGTCGCCGGCGGCCGCCCGGCAGGCAATGTCTTCTATTGCAAATCGCATGTCGACTAGCCGGTTCCCCTGAGCGGTCGAGATACCGTGAGGAAAATCCTCGATCCAGTAGTTGACCTCGTCCCCCGCCTCGACCCACACGGCACCATCACTCTCCAGTCGTGGCAAGAGCTTCTCCGGAGCCGGACCAAACGAAAGCGCAAAGCTGGTGCTGATGCCGTCCTTCGTCGTCGCCTTACCGATGACCAGCCCCGGATGAATTTTCGACTGGGGTTCCAGTTCGACCGCTTTACCCATCCGTCCCACCTGCTCCCTGAACTGAGCCGCATTCACCGATTGATCATCGTGTCCGCCGCACCCGACCGTCAAAACGCTAGCTACGAGGGCGACGATCAGTAGCGGACGCACGATCAGCTTTCGACCAAGGTCGGCTCATAGCCCTGGAAGAGGCCCGACTCGACCACTCCGGTGATCGACTTGATCTGGACCTCGAGGTCGGGTCCGATTCCGTCAAAGCGGCAGTCGACGATCAGGTTGCCCAGTTCGGTGATCACCGGACCGTCCTTTCCCGTTGCCTTTCGAATTTCGACGCCGACAAGGCCAAGTTTGTTCAGTTCGGGCAGGACCACCGGGAGTGCCAGCGGAACGACCTCGACCGGGATCGCGAACTTCGATCCGAGCTTTTCGACCTTCTTCGACTCGTCGATGATCACGCGGCGATCGCGCGATGCCCGAAAGAGCACCTTCTCGCGGAAGAGCGCCCCTCCCCTGCCTTTGATCAGGCTCCCGTCTCCGTCGACTTCGTCGGCGCCATCAAAGAGCCAGACAGGCGGGCCGGCCGCGAGGTCTCCTACATTCAAGCCCAGGTTGACAATTGTCAGTTGGACCTCGATCGAGGTTGGAATCAGGGTGACATCCTCGATCTCACCCGCCTTGACCCTTTCGGCGATCGCGTGGATCGCGAGGAAGGACGTACTGCCGGAACCGGCTCCGATTACCTGGCCTGAACCCGCCCCCGCGGCGAGGCTTCGGGCGACTACGAGCTTCGCCTCGTAGTTGGAGATCGAGTCACGGTCGAAGGTCTCGAAAGGAATCATCAGTCTGAAGGATGGCAAGTTGTCCGGACATCCGTTCAGCTACCCACTAAGTGATGTATGAGCTATACCGCGAACATATTCTCGAGCACTACAAACGACCGATGAATTTCGGAGTCCTCGATGACCCCGATCTCGAGTTCGAAGACACCAACCCGTTCTGTGGCGACGAACAGCACGTCACGATCAAGCTCGACGACAACGGCAAGGTCTCGGAGATCATGTTCGACGGCTCGGGTTGCGCGATCTCGACGGCCGCCACTTCGATGCTCACCGACGAACTGGTCGGCAAGTCACAGGACGAGCTGATCATGCTGCCGAAGGAGTTTGTGCTCGAGCTTCTCGGCATCGACATCTCGGCCACCCGTATGAAATGCGCCCTGCTCGGGCTCAAGGTGGTCAAGGGTGCCAGCCTCGGCAAGGTCGCCGACTGGGATGACGAAGGCGCCGACGGCGATCCGGCTCTGACTGACCAGATTTAGCCTCTTTTCGGCTTCTCATCGCATTTAGGGCGCCCTAATCAAAGGTGCCGAGCCCTTCGACCGACTAGAATCTAATTCCTAGCCACAAAGTCGGCTTAAAGTTTCAAGTGTCACAACCATGAGCACTGAAGAGAACACACAAATCCCTGTCTGCCCGGTTTCCGAACTCGGGTTCGGTGAGCGCAAAATCGTCGAATTCGACGGTGACCCAATCGTCGTCTTCAACTGCGAAGGCGAGTTCTTCGCGATCGAAGATCGCTGCTCTCACGACGACGGACCGCTGGGCGAAGGCGAACTCGATTGCGCCGCCGGAACCGTCGAGTGTCCGCGTCACGGATCGCTCTTCGATTTGCGCACGGGCAGCCCAAAGACTTTGCCGGCGTTCCAGCCGGTCCGAATTTTTACGGTCGAAATCACCGACGAGATCATCACCCTGGAGGTTTGAAATGGCGACAGCTGAAGCAATTGCCGAGAAAAAAGCAGTCGAAGGAATCAACTCCGACTACAAGGAGAAGTTCGGCTTCAGTGACTCCGAAGCCGGCTACGCCTACAAGGCTCCCAAGGGGCTGAACCGCGAAATCGTCGAATCGATCTCGGAGTACAAGAACGAGCCGGAGTGGATGCGCGAGTTCCGCCTCAAGGCCTACGAGAACTTCGAGAGCCGCCCCAACCCGCAATGGGGCGGCGATCTCGACCAGATCGATTTCAACGACATCCATTACTTCGTGCGCGCTTCCGAGAAGAACAGCCGCGACTGGTCGGAAGTCCCCGAGGACATCAAGAACACCTTCGACCGGCTCGGCATCCCCGAGGCCGAGCGCAAGTTCCTGTCCGGCGTCGGTGCCCAGTACGAATCCGAAGTCGTCTATCACCAAGTCAACGAGAAGCTCGAGGCCCAGGGCGTCATCTTCACCGACATGGACACGGCGCTCCGCGAGCACTTCGGCACGATTATCCCGCCGAACGACAACAAGCTGGCCGCGCTGAACTCGGCCGTCTGGTCGGGTGGATCGTTCGTCTACGTGCCCAAGGGCGTCAAGGTCGAGATGCCGCTGCAGGCCTACTTCCGGATCAACACCGAGAACATGGGCCAGTTCGAGCGCACCCTGATCATCGCCGACGAGGGTGCCGACGTGCACTACATCGAGGGTTGCACCGCGCCGGTCTATTCGACCGACTCGCTGCACTCAGCCGTGGTCGAGCTGATCGCCCGCCCGGGCGCCCGGATCCGTTACACGACCGTCCAGAACTGGTCGCAGAACGTCTTCAACCTGGTCACCAAGCGCGCGACCGCCGCCGAGGACGCCACCGTCGAGTGGGTTGACTGCAACCTCGGCTCGAAGGTGACGATGAAGTACCCCTCGATCTACCTGATGGGCGAGCGCGCCCACGGCGAGATCCTCTCGATCGCATTCGCCGGCAAGGGTCAGCACCAGGACGCCGGCGGCAAGATCATCCACGCGGCACCGAAGACGACCAGCTCGATCTTCGCGAAGTCGATCTCCAAGGACGGTGGGCGCTCGACCTACCGCGGCCTGCTCGAGGTCGCCAAGGGCGCCAGTGAAGTTCGCTCCAAGGTGGTCTGCGACGCGCTGCTGCTCGACGAGAAGAGCCGCTCCGACACCTACCCGACGATCCGCATCGACGAGAACGATGCCAATGTCGGCCACGAGGCCTCGGTCTCGAAGATCGGCGAGGAGCAGCTCTTCTACCTGCAGAGCCGCGGGCTCAGCGAGGAGGAAGCCTCGAAGATGATCGTCAACGGCTTCATCGAGCCGGTCGTCAAGGAGCTGCCGATGGAGTACGCCGTCGAGCTCAACCGACTGATCGAGCTGCAGATGGAGGGAAGCATCGGGTAATTGGCGGCACGTGGACGCGCCTGGCTGTGTCAACTTCGCCAGGCCCGTGGCTCCGCCACTGTGCCTGGCTCGTTTCCTTGCCAGCCACGCCCACGCACGCGCCAATTACGGCCCCGGGTGAGACTTTGAGATGAGTGAGATGACGACTACAACCGAGCCACAGTGGCTGCGGGAGCGGCGGGCGAAGGCGGTCGATGCTGCCCGCGAGCTGTCGCTGCCCGGGCCCAAGGTGCGGGGCTGGGAGTTCACCGACCTCTCGCAGCTCGACCTCAGCTCCTACGGGCCTGCCGAGGAGGCCGAGGCGCCCGATGACGTCACCGGCGGCGCGCTCGCGATCCCCGAGGGTGCAGAGGGCCTGACTCAGGTCGACGGCTCCGTGATCGGCGATCTCGGCGAGATCGCCGCCGAGCTGAGCGCCGAGGCCGGCAACGGCAAGCCCGACGGCGCGATCGTCGTGCCCCTCGACGCCGCCGCCGCGCGCTACCCAGAGCTGCTCGGCTCCAAGCTCGGCACCATTGTCAGCGGCGATCAGGACCCCTTTGTGACGATCAACGAGGCAGGCTGGACCGGCGGCGCCCTGGTCTACGTGCCGAAGAACACCCGCGCCGAGAAGCCCATCTCTGTGACCGCAATCCAGAAGGCCAGCGGCCGCAGCCTCAACTGGCGCACGCTGATCGTGCTCGAGGAGGGCGCCGAGGCCGAAGTCTGGGAGCGATACCTCTCGGCGAGCCCCGAGACCGATGCACTCTTCAACGGCGTCACCGAGCTGATCGTCGGCCCCGCCGCCAACCTCCGCTACGTCTGCGGGCAGGCGCTGGCCCCCGCCTCCTGGGTCTTCGCAACCCAGCGGGCAGAGGTGGAGCGCGACGCGAGCCTCGAGTGGGTCGCGCTCGGGTTTGGCTCCGCGAACGGCAAGATCCGCATGGAGACCAAGCTCGCGGGCCGCGGCGCCAACGCCAGGGTCACCGGGGCCTACGTGGGCAACGGCCGCCAGCACCTCGACTACGACACCACCCAGGAGCACGCCGCTGAGGACACGACCTCCGACCTCTCCTTCCGCGGTGTTCTAGACGGCCGCTCGACCGCGGTCTGGCGCGGGATGATCAACGTGGAGGCGGGCGCCCAGCGCACCGATGCCTTTCAGGACTGCCGCAACATGCTGCTCTCCAACAAGGCCCACGCCGACGCAATCCCCGGCCTGCAGATCGAGGCCGACGACGTCGCCTGCACGCATGCGGCAGCCGTGAGCCAGATCGATCCCGAGCAGCTCTTCTATCTCACCTCGCGAGGCCTCGACAAGGAGCTGTCCGGCGAACTGATCGTCGGCGGCTTCCTCGCCGAGCTGGTCGAGCGCGTGCCCAAGGGCGCCGTCGCCGACGCACTCGCGGGGGCGCTCGACGCGCGCCTCGCCGAGCTGCTCGGCAGCTGACCGACACCGCTCGGGCTCCCGGGGCGCCTGCCCTCGTCTCGCCTTCCCGGAGCGGGACGTGCTCAGCCCGGCGGCTCCCAGAGCACCGTGTTGGGATGGAACTGACTCCAGGCGAACCAGAAGGCCTCATGGGTGGGCAGCTCCGCGCCGCCGGAGGCGACCGCCCGCAGACCACCGCCGTCGAGCTCGAGTGCAACGCCCCCGGCCTCGACCACTCCGCCGCCTTCCAGGGCATTGCGAGCCGCGTCCGCGCCGAAGGCCACAGGCTTGCCGTCTGCAGCGATCACGCCGACCACCGACTCCTGGACCGGCAGTCGCGGATCGGCGTCCCCGATCGGGAAGATCGGCCCGCCGTCGTCACGACCGGCGAGAGGATCCAGCGGGTAGGAACGACCGATCCCACCGTCCTCGGCCACGATCTTCGTCTCGGGGTGCGCCTTGCGCCACTCCTTCCAGGTGCCGGTCACCACGGTGGTCTGCGGCAACTCGACCCCGCGGTCGTGCAGCGGACCCGAGAGGGCCTCGCCGGTGAAGGTGTCGAAGGCCGAGCTGGTCTGCAACTCATACATGAACTTGTTGGAACGGGACAGCAGACCGGAGGTACGTAGGACGAGCGGCTCGCCGTCGACGGTGTCGCGATCGGTGAAGTAGGCCTGGGCCGAACCGCACAGCGTGCAGTACGGAATGCCGAGCCGGCGGTCGTCGATCGTGATGTTGACCATCTCGTGCACCTGCATGATGTTCTGCGGGAAGGCCACCGCCTCGCCGCCGACCTCCACCCCGAAGACCAGGCGGTCGTCCGGGTACCAGGAGCCTCCGGCGGCGTCGGTCAGCTCCGGATCGTCGAGTGCGGGGATGCAGCCGTCCGGGCAGGGATCGGGGTCGTCGAGCGGGCGGTCGTCGATCAGCACCCCGCCCCAGGAGAGCAACCGGTAATCGATCGCTGCATCAGGATCATCGAAGAACGGCGTCCAGCCCGGCTCCACCGATGTGAAGAGACGACCCTTGAGCTCACGGTAGTCCGGCGGGGCCGGCAGATCCCAGGCGATCAGGTGGTTGGTGATGCTCTGCCAGGGACTGAGCGCGAAGGTCGGATCGGCGGAGGCGTCGACCCCCGTCAAACCCTCGAACGCCGCGGCCAGCTCGGCGCTCGCGCCGGGATCGGCGACGAAGCGCAGCAGGTCGGAGACGAGCCAGGCTGCGCGCGGGTCGTCGCCGGCGGAGATGCGCTCGACGGTGGCTGGGTCGAGTTCGCCGGCGGTCAAGCCGTCAACGGCGTCCTCGAGGTCGGCCCGCAGGGATGGGGCCAGGGGCGCTTCGGCCGCCGGGGCATCGGGCGCGGGCGGGAACTGAAACGAGGTGTCGGTGACCGGCTCCGGATCCGCGCCTCCACAGCCGCCGAGGAACAGGCCGAACAGCGCGCTTGCCAGGAGGATCCTGATCACATACGTACCGTAAGCCGTCCACCTTGCCGGGCGCTTGCGGACGTGATCTCGCCGCTTGCCCGGTGGGGTTCGCGGACCGAGAAGATGCGCCTCGGCACCGCGATCACGCAGATGTCCGCGCCAGGGAGTTGCTGCACGGCTGAGCCGCGCGGGCTACCTTTGGCCGATGAGTGGCCGGGCCCACGACGCGATCTTCGAGCCGGTGCGATCGCCCACGGCCTTCGAGGAGACCGTCGAGCGGCTCGGTGTGGCAATTCAGCTCGGACTGCTCCCGCCCGGGGCGCAGCTGCCGCCCGAACGGGAACTTGCCGCCCGGCTCGGGATCTCTCGCTCGACCCTGCGACGGGCGCTCCTGACCCTCGTGCAGTCCGGTCACCTCCTCGCCACCCGGGGGCGTGGTGGTGGCACCTTCGTCGCGCCCGAGCCCCCGCCCGTCAGCGCCGGCGGCGCTCGTGATCTCGGGGCGCGGGCGCTCGAGGTCCTCGATGAACGCGTGGCGGTCGAGGCGGGCGCGATGTTACTGGCCGCCGAACGCGCCGAGCGCTCGGACCTCGACCGGCTGGACTCGCTGGTCGACGAGATGGCCGGAACGAGTGATTTCGACGACTACCGCCGCGCCGACGTCCGCTTCCACATCGGGATCGCCGAGGCCGCCCACTCCGCCCGGCTCGTCGCCCTGATGACGGAGGTCCAGGGCAGGGTCGGCGAGCTGATCGCCTTAATCCCGCACCCTGAGGAGGTGCTGACCCGCTCCAATGCGCAGCATCGCCGCCTGGTCACCCTCCTGCGACGCGGGCACGCGGGCCATGCGGTGCAACTGCTGCGACGCCACATCGAGGGCACCGAACACATCCTCGCCGGCTTCCTCCCGGCCAAGGAGTAGCAAAGTCCGCGACTCAGTCGAGGGTGATGATCGCGTCGCTCTCGACCTGCGGGAGCGAGCCGGGACTTGACTTGACCGCCGTTGTGAGTAGGGTCCCCGCCGAAAGGTCCGCTGAAAAGACCTTTTGGTCCGGTACATCACTGTGGAGGAGGAGTCGGTGGCAGAGCGCAGACAGGTTCACGGGGCTGGTTACGAGCGCGCCGGGGAGGGCTACCTCGAGAAGCGGCAACTACGCTCGGGTGCCGCCGGCTGGGTGCTGCTCGCGGGGCTCGGCGTCGCCTACGTCATCTCCGGTGACTTCGCCGGCTGGAACTTCGGCCTCGCCGAAGGCGGCTGGGGCGGCCTGCTGATCGCCACGATCCTGATGGCGATCATGTACACCTGCATGGTCCTCGGCTTGGCCGAGCTCTCCTCCAGCCTGCCGACGGCGGGCGCCGGCTACGGATTCGCACGACGGGCGCTTGGGCCGCTCGGAGGCTTCGCCACCGGCACCGCGATCCTGATCGAGTACGCGATCGCGCCGGCCGCGATCGTGATCTTCATCGGCGGCTACGTCGAGTCGCTCGACATATTCGGAATCACGGCCGGCTGGCCCCTCTATCTCTTCTTCTACGCCGTCTTCATCGGGATCCACCTCTACGGCGTCGGCGAGGCCCTGAAGCTGATGTTCGCGATCACGGCGATCGCCGTGATCGGCCTGATCGTCTTCGTCGTGGGCATGATCCCCGAGTTCAGCGCCTCGAACCTGACCGATATCGCACCCGATCCGAGCGCTTCGGGCTCGAGCGACTTCATCCCGTTCGGCTATGCGGGCGTCCTCGCCGCGTTCGTTTACGGGATCTGGTTCTTCCTCGCGATCGAGGGCGTGCCACTGGCCGCCGAGGAGACACGCGACCCGAAGAAGGACATGCCGCGGGGAATCATCACCGGCATGATCGTCCTACTGATCTTCGCCGCCCTGGTCCTGACGCTGGCGCCCGGCGGAGCCGGCTCGGCGGCACTCGCGGGATCCGACAACCCGTTGCCGGAAGCGCTCGGCATCGCCCACGGCGAGGAATCCGGGATCAAGGAGTTCGTCAACTACATCGGTCTGTTCGGCCTCATTGCGAGCTTCTTCTCGATCATCTACGCCTACTCCCGGCAGCTGTTCGCGCTCTCGCGAGCCGGCTATCTGCCTCGTGCGCTGTCGGTGACGACCGGGCGCCGGACGCCCGGTATCGCGCTGGTCGTGCCGGGTTTGATCGGCTTCCTGATTGCCGCGATCTACGCGGAGGCGACCTCGCCTGCCGAGGCCGGCGCGCGGATGATCCAGATCGCCGTCTTCGGGGCCGTGATCTCCTACGTGCTGATGATGGTCAGCCACATCGTCCTGCGACGCACCGAGCCCGACCTCGAGCGGCCCTACCGGACCCCCGGCGGCGTCTACACCACCGGAGTCGCGCTGGTTCTGGCACTGGCCGCGGTCGTCGCGGTGTTCTTCGTCGACGAGACGGCGGCTCTGATCGTGGCCGCGGTGTTCGCGGCATTCGTCGCCTACTTCTGGTTCTACAGTCGCCACCGCCTGGTAGCCGACGCCCCGGAGGAAGAGTTCGAGGCGATCGAGCGCGCGGAGTCGGAGTTGGCGGGCTGATGAGCGGCGGCAGCGGATCGCTACTGTCGCGGGCGTGACCCTCGAGGAACTCAAGGCAAAGGTCGCCGACGGCTCGGTTGACACCGTTCTGCTGACGATCGCCGACATGGAGGGGCGGCTGATGGGCAAGCGGCTGACCGCCTCCCACTTCCTCGAGGAGGTGCTGGAGAACGGGGCCGAAGGCTGCAACTACCTGCTCGCCGTCGATGTCGACATGGACACGGTCGAGGGCTACGCGATGGCGTCCTGGTCGCGCGGCTACGGCGATTTCGTGATGCGACCCGACCTCGAGACGCTGCGACCGATTCCCTGGCAGGAGGGGACGGTGCTGCTGATGGCGGATCTGGTCTGGGAGGACGGCTCCGACGTGCTCGCCAGCCCGCGGCAGATCCTGCGCCGCCAGCTCGACCGCCTCGCCGAGCGCGGCTGGGTCGCCCAGGCCGGGACGGAGCTCGAGTTCATCGTCTTCCACGACACCTACGAGGAGGCCTGGAAGAAGGCCTACCGGGAGATGAAGCCGGCCAACCTCTACAACGTCGACTACTCGATGCTCGGCACGGCAAGAGTCGAGCCGCTGATCAGACGGATCCGCAACTCGATGATGGCGGCCGGCATGAAAGTCGAGACCTCGAAGGGCGAATGCAACTTCGGCCAGCACGAGATCAACTTTCGTTACGCCGACGCACTGACAACCGCCGACACCCACGTGATCTACAAGAACGGCGCCAAGGAGATTGCCTCCGACGAGGAGATGGCGATCACCTTCATGTCGAAGTTCGACGAGCGCGAGGGCAACTCGTGCCACATCCACTGCTCGCTCTCCGACGAGCAGGGGAAAAACGTCTTCGGGACCGATCGCGAGCTGTTCGATCACTTCGTCGCCGGCCAGCTCGCCTGCTTGCGGGAGATGACCCTCTTCCTCGCTCCCCAGGTCAACTCCTACAAGCGCTTCGTGGCCGGCTCCTTCGCCCCGACGGCCGTCGCGTGGGGCACCGACAACCGCACCTGCTCGATGCGGGTGGTCGGCCACGGACCCTCGCTGCGGGTCGAGAACCGGCTGCCGGGCGCCGACGTCAATCCCTACCTGGCGATCGCGGCGATGATCGCCTCCGGCCTGCACGGGATCGAGAACGAGCTGCCGCTCGAGCCGGAGCTCGAGGGCAACGCCTACGAGTCCGACGCGCCGCGGGTGCCCGAGACCCTGCTGGAGGCCCGGGACCTTTTCTCAGCCTCACAGGTCGCTCGCGATGCCTTCGGCGGCGAAGTGGTCGACCACTACCTCAACCACGCTCGGATCGAGCTCGAGGCGTTCAACTCCACGGTCACCGACTGGGAGCGCTTCCGGGGGTTCGAACGGTTGTGAGCGGGCCCATCATCGGCGTCACCTGCGCGCTCGAGCAGGCTCGCTGGGGTGTCTGGGACCAGCCCGCGCTGGTGCTGCCGCGCAGCTACGCGCTTGCGATACAGAAGGCCGGAGCGCTGGCGCTGCTCCTCTCGCCCGACGATGCCGTCAGCGAACAGCCGGGGAGGCTGCTCGATCTGCTGGACGGCCTGCTCATCTCCGGGGGCAGCGATGTCGATGCCGGCAGCTACGGCGCCGAGCCTCATCCCCAAACGCTCAACACCCGACCGGAGCGGGACCGCTTCGAGCTGGCCCTCACCCTGGGGGCGATTGAGCGCGATCTGCCGCTGCTGGCGGTCTGCCGAGGCATGCAGGTGCTCAACATCGCCTGCGGCGGGACGCTCCGCCAGCATCTGCCCGAACTCCTCGGCCACGAGGACCATCGCCACACTCCCGGCCGCTTCTCCGACCACGAGGTCGAGCTCGAGCCCGGCAGCCTCGCCGCACGGCTGGCGGGCGGCGAGCGCCTCGCGGTCAAGTCACACCACCACCAGGGCCTCGACAGCCTGGGCGAAGGGGTCCGCGTCAGTGGACGGGCAATCCCCGACGGCGTGATCGAGGCGATCGAGCTGCCCGCCTGCAGCTTCACCGTCGGTGTCCTCTGGCATCCCGAGGAGGACGAGCCAAGCAGGGTGATCGAGCGTTTCGTCCGCGAGGGCGTGAGCGAGCGGCACGCCGCCGGAGCCCACCGATGATCACCGTGCTCGAGCCCGCGACCGAGGGTACCCTGGCCGAGGTTCCCCGCGCCGGGGTCGAGCAGGTGGACGAGGCCGTGGAAGGGGCAAAGCGGGCCTTCGAGTCCTGGCGGGCGGTCGCGCCGGGCAAACGGGCGGCGCTGCTGCACGCGCTCGCCGACCGGGTCGAGGCGGAGCTGGAGCCGCTCGCCAAGCTGGAGGCGCGCAACGTCGGCAAGCCGATCCGGGACGCCCGCGACGAGATCGGCATGGTCGCCGCAACCTTCCGCTACTACGCCGGCGCGCCGGAGCGGCTCGCGGGCAAGACGATCCCGGTCGCCGGTGGCGTGGACATGACCTTCCGCGAGCCGCTCGGCGTGATCGGCCTGATCACACCCTGGAACTTCCCACTCGCGATCGCGTCCTGGAAGGTGGCGCCGGCGCTCGCCGCGGGCAACACCGTGGTACTGAAGCCGGCCGAGCTGACGCCACTGACCGCCCTCGAGCTCGAGCGGCTCGCTGTGGAGGCCGGCCTGCCCGAGCACGTGCTGAGTGTCGTTCCAGGCCCAGGGTCGGTCTGCGGGCAGCGGCTGGTCGAGCATCCCGATGTGGCCAAGGTCGCGTTCACCGGCTCGACCGGCGTCGGGCGGGGGATCGCCGCTGCAGCCGCCGGGACGATCAAGCGGGTGACGCTCGAGCTGGGCGGCAAGTCGGCCAATCTGATCTTCGCCGACGCCGACCTGGAGGCGGCGGCCGCCGCAGCTCCGGCCGCGGTCTTCGGCAACGCCGGCCAGGACTGCTGTGCGCGCTCACGGATCCTGGTGGAACGCCCGGCGCTCGATCGTTTTCTCGAACTGCTCGGCGCCGCCGTAGCCGAGGTGCGCGTCGGCGATCCGCTCGACCCTTCGACCACGATGGGGCCACTGATCTCCGCCGGCCACCGCGAGACGGTCGCCTCCTTCGTGGAGGCCGATGCCCCCGTGGCGATCAAAGGAGAGATTCCCGAGGGCCCCGGGTTCTGGTATCCGCCGACGGTGCTGGCACCGACCTCCAACGACGACCGCGCCGCCCGTGAGGAGATCTTCGGCCCGGTCGCCTGCGTGATCCCCTTCGAAGGCGAGGCTGAGGGAGTCCGGCTCGCCAACGACACGATCTACGGGCTGTCGGGCTCGATCTGGACGCAGGATGGTGCGAAGGCCCTGCGCGCGGCCCGGGCGATCGATACCGGCGTGATCTCGATCAACTCGAACAGCTCGGTGCGGGTGAGCACTCCCTTCGG
Source organism: Solirubrobacterales bacterium (assembly GCA_038206985.1). Taxonomy (GTDB): domain Bacteria; phylum Actinomycetota; class Thermoleophilia; order Solirubrobacterales; family 70-9; genus CAXMST01. The sequence goes on from JBBRAH010000008.1 coordinate 16,323, forward strand.
CGGCTTCAAGCAGTCGGGGATCGGGCGCGAGCTCGGCCCCGACGCGCTCGAGTACTACACCGAGATCAAGAACGTCTACTACGCGACGGAGCAGTGATGGGGAGGCTCGAGGGAAAGGTCTGCGTGATCACCGGTGCCGCGAGCGGTATCGGAGCCGATTCGGCCGAGCTGTTCGCAGCGCAGGGAGCGGTGGTCGTGGGGGCGGATCGGGAGCCGGGCGCAAGGGGCGAGCTTTCGCTGGAGGTCGACGTCACCGATGAGGCGGGCGTGGAGGAGATGTACGCCCGGGTTCGCGAGAAGTTCGGTCGCATCGACGTGCTTTACAACAACGCCGGGATCAACCCGACCGACGACGGGTCCGTGCTTTCGACCCCGCTCTCCTCCTGGCAGCGGGTTCAGGACGTCAACGTGCGCGGTATCTTCCTCTGCTGCAAGCACGGGATCCCGCATCTGCTCGACAGTGGCGGTGGCTCGGTGATCAACACGGCGTCATTCGTCGCCGTGATGGGGGCCGCAACCTCTCAGATCTCCTACACCGCATCGAAGGGTGCGGTGCTCTCGCTTTCGCGTGAGCTGGGCGTCGAGTTCGGTCGCCGTGGTGTTCGCGTCAACGCGCTCTGCCCGGGCCCCGTCGATACCCCGCTCCTGCAGGAGCTGTTCCTCTCCGACCGGGCCGAGGCTGAGCGCCGGCTGGTGCACCTGCCGATGGGTCGCTTCGCAGAAGCGCGCGAGATCTCCCAGGCCGCACTGTTTCTGGCCAGCGATGAGTCCTCCTACGTAAACGCCTCGACGTTCCTCGTCGACGGTGGGCTCTCCGGCGCCTACGTAACGCCGGACTAGCGCCCCCTCCCCCGAGATCAGGCCGCGGCGCCGGCGGCAACAGCGAGGAAGCGCTGCGAGAGTCCGCGGCCGAGCTCGTTCCAGCGCTCGATCTTCGCGGCGGTCTCCGCTCTCATTGCCTCGGGGTCGAGGCCGATGCGAACGGCGTCCGGGTCCGAGCTGTAGTCGTCGAGCCAGGAGCCGACGATGCCGGCGTCGACCTCCGCGTGGAACTGGATTCCCCAAGCAAGGCCGCCGGGGAGCCGACAAGCCTGCAGGCAGACCGGGCTACGGGCGAGCGGCACCGCACCCGGTGGCAGGGGCGCCTCATAGGAGTGCCACTGCAGAGCCTCGAAGCGGGGAGGCAGCCCACCGATGACCGGGTCCTCGCGTCCCTCGGCCGTGAGCTCTACCTCATGCCAGCCGATCTCCGGGCGCGCTGCCCTTGCCGGCACCGCGCCCGCCGCCTCCGCCAGCAGCTGCGACCCGAGACATACACCCAGTGTCGGAATGCGCCGCTCGAGCAGCTCGGCGATCAGCTGTTTTTCGCCTCGCAGCCAGGCATGCTCGCCGTCCTGATCGACGTTCATCGAGCCACCCAGCACGATCGCCGCGTCGAAGCCACCCAGCCCGGGCCCCGGGCCCTCGGCCGGCACCCAATCCTCGAAGTCCGCTTCCAGATCGGCGAACACGCCGAGCCCGGCATCGTGCTGATGGACGACCGAGAGAACTCGCACAGGGGCAGTCTCACAGAGCTTCGGCGAAGCGGTCAAGCGGCTCCGCTCAACGGCGCGGCGGGCGGTAGGGTGCCCCCGATGGCCAAGGATCTGAAGCTCGGGCTCAACACCGGATACTGGGCGGGCGGCCCACCGCCCGGCGTCGAAGAGATGATCGCCACCGCAGAGGGGCTCGGCTTCGACTCGCTGTGGACGTCTGAGGCCTACGGCTCGGACGTGATCTCGCCGCTCGCCTGGTGGGGTTCGCGGACCGAGAAGATGCGCCTCGGCACCGCGATCACGCAGATGTCCGCGCGCCAGCCGGCCGCGACCGCGATGGCGGCGATGACGATGGACCACCTCTCTGGTGGACGCTTCATCCTCGGCATCGGTGTCTCCGGCCCGCAGGTGGTCGAGGGCTGGTACGGCGTCCCCTTCCCAAAGCCTCTCGCCCGGACGCGTGAGTACATCGGGATCATGCGCGACATCTGGGCCCGCAACGGGCCGGTGACCAACGACGGCCCGCACTACCCGCTGCCACTCACTGAGGAGCGGGGAGGCACCGGCCTGGGCAAACCCCTAAAGAGCGCGATCCACCCCGTGCGCGAGGAGATCCCGATCTTCCTGGGCTGTGAGGGGCCGAAGAACATCGCGCTCTGTGCCGAGCTCTGCGACGGCTGGATGTCGATGCTGTTCTCACCCGACCACGAGGACATCTACCGGCCCTCGCTCGAGGAGGGCTGGGGCCGCGAGGGCGCGCGCCACGGTGCCGACGACTTCGAGGTCGCCTGCATGGTGCCGATGATCGTCTCCGACGACGTCGACGCGGCCGCCGACATGCTGCGCCCCTTCTACGCCCTCTACTTCGGTGGCATGGGCGCCAAGGGCAAGAACTTCCACGCCAACGTGCCAATCCGGATGGGCTACGAGAAGGAGGTCCTCGAGATCCAGGACCTCTACCTCGACGGCAACAAGGACGAGGCGGCGGCGCTGATCCCCTTCGACCTGATCGAGACCATGTCGCTGATCGGCCCGAAGGACAAGATCGCCGACGACCTGGCCAAGTGGCGCGAGTCGGTGGTCACGACCCTGCTGATCCAGGGTGACGAGAATCTGCTGCGCGACGCGGCAGAACTCGTCCTCGGCTAGCTCGCGGCGAGGCCTACTCCGGCTGGGATCTGGACCGAGGGGGCTCGCCGACCCGGAGTAGTCGCGTCGTCAGCACGATCGCGAGCAGGCTCATCAGTACCGCGCTGGCCACGCACCACTGACAGATCGCATCGATCACGAACAACTCCAGGTAAGTCAGGTAGAGGCTGAAGCCGAAGCCGACGAGCGCCAGTAGCGCTCCGGTCATCTGAGCGAGCTCGGAACGGAGCAGCAGCGTTGCCCCGATCGAGAGGTAGCCGATCAGCCCGAGCAGGGCGACCGGGATGCCCGCCAGCTCCGCGTAGTCGGAGGATTGCACCCGCTCGCAGCCGCCACCGCCGCCCACGCAGACCGTCTCCAGCCCGGCGTAGTGGACCCAGGTCAGGTAGCCGGCGACCGCGATCCCGACCACGACTATCCCGAGGGCGACCCTTCGCAAGCCCTCGTCGCTCATCCGTCGTCCGCTTGGGCGATGGCGTCCTCGAGCGCCGCAATCACCGCCTGGGTATCGAGGGGATCGACGTCGAGGATCTCGGCATCGGCCTCGGCTCCCGGCGCCGTCGGCGCTGTGGCCAGGGCCGGTGTCGAGTCGACTCCAACGTCGGCGGCGATGGTGCGAGCGTCATCGAGCACCTTGGTGACCTCCGGCGAGTCCGCGGCCGCGAGCGCCTGCTCGCCGTCCAGACCATCGATCTGGGAGGCCAGGTCGAGTAGATACTGCTCGGTCACGTAGCCGCTGTTCTCGATGCCCTGGTTGGCGTAGAAGAGCTCAATGAACTGCCAGAGCTTGCCCTGCTCGCCCGCCGCCACCGCGAAGCGTGCCGCGAGCTCGGAGTCAGGCCCGAGGAAGGTCAGCGGCACGAACTGGATCCGGAGCTCACCGCTGCGCACGAGCTGCTCGACGATCGGCGGGATCGACACCTCGGAGAACTCGGCGCAGAACGGGCACTGCGGATCGGCGAACTCGAGCATCGTGAGTGGGGCCTCGGGGTCGCCGAGCACGGTGCCGTCCTGGTCGATGCCGGCGAGTAGCTGCTCGGTCGCGGTCGCATCCGTCGCTGGATCGTCGCTGTCGCTGCCACCGCCGGCGCTGACCGCGATCAACACGGCGACGAGGATCGCGGCGAACAGCCCGATCCCGATGAACTGCTTGCGGCGCTTGCCGGCAAGCGCGGACGCCCCATCCCGCTCAGCCTGCTCGCGCGCCTCGCGCATCTCACGCTTCCTGTCCGCCTTGCTCATCGGATCTCCTCTTCCGCATCGGAGGTGGGCAACGAATGATGGCGTAGCGAGCGCCTCGCCGCCGGCTTTGCTCACGCCAGTCGCGCCGCCGCTCAGCGCGGCGCGAGCCTCCGGGCGACCCGCCCCGGCGCCCGCACGGGCAGGGTGAGCACGAAGGTGGCGAAGGCCGCCAGCGCGATCGACGCCCCCGCGGCGAGCTCCAGGTAGTGACTCACGTAGAGGCCGCCGACGCCGGCGGTGACCGCGAGGAACGCCGCCGTCCACAGGGCTGGCCTGAGACGCGACTGCAGACGCAGGGCCGCAGCCGCCGGGCCGATCACGACCGCCACTACGAGCAGGCTGCCGAGAGCCTGAACGGCGACCAGGGTCGTCGCTGCGATCAAGCCGAGCACCAGCCAGGTGGCAGAGCGATTTGACCCGCCCAGGCTCGCGGCTGAAGCTGGGTCGAAGCAACTCAGGGTGAGGGTCCGATGAGCGCCCGCCAGGACGGCTCCGGTGAGGAGGGCGAGCACACCGGAGGCGATCAGATCATCAGCGCGAACGCTGAGCGGGTCGCCGAACAGCAGCTCCCCGAGCCCGATCGGCGTCTGCGGCGACAGCGCCAGCAGGGAACCAAAGCCGAACAGCGCGGTCACCCCGACCGCCACGGCGGTGTCAGCGCCGATCGACTCATCCGTCGCGACCGCGGCGATCATCGCCACCGCAACGAGGAGTCCAACCGCGGCGCCAAGTCCGAGAGGCACCCCGACGAGGGCCGCGATCACCAGCCCGGGCAGCATCGAGTGGGAGATCGACTCGGCGGCGTAGCTCTGCTGGTAGAGCACGACCCAGACTCCCAACGGGCCGCAGACCAGACCGAGGATCACCACTTCGAGCAGGGCTCGCTGCGCGATGCCGCCGCTGAAGGGGTCGGTGATCAGTTCGAGCAAGGAGGACCTACCGGCTAGTGGTGGTGGTGTTGGACGACGATCGCCTGGGCAGTGTCATCGAGCCGGATCAGCTCGCCGCCATAGGTGCGTTGTATAACGTCGGGGCTGAGCACCGCCGCAGGCTCGCCAAAGGCGATCTGGCGCCCATTCAGGCAGAGCACGAGGTCGAAGCTGCGGGCCTGTTCGATGTCGTGGGTAGAGACGAACAGCGAGCGGCCCTCGCGCGCGAGCTCACTGAAGAGGTCCAGAATGCGCTTCCCCGAGGATTGGTCGACACCGCTCAGAGGCTCATCCAGTAGGAGTGTGGATGCGCGCCGGCTCAAGGCTCGGGCGATCAGGACGCGCTGGCGCTGGCCCCCGGAAAGCAGCCCGAACCGGGTATCGGCGAGATCACTGAGCCCCACCTGCTCGAGCGCCGAGGTGGCGACGCGACGCTGCCGCGGCCCGCTGCGCCGGTACCACGGTGTGTCGGCGTAGGTACCCATCAGCGCGACGTCGAGAGCGCTGGCCGGGAAGTCCAGGCGGGCCCGTTCGGTCTGCGGGACGTAGGCGATCGGGCCTTCGAGCTCGACCCGACCACGGATGTGAGGAGCCTCGCCCAGCAAGCCTCGGAAGAGGGTCGTCTTGCCTCCGCCGTTGGGGCCAAGCACGGCCACGACTACGCCCTCGGGCACCACGAAGTCGAGCTCTGCGAGCACCGGAACCCCGGGGAGGTAGCCGACCTCCAGCGCCGAGACCGTGACCGCGCTCATCGTCGACTGCTCCGATGCGAGCCCGTCGTCAGACGGGGTCCGAACGCGCGGAGCAGGAGCGCGAGCCCGAACACCACACCGCCGATCACGGCGATCGTCCCTCCCGGCGGGGAGTCGAGCTCGTAGGACAGCAGGAGTCCGCCCAGGCCCACCAGCAAGGCCAGTGCGGCACTCCCCAGCTCGAGGCTGAGAACGGTTGGTGCAAACAGCCGCACGGTCGCCGCGGGGATGACGAGGATCGCGCTGACCAGCAGTGCGCCCACGGCGGCCAGGGCTGAGATCGTGGCAACGGCAATCGTGAGGAGGAGCAGGCGGTCGGCCAAGACCACGGGCAGCCCCAGGGCGGCTCCGCTCTGGGGCTCGAACGCGATCGCGATCCAGACGCGGCGGGCGAAGGCGGCCGCCGCCAGCGCGAGGGTGAGCGCGAGGGCCGTGCCGAGAAGCTCCGCGGTGCCGATCGCGAGCAGGCTCCCAAAGAGCAGCTGATCGACCTCCGAGCCGGACTCGAAGACGTCGCTGGCGAGGATCACACCCAGGGCCAGCGCGAACACCACAAGCAAGGCAGTGGCCGTGTCGGCACCCAGGCGGCGGCTGCGATGGGATCGCTCCAGCAGCGCGGCGAAGCCGCCACCGACCCCGAGCGCTGCGACCGCCGGTGGCACCCCCAGCGGTCCGGCCACGACCAGCCCGGGAAACGCCGCTACCCCGACCCCGTGGGTGAAGAACGCCAGGTGCCGGAGGACGATCTGGGCGCCGAGGATGCCCGCGAGGGGCGCGAGCAGCACGATCTCGAGTGCTGCCCGCTGGATGAATGGAAGCTGGAAAGCATCGAGCACGGGGTCAGACTGGAATCTGACAGCTCTGCGCGCCGCCCGTGAAGCCCTCCACCATGCTCGACGCATTTGCCGCCATCGCATCGAGGTAGGTCTCCCCGCTCGAGCCCTCCGGCCCGAGCGTGTCCGCCCAGAGCTCACCGCCGATCTGCGCGCCGGCATCATCGGCGATCGCCTGCTCGAGTCCAGCGCTGACGCCGGCCTCGGGGAAGACCGCTCGGGCACCCTCGGAGCGGATCAGCTCGACCAGTTCGGCGGTCTCGCCGGCCGACGCCTGAGCCTGGGTGCTGAGCGCCGGAACCGCCGCCCCGACCACCTCGATCTCATAGCGATCGGCGAAGTAGCCGAGCGCGTCGTGGCTGGTGACGAGCTTGCGCTCCTTCGGGGGCACGCTGTCGATGCAAGTGCTGATGCCCTCGTCGAGCCGCTCGAGCTGACCGATGTAAGCGTCGGCGTTGGCCGCGTACTCGTCGGCCCCCTCCGGGTCCACCTCGCTCAGCGCCTCGGCGATCGTCGCGACCGCGAGGATCGCGTTGCGCGGATCCTGCCACCAGTGGGGGTCGAGGCCCTCGACAGACGCCTCCTCGCCCTCCCCCTCGGAGTGACCATGCTCCTCCTCGTCAGAGTGCTCCTGTTCCTCCTCTGAGTGCTTCTCCCCTGGCTCGCCCTCGATCGTCTCGACCGAGTCGATCAGCAGGATCTCCTCAGCATCTGAGCCCGACGCGTCAACCAGGTCCTCGAGCCAGATGTCGAGATCGCCGCCGGAGCCAACGATCAGATCGGCTTCGGTCAGGGCCTCGGCATCGCTGGGCTTGGGCTCGTAGTCGTGCGGGTCCGAGTTGGTCGCGAGCACTCCGGTCACTGAAGCGCGCTCTCCGGCTACGTTGCGGACGAGATCAGTGGCCTGCGTCGTGCTGACGACAACTGAGACCCCGCCACCAGCGTTCGCTCCCGCCTCCGGATCCGAGCTGGAGCCGCAAGCTGCAACTCCAAGCGCGGAGAGAACGAGAATGGGCAAGGCTGTGAAGTAATTGATAGTTGTTCGCATTATCGGCACTCTAGTGAGTTTGAGAGTCGTTCGCATTTACACCGGGACCGGTACCATCGACAGATGCCGAGCGAGTGGACAAACGCCGCCCTGAGCACGCTCAGCGAGCGGGGCTACCGGGCGGGTGGCGCGCGCACCGCCGTAGTTGAGCTACTCGGGGCTGAGGGAGGCTGCATGGAGGCCGAGAGCGTCGCCGCCCGGCTCCGCGAGCAGGGCAAGTCGGTTGGCACCGCCAGCGTCTACAGGGCCCTCAGCCTGCTCGCGGACCTCGGACTGCTGCACAAGACGGCCCTACCCGACTCCCCCACCCGCTTCGAGCTGGTCTTGCCGGGAGGCGAGCACCACCACCACATCGTTTGCGAGAACTGTGGCCGGACCGAACCGTTCAGCGACCCGGACCTCGAGAGGGCGGTGACCTCGATCAGCGATCGCGTCGAGTTCGAGATCGCCTCTCACGACATCACCCTCTACGGCACCTGCGCGGGCTGCCGTGCCGCCTGAGTGACCGGGCCCCCGAGGCCGGCCCTCTACGATCTCCCTTGATGCAGGGCTCCGCTGAGCTAGACAGGCGCCGAGGAGACTGGCTGAGGGCAGTGCTGGGCGCGGCCGTGATTCTCGTCGCCGCCGGCGCGGTTGGCTGCTCCAATGACGATTCCCCCTCGGGCCCGTCAGCCTCTGGGACCGGAAGCCCCGCTGCGTTGAGCGAGCGACTGGAGGCGGGGCCCTCCGCGCTTGCGCAGCGCCTCTTCGACGACTCGGAGCTCGATCTGATTATCGGGGTCGGCGAGGAAATGGGACTGGACTGGGCGATCCTCGCGGCCGCAAACGAGATCGAGACCGCCGGCCGCGGGGCGGCGGACGGCGCAGAGGGAAGGGAGCGGGTAGCGGCGATCGGTTTTACGATCGCCGCGTTGGGCGCACCCACGGACTATGCGGCGGCGCTTGCGACCCGCGGCGGCCAGGCATTCGCCCGCCGGACGCTGGCCCTCGCTGAGCGCCTCCGCGGCGATGGCGGGGACGGGGTGGAGCTTCCGCTGAGTCGACTGCCGTTTGGCGTCCCGGTCGACGGGCAGCTCGTCGCCGGGTTCGGCAAGCGATTCGGTGCCCTCCACGACGGGCTCGACATCGCCGCCCCCTCCGGCAATCCGATCGCCGCGATCGCTCCCGGACTGGTACTTTCAACCGGCTTTGATCCCGCCTACGGTAACCGCACCTGTCTGCTTCACCGGATCGAGGGAAAGGGCGACCGCACGAGCCTGACCACCTGCTACGGGAACCAGTCCCGGTTTGAGGTTGAGCCAGGGGACACAGTCAAGGCGGGCGAGACGATAGGCCTCGTGGGGTGCAGTGGGCCCTGCCTGCGTCCCCATGTCCATCTGCAGGTTCTCAGAGGCTCGGCGGAGAGCGCCCCGGCGGTCGATCCCGCGACCTACCTCGCAGTCGGCAGCACCCAGATCGGGACCCGGTACTCACTGGAGACGGAGTGAGCGCCGCCGTTCACCGATTCTCAACCGTCAGCGCGGTGGCGATCGCGATCGCCCTCGCCGGTTGCTCGTCGGGGGAGGATCAGCTCAGCGCCGAGGCGGCCGTCGCCGCCCTCAATCAGGCAGGCGCGGAGCTCGAGCTCGGAGAGAGTCTCGGCTCGGGCGTCGCGGGCATCGACCTCTACGTGGTTCGTTTCAGCGGCGGATCGGGACCCCTGCAGGGCGATGCCCATGGCTCGGGAGCCGTGGCCGTGCTCGAGGATGAGGAGGCGGCGCTGAGCGAGTTCGAGCGCTGCGACTCAGCCGTCTCGTTCGTCTGCTTCAGAGCCGCGAACACGGTCTTTCGCTTCGACAGCATCAGTGCCGAGGAGCAAGCGCGGATCACCGCCTCGATGCGGAGCCTCGCGGCCGGAGGCTGAGACCACCCGCTGCCAACCTGGCCCACCCGCCTCGCGCCGGGAGGCCATCGTGATCCGCCGCCCCCGATGCTCAAATGGGGGTGATGAGCACGCTCTTGCACACCCGGATCGGACGCTCCGTCGGCGTCCTCCTGCTCGGTCTGACCACGATCACGGTCGCGGGGATGGCGGTGCTGTGGCCCTCCGGAGAAGCTGAGTCCCCGCAGGTGGCGGGGATCGCCGGTGAGACGGTGGCCGCCGAGGTGATCCGGGTCGAGGAGCTTCCATGCCCGGGCACGGAGACCGAGGCCTGTCTGCAGATCGGGGTTGCTTTGGAGGAGGCGCCTGCAGGGCTCCCCGCCGAGGCGACGATCGAGCTCGGCAGTGCCAGCTTCAGCCCCGAGATCGATGTCGGTGACTCGGTCCGGGTCGCCGCGAACCCTCCCGCGCCCGGCGCTGAAGCAACATTCAGCCTCGTCGACTTCGAACGGCGGGGGCCGATCCTGCTGCTCGCATTGGGCTTTGGCATCCTCGTGCTCTTGTTTGGGCGCCTGCGCGGCGGTCTCTCCCTGGTCGGACTCGGGCTCAGCCTGGCGATCGTGATGGTCTTCATCGTGCCGGCGATCCGGGATGGATCTGAGCCTGTGCTGGTGGCGATCGTTGGCGCCCTCGCCGTGATGCTCGTAACGATCTCCCTCGCTCACGGCCTCGGCGCCAAGAGCGCGGCGGCGATGCTGGGGACGAGCGGCAGCCTGATCCTGGTGGCGCTGCTGGCGCTGATCTTCACCGAGCTCGCGCAACTGACGGGGTTCAGCTCCGAGGAGGCCACCCTGCTTGCCTCCGATAGCTCGATCTCGGTTCAGGGGCTGCTGCTCGCCGGCATGGTGATCGGGGCGCTGGGGGTGCTCGACGATGTCACCGTCAGCCAGTCCTCAACGGTGATGGCGCTGCGCTCGGCGAGCCCGGCGATGGGCACGCGCGAGCTCTACACCCGAGCGATCGCGGTTGGCCGCGATCACATCACCGCCACCGTCAACACCCTCGTACTCGCCTATGTCGGCGCCGGCCTGCCGATCCTGCTGATCTTCAGCGCCGGGGATATCGGCTTTGGAGAGGCGCTCAACTCCGAGATTGTCGCGACCGAGGTGGTCGCGATGCTGGTCGGCTCGATCGGGCTGATCGCTGCGGTGCCGATCACGACCGCGCTGGCCGCCATACTCGCAACTCGCTTACCCGAGGATGTGCTCGAGCGCGAAGTCGAACACGGGCACGTCCACTGAGTCCTGCCCCGGCGGCCCCGCAACTGCCCCCGGGATCCGCCGCGTAAGCGCGCTCAGCCGACCGAGATACCCGATGCAATCACCGCGACCGACATCAAGGCCGCGGTTGCGAACTTGAGCCGACCGGGCGTCATCCAGCGCGGCCGCCTGGCGGCGACGTAGGCGCGGATGCCCGTCGCCGACCCGACCGCCACGACTGCCGTTCCCATGCATTGCACGCACATGCCGGCCTCAGTATGCCAGCACGGGTCATCCGGGTCCCGGGCCCGAGCCGCCGTCCTCCTCCGACTCCTCAGGGGGCAGGTTCCGCGCCCGCACGGCGCTGACCACGATCGCCGCCAGCACGGCGAGAACCGGAATCAGATAGAGCACCGCGTGGTACCAGTCCCCGACGTGTGCGAGCAGCAGCGCGCCCACGGGGTCAGGCATTCGCCTGGGTGAGCAGAAACAGGGCGAGCATGCTGAAGATCAGCATCACGACGAGCATCCATAGCTGCGACCAGGACGCGTCGCGGGTGTTGCCGAAGATCGCCAGTGCCCGGTCGTGTCCGATGGCCAGAGCGAGCGCGTGTCCGACGACGATCGCCCCGAACTGGATCCAGCGGATCGCGGTGGCGCTGACCACCGTGTAGTCGATCGCCGAGCCGGCGGTGCCGAAGATGTTGGAGCCCTCGCCAAGTGGGTCGGAGAGTAGATAGGTGAACTGCGCCTGCTCCTGAAAGGCCACGAGACTGAAGTAGTGGGCGACCAGGTAGGCGAGGGCGATCGGGATGAACGCGTGCGCGAACATCGAGCCGAGCTCCCGCGCCTTCCGCTTGGTCCCGACGATCCGCATGCCCTCGATCCCGGCCCAGAAGATGCCGAAAACGGCGGCCAGGGCGCCGGCGAAGAACAGCGTGTTGGCAAGCCGCAGCGCGAAGATCGGAGACAGACCCGCGTCGGTGAAGGACTCGAAGGTGCTGGTGATGGCGTCCTTGAGGGCACCTTCCTGAGCGCCGTCGAAGCTGGTCGCCCCGATTGCCACGAGCACGAGGGCGAGCGAACCGGCCGGCCCGGCCCAACCGGTGGTGCCCGAAAGAAAGCGCCGGACGCCGACACGCCCTTCGCGCACCTCGAAGACCGAGAGGCCGGCGAACATGCCGAAGTAGACGGAGAAGGTCTCCCCCTTCTCGCTGTAGTCCTCGACCCCGAACAGGGCCATCCCTATGAAGGTGATCGCGGTATAGACCAGGCCGGCGATGGCGATGTCGTGTGGGGATACCCCGGCGGCCGCGAACCCGCTCTGTCCCCAGACCAGCTCGAACCAGACGAAGCCGAGCAGGCCGACAACCGCGGGCCAGCGACCGAGCCGCTCTGGATAGGTGAAGGGCGTCGGGGCGCTCTGTCCGGCGATCAGCCTGAAGCCGGCCGACGCAGCGCGCCCGATCGCGCGCCAGGGGTTGAAAGCCTTGAAGACGTTGCCAAGCGCGACGCTGACCCCGACCATCCCGAGCCAGAGGGTCACGAAGACGAAGGTCACGGCGAAGTTGCGATCGGGGGCGACGGTCCCCGTCAGCCCCGAGTAGATCGTGAGGATCAAGAGGCCGACCCCGATCAGGCCGGCGAGGATCTCCGTGGCCGGGTTGATCAGGAGGGCGGAGAAGCGCTCGCTGAGCGGCCGCCAGAAGTCCTGCTCCAGCTTCGGCTCCCGCCAGAGGACGACGAGACCCGCGAAGGAGATGATCAGCAGTACCGCCACGCCCCAGGCGAGCAGCCACTCGGGTAGGGGCAGATCGGCGCGGCCGATGAGGCCGTGGGCGTCGGCGTCGGCCGGGAACAGGGCCGAGGTGGCCGCGGCGGCGACAAGTATCGCCACCGCGGCCGGCCAACAGTCCTTGATCGCGCGAGGGATCAAGGATTGACCGTGAGCTGCGCGATCGGGACGGCCGAGTTCTCGAGCTCGACCTCGAACACACCCTCGATGTCCGCCTCGAAGTCGAACTTTGCGGGCTGACCGGGCGCGACCTCACCCATGACGTCGTAGCCGTGGATATGCACCTCCTCGGGCGCATCGGCGTTGACCTCGAGGACGATCTGATCGCCCTTGTTGTAGTCGAGATCCTGGAGGCCGCCGTCGGGCTCGCCCCCGGTGACATTGATGGTGACTCTCTCGAGCTTGGGCTCCGCCGGCGGCTTGGCCGCACTCGTCGTGCTAGTCGTGTCCTCGCTGGTCGAGCTGGCCCCCGCCGTGGACGTGGTCGAGTCGTCGTCACCGCATCCCGCCGCGACGACGAACAACGCCGCGATCGCGAGGAGGGCGGCCAGGAACCTTGCTTGCTTGAACTGCATCGTGAACTCCTCACATGAAGTGGGCCGCGATCCGAGCCGCAGCTTCAGGAGCTGGATGTCTCGCGGGTCCTAGGGCTTTGCTCCGGCGGGCGAGCCCGCCGGAGCGGGAGCCTCGCGCTGGGTCTGCTGACCGCCCGTGTCGAGTGAGGGAGCATCGATCCCCTCGGTACCGCCGAGGAAGACGAACAGGATCACGGCGACGACGCCGATGACGAGTCCCAGGGCAATTCCGATCACGCGATCGGAACGGCTCATGACGCGCCCCGGGGGCGGTAGCAGGCGGGTCCCGGGGGTGACCGGCCCGAGAGGCGGGCGGCGATCAGTTCGCCACCGCGGGAGCCGAAGCTGCGGACGAAGGCCGGACGCCGAGGGCGCCATTGGCTGCGGCCCATTGAGGGTCGAGACTCGATCGCGCGGCCCGACAGGCGTTCGATCAACTGCTCGGCGGGCATCCTGCCGACAAGCAAGTGGGCCAGCAGCAGCAGCGTCGGCAACATGCCGAGACCCAGGTTGTGGGCACCGGCCAGCCAGATCAGCGCGCAGGCAAGCGCGGCTGCGACGTAAGGCGTCGCGACGTTTCGCTTCAGGTGCTCCACCACGTGGAGCCTAACGAACCGGGCTCAGCTGACCCCGTCGAGCAGCTTCCAGTTGGCCTCGAACGCCTGCTCGGCTGCAGCGACCGCGAGGTCCTCGGAGTCCGCATCGGTGAGTAGACCCTCGAGCAGTTCGCGGCCTTCGGCGGCGTGCTCGACGTCGCGGCCACGATGGACCGTGAAGTACTCGATCCCGCTGCCGTCGCTGACACCGTAATGCTGGTCCAGGCCCTCGAGCTTGGTCTTCGAGATCTCCGGCTGGCCGCTCTCGATCGCGTAGAGGCGCGCCAGCGCGGCGATCGCCCCGTCCGCGCGGGTCCAGGTCTCGACACAGAGGGTGGTCTCGGCGTTGGCCGCGGCGGCGGAGTCACCCTCGACCGCCTCGACGAAGCCGTCCCAGAGGGCGACGTGCGCCTGCTCCTCGCGGGCGTGGCCGACCAGGTCAGACTCGGCGGGGAGCTGCTCGGCGACGTAGCCGGAGACGGTTGCGATGGCCTCGACGGCGTGCCGATACTGGCCGGAGTAGTCGGCGAGCTCGGAAGCACTCAGCTCACCGGCTGACCAGCGCGTGTAGAAGTCGTGCTCGAGCACGTTGTGGCGGCTGCGGGCTGCTTCGATCCGGTCCCAGACGGTCTGCTTCACGGTGTACTCCTCAGCTTGTTGGACGGTGGCTGCAGCATATCGCCGCACGGCGACGGGCCCCGGCTCCCGGTCCTTGGGTGATCTAGCATCCCGACCATCAGACCGCCCCGCAACGACATCCCGGTCCCGATCTTCCCCCCCGGCCTCGACTGGGTCGGCGACGAGCCGATCGCGGCTGAGAGAATCACCGCGAAGGGACCGCTGCTGGTGCACTTCTTCGAGGCCGGCGAGCTCGCCAGCGTGCAGAGCCTCCCCCACGTCCAGGCCTGGGCCGACCGCTACCGCCCGGCCGGACTCACGACCGTAGGCGTCCACACCCCGCGATCGGACCTGGCCCGCTCACCGGAGGCCCTCGCCCAAGCGCTGACGCGACTCGGCCTCGACATCCCCGTCGCGGCCGACAACGACTACCGCGTCTGGCACGCCTACGGCTGCAAGGGCTGGCCCTCCCTGTTCCTCTGGGGCCGCGGTGGCCGGCTGCGCTGGTTCCACTTTGGAGTAGGCGGCCTGGCCAGCACCGAGACCGCTATCCGCGAGGAGCTCCAGGCGGGCGATGAGGCCCGGGAGTTGCCCAGCCTCGTTCACGAGGACGAGACGGAGGGGACCGAGGTGGTCAAGCCGAGCGACGAGGTCTTCCCCGGGGGTGCCCAGGACAAGCCCTGGCACCCTGAGCCCGGCGAGCCGCTCGAGGTCGAGTACGCGGGTGCGGGCGCCTGGGCCGCACTCGACGGAGCGGGCGCCGTGACCGTCAGCGTCGATGGCGCCCCTGAAACCCACGAACTGTCAGTCAAGGGACCCGGTCTCTACGAACTCTCAGCGCATCCCTCGCACGGGCTGCACGAGGTCCGCATCGACCTCGGCGAAGGCGTGCGGCTCTGGTCGGTGGCCTTCGCGGCCGGCAGCGCCTGAAGCGCCCCGCCGACTCCGAGCCTCAGGCCCGGGCGGCGAGTTCGGTCCGGATCTCCTTGGGGAGCATGAAACGCACGTCCTCATCGACGGTGCGCAGCTCAGAGACATCGGTGGCGCCGCGGTCGCGGAAGAATTCGACGAGCGCTGAGACGAGTTCCTCGGGGGCGCTGGCGCCTGAGGTGATGCCGACGGTCTCGACGCCCTCGAGCCACTCCTCCTCGACCTGGCCGGCGTTGTCGATCAGATGGGAGGCCGTGCCGAGCTCCCTCGTCACGTCCACCAGGCGGTTGGAGTTGGAGGAGTTCCTGGAGCCGATGACGAGAACCAGGTCGCACTCGCGCGCCAGTTGCTTGACCGCGAGCTGCCGGTTGGTCGTCGCGTAACAGATGTCGTCGGACTTGCTGCTGACGATGTTGGGGTAGCGCTCCCGCAGCCGGGCGATGATCTCGGCCGTCTCGTCCACGGAGAGCGTCGTCTGCGTGATGAAGGCGACCTTGTCGGGATCGGGAACCTCGACCGTGTCTACATCCGCGGCCGTCTCGACGAGGATGATCGCCTCCGGTGCCTCGCCGGTCGTGCCCTCGACCTCCTCGTGGCCGTCGTGCCCGATGAGGATGATCGTGTAGCCCTTTTCAGCGAAGCGCCGAGCCGAGACGTGAACCTTGGTGACGAGCGGGCAGGTCGCGTCGATCGTGTGCAGCCCGCGGGCCGCGGCGTTCTCGTGCACCGAAGGGGCGACGCCGTGGGCGCTGAAGACCACGTGGGCACCCTCGGGCACCTCGGTCTCCTCCTCGACGAAGATCGCTCCCCGCTTGGCGAGCTCGGAGACCACATGCTTGTTGTGGACGATCTCCTTGCGGACGTAGACCGGCGGGCCGTAGATGTCGAGCGCGTGCTCGACCGTCTGTACGGCACGGTCCACTCCCGCGCAGTATCCGCGCGGTGCAGCGAGGAGCACCCGGCTGGGTGCCCCCGATCCGGTTTCGGTCGTGGCGGCGGGCATAGATACAAAGGGTAACGGTCTAGGTCTGTTGGCTCGTGGCGTGGTCGCCCCTTGCCCACTCTCGGGGGTTGCTCGACCATGGGGCCGAGGCTTCGTCGTAGATCACCTCGGTGTCCGCTATCCGGTCGTGCCAGCCGCGCCGCTGCGGGTTGACGAGGATCGCGAGATAGCCCGCCAGGAGCGGGAGGATCGAGAGCGGAATGGCAAATAAGCGCTGGAGAGAGCGTCCAAAGCCGATCTCATGCGATCCTTCGTGCTGCAGTCGGATGCCGAGGAAGCGCATTCCCGGCGTCTGGCCCGCCAGCGACCAGAAGGTGACCAGATAGCCGCCGATCGCCGAGAAGCCGGCCAGCACCAGGAGCACGATCGCGACCGGCGAAAGGCCGTCCTGGGTGTCACCGAAGGCAACCGGGATGATCGAGGCGAGCAGACCCGAAACGATCGAGAGCGCGCCGAACATCAAGGCGAGATCTAGCCCCATCGCGAGCAGACGCGTGATCAGGCCCGCCTGATTGGTTTCGGCGTCGTGACCGGGTCGCCGCACGATCCGGTGCGCCAGGCGTTCGGCGAGGTCATCCAGGCGCTCGGTGATCCTGCTGATGCTGCGGCCTACATCGCTGATCAACCCGAAACCCTGCTGCGCGATCGCCGCCCGCACCTCGGGTGCCTCGGCGACGCGCTCGACCAGCATCTGCGCCTTGTCGGAGGCGAGGATGTCCTCCCAGATCCGATCAGCTGCGTCGCTGTTGAGCGCGCGACCGACCAGGTCCTCGATCTCGGTCTTGGCAACCGCCTCCTCGATCACCGCTTGCAGCTTGCCGTCCTCGGCCAGACGGATCAGGGCCCGCTCGACCGCGGGGCTCTCCATGGCCTGAACGATCGACTCCTCGACGGCTGTATCCAGGGCGCGGTTCACGCCGGTGGCGCCGGCAATGCCCCGGGCGCCCCTGGCTCCCTGGCCGATGATCCGGGAGGCCAGCGGCTCGCCGCCCGGGGATCTCGCCTCGCGGCGGTTCTCGTCGGTCATCGTGCGCCAGCCATCGCCGCGAGTCTACGGCGCGGCTGAGCCGCTCAGCCGGAAGCCCCGATGCGGGGAATGGCTTCCAGAGCCGCGTCGCCGACGGCAGCGAGGCTTTCGGGGCAGACGTGATCGAGGTTGTCCCTCCTGGTGTGCCAGTAAGCACCGGGCGGAGGGCCGGGGCCGTAGGTGAAATCAATCAGGTCCACGGCCGGGATTCCCTGATCCAGGAACGGCACGTGGTCATCACCTACCGGGGCGCTGGTGTCCCCGAACGGAGCGCCGCCCGCGGCATCCTCGAACAGTGCGTACAGGTCGGGATCGGAGTTCGCCTCGCGCGGGATCTCGAGGTCGCAGTCGCCGACCAGGTCGAAGAGGACCATCGCTTCGATCTCCTTCAAAGGCGGTGTGGCCTGCCGGTCCTGCTTTGCGTAGCGCACGTACTGGCGGCTGCCGCGCAGGCCGTCCTTGAAGAAGTCGCGGTTGCCGCGGGCCTCCTCGCCGTCGAAGAGAGCGATGGCGATCGAGGGGCCGGGCAGCGGCCGGGGAAGGGTGCGCGCCAGCTCGAGTACGACCGCAACGCCGCTGGCGCCGTCGTTGGCTCCGAGGATCCGCGGTTTGTCCTTGGTGTCGTGGTGGGCGCCCACCACGACGTACCCCGGCTGCTGTCCGGGAATGGTGCCAACGACGTTCCGGTACGGGGACTGGATCCGGACCCGCTTGACCTCCGCCCGCCTCAGCTTCCCGGCGAGCAGGCGGCTCTGCCGGCGGTTGGCCCGCGAGCCGACGGGGCGCGGCCCGAGCGCGACCTGGGCGCGCAGGTCGCTGAAAGCGCGGTCGGCGTTAAAGGAACTACTCGGTCCGACGGCGGCGGATGGCTCGTCATCGGCGCAGGCGGCGATCGCAACCGTAGCGCTCGCAAAAAGGGCCGCAAGCAGGAGCCGCCCCACAGTGACAAACCGTCGCCCGCTCATGCGTTGTACGTTAGCCACATGGCACAAGGGCACATGGACCGCCTGACATCGATCGACGCCTCGTTTCTGAGCAACGAGAGTGGCTCCAGCCACATGCACATCGGCGCCACGATCATCTGCGAGGGACCGCCCCCCTCCTACGAGGATCTCCTCGCGCACATCGAGAGTCGGCTGCACCTGGTGCCGCGCTACCGCCAGAAGCTCGCCGTGCCGCCCGCGGAGACGGGACGCCCGTTCTGGGTCGACGATGCCGGCTTCAACCTCGCCTATCACGTGCGCCATTCGGCCCTCCCGGCCCCGGGCAGCGAGGCGCAGTTGCGCCAGCTCGTCGGTCGCGTCTTCTCCCAGCAGCTCGACCGCGGCAAGCCGCTCTGGGAGCTGTGGCTGGTCCAGGGACTGAAGCGCAAACGCTTCGCGCTGATCTCCAAGACCCATCACGCGGTCGTCGACGGCGTCTCCGGCGTTGACATCGCCACGGTGCTGTTCGACGTCAAGGCGCAGACGGAGCCAGTCGGCGCGCCGAAGAAGTGGAAGCCGCAGCCTGAACCGACGGGGAGCGAGCTCGCTGCGCGCGGCGTCGATGGTCTGGCGCGAACGCCCCTGAGGCTCGCGCGACGGCTCGAGTCGGCTCTGCGCCACCCGACCCGCGCGCTCGGCGAGGCCCGCGAGGCCGTCGAGGGGGTCGGCGACGTGGCCCTGGCTCTGGCCAACCGCGCGCCCGAGGTCCCGCTGAACACCAAGATCGGCTCCCATCGCCGCTACCTGTGGGTCCGCAGCGACCTCGACGACCTCAAGACGATCAAGCGCGCCCTCGGCGGCACCGTCAACGACGTCGTCCTGGCCGTCGTTGCGGGCTCCCTCCGACACTGGCTGCACTCGCGGCGGGTGGACACCGACGGCCTCGAGTTGCGCGCGCTGGTTCCAGTCTCGATCCGCGGCCCCGATCACAGCGGCGAGCTCGGTAACCAGATCGCCGCGGTCCGGGGACCATTGCCCGTCTTCGTCGAGGACCCGGTCGAAAGGCTCGGCGTGGTCCGCCAGGAAATGACTGAGGTCAAGCACTCCAAGCAGGCGATCGGCGCCGAGGTGATCTCGCGGTTCAACGACTTCGCGCCCCCGACGCTGCTCGCGCAGGCGGCCCGGCTGAACTTCTCGACCCGCCTGTTCAACTTGATCGTCACCAACGTCCCCGGCCCGCAGATCCCGCTGTATGTGCTGGGCAGGCGCCTTGAGGACGTCTTTCCGATCGCCTTCCTGCCGCCGGACCACGCTCTGGCGATCGCGATCATGTCCTACAACGGCGGGATCAACTTCGGGCTGCTGGCCGACTACGACTCGATGGAGGATGTCGACGCCATCGCGGCCGGAATCAAGCAGGAGATCGCGGAGCTGTTGCGCGCCGCCCGCGAAGTTGAGTCGATGCAGACCGAAGCGGACGACACCAACGCGAATGAGAAGGAGGAGGCGCCCAAGGCGTCTTGAGCAGCGCGCTCGAGTCCGCCGGGTGGAGCCGACAACACTGTGAGCAATGACGAACCAAGCCCTGGCCCCTTCAAGTACCACGTCGAGCTGACCCCGGCCCAGCTGAAGATCACCCATACGGCGCTGCACTCACTGCTCGATGACTTCGGTCACGACCAGTCGGACGTGAATAAGGTGATCCGCGAGGTGCTCGACAAGCTGCCGGATGAGCACGCCATGCGCGCCATCCGGCTCGACACCGAACTCGCACGTGAGCTCAGCGGTGACCGCGGGGCGCCGCCGGTGCTCGCCGAGGCCGAAGCCGAGTCCGAGGACGACCCGGACGACGACGACGAGGGCCCGCCGCCGGTAGTCGCCTGAGCGACAGCGCGTTGAGTGGCGATTGAGGTCGCCGCGCTAGCCTGCCGCGCTCCCTCCCATGCCCCTCTCCGTACAGATCGGGCTGCTGCTCGCAGTCCTGACCGCCTTTGCGTCGGTCCTCGGCTTCCTCTACAAGCACCGCGGCGCGATCGACTCGCCCGATGTCGAGTGGCGTAAGCCGATCTCGACCTCGCTCAGTCTGTTCCGCAACCCGTGGTACGTGCTTGGCATCTTCGTCGCCACCGTCGGCTGGGGCTTTCACGCCGCGGCCCTGGCGCTCGCGCCGATCAGCCTCGTGCAGTCGGTGATCGCCGGTGGCCTGGTCCTGCTGACCGTGATCGCGGATCGGCTCTTTGCGCATAGCGTCACCCGGCGCGAGTGGATCGGGGTCGGGCTTGCCGCTCTGGGACTCGCGTTCCTCGCAGCGACGCTGGAGGGCACCGGGGACGAGGCGCACTCCGACTACGAGTCGGCCCGTCTGCTCATCTATCTCGTCGTGGTCTCCGTCGCTGCCGTGGGCGCCGCGATCTACGCCGGTCGCACCCGGTATACGGGCGTGATCCTCGGTGCTTCCGCGGGCATGTTCTGGGCCGCCTCCGACACCGCGATCAAGGCGCTGAGCGGGGGGCTCGGCGAGGAGTCGATCCTGGGGATCCTGATTACGCCGCTGGCACTACTGATCCTCATCTATTCGATCATCGGCCTCACGGTCTCGGCCAAGAGCCTGCAGACCGGCAAGGCCGTGCCGGTCATCGCGCTAACGAGTGTCGCCGCCAACGGGCTGACGATCGCCAGTGGCCCACTCGTCTTCGGCGAGCCGTTCCCTGACGATCCGCTCGGGTTCACCGTGCGGATCCTCGCCTTCGGACTGGTGATCTTTGCCGCCGCCCTCACTCCGGCTCCGGTCCGGGCGGTCGAAGCCGAGTTGCAGGCCGACCGAAGGACCGAGGCAAGGCCCGGGCCCGCCTCGGTCTAGATCCTGGTCAGGCCGAAGGCACCTCGAACTCGGGCTCGGCAATCTGGAGAATCAGCTTGCCGCGGTTGTCGCCGTCGAATAGCCGGTTGAGGACCTCGGGGGTGTCGCTGAGCGAGCCCCCCACGAGCGTCTCCTCGTGCTTGATCTTGCCTTCCTGCATCCACGGGATCATCTGGCCCATCGCCTCGGTGGTGCGCCCGCCGTAGTCGAGGATCAGAAAGCCCTGCATCTTCGCGCGAGTGAAGATGATCCGCGGAAAGTTGGCCGGCCCGCGCGGCGCCTCGGACTCGTTGTAGCCGGCGATCATTCCGCAGACCGCGACCCGGCCGCCGATGTTGATCCGGTTGAAGACCGCCTCCATGATCTCGCCACCGACGTTCTCGAACTGCACGTCGACGCCGTCGGGCGTGGCCGCCTTCAGCTGCTTGCGCCAGTCCTCATCCCTGTAACAAACGGCCGCGTCGAAGCCCAGTTCAGAGGTCAGCCACTCGCACTTCTCGTGGCTGCCGGCGATGCCGACCACGCGCGCGCCGATCGCCTTGGCAACCTGGCCGGCGACCGAGCCGACTGCGCCCGCGGCTCCGTCCACCACAAAGGTCTCGCCCTCCTTCAGCTCACCGACGTCGGTGACACCCCAGTACGCGGTCATGCCGGTCATTCCGAGGGCGCCGAGCATCACGGTCGGCGAGAGACCGGTGCCGCGCGGGATGACGTGCCAGGGCATCTGGGCCTCGCCGGTGCTCGAGTACTCCTGCCAACCGGGGCTGCCGACGCAGAGGTCGCCGACTTCGTAGCTGGGGTCGTCGGAGGCGACGATCTGGCCGAGCCCGAGGCCACGCATGACGGCGCCGATCTCAACGGCAGGTAGATACGAATCACCGGCCATCCAGACGCGGTTGGTGGGGTCGAGCGAGAGGTAGAGGGTGCGGATGATCGCCTCTCCCTCCCCCGGCTCGGGAACCGGCGTCTCATCCTGGGTGAAGTTCTCGAGCGTGACGCGACCCTCCGGGCGAGAGGCGAGGAGCAGGCGGTGGTTGGTGGCGGTCATCGGGTTCCTCTCGGGAGTGGGTGCGGGGGCCGGCGGGCGGCGGGGCCGCCCGATCCGGCCCGTCTAGCGTCCCACGATCCGGCGGCGGGTGCTCGCGCCGGGCCGCGGAGCCGTGAACTACTCTGCTTCGACCTTGAAGTGGAAGCGGGTCAAGAACAAGGATGTGATCGACATCCGCGGCGCCTCCGGCAGCTCCCGTTCGGGCGGCGGGCGCGGAAGTAGCTCCGCCTCCGGCGGTCCGCTCGGCGACCTCATCTCCGGAAGTCTGGGCAAGCTGGGCGGCGGCGGCGCGATCGCCGCCGTGGTCGTGATCATCGCGATCCAGGTCCTCGGTGGCGGGGGCGGCTTTGATCTCTCGCAGGGCCTCGGGTCCGGTGCGGCGGCGCCGGGCGCTGATAACCCCGCACCGATCCCTGCAAGCGAAGATCCCGACCGGGATCTCAAAGACTTCTCCACCTATGTCTTCACCGACGCCCAGGACACCTGGGAGGCGGTCTTCGAGGCCGACAACCGCCGCTACGACAACGCCCAGCTCGTTCTCTACTCGGGTGCGGTGAAGACCGAGGGCTGCGGCAACGCGACCTCAGCGGTCGGTCCGTTCTACTGCCCGGCCGATGAGCGCGTCTACCTCGATCTCGGCTTCTACGGCGAGATGGAGCGCCAACTCAACGCGCCCGGCGACTTCGCCTGGGCATATGTGATCGCACACGAGATGGGCCACCACGTCCAGCAGCTCACCGGGGTCAGTGCCTCGGTGCGGCGGCTCGAGCAGGAGAACCCCGGCGACACCAACGAGCTGTCCGTCCGCCAGGAACTACAGGCCGACTGCTACGCCGGCGTCTGGGCCAGCACGGTGTTCGCAGAGGGGGACCTCGAAGACGGCGACATCGAGGAGGCCTTCACCGCCACCGAGGCTGTCGGCGATGACCGCCTCCAGCAGCAGTCCGGCGTCGCGGTGGACCCCGACAGCTTCACCCACGGCACCTCCGAGCAGCGCCGCGAGTGGTTCGACAAGGGCTACGACACCGGCTCAGCCGACGCCTGCGACACCTTCTCGGTCGACTCGCTCTAGGGCCCGGGGTCGAGCCCGCCGCTAGTTCTGCTCCAGATACCGCTTGCCCTGACGCCGAACCACCTCGACGAGGTCACCGAGCGCGACGTTGGCGTCGAGCAGATGTAGGCCCCAGTCCGCAGTCGGTGAGGGGTTGAGCGTCTTTGCCCCGGCGATCGGCGAGATGATCAGCGAGCTCGCCCCGTCGGTGTAGTCGCATTCCGCTGTGTAGTGATCCTGCGGAACGAGCCAGGGAGTGTCGGCGGTTGGCGCCGGTCCGCCGTACATGATCTGGATCCCGAGCCCGAGCGTGCCCGGAAAAGGCTCGGTGCGAGCGATTGTGTGAACCGGTGCCGAGCCGCCGCCGAGCGACGCCGGATTGGTGCAGGCAACCTTGTAGTTGGCGGGGTCCTTCCCTTCGGGCACGGCGGAGAAGGCCCCGCCGATGCGACCGAACAGGGCGTCCTCAGGCGGGGTCTCATTGAAGGTCGAGAACGCGATCACGCAGCCGATCTGGCGCGGCGAGGTGCAGAGCGACGTCTTCTGGAATGTGCCGCCCTTGTCCCTGCCCTTGCGTACCGTGACGTTGCCGCCGAGCAGGATCGCGGAGATCAGCTTCTTGCGCTGTGCCTTGTGCCCCTCGATCTCGGAGCTGAGCAGCTCGTTGAGCATGCCGGTGCCCTGCGAGTGGCCGATCAGCACGACCCCACGGCCCTTGTTGTACTTGCGCAGGTACTTCTTCCACGCCCGGAGGACGTCGCGGTAGGCGAGCTCGAATGTCGCCGGGTCGACGTTGTCCGGATCGCTGATCCCGGCCAGCGTCGTCTGCCGGTAGATCGGCGCGTAGACCTTGCAGTTCTCCGAGTAGCGCGCCGCCTGGTACTGGGCGATCGCGATCTGCTGAGGATCGATGTCCTTGTTCGCGTTGGGAGTCGGCTGCTCGCTGACCGTCGGGTAAACGTAGAAGCAGTCGTACTTCGGCCTGCGGGCGTTGCGTGCCTTCTCGACGGTCGAGCTGCCGTCGCTGGTTGTGACAGTCGTCTTCAGACTGCCCTTGCAAGGGTTGGGCTTGGCCCCGGGCTTGCAGAGCCAGACGGTCTTCGCGGATGCCGGCTCCGCGGCGAACGCGGCGCTGGTCACCAGTGCTGCGGCAAGGAGCAGTGCAGCCAGAACGGCGAGTCCGGCGCGCTGTGCGCCGGCAATGCCCGAAACGATCGACATGCAAATCCCCCAGTTCCCCGCCCGGCCCACCGCCAGACTCTCCGTCGCTGACTCTAGCGGACCGCTTTGGCGGCGCTAGCGACCGACCGGAATCGCGTCCTTCGTCCACGAGCATGGATTCAGGCCCGGCACGCTCGACCTCCCTCCAACCGGCGTCTTTGAAGACTCGCCGCCGACCGACTCCACCCGGGAGCCGCTCAGAACCCCAGCGCGAACTTCCCGTCCTCGGACATCATCTTTGGGGTCCAGTCGAATCCTCGGCCTGTGGGGTCTTGTCCTTTTGCTCCGGCACCGCACCGGTGAGGTCCGGGTGCCAAGCAACCCCATCACGCAACTGCGCCTGATCGAAGAATGGGCGGAGATAGGTGCGGAGCGCGTCGTCACAGACGAAGACGAAGGTCCCGCATATGCCACGGGTGAGCAGGACCGCATAGATGTTTCGGACGTAGGCAAGGAGATCATCGTCGGAGTACTCGATGCCGAGCATTCGGTTGTTCATCTTGCCCTGGGTGTCGTAGTAGCTACCCCGATCGAACACGACCCGAGCCAGCTCCAGGTCGTACTTCAGGTCGGGGCCGATGATCACACCCGCGTAGTTGAGGTCATAACCCTGAATCGTGTGGATTGATCCGACTTCCTCAACCGACCCTTCGGAAGCAACCCAGTCCTTGATCACGCCGTTCCAGCGCAGCGAGACCCCGTCCACCAAAATGTCCGCGGCGT
The DNA here is from genome assembly GCA_038206985.1 of Solirubrobacterales bacterium. Taxonomy (GTDB): domain Bacteria; phylum Actinomycetota; class Thermoleophilia; order Solirubrobacterales; family 70-9; genus CAXMST01. Next base: position 41,301 of record JBBRAH010000008.1, read on the forward strand.
CCGGATCCTTCTTGCTCTTCCACTCCCAGGCGTACCCAGCGAGCAGACGGGCCAAGCCATCAGACGCGTCGAGGCGCATGATCTCGCTGTGCATGGCCCCCAGATCGTCGAAGAAGCGGAGGTCATACTCGTCGAACCGGTGGGGCTCGGGCTCAGGTGCCGCCTCGGTTAGGACGGCGCGCACATACCCCACGTAGTCCTCCCCCGCCCGGACCCGATGCTGAGTTCGCAGGCGGTGGAAGCGGCCCTGCTCCTCGGCTTCGGTGGTGACCCTGCCGAGATGTTTGCTCGGCAGATCCGACGGCCGCACCGTCTGTAGCACGTCAACGAACAGAATCTGGTGATCGCTTTTCGCACGGACCCAGTCCAGCTGTGTCTTGTCGAGGTCATCGGCTCCAAACAACCGCTCCGTGGTCTCCCGAAACTTGCTGTTGAGCGGGCCGGAGGCCTGGTTGGCGCGCTGATGCAGGCGATGGGTCTCGTCAACGATCAAGAGGTCGAACCGTTCTCCACTCGCTCCAACGTCGAACGGGGACAGTACGAGTGAGCTGTCGAGTCCGGGCGTCTTCTTGAAGACCCGCTTGATCGACGTCCGCAGCGACTGCTGCGGGATGACGAGCCCAATTCGGAAATCCTGCAGCCTCTCCGGGTAGCCATGTGCGAAGAACTCGGCGAATCTCGCGTCCTCGTCCACCGTTTCATCCGGCTCCGTCCGTTCGATGTCTCGAAGAAGCTTCATCAGGTAGACGGCGACCACCGTCTTTCCCGTTCCGGGCGCCCCCTCGACGACTGCGATCGAGCCCTCGCCAGCTGCCAGCGCAGCGAACATGGCTCGAACGATGTCCTCGACCGAGACGGCCTGGTCTGGCGTCAACGCCTTGAACGGTGAGAGCTTGAACAGATCGCGGTTCTCGATCTCGGGGAGCGAGCGCGTGAACAACCCCTGTTTGCGGAGCTCTTCGAAAACCTCGGAGAACGACTGCCGATACTCGTCGCGCAGGTAGTAATTGCGATCGATCTGACCGGCGTTGCCGTTGAGCACCTCGTACTGCTCATCCCCAGCGAACAGGTTGATCAGACGCGACTCCAGGTCGAGGCAGGCCGACTTGTTGAACTCCGCGTCGATTACCACCCGCGCCTCAGACAGGGCTCCCTTGCGCGGCGACGCAAGATGGTCGCGCAGGCGCTTGAGCGCGTCACCACTCTCCCCGACATAGACGGAGCTTCCGCCGTTGAGTGTGTAAACGATCGGCCAGTTGCTGAGGCTCTCGTCGTCGAGCCGCTCGAAAGCCTCCACTCCCCGCCGCGTGAAGGGGATCCGCTCGACTCTAAAGTCGCTCATATTTGGTGCTGCGGCCGCGCGCTTTCTCGATGGGGTACTTCCGCCGCGTCTGCTCGAGCTTCTCGAGGACGATCGCGTCCGGATCAGCCTTGAGGCGCTGCGCCAGCAGGTGACAGTAGGTCATGACATCGGCAAGCTCTTCAAGGACATCGTCTCGGTCCGCGTCGTCAGACCACTGGAAGCACTCGAGTAGTTCGCCGGCCTCGATCGCGATGCTCTTCGCCAGATTCTCCACCGAGTGGAACTGGGCCCAATCCCTCTCCTCGACGAACGCTCGAAGTCTCTCCTCAACCTCCTCAGCCACGCCCGCCATCGTACCCGGCTCACCCCTGATGCGCCTAGGTTCGGGGTGGCGAACATTCCTCAGTACCGGCACAGAATCAGCACATTTGGCCGCCCATCGGTGACACGATTCACGAGATGGTTGCCCGGTGCCTGACTACGAGCCAATTCACATCACGATCCCGGGTAGCCCCGCCGATCCGCGCGCCCGTGAGGGCACGCCGGACGGTGTGGTCGCGCACTACACCCCCGCTCTGCATCCGGCCGACACCTGCATCGTCGACGGCATCCCCACGACCTCGCCATCCCGGACACTCATCGACCTCGCCGAGGTCGCCAGCCGCGACGAGCTGCGCGCGATCTTCCACCGGGCCCGTGGCCTCGGGCTACTCGACCCTGAAGCCCTGGCTGCAGCTCGAGAGCGAGTCGAATGGCGCCCCTCACTGCAGATGTTCGACGACGTGATGGGGGAGTTCTTGAGGTAGGCGGCGCCGGCGGCGAAGCCGTCTGCTGTCAAGAGAGTCAGCGATCCCTCATGGACGGTTTCGTCGGTCAGAACCCCAGCGCGAACTTGGCGTCCTCGCACATCACCGAAAGAGGCTGCTCCGCCGTACGTGCGCGGGCACAGGTCCCGTCAGGCGGCGACAGCTCCGTCGATCCACCCAGCCCTGTCTCGTGCCAGTTCGACGATCCGATCGACTGTCTCATGGTGCCAGCCCTCTACCCGGGCGACGTCCCGGGTTCGCTCCGCGCATTCCACGTAGCCCGCGGCGAGGCGGACGAGCTCCTCATCGAAGCGTGAGACACGAGCGCCAAGGTCGTACGCACAGTCCCCCCAATCCGCGAACGTGACCGCCTCCGGATCGTACGTGTCTCCGATAGCCATTGCGAGGCTCGGCTCGAAGTCGTAGACAGCGGTGCTCACCAAGTCGTAGAGAGGCGCAAGTTGCGGCCCTCGCTCCGCATAGAGAAGAGCAAAGTTCTTGCCGTGGGCGTCCGCGTTGCCGATAACGAAGTTGAAGACCGCGGCACGAAACGCCGTGTTCAGATCCTTGGCGGGTTGCGCGGAAAGCGCGTTAATGATCTTTGACAGGTGGTGGAAGCCGGGACCCGCTTCCGTCTCCTGGTACTTCTGCGACGGGGAGAGCCCTACGGCTTGGCACAGATCCTCTTGGTGCAGCCTGATGGTTCGTTGACCGTCGGTGGTGCGATCGAAGCGCCGACTTAGGAGGCAAGACCGGCCGCCAATCTCCACGACCTCGTCCTCGGGAACCGGCAGCCCGGCACAATGGGCCGCCCTGGCGCAGAAGTACTCATTGGCTACCAACCCCGGCGCATCCGCCTTCTCGTAGTCAGGCTTAAGGACGTGGGTGCTGGGAGCGTCCGCCCGTGGCACACCAAATGCCCCACTCGGGCTTCTGATCAGCACCGCCTTGTGCTGGACACCAGCAAGGCTTAGCCGGACGCCCCGCCTGTCGGCCTCCACCCCGAGGGGACGCGTCGGGAGATCCTCGACCAACTCGCTCAGTTCCTCATCAGAGAGCCAGGTCACACCCCCCTGAGGCTCGCCGAGTTCCTCACCACCGCGCAGGATCTGGACAGCTCCGGCGCAGTCGCGCCCAAGCTCGCCAAGCAGGGCAAAGCTGTTCGCGTCGCTCACCTTCAGGCGCCTGGCTATCGCCTCCCTCAGTCCGAGTTCAGGCAAGAGCCCCTCAAAGAAGGGCCTGGCTTCCACCGCGCCGAACTCCGCCTGCCGGCCTGGGAGAGATGCCGACAGTACCGGCAGTCCTGCGGCTTGCTCTACGACTTCGTCGGTGTACTGGAACCTGTAGTGCCGACCACCGCTGCCCTCCTCCTCGCCCAACCATCCAACGTGCTTCCCCGAGAGGTACACATCATGTGCAGTCACGGCTCGTTTCTCCCGGGCGTCCAGGCTGTGCGTCTTGGCTCCGCCACCAACTCCAGCCCCGCAGCGTGAAGCGTTCGAATGAGCACATCGAGCTGAACGGTCTGCTTGCCGGCCTCGATCTGGCTCACGGTGCGGACGGCGACGTGCGCAGCGGCCGCCAGCCCCGCCTGATCCAGGCCGAGGTCCATCCGGACTTCACGGACCATCCGCCCGAGCTCCGCGGCCTTTTGAGCTTCTGGTCCACTCGGACCCCGATTGGATGTCGGTTGCTTGCCATGCACGATCGTGCATAGGTTAGCGAACAATGGGGGCATTTCGCAGACGTATTTGCACGATCGTGCATTCTCGCGGCCGCAACTAGGCTCACGGCGTCTGATATGCACGAACGTGCACACGATTCCACGATGGGCGCGAGACCCGTGAGACCGATCCGCTTCTGGGGCTATCCCAGCGCCCTAAAGCCCCAAGGCGAACTTGGCGTCCTCGGACATCATCTCGCACTGCCGCCGTGATGGGCTCTGCTGGCCTCAGTTGAGGAATCGCGGCCTCGTGCGGGATTCTCGGGTTCTCCTGCTGGCTCGTGCTGTCCCGTTTCGTCTCGTCGCCTAGAAAATTGATTAGAAAACTTCGATCGCAAGGCCCAGAACCAGGGACCGCGGCTCAGAGTTCGGCGACCGCGATCGTCCCGGCGTCGCGCAGGGCCTTCTCCCCCGCTCCAAGCTCGCTCAAGGGTCGGTAGGCGAGCCCATCCGGGTCGATCCCAAGCTCGGCTGCCGCCTCTGGACTGAGCCGCTCGACGAGTTGCTTCGACCCGAGGATCGTCCCCTCGGTGGCGACCCCCTCGATCCGAGCGGCCTCGTTCATCTCGTCGCCCAGGGCTGTGACCTCGAGCCGGCCGGCCGCTGAGACCTGCCCGACCATCAGCGCCGCCCCCCAATGCAGGCCGAGGTTGACGCGGACCTCCGGCATGTCGCCCTCGATCAGATCGGCGGCGCCGGCCCGGATTGCGTTCGCTGCTGCGATCGCGCCTGCCGCAGCAGCTGACTCGTCCCCCGACTCGGCGACGAAGAGAGCCGACGCTCCATCGCCGGCGTGTTTGCCGGTGATCCCGCCGTGCTCCATGACCGAGCTGTCGATCAGATCGGTCAGCGATCGGATCAGGCCGAAGTAGGCGCGCGAGGAGAGACGGCGAGAGAGATCGCCCGATCGCCCGAGGTCGGCGAACAGGATTGCCGCGACGCGGCGATCAGGTTCGGCGAGACGATCCATCTGCTCGAACATCTTCCTGTTGCCGCGGGCCAGCCGGGCTGCCAGCGTCGGCGGGATCGCGGGCCGACAGAGGTTGGTGATCCCGACCAGGGCTCCCGTGTCGTCGTGGACCCGCTGGTAGAGGAAGGTGACGTCGCCGAGCCAGTTGTGATGCATGCGCGCCAGGCCGGGGAAGCTCTGGGTGAGTGGGATCAGCATCGGCGGCGGCAACGCGGGCTCGACGTCGGGGGCGATCTTGGCCGTTGGCCCGAAAACGTCCTCGAAGTCGGGATCGTCGGGGGGCACGTCATGGACGACACTCGGCGCCACCTTCTCCCACCAGGAAGCCGAACCCTCACGGCTCGTGCCCCAGGTGTCTGTGAACTTCCACTGCCGGGTCATCGGCGACAGCCCGTAGAAGCCGGCCGCCTGGGCTGCGGGGAAGCCGAGCATCCGGCCCAGCTCACTGGTGATGTAGACGAAACGCCACTTCGAGTCCATCACCTCACCGAGGGCGCCGTTTTCCTCCATGGCTTCGGCGATCGAACGGAGCCGCGGATCTTCGGGCAACGGGGGCGTATCGGCCATCGCGAGCAGCCTATCCACGATCGGTCCCGGGGTACCTGCCCGGGCACGACGAATATCCTCGGGGTGATCGAGCGCCAACTCGAAAGCAGCGAGGGCTTCCTGCGGCTCAGAACCCCAGCGCGAACTTGGCGTCCTCGGACATCATCTCCGGGGACCAGAGCATCGAAGACCATCTTCGGGTGGACTCCTCCGACGCCTTCGAGGTCGCCTACGAACTCGACCATCTGCTCGGAGACCTGCGGTCCTGCGGATCCAACCCGGCGCTCGAGAACCGGGACTGGATTCCCGAGGGGCGACAGCCGGAACTCGATGAACTGCGCGAGAGCCATCGGAAGGCACTCGCGGACCTCAAGGCGCCCGGCCTACGGAAAGCCTTTCTGCCGCTCGCAGCTGCGGCTGATGTCCTGCCCGCCGCCGCCGTGGCAGTCGTCGCGCCCGGCCCCGCCGCGCACGGTGTCGTCACCGCTCCCGCCGCGAGCTGCGTCGTTCCCCGTCTTGCCGCGGAGCTCGTCGGCGCCCGAGTTGCCGCGCAGGCGATCGTTGTCGAGGCCGCCGTGCACCAGGTCGGCGCCCGCGCCGCCCTTGACCAGGTCGCGGCCCTGATGTCCGTGAATCTCGTCGTCGCCCCTGGCGCCGCGCAGCTCATCTCGACCCCTGGAGCCGAGGATCCGATCGTCGCCGTTCCCACCGCTGACGACATCCTCTCCCCCGCGTCCGCAGATCAGATCATCGCCGTCGGCACCGCGGATCACGTCGGCGCCGGGCGTGCCGGCGATCACGTCGGGACCATCGGTGCCGGTCAGCTTGGCGCCGATCGAGCCGGTGCGGTCGAACACGTTTGCAAGCTCTCCGCGACAGGTAGGAATCTCAACGCCCGGCTCCTGGATCACGCGGCACGGCTCTCCGTCCGCGGAACGCGTCGTGAAGGTCCAGCTCACGTCCTCGGTGAGGTGCTTGCCCTCATTGCCCTTGATCTCGGCCCAGTCGTGGAGGCCGGTGGTCGCCAATGCGGTGTACTGAGAGCAGGGCTGGAGATCCTCGGCCGGGTAGAACATGATGGTGTGGGTGCCGTCCCCGTTGCCGTACGGGCCGGGCCTCGGGAAGCCCTCCAGCGGGGGCACGGCGGCCGAGCCGGCCGTGTGGGGCTCGGCGTCCGGATGAGCCGCCGGCCGTCGCCCGCGCGAGTGGGAGCTGACGACGTGGCCGCGCTCGGTCTTGACCCGCGCGCCGTCCGGACCGATGAGCTGGAAGTTCTCGGGCGTCACCGACTCGGTGTCCACGGCGTTGGAAAGCACGGCGATGATCCGCAACTCGCCGCCGCCGGTGTCCGGGCCGGGCGACGTCTTGGCCGGATGGAACTGGAACGGCACATCCTTCTCACGGTCCTCCGGATGGATCGAGACGACCTCGGGCGGTGGGGCCTGGCCCTTCAGCTTCTTCCAGATGGCCTCGTAGTAACCCGCGACGCCCTCGGCCGTGTCGAACACGCCACCGGATTCGGTCGGAAAGTTCGCCGACGACCACGGCATCTGCTCCCGGACGCGCGGCGCATCCGCCGCCCCGCCAGCGCGCTCGGCGGCGAGGGCGGCGTTACCCACGACGAAGCCGGAGAGCAGGTCCGCCTCACTCACCTCGGAGTGGCCGATCGAGTCATAGATGGGCTTCATCTCGTTCGGCGGCGGCGCGTAGAACCCGGATTCGCCCCAGCGGAAGTGGTCCGCGAGTGCGATCGTGTCCATCGCGTACTCGATGTTGCCGATCACGCCGTTCAACTCGGGCGGCGCGAGCGGGTGCTCCGGGTCCTCGCCGTGGTCGGTCACGAGCGGCTCGAACATCCAGTCCCACATCTCGTCGCCCATGCCATGGGCGGCGGTGCCGAGCAGGTGGGCGACCTGGGGAGCGCAGGGACCCAGCGGGTTGGTCAGCTCGCCGCACTCGCCGCGCCCGCGCAGGTTCTCGATGTAGCCGCCGATGAAGCGCTCCCAGTGCGGGATCTCTCCGTAGGTCGCCGGAGGGGCGTAGCCCGTGTCGGGGTAGCTGGCGCCGCTGAGCACCTCGTAGCGGTGGAGGATCAGCAGTTGCTGAAGATCGGGATCACTGACGCGGGAGATCGCGTCGTCGGCCATCCAGGCGTGGGTAATCATGCCCGCGGCAGGGGCGCGGCTTGGGAACGCGAGCGCGAGCAGCGCCACCAGAGCGGCCATCGAGCCGAGCGCAGCTCGGCGCAGCAACTGCCCCCGCGGGGCGGCTCTCGAGGGACGGGCGGTCACGTCGCCGAGGGTATCAGCGAGATCGCCGGGATACTGACGCCGGACAATGTTCCGACGCTGTCGCCCTGACGTCTACCCGCGGGCGCGGGAGGGGCCTCAGAACCCCAAAGCGAACTTGGCATCTTCCGACATCATCTCCGGGGACCAGGGGGGGTCGAAGATCATCTTCGGGAAGACGTTGGTGACGCCGTCGAGGTCGCCGACGAACTCCTTCATCTGCTCGGAGACCTGGGGGCCGATCGGGCAGGCGGGAGTGGTCAGGGTGAAGGTGACGTAGACCTCGTTCTCCTTCTCGATCTCGACGTCGTAGACGAGGCCGAGGCTGACGAAGTCGAGGCCGAGCTCGGGGTCGATGACCTCTTCGAGCGCTTCGTAGACCTCTTCGGTGGTGACTTTGGTGGCGTCGGTCATGGGGACACGGTAGCGAACCCGGGTAGCGCGGATCGGCCCGGGAGGGGACCGGCCCGGCGCTCAGGTCAGGCCGGCGAACCAGAGGCCGAAAAGCAGGCCGAACAAACCGAGCAGGGGAATCAGGACTGTCCGGTACAGCGGCGCAACCATCGGTCGGGTCAGAACCCATGCAAAGGCTGTCGTCAGTGCGGCCATCGAGAAGACGGACATCGGGGCGAACACGGCGAGAGCGAGCGCTGCCTCGAGTGTGCTCGGAAGCGCCGAAAGCAGTAGCACGACCACGGCGCCCGTTCCGGCGAGGCCGTGGAGAAAGCCAATCGCGAGCGCCTCGCGAGGCCCGCGAACGTGATGGTGAGCGTGCCGCCGCTCAGTCTCCTGGCGCAGGTGGCGATGGGCTCCGGAAGCGTCGTCGGGCGGGGTGTGGTGGTGATGGCGATCGAGGCGATACTCGCCGTGGGCCCACTTCCAGATCACACGGGCGGCGAGCACGAAGATGATCAGTCCGATGCCAACTTCCGCGCCAGACTCCAGCCAGGAGGGGATCTCGGAGTGAAAGACGATCAGGGGCACCCCGAGCAGCAGCAGCGTCCCGGCGTGGCCGACTCCCCACCACATCCCGAGCTTCGCCGCTTCCTTCGGGCCGGCGTCCCGGTCGGCGGCGATCAGCGATGTAACGGCGACCAGGTGGTCCGGGTCGGAGGCGTGGCGCAGGCCGAGCACAAAGGCGAGACCGAGCGCAAAGATGAGCGGAGCCCCTTCCAGCAGCGACGTGAGCCATTCGTCAACCCGCTCGACCGGAGCAAAGAGCGGCGCGAAATCGATCGCCGCCAGCCAGCTCAAAGCCATCAAGGCCATCGCGATCACGGCCTCCGGGATCCGGGCGCACGCCGCCGCCACGCCCCTGATAGCGATGCGGTGATGCTGGTCATCGCCACGACCCTATCGCCGTGAGGTACGTCTGGCAACCGGTCCGCGTGGCGGGTTGATCTAGATTCCGCGGCGTGGCGCTGCTTCTCTTCCTCGTCTTCATCGTCCTGCCCCTGGCGGAGCTCTACGTGATCATCCAGGTGGGGCAGGCGATCGGCATCCTCCCGACCCTCGCCTTGCTGCTGGTCGATGGCATCGTCGGAGCATCGGTCGCGCGCTCGCAGGGTCGCCTCGCCTGGATGCGGTTCAACGAGGTGCTCGCCTCGGGCCGCGCTCCTGCCCGTGAGGTCGCAGACGGCGCGATGATCATGTTCGGTGGAGCCCTGTTGCTTTCGCCGGGGTTCCTCACCGACATACTCGGCTTTGCGCTCCTGCTGCCACCCAGCCGTGCGGTCATCCGCAGCGTGATCAAGCGCACCGCCGCGAAGACACCCACCGGGCGACCCGTCTTCTTCTTCTACGACCGCTTCGGCGGGCAGGGCGGCAGGGGTCCGGGCGCGGGGTCCAACGATGGCGACGGCCCGGGCGCCCCGCCCCGCCCCGCGCAGCCGCCGCGCAGCGCCGGCTACGACGTCGAGGGCTCCGCCCGCGAGATTCCGGAAGACGAGTCCGAGCTGCCCGCAGGTGAGGGAGACGATCGCGGATGATCGAGCGGCTGATCTCCTTCGCCGCCCCCCCGGCCGAGGGCGCCGGCGCTCCCAGTTACGGGGCGGTGGCACTGCGCGGCGACACTGCCTGGGCGTTGCTCGCAGACCCCGATCGCACGCGACAGCTGGACGAGGTGGAGGCCGCGCGCGGCGAGGGCACCCTGCGCCTGCAGAGCGACGATGCCGGTGCGACGATCCTCGGGATCGCCGCCCACGCCACGCCGCTCGGGTTCGAGTCGGACGGCCGCTCGATCTCCGCCCAGGCGATCGGCGTCAGCGCCGAGCTCCCCGACGGGACCGGCTTCGACGGGCCCGGCGTCTCCTGGGCCTTCGAAGGCGGCGCCGAGGCGCAGGCAATCCGCACGGCCTGGGCACTGCTCGCCGACGGCTCACTCTTTCTGCTGTTCGCCACCCGGGAGGCCGGCGTCGCCGAGCACGCGAGCGAGAGCATCGGCACGGCACGGATCTCCAAGGACGGGGCCGTCCAGGGCTGGGCGGAGCCGCTGCTGTCAACCGAGTACGACGCCGCCGGCGACCACGTACGCGCGACGCTCGAGCTCTGGGGTGAGGAGGAGGGAGCGCTGCCGGACCGCGGTGCGGGCACCCGGTTGCTCGGCGGGCGGGTCGGCTCCGGCCTCGAGCTCGCCGGCGCCTGCTTCGAGTGGCGCCTGGCGGGCAGCCGCGGAATCGGCGCCTACGAGATCATCACCGCCTGATGAGCGCCGAAGACAGCCCCACAAAGCCGATCCGCGCCGTGGTCTCGGACTTCGGCGGTGTGCTCACCTCGCCGCTGATTCGCGCCTTCGCCTCCTACCAGGACCAGACGGGCATCTCTCCCGAGCAGCTCGGGGCCGCGATGGCCTCCGGCGCCGCAGAGCTCGACGGCGCCAACCCCCTGTTCGAGCTCGAGTGCGGACGAATCACCGAGGGGCGCTTTATCGATCTGCTCCGCGTCCACCTCGAGCCGCTGCTCGGCCACCGGCCCGAGATGCACCGCTTCAGCGAGCTCTACTTCGAGGCGCTCGATCCGAACGAGCCGATGATCGAGCTGATGGCTGAGCTCAAGCAGCGCGGCTACCGAATGGCGATGCTGACCAACAACGTGCGTGAATGGGAGCCGCTTTGGCGCCCCTTCCTGCCGGTCGATGAGATCTTTGAGACGGTGGTCGACTCCGGCTTCGTCGGCATGCGCAAGCCGGACCCGGAGATCTACGAGCTGACCGTCTCGCGCCTGGACGGGATCGCGGCCGAGGAGTGTTTGTTCGTCGATGACATGGAGGTCAACTGCGAGGCAGCCAGGGCCCTCGGTCTGCGGGCCGTGCAGTTCACCGACAACGCGGCGACGATCGCCGACGTCGAGTCGGCGCTGGCAACGGATACGCTGCCTGCGTGAGCGGAGCCACACAATCGGCAGTGCGGATCAGCGCCGTCGTGGGGCGGCGCGAGCTGCGTGACTTCATCCTGCTGCCGTTCCGCCTCTACCAGGGGGTCGAGCAGTGGGTGCCGCCGCTGATCAGCGAGCGCAAGCGGCACCTCGACCGGCGCCGCAACCCGTTCTTCGAGCACGCCGAGGCCGAGTACTTCCTGGCCCGCCGCGGGGATCGGATCGTGGGCCGGATCAGCGCCCAGATAGATCAGCGCTTCAACGAGTTCCAGGACAACGACTGGGGAATGTTCGGGTTCTTCGAGTGCGAGGACGATCAGGAGGCCGCCTGCGCCCTCGTTGACTCCGCGCGCGGCTGGCTGCGCGAACGCGGTCGCGACCACATGATCGGGCCGCTCGACTTCTCCACCAACCACGAGTGCGGGCTGCTGGTAGAGGGCCACGAGCTGCGCCCACAGATCCTCGAGAACTGGCACCACCCCTACTACGCCGACCTGCTGGTGGGCTGCGGTCTCGAGAAGGAGATGGATCTCTATAAGTGGAGCCTGCACGTGACCGGCCGCGACGAGGTGATGCCGATCATCTTCGATCTCGCCGAGAAGCTAGAGCCCGAGCACGGGATCACGATCCGCGGTATGCGCCGTCGCGACATGACCAATGAGATCAGCCGCTTCATGGAGATCTACAACGCTGCCTGGGAGCGCAACTGGGGCTTCGTGCCGCTGACCAACTCCGAGATCGAGCACTACGCCGCCGAGATGAAGCCCGTGCTCGACGAGAACTGGGCGATGGTCGCCGAGACCGCCGAGGGCGAGACGGTCGGCGTGGCGCTGACGCTCCCCGACTACAACCAGGTGCTCAAGGGACTCGCCGGTCGGCTGCTGCCCTTCGGCTGGCTCAAGGCGCTGCGACTGAAGAACAAGATCGACACGGTGCGCGTCTTCGCGCTCGGGGTCAAGCCCGAGTACCAGCACACCGGCGTGGCGGCGGCCCTCTATGCCCGCCACTACGACATGGCGGAGTCGACGCCCCAGCACGGCGGCGAAACCGGCTGGATCCTCGAGGTCAACAAGCCGATGAACAAGGCGATGGAGGCGATGGGCGGCGAGATCGTCAAGCGCTTCCGGGTCTACGGCGAGGATCTCTAGGCCCTCGGAGACGGCAGGCGCCCGCCGCATGCCGATCGATGACCTCATCCGTCCGGGCCTGCGCGTCGTCTTCTGCGGCACCGCCCTGGGCGCGGCCTCCGAGCGTCGCCGGGCCTACTACGCGGGGCCCGGCAACAAGTTCTGGCCGACGCTACATGCCGTCGGTCTGACGCCTCGGCCGCTCGCTCCCGAGGAGTACCCGAAGGTGCTCGACTACGGGATCGGGCTCACCGACCTCTGCAAAACGAGGTCCGGCTCCGACCGCGAGATCGGTCGCGACGGATACGACCCCGAGCGCTTGCGGGCCCAGATGGAGAAGTACCGGCCGGTCTGGCTCGCCTTCACGAGCAAGCGCGCCGCCGGGGAGGCGTTGGGAGTCCAGCGGGTTGCTTACGGGCCGTTGCTGGAGCCGTTCGGCGGTGTCTCTACGTTCGTCCTGCCCTCCCCCTCCGGCGCCGCAAACGGCTACTGGGAGATCGGCCCCTGGCAGGCGCTCGCGGTGCTGCTCGAGGGGGAGGACTTCACGCAGGGGTCCTGAGGGCGTATTTTTCACCGCGTGAGCACTGCGACCGCTACATCGGACCCGAACACGGAGCATGGGAGCAAGCGTCCCGTGCTCGTAGTCACCGACACAACGACCTACGTGCCGGATGAGCAGCTCGACCAGCTCGGGGTCGCGCGGGTCAGCCTCTACGTCGGCTGGGACGGCGAGATGCTGCGCGAGGACTCCTACACCGACCTCGACGCCTTCTACGCGAAGCTGAAGGCCTCGGAGAACCTGCCGACGACCTCCCAGCCCTCGGTCGGGGACTTCGAGGCCGATTACCGGCCGGCGGCGCTTTCGGGTCACGACATCGTCTCGATCCACATCGCCGGCGGAATCTCCGGAACCTGTGAGAGCGCTCGCAAGGCCGCGAGTTCGGTCGCGGCCGAGGCGCCCGGCTCGCGGATCGAGGTCGTGGATGGGCAGACGGGCGCCGGCGGGCTCGGCTGCCTGGTGATCGCCGCAGCCGATGCCGCCCGCGCCGGCGGCGGGACCGACGAGGTCCTCGCTGCGATCGAGCGCGCTCGTGAGCAGCTCGACATCTGGTTCTGTCTCGACACCCTCGAGTACCTGCGGCGCGGCGGTCGCATCGGGGCCGCTCAGGCGCTGCTCGGGTCCGCCCTCTCGATCAAGCCGATCCTCACCTTCGGAACCGAGATCACCCCGGTCGGTCGGGTGCGCACCCGGAGCAAGGCGCTGGCCCGGATGGAGGCCTACCTCGATGAACTGCACGAGCGCGGCGCCACCGACTGGGTCGTCCAGCACGCGCAGGCCACCGAGAGCGCCGAGCACCTCGTCGCTCGCGGCACCGAGCTCTTCGGCACCCCTCCCCTGTTCTGCACCCAGGTCGGTCCCGTTCTGGGCACCCACCTCGGCTCGGGCATGCTCGTCGGCGGCATGACCCGGGGCTGACCCCGCCCGGTTTGTCCGACTGCCCACCACCACCGCTAGTCTCGGAGCATGACGTCGTCAGAGTCCAGCGGTCAGGAGATGGTGGTCATCTGGCAACTCAGCGATGACCCCGACGCCCTCCACGCCCTGCAGGCAATGCCTGGACTCTCGGCGAACGTGGGTGGATTGATGCCCGCGACCACAGGCCCTCCAGTCGGCTCGCCGGACTGGTGGGACGCCATCGAGGCAAACTCCGGCGTTGCCTCCCTGGTGGGCGTCATCGACAGGGTCAAGCCGCGAGCTGGAGCCCACGGACATTTTGAGGCGCTGGCCGCCGACGGCAGCTCGTTCCGGGGCCCCTGCCTGGGCGGCTCGGATCGCTACTGGGAGGGCTCCCGGATCGAGCTGATGCGCTCCTTCCCGCCTCCGGGATTCGTTCCGAGCGGACGCCTGGACGCAGACGGAGGCCTGGTGACCGAGATCTGGGTCGAGCCCGACGACTCCTAGCTGCGCCCGTTAGGCGGCGAAACGGTTTCGCGCAGGAACACACTGGCGCTTCACTGCGGATAGCCGACCGTATAGGTCAGTAGAACGCGGCAGAGTTCTCCGGTTAGCCGTTTTCTGGCCGCCGGATTGCCGGTCGTCCCCGTCGAGGCCGAACCGTGCCCGGCCCGTGGATCTGATGCGCCCTCCCAGCCCGTCAGCGAATCTCGCGAGGCTGGGAGCGTGGCTGGCAAGGAAGAGGCCCGCGAAGTGTGCGAATGCACATGAGCGGGCCGATGACACAGCCAGGCGCGCTCGGTGGCCGCGAGAGAATCTCGCGAGGCTGGGAGTGTCGAGACCAAGGAAGAGGCCGGCGCGGTGTGCTCCAGCACACAAGCCGGCCGATGACGCAGGTATCTGTCAAGGCCGGTTGAAAAGTGCCCCACTTCTGCCGGTTGAAAAGTGCCCCGCCCCAGATGGGGTAGTTGTTGGCAGCGCCGGTTGAAAAGTCACCCCCCCCCTGGAGCGACCAGGAACCGAAAAGTGCACCACCCGTGACGGGTAGTCCCACCTGCGTAGCTGAGCCGTAGGCGAAGCGCAGCAGGTGGGAGCGCCGGGTCGGCGCCGGTTGAAAACTGGTCCACCCTGGAGGGGGAACGGCGTCAGTCCCCTCGCGGCTCAGGCCGGCCCAGGTCCTTGTCACGCAGCCGGTAGCTGTCGCCCTTGAGGCCGAGGATCTCGGCGTGGTGAACGAGCCGGTCGATCATCGCCGCCGCGGTGACCTCATCGCCGAAGATCTCACCCCAGGCCGAGAAGGGCTTGTTCGAGGTGACGATCATCGAGGCCCGCTCATAGCGAGCACTGACCAGGCTGAACATCAGGTTCGCGGCCTCGGGGTCGAAGGGGATGTAGCCAACTTCATCGACGACGAGCAGCGGGATCCGGCCGAGGCGGACCAGCTCTTCCTCGAGCTCGCCTTGGCGCTTGGCGTCGCCGAGGCGGGCGACCCACTCGGTCGCGGTGGCGAAGGCGACCCGTTGGCCTGCGAGGCAGGCCCTGATCCCGATCGCGGTTGCGAGATGTGATTTGCCTGTCCCCGGCGGGCCCAGCATCACGACGTTTTCGTTGCCGTGCAGGAAGTCGAGCTGACCGAGGTGCTCGACCACGGTCTTCTTCACCGAGCGCTGAAAGCCGAAGTCGAACTCCTCCAGCGTCTTGCGAGCGGGGAAGTGGGCGGCCTTGATCCGGTTCTCGCCGCCGTGGGATTCTCGGGCGGAGACCTCGGTTGAGAGCAGCGCCTCAGCGAAGCGCTCGAAGGACCACTCCTCCTCGCGAGCCCGATCGGCGAGCTTCGGCAGGGCCCGGGCCGCGGCCGGGGTCTTGAGGCTGCGGAACAGGTGGCTGAGCTCGGAGGTCTTGCTCATGCCGGGATCAGGGCGTCGTAGCGGGCCAGAGGGCGGGTCTCGACCTCAGGATTACGCGGGCTCGGGTGCTTGCGCTCGCCGCGCAGCTCGTCGAGGGCTTTCTGGTGGACTGGATCGGTGAAGGTGAGCCCGCCGGCAAAGACGCGGCGGTGGGTGGCGATCACCTCGCCGGAGTCGAGGCTGACCGCGATGATCGCCCGCTGGCCGGCGCGGATCTCGACCCGGCGACCGACCAGGTGCGGGTCCAGGGAGTAGTCGTTTCGGTCAAAGCGGAAGTAGGGCTGGGGCGGGACCCGCAGGGTGAGGCGCGTCTCGGTGCGGGGCATCCGGGTGGGCAGAGGGCGCATGCTCTTGCGTTCCTCGACCAAGCGCTCGGCCGGAACCGCGCGGATGCCCTGGTGTGTTCTCGGGTTCGCCCGCTCTGCGACCCAGCGGTCGAGCTGGGCCTGGTAGTCCTCGACTCCGGCGAACGTGCGCGCCGGCTCGAAGCTCGAGCGGATGAAGCGGTGCGCGCGCTCCAGCAATCCCTTGGCCTGGCAGTCGCGGGGATCGAGGATGATCCAGCCTGCTGGCAGAGCCCCGCAGAAGGCCGCCAGCTCATCGGTGGGCTGGCCGCCGCCGCGGTGCATCGCCGCCTCGCGGTCCCAGACCAGGGTCTCGGGCAGGGCGCCGAAGGAGGCCAGGCAGCGGCGCATGCCCCAGAGGATGTTGGGGGCGGTCTTGGAGAAGATCAGGGCGGCGCTGATCGCCCGCGAGTAGCCGAGCGCCGCGGTCACCAGCCAGCCCCGCCTCGTCTGGCCCCAGCCGACCGGGATCTCGTTGCTTGGCTCGAAGAGGTCGAACTGGCAGAGCTCGCCGGGGGCGTAGGTGGTGCGCTGGAAAGTTCGCGGTGGAGCGTGAATCGGGCGGACCTCGCGGATGTAGTCGTCGGCGATCGTCTTGGCGCCGGCGTAGCCGAGCTCGGTAATCAGCTCACGGATCCGCATCGAGGGGATCTCGGCGTCCTTCTTCAACAGGCGGTTGATCTCGTCCTTGAAGGGCTCGAGCTTCGACGGCTTCGGCGGGCGGGAGTAGCTCGGCGGCTCATCGCTTTGCAGCGCCCGGCGGATCGTCTTTCGGTGCAGTCCGGTGCGGCGCTGGATCTCTCTTTGCGAGAGTTTGTCGACCTCCGCCATCCGTCTGATCTCGGCCCACTGCTGCACTCCAACCACCTGTCTTCCTCCTGGCTTCGATCGCGATGACCAAGCCAGGGTGTGAGCCCCGCCGGACGATCTCCGGTCCGCCGGGGTGGGGCACTATTGGACCGGCGCAGGTGGGTCAGTATTCAGGCGGCGTCTACAGTATCGGCGCTCGGTGGCCGCGAGATCAGTTGTCGGAGCCGATGCGGTCCCAGAGGTAGAGCTCCATCGCCTCGGCGGCGAGCTCCGTCTTGCGCTCCTCTGAGAGCCATTCGAGGACCGTCTCAAGGGCGCGCTCCTCTGTGACGCCGCGGTCCACGGCCTCTTCACCGCGGAAGCCGGCGGCCAGCTTGAGGGCCTCGCGGCGGTGCTCGCCGAGGCCGCCGAACGAGCCGATCAGGAAGTCGCGGTTGGGCAGCGGGTGGCCGACGTCCATCGACGCGTGCCAAGCGGCGAGCATCGAGAGGTCGTGCTCGTCGAGCTCGGAGATCGCCTTGGCGTAGTGAGCGTCGAGCTCGTCGTCGGGGATCTCGTCGACCCAGGCGCGCACCGCCTCTCCGAGGAGCTGGCGGCGGGCCTCGCGACCAACGGAATCCGCAACGACGCGGATGGCATCGGCTGGATCTATGAAGCAGAGCGGCACGGTGCGTTTGGCTCCTCGGGTCGGTGGACGCTGTGAGAAGCAAGATAGGGACGGCTCCCGACGGTAAAACCGCGCAGAGGAATGCGCTCTGAGCGGGATTCCGGCGGGCTCGGGGGCCGCGTCAGGGGAGGCGCCCGCAGCGCGACCTATGCTCGGCGTGATGCAGGGACCTCCAGACAGAAACGAGCGTGCGCGCGGAGCGGGCCTGGCCGGGACGGCGGCAGCCTCTTGAGCATCGAGCTGATCGTCGGGCCGCCCAACTCGGGCCGCACCGGGGAGATCCTCGGGCGCTTCGTCGCGGCGCTCGCCGGCGCCACGGCCGAGCCCGTGCTGGTCGTCCCCACCAGCGATGACGTCGATCGCTTCGAGCGTGAGCTCTGTGCCCGCTCGGGTGGGCTGCTCGGCGGCAAGGTGACGAGCTTTCCCGGCCTCTTCGAGGAGGTTGCGCACGCCTGCGGAGCAGCGAGCCCGCCGCCCCTGAGCACGATTCAGCGGGTCTGGCTCGCCCGCGCTGCCGGCCGCGAAGCCGAGTTGCGGCTTCTGCGCCGCTCCGCCGAGCGCCAGGGTTTCGCGCCCGCGCTGGAGACATTGCTCACCGACCTGCAGTCGGCCGGGCTCGACGCTGCCTCCTTCTCGGCTCTCGCCGGCGAGCTCGAGGACGGCGGCGCCTACGAGGCGGAGATCGCGCGACTGCTCAGCGCATACGAGCGTCTCCGCGACGAGCTCGGGCGCGGCGACGAGCATGGGTCCGCGGCGGCCGCGATCACCGCCCTGCGCACGGATCCACGCGCCTGGGAGGAGCGGCCGGTGCTGCTCTACGGCTTTGACGATCTCTCGCGCCAGCAGATCGAGCTGCTTGCCGCGCTCGGCGAGGCGAGCCCCGTGACCGTCGCCCTTGCCTACGAGGACCGGCCGGCACTCGCCGCGCGCGCTGAGTTGCTGGGCACACTGCGCGACGAGCTCGGCGCCCAGATCGTGGCCAAGCTCAGCCCGGACAGCACCCACACGGCGAGCGCGACCCTCTTCCACCTGGAACGCACGCTCTTCGAGGAGGCGCCGCCGACCGCCGCCTGCGACGACTCGCTCAGCATCCTCGAGGCCGCCGGTGAGCGCGGCGAGGCCGAGCTGCTCGGTCGCAGGATCGCGCGGTTGATCAGCGCCGGAGCCGACCCCGACGAGATCGCGATCGCCGTCCGCAACCCGGACCGCCAGGCGCCGCTGCTCGCGCGGGTGCTCGCCTCCCTCGGCGTCCCCGCCGCCGCCGAGGCCCGAATCCCGCTCTCCGCCACCGCGACCGGAAGCACCGTCCTGCGCCTGCTCAGCATCGCCGGCGGCTCGGGCAGCGCCGAGGACGTAATCGCCTTCCTCCGAGGACCCGCGCGCGCCAACCCGGCAAGCGTCGACTGGCTCGAGCGCCGTGTCCTGCGCGAGCGGATGAACGACGCCGCGCAGGCGGTCGAGGCTTGGCGCACCCACCACGGGAGGGAGATCTGGGCGCTCGACGCGCTCGCCGAAGCCGGCGATGACCGGGCCCGTGCCGCCGGGGTGATCGCCTCGATCGCGGCCGACATCGCCGAGCGCCCGCACCTGCGCAGCGGACCGCTGCCCTCCAGCGGCCCCGCCGTGGAGCTGCGCGCCGCGGCTGAGCTCTCCCGGGCCGTCGCCGAGGCGGCCCAGCTCGGTCGCCATGCGCCGACTCCCGCCGAGCTGGTGGAGCTGCTCGGACACGTCCGGGTGCGCCTGTGGCGCGGTCCGACCGAGGGCCGCGTCCGCATCCTCAGCCCCTACCGACTGCGCGCCTCGCGCGTTCACGACCTGTTCGTCGCAGGGCTCACCGACGGCTCCTTTCCCTCACCGGGCGGGGTCGAGCCGCTGCTGTCGGAGACCCGCCGCCGCGAGCTCGGGATCTCCTCGCGCCGCGACGCCACTGCGGAGGAGCGCTACCTCTTCTATGCCTGCGTCTCGCGTCCCGAGCGCAGCCTGGCCCTGAGCTATCCGGCCGCCGACGAGTCCGGCGCCGCAATCGCCCGCAGTCCGTTCGTCGACGAGGTGCGGGCGCTGCTCGACCCGGCCCCCCCACCCAACCCCGCCGACGACGAGTTGGAGGCAGAGATCGCGGAGCGCATCGGGATCGGCGAGATCGCGGTCGAGCCCGAGCAGGCGAGCTCCCCCCGCGACCTGGCCCGGGCACTTGCCGCGCTGCCCGAGCAGCGGGCGGAGCAGCGGGCCGCCGCGCTGGACATTCCCGACGAGGTTCGGGCGCAGGCGCTCGCGTCGGTGGCCCTGGCTCGCGCCGGGATCGCAGCGGCCAGGGCTCCTGGACCGCTCAGCGCTGCTCCCGTCCTGGCTGAACTGGGCGCACAGGACCTCTACGGCGCCTCCACCCTGGAGGAGTACGACGTCTGCCCGTACCGCTGGTTCGTCGGGCACGAGCTCGATCCACAGCGCATCGAACCCGACCCCGAGCCGCTGGAGACCGGCGGGATCGTCCACGACGGGCTGGAGTTGCTCTTCCGTGATCCGCCGGCCACAGGTGGGGCGGCAGCGGCGCGGCGCCCGGCCGAGGACACGCTGCCGGCCTGGGTGGAGGCGGCTCACGCGCGCCTCCGCGAGGCCGCGGCCAAGCGCGGCTGGGACCTCGAGAGCGCCCGGGCACGGATCTCGCTCGCTCGCCTGGACGCGGTGCTGGAGCGCTTCCTGCGGCGCGACGCCGCCGACCAGGGACCGATGCAGCCCGACCCGGAACTGCTCGAGGCGGCCTTCGGCTCCGCCGATGAGGATTCCCACCCCGCAGCCGACCTGGGCAGCTTTCGCTTACGCGGTCGCGTCGATCGGATCGACGTCTCCTCCGACGGCAAAGCCCTGATCCGCGACTACAAGCTCTCCTCCAAGGTCAGCACCGGCAAGAAGCTGATCGAGGACGGCAAGCTTCAGCTGCCCCTCTATATGAAGGCCGTGCAGGGAATGGGCCTCGAGCCGATCGGCGGCCTCTACCACCCGCTCGGGGCGACCAGGAATGACCGCCCGCGGGGGATCATGGTCGCCGAGCACCGCGGCGCGCTGATCTCCGACGCCACCGAGGCCCACGTGAGGACCGACTTCCTCGGTGACGACGACTTCGAGGCGCTGGTCGAGGAGGCGGCTGAGCGGGCGCGCGAGATCGTCGCCGGGATCCAGGGTGGAGAGGTGCTGCGAGCGCCCCGCGGCGGCAGCTGCCCGCGCTGGTGCACCTACGCGCCGATCTGCAGGATGGAGCGCGGCGTCGCCGATCCGGAGGCCGAGGAGGAGGACGAGGAGGGGCGGCGATGAGCGAGGAGCCCGAGCAGCTCAGCTTCGACGCGGTCCCCGCCGAGCCGGCCCGGGGGGCGCCCAACGCCACGCCGGCCGAAACCGAGGCACCGCAGGCACCCTCGCCCACGCCACCCGCCGTCCCGATCGCCAGCCCCTTCCCGCCCACCGCCGAGCAGGCGGCGGCGATCGACCGCCGCGATCGCGACATCTTCCTCGAGGCCGGAGCCGGCACGGGCAAGACCCGGGTGCTGGTCGGCCGCTACTGCGACGCGATCGACCTCGATGGGATCGAGCCGGAGCGCATCCTCGCCTTCACCTTCACCGAGAAGGCAGCAGCCGAGATGCGACGCCGGGTGCGGGTCGAGCTGATGCGGCGCTCACGGGCCAGCGAGAACCCCGAGCGTCGCCTGCGCCTGCAGGCCGCTGCGCGCGCCGGTGAGGCGGCGCCGATCACCACGATCCACGGCTTCTGCCGGAGGCTGCTCGCCGCCCACCCGATTGCGGCCGGGCTCGATCCCCACTTCCGCGTACTCGATGCCGAGGAGGCCGGGCGACTCGCCGCGCTCGCATTCCACACAGCGCTGGAGGAGCTCGCCGCCGGCGACGACGATATAGCCCGCCTCGCGGCGGGCTACCGTAACCGGCTCGGCAGCCTGATCCGCGCCGCCTACGACGACCTGCGCAACCACGGCCAGCGTGAACCGGTGCTTCCCGACCTGCAGATCAGCGCCTTCGACAACGCCGAGCAGGCCCCGGATCCCGACGAGATTGCTCTCGTGGACGCCTCCTACGGCGCGATGCGCCGCCTGCTCGGGGCCTTCGCGGCCGAGTACGAGCGGGTCAAGGCCGAGCGCAGCGGCGTCGATTTCGACGACCTGCAGCTGCTGGCCCTCGAGCTCCTGCAGCGCAGCCGGGCGATCGCGAGCTCCTACCAGGAGCGCTACGACCACCTGCTGGTGGACGAGTTCCAGGATACGAGCCCACTGCAGGTCGGGCTCGTCACCGGCCTGCGCGGGCGCGAATGTCACCTCTTCGCGGTCGGCGATGAGTTCCAGTCGATCTACTCCTTCCGCGGCGCCGATCTGGAGAGCTTTCGCAGCGAGCGCGCCGCAGCGCACGCACGCTCGGGCAGCGAGGTCCTGCCGCTGAGCGGCAGCTTCCGCTCGACACCCGAGGTGGTTGCCGCAGTCAACGCGATCGGCGCGACCCTGCTGGAGGAGTTCCAGCCGCTGCGCGTCGGCCGCGTCCCCGAGGCACCTCCCCCCGGCCCAGGCGGGCCCGTGATCGAGGTGCTCGCCACCGAGCGCGGCGGCTGGAAGGACGACGGGATCGAGATCGAGACGGCAGCCACCGAGACCGAGCCGAACCGGATCGCCGAGGCTCGCAACCTGGCCCGGCACCTGCGGCAGCTCGCCGATGAGGGCGTTCCGGCGAAGTCGATGACGCTGCTGCTGCGCGCCTTCTCCAACGTGGACGCCTACGCCGAGGCGCTCGAGCTCGCCGGTCTCGACCCCTACGTGGTCGGCGGCCGCGGCTACTGGTCGGCGCAGCAGGTCGAGGATGCCTTGCGGCTACTCAGCTGCCTCGCCAACCCACTCGACGACGAGGCGCTGTTCGGTGCGCTCGCCTCGCCCGCCTGCGGCGCAAGCCCGGATGCGCTGTGGATGCTGCGTCGGGCTGCAGGACGGCGGCGGCACGTGTGGCCGGCGATCGACCGGGGCCTCCTGGAGCCGGAGCACCCGGCGCAGACGGCCGAGGGATCCGAGCCGGACGGCGGCGTTTCCGAGGCCGCCGAGCCGGCTCCGCTCGACCCCGAGGAGACGGAGCTCGAACGTGAACGGGAGCTCTGGCTCGAGCGTCTCGACCCCGGGGATCGCGAGCGCATCGTGCACTTCGGCGAGCGGCTCCGGGGCCTGCGGCGCAGTGGTTCCCTGCTCGCCCTCGATGCGCTGGTCGAGCGCACGCTCGAGACCTTCGACTACGACCTCGTGGCGCTGGGCCTGCCCGGCGGACGGCGCCGAGCGGCGAACCTGCTGAAGCTGATCCGGATCGCCGCCGAGTACGAGGCCCACGAGGGGCGCGATCTGCGCGGCTTTCTCACCTACGCGGCCGATCGCGCCGCGACCTCCGACCGCGAGGCCGAAGCCGCCACGGCTGCTGAGGAGCACGACGGGGTCACCGTGATGACCATCCACGCGGCCAAGGGCCTCGAGTTCGACTGCGTGGCGGTCGCCGACCTCGGCCGCAGGCACGTCAACCCGGGCGCGCCGCCGGAGCTGCGGCTCGACTTCAGCGGTCGCGACGAGAACGCCGGCGGTGAGGAGGACCGCGAGGGGCGGGACGGCGAGGAGGACGGGCCCTGGGTCGGGCCGCGGGTCGGGCTGCGCCTGGCGCGCGCCGGCGCTGGAGCGCTGACGGTCGAGGGCTACAAGGAGATCAACGACGAGGCGGCGCTCTCGGAGTCGCAGGAGTCGGGGCGCCTGGTTTATGTGGCCGCCTCCCGGGCGCGCGAGCGGCTCCTCCTCAGCGGCCTGGCAGATCCCATCGACCTGGAGGGAGGCAAGGACGAGCGGAAACCCGGCGATTCCACCTTCGCCCGGCTGTTGCCTGCGCTCGGCGCGGAACTGGCCGAGGGTGAGGAGCAGACGGTCGCGATCCCGGCCGCCGAACCCCGCGACGACCTCGACGCCGGGCCGTTCGATCCCCCGGCGGTGGGTGTCCGGCTGCAGCGCGCCTCGGCCGAGGCCGCCGTGGAGCTCAGCTACGACCTGCGCGAGACCCCCGTCCATCCCGCTCCCCCCGCGGGCGGCAAGCCGCCGATGCCGGCGTTGACCGAGCGCGGAGGCAGCGCCGCCCGCAGCCTCTCCTACGCCGCGCTGGCCGATTACAACCGCTGCGGATACCGCTTCCTCACTGAGCGCGTGCTGGGGCTCGGCGAGGGCATCGAGGCCGCGGGGCCGCTCGAGCCGCTCGGCGGCGGCGAGCGTGGCGGCCCGCTCGACTCCGACGAGGAGCCCACCGATCCCGGGCCGGACCCCAAGCTCGCCGCGCAGCGCGCATCCGGGCTGGGATTCGGGCGCGCTGTGCACGCGCTGCTCGAGCGGGCGGCACGGGAGGGCTGGCGCAATCCCGATCCCCTGACGGTCGCCGAGCTGCTGGCTCGCGAGGGCGTATCTGCAGAGAACCGGATCGAGGGCGCCACAGGCATGCTCGAGGGCTGGCTCCATTCCCCGCTGCTCGCCGAGCTGCGTGAGGCCGGCGCGAGCTTCCGTCCCGAGGTGCCGTTCCGGATCGGCCTTGGAGCCGACACCGTGCTGCGGGGCACGATCGATCTGCTGGTCGAGGTCGATGGCAGGCCGCCCCTCGTGCTCGACTACAAGACCGATATCGCGGTGCCGGCCGGGCCGGCGGAGCTCAGCGAGGGCTACCTGATCCAGCGGGCGCTCTACTCGCTTGCGATCAGCGAGGCGACCGGGGCCGACTCGGTCGAGAGCGCCTACTTCTTCTTGCGCGAGCCGCGGGCGCCGCTGCGCACGGTGCTCGATCGCGCCGCCATCGACGCGGGGCGTGAGCGGATCGAGGAGCTGATCGCCCGGATCCGCTCGCGCGAGTTCGAGGTCACAGACTCGCCCCACGCTGCGCTCTGCCACGACTGCCCGGCCCGGCGGCGGCTCTGCCCGCACCCGGAGACGCGGACGCTGGCGCGCGCCTGAGGGGGCCTCAGGGGTCTACGCGGCTGATCTCGCCGTCGCGACCGCTGGCAGCCCAGACGGCGCCCGCGCCGATCGCCAGTGCAAGCGGCGAGCGTCCGACATCGAAAGAGCCGATCTGAGCGAGCGAGACCGGATCGATCAGCGCCAGGCCCGCCTCCTGCTCGGAGGGACCGGCGGCCGGAAGCCCCTGCTGGGGACTTGGCTGGAGCGTTACCCACACGCCGCCCTCGCCGGCCACGAGCCGGACGCCCTCCTTCACGTCGATGCGCGTTGTCTCCTCGGGGTCGCCCTCGAGCGAGAGGCGCCGGAGAATGACGTTGCCGCCGCGCAGTTGATCACGCCCCGTGACCCACACGCCCCCCTCTCCCGCGGCGACGTCGTAGAGAAGATGCTCGGTCGCCGGAATCACCGCCGCGAGTCCGGCCGTGGCGGGATCGAGGCGGTAGAGCGAGCCATCGTCGGCTGAAGCGACCCAGACGGAGCCCGCGGAGACCGCAATGCCGCCAAGCCTCGTCCCCAGGTCGGTGCTCGGACCCGCCTCGCCGGTTTCCGGATTGACGGCGAACACCGATCCCTTCGAGGAGCTCACCCAGAGCCTGCCTTCGCCGGCCGCAATACCCGTCGGCTTGCCACCGCCCAGGCTGGTCTTCGTCATGCCGCCGTTGGGATCCACACCCCTCAGCACACCGTCGGTGCCGGCGATCCAGGCGCGACCGAGGACGACGGCGATCGGCCCCACCGCGCTGCGGCCCAGCGCCAAAGAATCGCCCTGACGGACCAGGGTCGTCGGGTCGAGGGCAGCCAGGGCGCCGCCGCGACCAAGGACCCAGACGGTCCCGTCACCGGCGCCGATCGCCACCGGGTCCAGCTCGAGCTCGGCCTGCCCTCCGACCCGGGACTGCTCCGCGGGAAGCTGATCGCCGCTCGGCACCGTCTCCTCGCTACCGAAGTCGGGAGGCCCGAAACCGATCACCGCGGCAAGCGCCACCGCGGCAAGCATGAGCCGCCCGGAGTTGGGGTTGGGAGCGGAATCTGGGGCCATGCAGCGAACTACGGCCCGCGTAGCCGAGCCGATCAGGGCTGGGAGAGGTCCTGCTGGCTGCCGGACGGCTGCGAGAGGCTGACTCCGAGGTCATAGCCACCGGCTTCAACGGCACGCGTGAAGTCCGTGACCACGGCGGCGTTGCGCGGCGCGGCAAACAGCTCGACGATCCGCTTGACCTGAGCCTCCGTCACGTCGGGGTCCGGATTCGCGCGGATCCGGGCGGCGATGTCGGCGTAGAGGAGAGACACCCGACCGAGCAGCCCGACGTAGGCCCGATGTTCGGCGGCGATGTCGACGGGTGGCTCAAGCGCACCGAGGCGCGCCACCTGTGCGGCGCTCAGGTCAGAGAGCCGCGCGTAGGTGGCCGCGGTGGCTTCCGGGTCCTTGGCGGGCCCGCCATCGAGAGCTCCCGAGAGGTCGGCGGCGTCGCCTGCGACCGCTTCCCGGTACTGCTCCTCGTACTGCTGCTTGCTCAACGTCGCCGAGTCGTCGTCGCCGTCACCGCATCCGGCCATGACAAGGCCGAACACGACTACAGAAGCGAGCAGTGCACTGTTGTTGGGACGGCGGGACACCCGGCGAATCTAACGGGCGGCGCGCGGACCGGTGCAGGCGTAGATTGTCGTGACGGACATGAGGGCATGACAACGACAATGACAACGGCGGTGTTCGGCTACGGATCGCTCGTCGACCACCGGAGCGCTTCGGTCACCCTCGGCCGGGAGCTGGCCTCCGAGGAAATCCTGCCGGCCCGCGCGCGCGGTTGGTGGCGGCGCTTCTCCCAGGCACGCGACAATCGGGCTTGCGAGAAGACGTTCGCCCTGGCGGACACCGGGGAGATCCCCGATTGGATTCTGGGGATGAACGTCGAGCGGGCCCCGGCCGGGGAGCCACCGGTCAACGGGGCGCTGATCGTCGTCTCCGAGGCTGAGCTGGAACGACTCGACATCCGCGAACGGCGCTACGACCGGGCCGATGTGACCGCGACGATCGAGGCCGCCGGAGCAGCCACCGCGGCAACGGTGGAAGGGCTGGAGCGGATCGTCACCTACGTGGCCAAGCCGACCCACTTCGCCCCGGAGCCGCCGCCGGGCGCAGTGATCCTGCGCAGCTACGCCGAGGCGATCGAGGCGGCGTTTGCGGGGCTCGGTCGCGAGCAGCTCGACGAGTATCGCCGCACGACGCATCCGTATCCGGCGGAGCTGGTTGACGGACTCCTCGTTCGTGCCGCGATCCCGGAGGGCAACCCGCGCGATTGGTGAGCCGCCAGGGACTACTTCCCGGACTCGGGGTTGCGCTCACGATCCCAGCGCTGCGCCCAGCTATGCAGGCCGCGGATCGTCGGCTCCAGCCCACGGCCGATCGGGGTGAGTGCATAGGAGACGCGGGCCGGCGGGCCGGCGTGGACCATGCGCTCCACGAGTCCCGCGGCCTCGAGCTCGCGCAGACGCTGGGAGAGCAGACGGTCGGAGACACCGGGAACGGCCGCGCCAAGCTCCCGGTAGTAGTGCTCGCCCTCGAGCAGGGCACAGAGAATCGCGCCCGCCCAGCGACGCCCGATCAATTCGACGGCAGCGTGAAAGTGCGGGCAGACTGTCGCCGGCTTGCGCTCGCCGGCCGCCGAGCCCTCCTCTCGAGCCTTGTCCACCGAGGTGGAAGCCACCAGGTCAGCCTATCGAAGCCGCCGCCCCGGCTATCGGGCATCCCTCTATCGGGTGCAGGGACCGGTGCCGACTGGATCCTCGGCCTTGCTCAGATCCCGCTCGGTGATCGCGTTGGGGACACCCAGGCCCTCAGGCTGCTTACTGCTGAGCGAGGAGGCGAAGACGGTGGTCAGAACCTTGCCGTCGGCGCCGATCACCGGGCCGCCGGAATTGCCACCGACCACCTCGGCTCGGAAGGAGGTCATCTCGCGCTCGATCGGGCCGCGCCCGTAGGAGTCCTCGCTGCTGACCGTGCCCGTGGTACCGAGCCGGGCGGGTACGGCCGAAAATTCTCCCGCTCCGGGGAACCCCACCACGGCGCCCGAGAGACCCGGCTGCGGATCCTCGGCGAGGTCGAGCGGCGGGAGCCCGAGTCCGGGGACCCGGAGCACCGCGATGTCGTCCTTGGGTCGGTAGAGGATCGCCTGGGCCGGGAACTCCGCGCCGTCGCGGGTGCGGACCGTTGTCTCGCCCTCGCCGGCGACGACGTGCGCATTGGTGACCACGGTCTCCGGAGCACCGACAAACCCGGAGCCGCTGATGGTGAGCCCGCAGGCAGCGCCGAGGATGCGGACCACGGAGGCTGAAGAGGCCTGCACGTCGGGGTCCTTGAGGATCTTCGCCCGGGGCGCGGGAACGTCGGCGCTGGGGCCCTGTAGCTGTGGAGTCGGATCGATGCTGTTGAGCACGTTGAGCAGCGGGCCGGAGGGTGGCGCGATGTCGTTCAGCGCGCTGAGAATCACGGAGCGCTGGATATCGTCGCGGTAGTCGTTGAGGGCCGGGGCGTTGAGTGCCACGGCGCCGACCACCCAGGCGATGGCGAGCGCCAGCACGGCCAGCACGACGGCTCCACCGACGGCGTCAGCGCCGCCGGCTGCGCGGCCGCGCACGATGCGCTCGCTGAGCGCGATCCCGACGGTCTCGAGGGCCAGGGCCAGAACACCACCGATGAGAAGGCCGCCGAGCAGCGCCGTCGCCGGCGCATACGGCGACTCCGCACCGCCGTCCAGCAGCAGCGGACCGATGCGCGAGCCGGCGAATGCCCCAGCCGCGAACCCGACCAGGGTGAGGAAACCGACTACGAAGCCGCCCCTGAAGCCGAACGGCATCAGCGCCAGAGCGAAGATCACGATTGCCCAGTCGATTGCTGTCATCAGGTGTGCTGCAGCGGCCACGCGGGTTTAGAGACGGGAGCTCCCGGATAGCCTGTGGCTACACAGTTGTGGTTCCCGCTGCCGAGACTGCGACGGGGAGCACGCTAGCGGATGCCATGAGCCGAATCAGCCCCCAAGCGAGACGAAGACGGAAGCTCCTGACCAGGATCGCTCCGCTTGCCGTGATCGCGGCGATCGCGTTCGGGGTGGGCGTGTACTTCTCCGGTGGCTCCGACGACCGCGACTCAGTCGATCGCTTTGCCGCGGCCTGGGCGGCCGGCGACTACGCGGCGATGTACGCCGAGCTCAGCCCCGAGGCCCAGACCGAGTTCGCGGACCAGGAGTTCGTCGAGGCCTACGAGGAGGCCATGGAGGTCTCCACCCTCACCGCGATCGAGGTCGGCGAGAGCCGCGGCCCGATCGACCACAACGGCGAGCAGCAGGTCGCGGTGCCGATCGAGTACACGACCCGGTCGTTCGGGGTCGTCTCGGGCGAGCTCGGAGTTCCGGTCAGCGACGGCATGGTCGCCTGGAGTCCGCGGCTGGTGTTCCCGGGGCTCGAGGACGGTGAGGAGCTCGACCGCAAGACCACCGCCCCCAAACGGGCGCCGATCGTCGCTGCGGATGGTTCGGCTCTGGCCGAGGGACCGGCGAGCGCGAGGACGACGGTTGGCGCCGGCGGCATCCTCACCGGCGAGATCGGCGAACCGCCCACCGAGCGGGCGCGTGAGATGAAGCGGCAGGGCTTCGCCGACGGGACGCCTGCCGGGACCAACGGCCTCGAGCTCGCCTTCGATGGAAAGCTCGCCGGGACCCCGGGTGGCAAGCTACTCGCCAAGGGCGGCAGCGAGACCCGGGTCCTGGCCCAGGCAAAGCCGATCCCGGGCAAGCCGCTGAAGACCACGATCGACCCGGACCTGCAGCAAGCCGCCGCGACCGCGCTCGGCGATCTTTTCGGCGGTGTCGCCGTTCTCGACGCCGACAACGGCGACGTCAAGGCCCTGGCGGGCATCGCCTTCTCGGCCCCACAGCCGCCTGGCTCGGTCATGAAGATCATCACCGTCGGCGCCGGGCTGACCGAGGGAATCACCTCCCTCGACACCGACTACCCGGTCGTCACTTCAGAGATCGTGGATGGCCGGGAGATCGAGAACGCCCACGGCGAGACCTGCGGCGGCGATCTGACCACAAGCTTTGCCAAGTCCTGCAACACCGTGTTCGCTCCGATGGGGGCCGAGCTCGGCCCCGAGCGGCTGATCAAGGAGGCCGAGACCTACGGCTTCAACTCCCCACCCACCCTGTACAACGACGAAGCCCTGGCGGCGACCCAGCCCGCCTCCTCCACGATCCCCGATCCGCTCGCGAGCGATCTCGATACAGGAGTCAGCGCGATCGGCCAGGGCCAGGTCCTGGCCACGCCACTGCAGATAGCATCCGTCGCGCAGACGATCGCCAATGACGGCACGCGATCCCCGACCTCGATCGTCAAGAACCCCGATCTGCAGTCGAGCTTCGAGGGCGCCGAGGTACTCTCTCCTGAGATTGCGGACGACATCAAGGGGATGATGGTCGAGGTCGTCAACTCCGGTACCGGGCAGGCCGCCAAGCTGCCGAACACCACCGTCGCCGGCAAGACGGGCACGGCGGAGCTCGGACCCTCGGTCGACCAGGTGGTGGATCCCACCGACCCCGACGCCGAGGTCGAGCTGGACGTGGACGCGTGGTTCGCGGCCTTCGCTCCCGCCAAGAACCCCAAGCTCGCGGTCGCTGTGATGATCGTCAACGCCGACGGCGATGGCGGCGTTGTCGCAGCCCCGATCGCCGCCCGGGTCCTGGCCGCCGGGCTTTAGGGCCGGCGGGCGGGCCAACCGGGCGACGAGATTGACTTGTGCCGCTCAGAGCGGCACAAAGTCGACTTCGAGTCTTAGCCGCGCCCGGCGCCGCTACTCGGTCGGAAAGGCGACGACCACCGCGACCAGGGCCGCGATGGCGCCGATCGCGGAGACCAGGCCGCCGAACGTCTCGGTAAGGAGGCTCAGCGCCTCACCGGCGCCGGCAACCGCTGTGCCGGCGGCAAGGAGCGCCCACCAGCGGGTCTCGGCCTCCCGGGCGGCGGGTGCTGCCAGGACGGTGCCGAGGGCCATCGCGCCGAGCCCCGCCAGGGCGGCGAGATCACCGCCGAAGCCGATCATCAGCGCGACCGCACCGGATGCGGCGATCAGCAGGGCCAGCTGCAGGACTCGGGCCGGCATCAGCTCGTCCTGGTGGTTGAAAGCGGGGCGCCGGGCGCCGGGCCGGGCACTAGATGTCGAGCTCGATCCTGCCGGTCCCGCCATCGGGACCGGGGATCTCGAGTTCGAGCGGCCGGTTGTCGGTGTCCGCCTGCTCAACGAGGAAGAGCAGCATCAGGCCCTTGATCGGGCCGCTGGCCGCGGGGGTGTTGGGAGCCGGGATCTCACCGTCGGGAGCGACGGTCGCGGCCCCAACCTGCAGCGCGAAGGGGTTGTCGACCTCGAGCGGCTCGTAGATGACCTCGCGGGAGTTGTGGATCTCGAAGTCCGAGGGCACGCGCTGCTCCATGTCGGTGTCGTTGATGATCCTCATGAACACCGCGAGATACTGCTTGCCGGGAGGGGCCGGCTCCAGTCCCTCGAGGTACGCCGCGTCGTCGGCACTGCTCGGGTTGAGCGCCCGGGTGATCTGGACGTTGTAGGAGAGCGGGCCGACTTCGAGGGCCTCGCCCTCCACGGCCTCCAGGCTGCTGCTCTCCTCACCACAGCCGGCGATCACACCGATCGCGGCGAAGGCGAGGCAGAGGAGCAGAATCGATGAAAGTTTGCGGCGCATGAGAGACATAAGGGGGCGGAAGTCTATACGGGAGGCGGGCGAACGCTGCGGCTCGAGGTCGGCTAGATGCGGCTCGCGCCGGCGACCTGCAGCGGCACGATCGGCTCATCGCCTTCGATTGTGTCGCGGAGCCGCTTGAGTGCCTGCTTCCACTGTTTGCGGTACCAACGGCCGGCACCGAGTCTGCCGCGGGCCGCATCGACATGGTTCTCCGCCTCGGTCCAGAAGGTGACCGTCACCTTCGTCATCTGACCGGGCGCCTCGACCAGCTCCCAGGCCGTTCCCAGGGGCATGCGATCGGCGCGCCCGCCCTGGCCGCGCTCGACGAGTCGATGCGGCGCATCGATCTCGGTGATCACAGTCTCCATCCAGATCGGGAAGCGCGAGGCCTCGGCGCGGAACCGGGCGCTTGCACCGATCCCGGTCGATTCCAGTCGCTGAAGGTGAAAGCCCTTGGCGAAGTGATCGCAGAACGCCGGGCGATTGGCCAGGTCGGCGATCACCTCGAAGACCCGCTCGCGCGGCGCGTCGATCGAGATGCTTGCGGAGACGGGTCTCATCGGCGCCGCGATTCTATCCGCCCGGCCGGGGCCGAAGTGTGGGCGCCGCCCGGCCCGCTCGGAAGGAGGGCGGCGAACGACGGCGAACGTGCGGACATGGAAGCAGCAACAGCATCATCCGGATCCTCCCTCCTGACCCGCGACGGCGCCGTACCCGCCGCGGCCGCGATCCCTGCCCGGGGCGTGCCCCCGGTGGCCGGTCATCTGAGTGAGGCGATCGACGGGGTTGCCTGCTGCGCCTCGTGCGCGCGCTTTCCCCTGCTCGGCGAGCAGGTGGTGCGCCACCACGGTCGCAAGGGCGACGGCTGGGTCTGCGAGTCATGCGAGAGCGCCGGCCGCGGCAAGGGCTTCGGCGCAGCGGTCGGCCGTGCGCGCATCCGCTCGCTCGGCGGCGCCATGAACGTGCGCCGCATCGCCTGAGCCACCCGCCTCGACCCCCGCGCTGCGTCCGCGCGCCCGACGGAGGCTGGGCCGGCCCTATCCCGGCTGCGCTGTCTGCGTCTATAGTCGCGCGGCATGTCGGTGACGATCTCCATCCTGTCCCAGAAGGGCGGCACAGGCAAGACGACCACGGTGCGCAGCCTGGCGGACATCCTCGGTCGCACCGGCCTCAGCGTGCTCGCGGTCGATGCCGACCCGCAGGGCAACCTCTCCGACTACTTCGACGTCGATCCCGAGGCCCAGCCGACGCTCGGCGAGGTGCTGGCCGGGCAGGCACGGGCCGCTGACGCGATCCACAACGACGTGATCCCCGCCAACCTCGGGCTCGCCGAGGCCGAGCTGGTGCTCGCCGGGAAGATGGGCCGCGAAGTGACCCTGCGCAACGCCCTGCGCGACGTCAAGCGGCGCTACGACGTGGTCCTGATCGACTGCCCCCCGACCCTCGGATTGCTCACCGTCAACGCGCTGGTCGCCTCCACGCACGCGATCCTCTCCACCCAGGCCCAGCACTTCTCGCTGCAGGGCGTGGAGCAGGCCGTCGAGATATTCAGCCTCGCCCGCGACACGCTCAACCCCGAGCTCGAACTGCTCGGAGTGGTGCTCAACATCGCCAACATGCGCACCAGGCACGCCAAGCAGACGCTGGAGGCACTCGAGGAGCGCTTCCCCGGCAAGGTCTTCAGCTCGGTGATCCGCCAGTCGATCGCCTACGCGGAATCGGCGGAGCGCGCCGTCCCGATCCTCGACTACCGGCCCGAGCGCGGCGCCGACTACCTGGCGCTGACCGCCGAGGTGCTCAAGCGGCTCGGCATGCCGCAGCGGCTCGCCAAGCTGGAGCAGGTCCGCCGCGAGGCCCTGCCTCCCCGCGTGCTCGAGCAGACCGAGCCGGTCGGCATCTCCTAGCCGCCCGCCCGTCTGCTCGAGCGGCTCGCCTGGGACCGGAGCCACACACGTCTACATCTCGGGGACTTCGGCTCCCAGGGGGCTGAACGGCGCGCGCCGCACGTCGGCCCAGTCGCCGGCGAGCTCCTGCAGCTCACCGACGAGCTGACCGCTCGACTGCCAGTAGGCCCAGACCAGCACCGCGGGCCCGGCGCCCGAGATCGTCGCGCCCAGGGCGCCGAGATCGCGCGCCGCGACCACGATCTCCATGGAGCGCTCGTACAACGGGCGCCGGTAGGGCTGGTGCAGGCGATCGCTGAGTCCACGCTCGATCAGGGTGAGGTCGGAACGCTCGATACCAAGCAGCAGATGGGCCGTGGCCGCGGCGTTGTGCGAGGCGTCGGCCATCGGCACCTCGGCCGGCAGCGCCGCGCGAGCGGCCTCGGTGGAGACCTCCTCGTGCGGGATCACGATCACGCCCTCGACCCCCTCGGGCGGCGAAAGACGGGCCGGGACGGCCATCAGCGGCGCCGGGGCGCGGCCCATGCCCAGCTCGATCGGATCGGGGGGCGTCTCGCGGACCGGCGCGCCCTCGGGCGCGCAGGCGGTGATCCCTCCGTACAGGGCGGCGGCGACGTTGTCGGGGTGGCCCTCGATCTCGCAGGCGTGGGCAAAGATCTGCTCGCGCGAGTTGCCCAGCTCGAAGAGATGGTCGGCGGCCAGCAGCCCGGCGAGGATCGCGGCGGCGCTCGA
Source organism: Solirubrobacterales bacterium (assembly GCA_038206985.1). GTDB lineage: Bacteria > Actinomycetota > Thermoleophilia > Solirubrobacterales > 70-9 > CAXMST01. The sequence continues at coordinate 75,009 of JBBRAH010000008.1, forward strand.
GCCGAGCCCGCGGGCCAGCGGGATCTCGTTGCGAACCTCGAAGCGGATCCCGTCCGCGGGATGCAGGTGCTCGAAGGAGCGCACGATCAGGTTGCTGCGGTCCGCGGGGATGTCCTCTCCCCCGGGATCGATAGAGAACTCGCCGGCCTCCGTCACGTCCAGCTCGAGGAACAGCGACAAGGCGGCGCCAAGCACGTCATAGCCGGGCCCGAGGTTGCCCGAGGAGGCTGGTACGCGGACCAGTCGGTGTCGTGTCGTCATCCGCTCACTCCTTCCACTTGATGCTGCAGCCGACCGGCTCGGTCAGCGGGGTGTCCGGCTCGCTGCCGGCAAGCACGGCCGAGAGAGCCTCGCGCAGCCAGGCAGCGTCCTGCGCGGGGTCCTGATGGTCGCCGTCGGGCGCGCCTCTGTAGGCGAGCTTCAGGTCGGCGTCTAGGATGAAGATGTCGGGGGTAGTCCGGGCTCCATAAGCCCGGGCGACGGCCTGATCGGCGTCGTGCAGGTAGGGGAAGGGCCACTCCTCAGCCGCCCACCGCTCCGCCATCGCCTCCGGCGAGTCGCGCGGGTAGCGCTCCGCGTTGTTGGAGTTGATCGCGACGAAGCGCACGGAGTCGTGGTCAGCGGCGGCGGCGGCGATGCGGTCGTGCCAGGCGAGGGCGTAGGGACAGTGGTTGCAGGTCCAGTGGACCACGGTCGCCGGAGCTTCCCCCGGCTCGCCGAGCGAGTGGATCCGACCCTCGGTGTCGGGCAACGAGAAGCCGGGCGCGACCGCGCCGATAGCGAGCTGCTCGTCAGGTCCCATCGTCTGCCTCCTCGTGCTCGTCTGCGGGCGCTGAGGGCCCGACGGCGGCAATCAGGGCCTCCCGCACGTCGTCGGAGTCCGGAAGGGCTGAGATCCGACCGTCGCGCAGCTTGTAGACGCGGCAGGTTAGACCCGTGGGCTGATCGCCGGGCTCCTGCACGTCGGTGCCGTCGATCCGGATCGTGGGCGAGCCGACGAAATCGTTGCGCGCGGCGCTCGTTTCGGTCTCGATCAGGTGCAGCTGCACCGCGGCAGGGTCGAGTCCGAGCTCCCCCATCAGCTCGCGCAACTCGCTGAGCGCCTGGTCCCAGGATGGGCAACCGTTCCACCAGAGGAACTCGACCCTGGGCGCGAGCGGGGGATCACCCACTGTGGCTACCAGTCGGTCGAGCTGAGCCGCTCGCCATCGCCGGCGATGCCCCTGGCGAGAATCCCGCGCTCGGGCACAACACCCCCGGGGAGCAGCACCGACTCGCGCACGTGTGCACCGGCGCCGACGCTCGCGCCCGGTCCGAGGACGATCGGACCTGTGAGCCGCGCCCCCGAGCCGACCTGAGCCCCTGCGCCGACGAGGATCGGCCCCTCGATCTCCAGATCGCCGGGCAACCCTGCGTCCGCGGGGTCGGCGTCCTCGTCGAGGAGCACGCCGCCCAGCGAGCCCAGCTGCACGGCGCCGGTGAGCACGTCCAGATTGCCGGCGAGGTACTCCGGCAAGGTGCCGATGTCGTTCCAGTAGCCCTCTATCTCGTGCACGTGGAAGGGCACCTCATGCTCGAGCAGCGCCGGGAACACATCCTTGGCGAAGTCGACCGGATCCTCCATCTGGCTCTTGGGGAAGTAGTCGAAGATCTCCGGGCTGAAGACATAGACCATGCAGTTGCAGAGATCGGAGAGCGCCTCGGCCGGATCGGGCTTCTCCTGAAAGCCCTGGACGCGATCGTCGGCGTCGGTCACGATCACTCCGTACTGGGAGACATCCTTGACCTTCTTGACCGCCAGCGTGGCAACGCCGCCGTTGGCCTCGTGGGCGGTGAGCAGAGCGCCGAGGTCCACGTCTGTGAGCGCATCGCCGGCGAGCACGAAGAAGGGCGCGTCATCAGCGGTCAGGAAATCGGCGACGTTGCGCACGCCGCCGGCGGTGCCCAGCAACTCGTCCTCGTGCTCGTAAGTCAGCTCGACCCCATAGTCGGAGCCGTCGCCGAGCAGGCCGGTGACGGTCTCGGGGAACCAGTGCAGGTTGGCGACCACCTCGTTGGCGCCATGGCTCGCAAGCAGCTGCAGCAGGTGCGCGACGATCGGCCGGTTGGCGACCGGGACGACGGGCTTCGGGATCTCCCATGTGATCGGGCGCAGGCGCGTGCCCAGGCCCGCGGCCATGACCATCGCTCTCATCTGCAGACAACCCCTTGCGGGGCGTCAGGCTGGCTGGAGACGCTCACGGCGGGATGTATACCCGACCGAGGTGGATCGAACCGGAGTGGCGGCCGGCGGCTGGGTACGCTGAGAGCGGATGACGCGCTCCCATCCCAGACAGCTGCGCTCAACGGCCTCGATTGCCGCGCTGGCCCTCGTCCTGCTCGCCGGCTGCGGAGGCGACGACGGAAGCGACACCACCTCGGAGGCCCGCGCCGCGTTCCTGCAGAGCGCCGACGCGATCTGCGCCGCCGGAGACAAGAAGGTGGACGCGGAGCTGGCCGCGCGCTTCACCGACCCGGCCTCGGCGCCGCCCCGGGACGAGCAGGAACAGTTCGTCTCCGAGGTTGTCGCGCCGGCGCTGAGCGAACAGCTCGAGCAGCTGCGGGCACTCCCGGTCCCAGCCGGTGATCAAGCGCAGGTACGCCGCATCCTGCGGGCATTGGCCGCGCTCGCGAAGAAGGCGGCGAACAACCCGGACGCCGTGCTCGACGTCGAGGCCCCGCCTCGCGCGGCACGCCTCGCCCAGCGCTACGGCCTGAACTCCTGCGGGGGCGGCTCCTAGCCTGAGAGCGCCGGGCTCAAGGGATCGCGCCCGCGTCAGGGGCCTTCGGTCCCTAGAGTGCCGCCAACGCGCCGGTCTGGATCAGCCGGAGCCGACTCTCGCCACTGGTCCCAGAGGAGATTTTATGCCGAAGCCCAAGTCCAGTTCCATCTTCCGTCTCGCGATCGCAGCCGTCGCTGCCTTTGCCCTGCTGCTCGCCGGGTGCGGAGGCGACGACTCGACGACCAGCTCCGAGTCGACGAGCCCCACCACCACCAGCTCCGAGAGCACCGAGACGAGCGCTTCCGGCCCCAAGGAAGAGTTCATCGCCGAGGCCGACGCGATCTGCGATCAGGGCGACCAGGAGATCCAGGCGGCGTTGATCGAGCGTTTCGGCGACGACCCGACCGCCCAGCCCAGCAAGAAGGAGCAGGAGGCCTTCCTGAGCGAGGTCGTGGCCCAGAACTACCGGGACCAGAGCGAGGCGATCGCGGAGCTGACACCGCCCGAGGGCGACGAGGAGCAGATCTCCGCGATCCTCACGGCGCTCGGCGAGTTCGCCGATCAGGTCGAGGACGACCCCGGCTCCGTGCTGGAGCTGACCGAGCCGCCCGAGGCCTCACAGCTCGCGCAGGCCTACGGCCTACAGAGCTGCGGCAGCTGACCGCAGCCTGAGCCTGAGCCTCTAGGGCCGCCCGAGGCGGTCCTTGAGGCTCTCGATCACCTCGACCGGGGTCGGGTCGGCAGATTCCCGCACGGCCAGCTCCAGGGAGAGCAGGTCGCCGAGCATCACGGTCCAGAGCAGCCGCTCGGTGCGGGTCTCGCCCTGGGTCTCGATACGGATCACTTTGTGGGCGCGGGGGGCGATGAGCTCCGCCGTGAGCTCGATGCGCTGACGCTCGCGCGGGTGCTGGTCCTCGTCCTCGAGAAACAGAGCCGAGTAGGTGCCGGCCTCCCCGCCGGTCCAGCCGACGATCTCGTTGTGGTCCATCTCCGGCAGCTCATGTGAGAAAGCCGGAAGCTTGGAGTTCTCGTTGATCTGGCACTTCCAGCGGTAGGCGACCGGGCTGGTCAGACCGCAACCGTAGATCAGTGGTACGGAGCCGTGCAGCGCGTCGGCCAGCTCGGCGGCCTTGGCGAGGAGCGAGCCCTTGATGCTCTCCAGGTGCGCGGCCGAGCTGTCGATCTCGGTGCGGATCGCCGGTCCAACGCCGACCGCGGCCGCGACCTCCGCGGCGAGCGTGAAGGTGTAGCCGACCGCCGCCCGTGGCTGCAGGCCCGCGGGCATGCCGATCACCGGCACGCCGTCGCGGCGGGCGGCCTCGGCCAGCGAGCCACCCGTGGTCGCCGCGATCCGCCGGGCGCCGACCGCCTCGGCGGCCGCGTAACAGGCCATCGTCTCCTCGGTGTTGCCCGAGTAACTGGAGATGAAGATCGCCCGGTCGGGAGGAGTCCAGGAGGGCACGCCGTAGGCACGCGCGACCTCCAGCGGCTTAGCGAGACGCCCGCCGAGCGCCGCTGCGGCGAGATCGCCACCGATCGCGGAGCCGCCCATGCCGCAGACCACGAGCCCGCTGCATCCGGACTCCTCGATCCGGGCCGACTGAAAACGCCACAGGGCATCCCTGAGGTGGTCGGGCAGCGCCATCGTGGCGTCGTATTGATCACCGGAGTCGATCGCTCCGATGCGCTCCTGCAAGTCACTCATGCTGTCTCTCCCGGTCCGACCTTGGCTCCGGCTCCCAGTGCCGCCGACGCGGTGATCGTCGCCTCGGCGCCGATCACCGAGCCCTCGGGCACGGTCGCCCCATCCTCGATCGTCACGCCGGCGGCGAGGATCGCTCCATTCACTGTTGCGCCCGCGCCGATCGTGCAGTCGCTGAAGATTGCCGAGCCCTCGATCCTGGCCCGCTCGCCGACGCTGGTCCCGGTGCCGATCACGGCCCGCTCGCCGACCTGGGAGCCGGCACCGATCGTCGCGCCCGCCTCGACGAAGGCCGGGCCGGAGATCGTGGCGTCGTCGCCGATCTCTGCATCCGCATCAACGAAGATCCCGTCGCCGTCAACCTTTGCGCCCGGCTCAGTCTCGACCTTGCGGCAGAGGATGTCCCAGCAGGCGTCCAGGTAGCGCTGCGGCGTGCCGATGTCCATCCAGTAGCCCTCGAGGCGCTGCGAGTAGGCGCCGTTGTCGACCAGCTTCGGAAAGACCTCCCGCTCGATCGAGACGTCCTCGTCGGGCGGGATCAGGTCGAGAACTTCCTTCTCGAGCACATAGGCGCCGGCCGAGACCTCGTCGGTGTCGATCTGCTCGGGATCCGGCTTCTCGAGGAACTCGACGATCTCGCCGTCTTCGGTGCGCCGGACGAGGCCGTAGGCGCTCGGATCCTCGACCGGGTAGAGGGCGAGCGTGGCCCGGGCGCCGCTGCTGGTGTGGCGCTCCAGCAGGCGGCTCAGGTCGAGGTCGGTCAGGACGTCGCCGTTGAGGGCGAAGAAGCGATCCTCGAGCAGGTCCTCGGCGAACTTGATCGCGCCGGCGGTTCCACGCGGCTCGGGTTCCTCGACGTAGCGCAGGCGGGGCCCGCCGGGGATCTGGTCGCCGAGCGACTCGCGCAGGGCGTCGGGGAGGAAGCCACAGGCCATGACGATGTCGTCGACTCCGTGCCGGGCCAGCCAATCGATCATGTAGCGCATGAACGGGCGGTCGACCAGCGGGATGACCGGCTTGGGCACGGTCAGCGTCACGGGGCGCAACCGGGTGCCGTGACCCCCGACGAGGATCAGTGCCTGCAAGATGTCTCCTTCAAAGATCGGTGAGAACGGACGGGAGCCGCTTGTCTATCAGTTCCTCCGGCACCGGCGAGCGCGGGGGCGAGCGGCGGTCGGGGGGGATCAGCCGGGGACGGAGCCGCGGCCGATGCCCTCGTAGGTCAGCCCGGCGGCGCGGATCGTCTCGGGGTCGAGGAAATTACGCCCGTCGATCAGCAGCGGCGTGGACATCGAGCCGGCAACTCGGCGCCAGTCGAGCTCGGCGAACTCCGGCCACTCCGTGACGACGATCGCCGCGTCGGCGCCCTCCAGGGCGGCCTCCGCGGTCTCCGACATCTCAACCGCCGGGAGCATGTCGCCGGCCACGGTTGCGGCCACCGGGTCGAAGGCCGCGACGCTGGCGCCCTCGCCCTGCAGGCGAGCGGCCAGCACCAGGCTCGAGGCCTCGCGCATGTCGTCGGTGTGCGGCTTGAAGGCGAGGCCGAGCAGCGCGATCCGGCGCCCCACCAGGGAGCCGAGGTGCTTGGTCAGCTTGCCGAGCACCCGCCGCTTCTGCAACTCATTGACCTCGATCACCGAGTTGAGCAGCTGGAAGTGGTAGCCGGAGTTGCCGGCGAGCTGCTTGAGCGCGGTCACGTCTTTTGGAAAGCAGCTGCCGCCGTAGCCGATTCCCGCGCGCAGGAAACTCGGACCGATGCGCTCGTCGAGGCCCATGCCGTGAGCGACCTGCGTGACGTCGGCGCCGACCTCCTCGCAGACGTTGGCGATCTCGTTGATGAAGCTGATCTTGGCGGCGAGGAAGGCGTTGGAGGCGAGCTTGATCATCTCCGCCGAGGCGACGTCGGTGCGCAGGATCGCGCCGCCGAGCGGCTCGTAGAGCGCCGCCACCGCGTCCGCCGCCTCCTCGTCGCCGGAGTCGGCACCGATCACGACGCGGTCGGGATGCATGAAGTCCTTGACCGCGGTCCCCTCCTTGAGGAACTCGGGACAGGAGACGTAGGCGAGGCTCGGCATGTCGCGGCGGATCGATTCGCCGGTGCCGGCCGGCACCGTGCTCTTCATCACCAGCACGTGATCGGAGTCGGCGGGCAGGTCGTGGACGACCGCGCGCACGCGCGAGAGGTCGGCGTCGCCCGAGTAGGTCGGCGGCGTGTCGACGCAGCAGAACAGCAGCCGGGCGGTCTCGAGCATCTCCTCCATCTCGGTGGAGAAGGTGAGCCGCTCGCGGTTTCGCTCGACCAGCTCGGGTAGGCCCGGCTCGTGGATCGGCAGCGGCGCTCCGGAGCGCAGTGAGTCGATCTTCGCCGCGTTGACGTC
>JBBRAH010000009.1:0-81593 GCA_038206985.1 Solirubrobacterales bacterium
CCTCGTTGAAACCGGCGATAGCCCGATACTCAATTCACGGTTGAAAGTTCAAGGACTGCGGAGCGATGGGACGGAGATACCCGTCGAGCTGACGGTCACCCAGCTTGAAGAGGCTCCCCCGGTCTTCATGGCAGTCATCCGCGATCTCTCACGGGAGAAGCGTCATCATCGGCAGTTGGAGGAGCTTTCGAGGGAGAACGCGCAGATCCTGACCTCCGCAGGAGATGGAATCGTCCGCTACGACCTCGAGGGGACTATCACGTACGCAAATCCGGCTGCGGCTGAATTGGTGAGGTGTTCCGTCGCCGATCTGATCGGCAGGCCGCTGCACGCGACGCTCCACCATTCCCACGCCGACGGACGACACTATCCAGCAAGAGAGTGCCCGGCGGTGCACGCGTTGCACGGCGAGGTTTGCCATGTGACAAGCGAGGTCTTCTGGCGAGCGGACGGGACGTGTTTTCCGGTCGACTACACCGGGGCGCCGATCCGAGAGGATGGAGAGATCGTCGGGGGGGTCTGCGTTTTCGCAGATATCACCGAGCAGCGGGCCCGGGAGGATCATCTGAGGGAGCGGGCGAATTGGTCAGCGCGCATCCACCGAGGGCTCCGCGACGAACTTTTTGTCATGCACGCACAGCCGATCGTGGACATCGGTACGCGGAAGCCGCTGATGCACGAGCTCCTTATCCGCATGCATGCCGAGGAGGGCGGCTTCTTGGGCCCAGGGGGGTTCTTGCCTCAGGCGGCTCAGTTCGACCTCATGGGCGACATCGATCGATGGGTGGTGGCCGAAGCAGTTCGGATCGCTCGCGACAGGGCGGTGACCGTAAATATCTCCGCGCAGAGCGTTGCCGACATCTTCTTCACGAGCTGGGTTCAACGGACGATCGAGGAGGCCGGGGCACCGCCGGAGAATCTGCTCTTCGAGATCACAGAGACGGCGGCGCTTGAAGACTTCGACCTCGCGCGTCAACTGGTCTCGGGTCTCACCGAAATGGGGTGCGGGTTCGCGCTCGACGATTTTGGGACCGGATTTGGCAGCTTCACTGATCTCAAGCATCTGCCAATTACCCACCTGAAGATCGATATCTCGTTCGTTCGCGATCTGTCTCGCAATGACAACGATCGACGCATTGTGGCGTCGATCGTCAGCCTCGCCAAGAGCTTCGGGATGAGGACGATTGCGGAAGGCGTGGAGGAGGAGGCCTCGCTGGAGCTGCTCTCTGAGCTAGGCGTCGACTATGGGCAGGGCTATTTCATCGGGGGGCCCGTTCCGCTCGATGAACCGAACGAGCCCCACGCCAGTTAGCTGCCTCGGCGGCCCCAGGAGATCAGCTGACCGCGATTGCCCCGCGCATCGGAGTAGGCGAGAGTCTGGTTGCGTCCGCGGGCCTTCCCTGAGTAAAGAGCACAATCGGCTAGGGTCGCGCGGCAAGCTCATGCTCGGGTCGGCTTCTGTCGATGCGGGGTTCATGAAAGCGAGATCATCACTCATAGTTCGGCGAGCCTTGCCCGGAGCGGTCTTCGCAGCCGCCTTGGCGCTGCTCGCCGGCGCCCCGGCGGCCGGCGCCGCTAAGCGGCAGGTGGTGACCGTCAAGACCGCCACGGTTGCGGCCGCCGGCAACCCATCGGTCGGGGTCGTCCCGTTCACCGACGCGATCTACCAGTCCTGCGCCGACGCCCCCGACGTCGACCCCCCCTGCCAGAAGGTCGGCGGCGTCGGCTACCGGTACGGCATCGGCAAGCTCGAGGTGACGGTCTCGCAGTGGGTCAAGTTCCTCAACACCGCCGATCCGAAGGGCACCGACCGCCACGACCTCTACGACGCGACCCAGAGCTCCGACGCCTGGCCGAAGTACGGTCAGATCAACGAGAGCGCGGGGGCCCGGCCCGGCAGGCACTACTCGGTGGCGTTCCCGGAATGGAAGAACAAGCCCTACGGCTTCGCCGACTTCCCGCGGGCGGCACGGTTCGTCAACTCGCTCTTCAACGGCAAGCTCCTCGACAAGCGCGGCTCGAGCCGGGGCGGCTTCCGCTACGTCACCTACCGGGTCCGGCTCTCGCCTGAGTCCGACCGCGGCATGTACAACCTGCGCCGCCACCGGCGCACGGGCGCAACCCGCAGCCGAGCGCGCGGTTTCGTCGTCCCGAGCCAGAACGAATGGATCAAGGCCGCCTACTACGACCCCTCCGGCGGCGGCACCCACTCGTACTGGAAGTACCCGACCAACGCCGGCGTCTTCGGCGACGACTACGCGACCGCGCCGGCCTCGACGATGCTCGACCCGACGACCGGCGACGTGACCAACTCGGCGACCCAGCCGCTGGCCACCTACAAGTCCTCGTCGCCGGCGCCGAGCTGGTGCCCGGCCGCGTTCGACTCCGACACCTGCTCGAGCGTCAACCCGTTCGGCCTCCCGCCGCAGGCCTACGCCGCCGCCTACCAAGGCAGCCTCGGCACCGTCGCTCAGGCGAAGACGACCTCGCCCTGGGGAACCCTCGACCAGGGCGGCAACGCCGTCGAGTGGACCGACACGATCACTCCGCCGCCCGCCGGTACCAGCGGCCCGCGGGTCTGGCGGCGCCTGCACGGCGGCGTGCCCAACGCCCCCGCATACCAGCTCTGGCTCACCGCGGTCGGTCTGCAGCCCGAGAACAACCGCTTCTACGAGCTCGTCTACCCGTGGCTCGGCTTCCGGATCGGGGTCGTCGGCAACCTCAAGATCGGCGGCTGAACCGGGGCCTCCAGCCGAGCGACCGGTTCAGCCCGTCCACCCTCCCCCGGCGCCCGAGTAGCCGAGCGAAGCCGGCGCGTCGAGCTGCTCGCCGGTCTCGGCTGGATCAGTCTGCCCTCGTCGACCAGGCGCTTGATCGTGTCGGTGATCTCGATGTGGGTGATGGGCGCAGGCGGGTACCCGCGCCACCCGAGAGGATCAGGCCGTTGCGGTTCTCCATACGGCGGCGAAGGCTGGCGAGCGCCGCATCTGACCGACCGCGGGCTCAGGCGTCGAGGGCCACGGCGACCGTGCAGTTGCCTGTGGTACCGATCAACTCGGTGATCAGGGCGAGCTGAGCGTTGAGGGTCTTGCCGGTGGGGGTCGTGGCCACGATGCTCACCGTTCGCGAGATCTTCAACTCGTTGCCCCCGGAAATGGAGTTCGTGCGGACGAGCTCCTTGGAATCGGAGGCGTCGACGTCGGCATCGCTCGGCTGACTCTCTGTGAACGCATCCGTCAATCCATCGGTAGCGATCGCGCTGTTGTCCTCCGGCGGACTGAGCTCGACGAAGTTGGTGACGGCGCCGCCCCCTCCCGCGGTCTCGCAGCTGAGTGTCAGATCGAAGCCGGCCACGCTGCAGACCGGGTTATCGAGCGTCTGGCCTCCCTCGGGCGCAACCACGGTTGTCCGCTTGCGGCACGGCACGACTCCGTCTTCCCGGCTTCCCGATCGTACTCCTCGATCGACTGCAAATCCAGCACTCTGGCGGCCAAGTTCGTGCCGCCGAGCTTGCGGTGGTCCCAGGTCGTCGAATCCAGATTTCTGTCGCGCGCCAACAAACTTCGGCGCCGCGGGCCCGCCCGCCCGTCGGTGCCCCGCCTCCGGCAAGTCGCGGATCCGCCACATCGCGTTCGCCGCCCCGCCGATCTACAGTCGTCATGTCAAGGCGCCAAAGGAGCAGTACATGGCGGCCTCACAGGCGGCGGGCGAGGGCAGTGGCGGCTACTTCGAGCCCACTGCGGTGAAGCTCGAGCCCCACGCCTTGCTGAAGCTCAGTGCGCTGCATCAGCAGCGCGGCCGGATTCGCGCCTGCGTCCGCCTGCGATCCCCCCCATCCGCGGCGCCTCGTGCGCGGCCGGTACAAGCTACGGGGGCGGGCGCGGGACCAGTACGGACATGCGTCAGCGCCAACCGCCGCGTTCAGCTTCGCTCTCAACGCCGAGGCGGCTCAGGACTGACCGCCCGGCTCCCGCTCCAGCGTCGTCACCGCGGCCTGGTCGACCTTGCCGCCGATCGCCACTCCCGGTGGGGTCTCGACGTAGAGGTCGGAGAGGTCGTCGACTGCAATCTTGGCCGGATCGGGGCCCAGGCGGCAGTCGAGGACGTGGCCGCCTTGGGTGCGGTCGTTGTTGATGTAGTGGAGGTGGTAGCCGGCTATGCCTATGCCCAGGCCTAGATCCGGGAAGCGGAAGCCGAGCAGGGTGCCGGCGGTGTCGTCGAAGTCAAAGATCGATTGGGTGGCCAGCACTTCGGCAAGCGGGCGGTAGGGCTTGTCCTGTTTGGGGACGGAGCGGCAGTGGACGCGGGCGAAGCTGCCGTCGATGCGGATTGCGTGGACGATGCCCGGGTCGCCGACTCGCTCGTCGATGGCGGTGCAGATCTGGTCGAAGTCCAGGCCGCTCCCCTCCTCCCCGCCGCCGAGCTCAAAGCGCTGATTCGGCTCGAACTCCGTCAGGACCGCGAACGGTGTCTTCGCACCCGGGTCGATCTCAGTGATCCGGCCTTCGACGTCGGCGTGGAAGAAGAGGCCATCGGTCGCGATCATCTCGCCGTCGCAGCCGTTGAGAGTGCCGATCCCGAAGTCACCGTGGTGGGCGAGCTCGGCGAAGCTGACGTCGCCCTCGTAGGCGCCGTCGAGAAGGGCTGCGACGGTCGAGGTCTGGAAGGCGGCGTGCGCGGCTCCGAGGTCGTCGCCGAGCGCGCCGGTGCTGAGGTGGAGGGCGCCGATCAGGCGCTCGTCGGTCACAGCGTCTTGTGGGTGCAGAGCACCTGATAGATCGAGGTAAAGCCGATGTCGAAGCCGTTGCGGGCGGCGCGGAGGTAGAGCCGCCAGACGCGGAGGCGCTCGGGGCCGGCGAGTTCGAGGGCGCGCTCGTGGCTCTCGTCGAGGCGCCGAGCCCAGTGGCGCAGGGTCTCGGAGTAGTCGGCGCCGAACTCCTCGACGTGGCGGGTGCGCAGGCCGGCCCGCTCCAGGGCCAGGAGCACGCGTGAGAGGTGGACCGGATCGGCATCCGGGAAGACGTAGCGCTCCGAAAACGGCCCGGCCTCGGGATCGGTATGACGCTGGCGGGTGATCCCGTGGTTGAGCAGCCGTCCCTCAGCGGCGAGCAGTCCGGCGATGCGCTCTGCGTAAAGGTCGATGTTCTCGTCGCCGACGTGCTCGACCATGCCGATCGAGGCGATCGCGTCGAACTCACCGTCGAGGTCGCGGTAGTCGCGGACCTCGATCCGGACACGGTCGGCGTGACCGGCCGCCGCCACACGCTCCCGGGCGCGCTGGGCCTGGGGCTCCGAGAGGGTGACGCCGAGGACTTCCTTCGCGCCCCGGTTCGCCGCCTCGATCGAGAAGCTTCCCCAGCCACAGCCGATGTCGAGGACGCGGTCGCCGGGCTCGATCGCGAGCTTGTCGGCCGTCAGCTCCAGCTTCGCGCGCTGGGCGGCCTCCAACGCCGCATCGCCCTCGTCGCCGGAGGTGCCGGCCGTCGAGAAGAAGGCGCAGCTGTAGGTCATCGAACTATCGAGGAAGAGCTCGAAGAACTCATTGGAGACGTCGTAGTGGTGACGGACCGCCCGGGCGTCGCGCTCGCGGCTGTGGCGCGCGCCCTGCGGGACCAGCTCCGACTGCGGGCGGGACGGCGGCCGGATCAGCCCCGTCGCGCGGACCGCGGCGAGCGCCAGACGCAGCTGGCGGCCACGGTCGAGCGGCGGCGGCTTCCAGGAGTCTAGGAGGGCGATTACGGCGTCGATGTCGTCGACCTCCAGCTCACCCGAGACGTAGGCGCGACCGATGCCGAGCTGCCCCGGCGCCCGCAGGGCGTGGGCGACGGCCGCAGGCGAGCGCACCGTGAACGTCGGCCCGCCGTCCTCGGTCGCCGTCAAGCAGCTGCCGTCCCAGAATACGACCTCGAAGGGTCGCTGCGGAAAGGTGCCTTCGATCTCCCGGATCAGCGGTCTCGGTGTGGCGAGCACTCCTCGAGCGTATCCAGGGAAGGACTGATGGCGCGTTTGGGGCATCCAGACCGATAGCCGCTCTGAGCTGAGGCAGCAAGTCGAGGGGGGAGCACCTCCCCCGCTGCTACCTTGGCCCCGAGCCATGGCATACCTCTCCCTCGGAGTCTTCGCGGGCTCTCGCAAACCCGACGAACGACGACTTCCGCTGCATCCCCGGCACATCGCGGGGATCGAGTTCGACCTCCGCCAGCGGATCTTCCTCGAGCACGGCTACGGTACGGAGTTCGGGTTCACAGATGCGGAGCTCGCTCCCCTGGTCGGCGGGATGCACAGCCGTGAGGAGCTGATCGCGGAGTGCGAGGTGCTGCTGCTACCCAAGCCGCAAGCTGCCGATGCGGCCGAGATGCGCGAGGGACAGATCCTCTGGGGCTGGCCGCACTGCGTCCAGGACGAGGCGATCACCCAGACGGCGATCGACAACCGGCTGACGCTGATCGCCTGGGAGGCGATGAACTTCTGGGCCGGCGACGGCTCCTTCGACCTGCACGTCTTTCACAAGAACAACGAGCTGGCCGGGTACTCCTCGGTGCTGCAGGCGATGGAGCTGCTCGGCATCACCGGCCAGTACGGGCGGCGGCTGCGGGCCGTCGTCGTCGGCTTCGGAGCCACCGGACGAGGAGCCGTCACGGCGCTTACGGCCCAGGGCATCCAGGAGGTCGCGGTGCTGACCCAGCGCCGCGTCGCGGCCGTCGCCTCGCCGATCCACTCGGTCCGGCTGATCACCTTCGAGCAGGACCCCGACAATCCCGGTGAGATGCTCGAGCTGGACGGGCGCAACGAGTCGGTGGCGGAGTTCCTGGCCGATCACGACATCGTCGTCAACTGCGTCTTCCAGGACACGGATGCGCCACTGATGCTGGTCACGAACGAGGAGCTGCCCCTGTTCCGCAACGGCACCCTGTTCGTCGATGTCTCCTGCGACGAGGGCATGGGCTTCGAGTGGACCCGGCCGGTCTCGTTCGAGGATCCGATCTTCGCGGTCGGCGAGAGCCACAGCAACTACGCGGTCGATCACAGCCCCTCCTACCTGTGGGACTCGGCGACCTGGGAGATCAGCCTGGCGCTGCAACCACACCTGCGCACGGTGATGTCGGGACCGGAGGCCTGGGATACCGAGGAGACGATCCGCCGGGCGATCGAGATCCGCGACGGGGTGATTCAGAACCCGAAGATCCTCTCCTTCCAGGGTCGCTCAGCGGAGTTCCCACACGCCCGGGTCCGCTAGCGCGAGTTCCTCCAGTGGACGCGCTCTTCGACCGCGACGCGACTAGCGTCGCCGGGGCGCGCGCCTGACGTTCGAGCGCACGGAGCGGTAGGCGCCGACCGAATCGGCCTGGGCCCGCAGCTTTCCCCTGGCGTTCTTGCCACGGAGCCCGACCCTGACCCGGCACTTGCCGCCGGAGGCTATCCCCGAGCCAACGCTCCGCCACTTGCCCCGCTTGCGCTTCTCGATCGTGATCGGCTGGCCCTTGACCCGGGGGCAGGGGCGCATCGATGCCGCTGCGATGATGCGGTTGCCGGACCGACCCCGCCGGAGCTTCAGCGAGAGCTCGCGCTTGCGCCTCTCTACGACCCGCTCGGGCCCGAACTCCTGCCAGGTGCCAGCCAGCTTCGGCTCGTCCGCAGCCGGCTGCCAATCGCAGACTCCTCCGGGGAACACCGCGTTGAGCCGGGCCTGCTTGCCCGGCGCGGGGTTGCCGTAGTCGTTCATCTCGAGCGGCCGCAGCTCGCACTTCGGCGCGTAGTAGTCGAGCGGCTTGCCCGCCCTGAGGTCGGGCAGGCTGTGGGGCGGGTAGGTGTTCTCACAGAAGTTGTCGGCACCGATCACGGCGCGACCGTTGGTCCGCTTCCCGGCGCCGGTCCAACAGGCGTCGACGGCGTCCGCGGGCTTGTTCGCAATCACCTTCCGCGGGAGCGGCCGGCCACTCTTGTCAGCCGTGATCGCATCGAGCCACTCGCCCATCGTGTCGAGCGCGGTATCGCGCGCGGCCCTGACGTTGACCCCGCCCTTGGCCCGGAACATCACCTGGTTGGCGTAGGTCCCGTTGGCACGCAGCAGGCGGGCGCGGGTGGTGTAGGCGTGGATCGACTGGTGGATGTTGGTGCTCTCGTCCTGGTAGCTGCGCACGTCGATGATCGGCACGCTCGGCGACCCTCCTGCCCCTGTCCCGACCCGGCCACTGGTGATCAACCGCTCCTGCGCGACGGTGTCGCCGACCGAGCGCTCGGCGCGCGGCTCGCCGTCGTTGTCGAAGCCGCCGATCCTCTCGTTGAGATCGAGGAACTCGTTCAGGGTGATCTCGCCCTCCCCGTAGGCCTCGAGCCCATACTGGACACCGACGTTGTCGAGCGTGCGGCGCGCGTAACCGGTCGCCGGGTCCGTGCCGTAAACGTTGACGAGGGTGTCCCAGACGCTGCAACGCAGACCGCCGGGATTGGAGACCGGGTCGAAGATCAGCGCCGGCGGGACGACCGTCTCGTCGCAGCCCTCGGAGGCCCGGACCACGTCGGCGGCCTGCGACATCGCGGTGCAGGAGTCGTTGACGGCGATGCCCGTGATTGATTCGCGCTGCGCCTCTGTGAGCGCACTGCCCTCGATCGTGGCGAAGTAGGCGGTCAGCAGGCGGCAATCGGGGAAGTCGACGTGCGCGTTGTCGGGGAAGCTGGCGTTGGGAAGCACGCCGTCGAGCAGGCCCGGGTAGTTCTGGGCGATCAGCTGGGACTGGACCGAGCCGCCCGAGCCGCCCTCGCCGATCGTCCAGGCGGGTCGCCGGCGCAGCGACTCGACCACGTGCTCTTTGAGCATCGCCGCGGCCTCGGCAGAGAGCAGGTCGTTGCAGGCGGTGCCGAACACGTTGAGGCTGCCGCTCAGCACCGAGTAGCCGCGGGAGAGCTGACCGTCGTCGAGCACCAGCCCCTGGTTGGCCGGGCCCTGCTCGTAGCCGGCATCGCAGCCGCCGCCGAACTTGTAGAGCAGCCGCCGGTTCCAGCCATCCGCGACCCGGCCGCCCGGCGCCAGGATCGCCCAGCGGTAGATCGAGCGGTCGATCACCCCGGACTCGAGGCGAATGACGTAATCGACTGTTTGACCGTCGCGGGTCGTGGTCTGCACCCCGTTGGGAGGCAGCACGGCCGGATCGGCGAGTGGAGCGAAGTTGCCGGTGTTGGTGCGGTAGAGGTACTCGACCTTCGTGGGCGCGGAGCAGTCGGCGTCTGTGGCCGGGCCGAGGCCGAAGTCCTGCGTTCTGCAAAAGAAGGGAGTCTGCTGGGGCCCGGAGAACACCGGGCCGTTGATCCTCGTGTCGAAGAGCTCGAGGGACGCCGGCCGCTTCAGGCCCGGCGCCTCGGCCGTGATCAGGTTGGCCCCGCGGCTCAGACCCTCGACCACGCCGACGAGGCGACGTCCGCGCGGCTCGAAGGCCCCGGTGACGTTGGCCCCGTCGCGGCGGATGCGGACCTTGCCCGGCTTCGTTCCCTTCGGTACAGCGACCGAGATCAGAGCGTCCTCTCCCGTGACGTGCTCGGCCTTGCTCGAGAGCACGCTGAGCTTCAGCTTGCCGCCCTTGGCCTTGGCTGCGGCTTCGGCCGGAGCCCAGGTACAGACAGCGCCCAGCAGGACAGCGAACAGCCCCGCTATCCGCCTTCCTGCGCTTGCCCTACTGCGTTCGCTCGGTCTCATGCCTCTTCGAACCAGTAAACCGGAGAGCGGACGATCGATGCGCGCCGGCGGCGATCGGCCGGCCTTACGGCTCGCCGCGCTCCAGTCGCTCGAGACTCTCGAGCAGCGCGAGGTCCTCCGGGCCCAGATCGATTGCGGCTTCAATCAGGGCTAGCTGGTCGCGGAGAATCCCGGCGAGGCGCGCCACGTCCGATGGGTCCGGTTGACCGACGCGAGAACCGTTGCCCGCCGCGCCGGCGACCTCGGCCCGGGAGTGTGCCTCGATGATCCGGCCGCGCTCGCGCAGGTAGACGAGCCAGCGCCCCGGATCGCCGGCGAGCAGCATCGTCTCAATCAGATCCGCCTCCTCGGTGGCGTCCACCGTGCCGGGCTCGGCGACGCGACTGATCAGGGCGGGTACGAGGCTCTCCACCTCCGGAGGGAGGTGCATCCACTCGTTCCGCTGCGAACGCCGGCTCAGTTTGGGCCCTCGCCTGCGTCGGCCTCGAGCTCGGCAATCCTCGGCAGCAGCTTGCGCAGCTGCCGCTGGTAGCGGACGACCGAGGGCTCCTGCTCGTCGTTGAGCACGCCGCTCGTGTACGACGGGGCCTCGATCCCGCGCTGCACGCGGCTCGTGATCTCGACGTCCTCGGCCATCACGTCGTGCATCAGCCGGTGGGCCGTCCAGCGGGCGAGGCGGTCGCGGATGCCTGCGTCGGGATCGACCAGGGACATCGTCTGTGCCCGGGTCTTGCCCAACCCGAGCGGCTCCAGTTGCCAGGTGTCGATGTGGTGCGGGTAGATCTCCATGAAGGTCGTGGGCCACACGTGAGCGTGGCCCCAGCCGCGCTCGAAGCGATCGGGCAGGCCCGGCATCTTGCGGACCAGTCGCTGGTAGAGGCGCTCGAGCGGCACGCGGGAGCTGCGCTCGCGCAGGGGGAAGCCGGACCACTCCGACCACTCATCGCCCTCCCCCACCGTCTGCTTGACGTCGTTGAGGCGGACCAGTGAGGGATGGGCCACCGGCACGTGGTAGTCCTCGAGGTAGTTGTCGGCGAGGATCTTCCAGTTCTCGTCGAAGTCCTCCCAGAAGCGGTGCTCGGTCCTCGTCAGCCCACGCAGGGCGCCCGCGCGGCCCGTACCGCTGGGGCCCCAGCGGTAGACCTCGAGGCGGTCCAGGTTGAGCGACTCCAGGAACGGGCTCACCGGGCCGAGCACCTCGCCCAGCGGCATCGGGTCCTGGCAGGCGCTGGCGAAGACCAGGCCGGCAACCTCCTCGACCGGAAATTCGGGCAGAGCCACAGCGTCGCGGTCGAAGTCGTTGAAACCCCGGGCCGAAGGCGCGGCGGCGAGCGTGCCGTCCAACCGGTAGGTCCAGGCGTGGTAGGGGCAGCGGATCACCTTGCGGGCTGTGCCGGCCCCGCCGACGATGGTCGAGCCCCGGTGGCGGCAGACGTTGGAGAGCGCCCGCAGCTTGCCGTCGGAGCCGCGCATCACGACCACCGGCTCGCGGCCGATGTTGGTCGCGACGTACTGGCCGGGCTCGGCGAGCTCGGAGACGTGGCCGACCAGGGCCCAGCCGCGCTCGAAGACCTCTCGCATCTCGTCCTCATACAGCTGCGGGTCGGTGTAGGCGGAGGCCGGAAGCGAGCGGGTCTCCCCCGTACCCCTGGCCGTGCCCGGCGGACGTGGTGCCGCGGCCTTGCCTGTTTCGCTCCCAGCCATCGACACCAGGGTAAGGCTTCGTGGAGGCGCAACCCCGTTGGCGACGCCTACGCTTCCGGCAGTTCGGCGTCTGCAAACGCGGCCTCAAGGATCAGGACTGAGCGCGTCCTCCAGCTTCTCGATGGCGTCGCGCTCGAACTCGCGCAGGCTGCGCGGAATGTCGAGCTCCAGCGGGTCCCGGCGCAGCGCGGGCTGCAATCCCGCAAGCGCCTCGGCGATGGCCAGGTTGCAGAACGGGATCTGCTGGAGGCTGTAGCCGCCCTCGAGGGCGACCACGAGCCGGCCTCCACAGAGGCTGTCCGCCAGCGCCAGGCCCCGCTCCGTGAGTGCCCGGAAGCCGTCCGCGGTCATGCTCATCCGGCCGAGCGGGTCCGAGCCTGCCGGGTCCTGGCCGGCCGAGATCAAGATCAGCTCGGGGGCGAAGGCAGTGAGCGCCGGCTCGACGATCCGCTCGAACGCGTACTCGTAGCCGGCGTCGCCGCTTCCCGCGGGCAGCGGAATATTGATCGTGGCGCCACGGCCCGCGCCCGCGCCGCGGTCGGTCGCCACACCACGGCCCGTTGGATAGAGATCGTCCTGGTGCAGGGAGACGAAGAGGACCGAGGGATCGTCGTAGAAGACCGACTCGGTGCCGTTGCCGTGGTGGACATCCCAGTCAACGATCGCGATCCGCTCCAGGCCGCGGCTGCGGGCGTGGCGGGCGGCGATCGCGACGTTGTTGAAGAGGCAGTAGCCCATCGCACGGTCGCAGCTCGCGTGGTGGCCGGGTGGCCGTACGAGAGCGATCCCGTTGCGGGCGTCGCCGTCGAGCACCGCGTCGGTGACGGCGAGGGTGTTGCCGGCCGCGAGCAGCGCCGGCCCCCAGGAGTCGGTGCCGACCCGGGCACCCTCCCCCACCTCGGCCGGCTCGCCACGACTGCAGGCGGCCGCGATCGCATCGATCATCGGCGGCTGATGGACCAACTCCAGCTCCGCGCGGGTGGCGAGACGCGACTCCAGGCGTTGCAGCTGTGCAAGCACCCCCGATTGCTCGAGTACCGAGATCGTCATCGCCAGACGCTCAGGCCGCTCGACGTGTGCGATGTCCAGCCAGCCCGCCGCCCGCTCGTCGATCAGCAGCGAGCCGTTGTCGTGCGCCAGACAACGCTCGTCGTAGGTGTAGACGGTCGGGCCGATTGGTCTCTGAGCCATAGCGCGGATCCTCTCATCCCAGGGAGAACCCTGAGGGAACCCTGAGCCGGTGGGGGTCTCCCCGGGGCCTGGATCGGGGGTTTGTTGGGGGAGCTTCCCAGCTGTATTCGAAGCGATTCAGAGGGACGCTTGTGCTGTCAAGTCCCCCCTTTACCCAAGGAGTCCCTGTGAATACCGAAAACAACCTCGCCGCACGCGTTGGCCGCTGGAGTGCCCGGCACCGCAAGACGGCAATCGTGGGCTGGCTGGCGTTCGTCGTCGCCGCCTTCATGATCGGCGGCAGCGTCGGCACCAACACGCTCGACTACGCCGAGTCTGGCGTCGGCGATTCTGGCCACGCGGAGAAGACGATCTACAACGCGTTCCCGCGGAGCTCCGACGAAGGCGTGCTGGTCCAGGGCGCCCGCGATTCGGCGCGCAGCCCGCAAGTCAGGGCAGCCGTCGACGACGTGATGCAGCGCTTGAAGCAGGCCGAAGGCGTGCAGCACCTGGAGAGTCCCTATTCGAACTCCGGAGCCGGCATCTCTCCAGACGGCAAGTCCGCGCTCGTCCAGTACGAGGTCCTCGGCGACGAGGCCGAGGCCGCAGATCTGATCGACGCGCCGATCGCTGCGATCGAAGAGGCCGATGCAGCCAGCCCCCAGGTGAGAGTGGAGCCGTTCGGAGAGGCGAGCACCGAGACCGGGCTGATGGATGTGCTCAACGAAGATCTACACAAGGCCGAGTTCATCTCGCTGCCGGTGACCCTGCTGATCCTGCTGGTGGCCTTCGGCGGCCTGACCGTCGCCGGCGTGCCGCTTCTGCTGGCTCTCTCGGCCGTGATCGCCACCGTCGGAGTGATCGGGCCGCTGAGCCAGATCTCTCCCGTCTCGGATTCGATCAACTCAGTGATCCTGCTTATCGGCCTCGCCGTTGGCGTCGACTACGCGTTGTTCTACGTCCGCAGGGTGCGCGAGGAGCGTGCCGCAGGACGGGCACACCTCGCCGCCATCGATGCGGCGGCCGCAACCTCGGGCCGGGCCATCCTGGTCTCCGGCTTCACGGTCGGGATGTCGATGGCCGGCATGTACCTGGCGGGGGCGGCCGACTTCGCGTCGCTCGCGACCGGAACAATCGTCGTGGTCCTGCTGGCCATGGTCGGCTCGCTGACCGTGCTCCCGGCAGTGCTCTCGAAAATGGAGAAGCGCATCGACGGAGGCCGCGGCCGGATTGCGGGGCGAATCAAGGCCCGGGTCGGCAGGCTCGACGCCTGGGGCCGCGTCACCGACGCCGTGTTGCGCCGGCCGGCCCTCTCGGCCGTCGCGGCCACGGCGGTGCTGCTCGCCCTGGCGTTCCCCGCCCTCGGAATGAAGACGGCGGACGCGGGACCGGAATCACTGCCCCAGGATCTGCCCGTCGTCCAGACGTACAACCGGGTCCAGGAGGCGTTCCCAAGCGAGACCTCGGCAGCGACCGTGGTGCTCGAAGCAGACGACGTGTCGAGTTCGCAGGTCCAGTATGCAATCAAGCGGTTCGAGCAGCAGATTACGGCCCAGAAGCGGACGTTCCCGGGCCCGCTCGAGACCGAGGTCAGCCCAGACGGGACGGTTGAGTTGCTGATGGTGCCGACCGCCGGCGACGGGTTCGACGATGAGTCGGAGCACGCGCTCGACGCCCTCCGGGACCAGATCGTGCCCTCGACCCTGGATGAGATCGGCGGAGCAACGGCCACCGTCACCGGATCCGCGGCTGAGACGCGTGATTACAACGACAGCATGGTCGACCATCTGCCACTGGTGTTCGGTTTCGTGCTCTCAGCCGCGTTCGCGCTGCTGCTGTTCACGTTCCGCTCGGTCGTGATTCCGCTGAAGGCGATCGTGCTGAACCTGCTCTCGGTGGCCGCGTCCTACGGGGTGCTGGTGGCCGTCTTCCAGAACGAGTGGGCCGAGGGCCTGCTCGGGTTCAACTCGACCGGGGCGGTGGTGTCCTGGTTGCCGCTGTTTCTGTTCGTGATCCTCTTCGGTCTCTCGATGGACTACCACGTATTCATCCTGAGCCGGATCCGGGAGGCTTACGACGGTGGGATGAGCACCACCGAGGCGGTCTCGCACGGGATCAGGACGACAGCCGGCGTGGTGACGAGCGCAGCCGTGGTGATGGTCGCGGTCTTCTCCATCTTCGCCACGCTCTCGCTGCTCGACTTCAAGCAGATGGGAATCGGCCTCGCGGTCGCCGTTCTGCTCGACGCGACGTTGATCCGGGGCGTCCTGCTCCCCTCGACGATGGTCCTGCTCGGCGAGCGCAACTGGTGGCTGCCCCGCTCACTGGGTTGGCTGCCGAAGCTGAGCCCCGAGGCAGAGGCTGTGCCTTCCGAAGGCTGAGACGGCGGGCAAGCCAAGACAAACGGCCCCGGCGCCCGCCCTTCGGCGGGCGCCGGCCGTTGCGCTCAGTCGCGCAGCTTGTAGCCGCGCGAGAAGAGCCGCAGGTTGAAGAGGAAGAGCGCCGCGGTGGCGAGTGTGAGCGCAATCAGGGAGAGCGCCACGCTGGCCTCGGCGTAGCCGAGAAAGCCGTAGCGGACCAGAGCGATCATGTAGTAGACGGGATTGAAGTGGGTGATCGTCTGGAAGGGCTCCGGCAGCAGGGACGCGGAGTAGAAGACGCCGCCGAGGAAGATCAGCGGCTGCAGGACGAACGTCTGGGCGATCGCGACGTCGTCGAACTGTTCGGCGCGAACGCCGATCAGCACACCGAGCTGGGCGAAGAAGAAGCCGACGAGGAACAGCGAGGGGATCAGGATCAGGATGTGGTCCACGGGCAGGTCCACCAGCAGCGACGCGGCGCAGAAGGTGAGGATCGCAACGATCATGCCGCGGGCGAAGCCGCCGAAGGAGAAGGCCAACAGCAGCTCCAGCGGCGAGGCCGGCGAGGAAAGCTGATCCTGGATCGCGCCCTGGAACTTCTGCTGGAGGATCGAGGAGGCGTTGTTGGAGAATGAGTTGATCGCGAAGGCCATCATGATCAGCCCGGGGATCACGAAGACGACGTAGTCGATCCCCTCGAGCTGGTCGATTCGGGAGCCGAGCGCGGCACCGAAGACCGAGATGTAGAGGAAGGTCTCGAGCAGCGGCGCGCCGATCGTCTGCTTTTTGATCTTCATGAAGCGGTTGACCTCGCGCCGCAGGAGCGAGAAGAAGCGGATCTGCGCCGTACTCAAGAGACGGGCTCCACGAGGTCGGCGTCGGGATCGATCGCGACATGGGATCGCGACAGCTCCCGGCGGCCGACGAGCGAGAGGTAGGCGTCCTCGAGGCTCGCCACCCCGTAGGTCTCCCCCAGCTCAGCGCTCGTGCCCTGGGCGACGATCGCTCCGTGGTTGATGAAGGCGATCTTGTCGCAGAGCTGCTCGGCTTCCTCGAGGTAGTGGGTGGTGAGCAGGATCGTCGTGCCCTCGCGGTTGATCATCTGCACGTACTGCCAGAGCTCGAGGCGCAGCTCGATGTCCACGCCCGCCGTGGGCTCATCGAGGATCAGCAGGCGGGGCCGGTGCATCAAAGCCCGGGCGAGGATCAGGCGGCGCTTCATACCTCCCGAGAGCGTCCGGGTGCGCTCGTTGCGCTTCTCGCCCAGCGAGAAGACCTCGAGCAACTCGGAGACGCGCTCGCGGCGGTCCTTTTTCGGCATCCCGAAATAGCCGGCGTGGTAGTCGAGCGTCTCCTGCACGGTCAGGAACCAGTCGAGGTTCGGCTCCTGGGGCGCCAGGCCGACGGCCTCGCGGGCGCTGCCGTAGTCCTCGATCGCGTCGTGGCCGAAGACGCGGATCGAGCCGCCGGTCGGCTGCGCGAGCCCGGTCGTGCAATGGATCAGGGTCGACTTGCCGGCGCCGTTGGGGCCGAGCAGGCCGAAGAACTCGCCCGGCTCGATCTGCAGCGAGACGCCGCCGAGGGCCTCGACGCCGTTCGGGTACTTCTTCTTCAGCCCGTCGATGCGCAGAGCGCTGGGCGCCGCGGAGGCGTCGGGATCTAGAGCCAGATCGTTGTGGGATTCGGTCTCGCGCAAGCTGACAAGGCTAGGGGACGGCGCGCGGCTGTTTCTCATCCCGGGCGAAGCTACAGCTTCAAGTGCGCTTGAAGTCAAGGCCGGCTCAACCATGCCCGACGCGGGCGGCTATCCTGCCCCGCCGTGAGCGAGTCAACAGAAGTCAGAGATGCCGTCCTGCAGAGCCTGCGCGAGCAGCCGATGCTGAACACCCCGACGCTGATCGCCGGCGGCAAGCACATCCCCGCCGGAACCGAGCAGGCCGCCATCGAGAGCGTGCTCGGCGAACTGGTCGCCGAGGGCCTCGTCAAGCACCGCCCGACCGGCTGGAAGCTGGCGCCCGGCGCCGCCTAGGACTCAGCGCTCGATGCGCATCGCGATCGCCACGTTCAGTGGCATGCCCGACGAGTTCCGCGACGACGAGTTGCTGGTCGAACTACTCGAGGCCCGCGGCCACCAGGTCGTATACGAGCCCTGGGACAGCGCGGACCTCGATTGGGACGGCTTCGACCTCGTCCACGCTCGCTCGCCCTGGGACTACTCGGGCCGTGCGGAGGAGTTCCTGGCCTGGACCCGCTCGGTCGGTGACCGTCTGCAGAACAGCCCCGAGCTGATCGCCTGGAACAGCGACAAGCACTACCTCGCCGATCTCGCCGCCGCGGGCATCCCGGTTGTCGAGACCCACTACGTCAGGCCCGGGGAGCCGCCGCCGGAGATCGATCGCGAGGTGGTGATCAAGCCGACCATCTCCGCGGGTGCCCGCGACACCGGGCGCTTCAGCCCCGCCTCGGCCGCACAGGGCAGCGCGCTCCTCGAGCGGATCACCGGCTCGGGCGGCGTGGCGATGGTGCAGCCTTTCCTCGACACCGTCGAGAGCAGCGGGGAGACGGCCGTCGTGACCTTCGCCGGGCGCTTCAGCCACGCCCTGCACAAGCGGGCCGTGCTCGGGGCCGACGAGGTGGCGCCGGCCCGCGACGACGCGCTCGGGGTGGCCGAGGTGATGTACGCGCCCGACCTCGTGGTCGCCGGCTCCGCCGACACCGAGCAGCTCGAGTTCGCCGAGCTGGTGCTCGACCACCTGCGCGAGCGCTTCGGGGAGGCACCACTGGTGGCCCGCATCGACATGCTGCGCGACTCCTCCGGGGTCCCGGTCCTGCTCGAACTCGAGGCGATCGAGCCCAACCTCTACTTTCAGCACGCCCCCGGTGCTGCCGAGCGCCTGGTGGACGCGATCCTCGCCCACGCCGGCACCAGCAAGAGGACTTGATCGATCCACACAAACGCGATTTCAGCGTGATCAAGCGGCTCGTCCGCCGCTGAGCGAAGCGGGCCGGCGGGAGCCGGGCCGCTGCCGCGCCTACTTCCTCTTCCCCGGACCCTTCTTGCGGTGCCCGTCGAAGCTGATCACCTGCTGGATGCCGCTCGGCCGGTTGGCGTAGCGCATCGTCGTCGTCAACAGACCGGGAGCGAAGCTGATCCGCTCGCGGACCGCGTCCGAGTGCCAGGTCTTCGGGTCGGGCGAGCCCTGGTCGGCCTCCAGCAGCGGCGCCGCCGTCGCGAGCGCCGTCCAGATCTCAACCTGGCAGCGCTTCAGCTTGCCGAGACCGCAGTAGGCGTTCTCGAAGGGGGAGCGCACCTTGAGGCCGAGCAACTCCCTGACGTCGCGGTCGAAGTACTGGTACCAGCCCGAGTACTGACCGCCGGGTGGCAGATCGAAGCGGCTGAAGAGCGAATTGAGCTCGTTGAGCTGGTCGCCGACGACCGGTCCCATCGCCGCATCAGCGATCAGCGGCCAGGCCGTGTCCATGATCGCGGCACCCGGGTCGTCGATCTCACCGTTCAGGTCGAGGTCGAGTCGGGAACCGCCCTGTGCGCTCCATTTGCGCAGCAGCTTGAACATCTCCTCCGTCTGCGGATCGGGCGCATCGGTGCCCTTGAGCAGCTTTGCCATCAGCGGCACCGTGTCTACCGCGCGCACGTCCTGGGTGGCGCCGGCGTTCATCGCCGAGGTGACCGCCGGCAGATCCCAGTTGCCATTGTCGTCGCGGAGACGGCGCAGGTTCTTGTCGAGCATGTCGACGCGCGCGGCGCTGCCCGAACGGCCCCACTGGTTGTCCGCGGCGCCAAAGCCTCGCGCGACAGTGTTGTTCCAGTTGGTCATCGTCCCATCCTTGGGGTTGACGCCCTGGGGATGGTGCTTGTCCTTGATGAAGCCCCTCCACTCCCAGTCACCGTTGCCGTTGGTGAGCAGACCGGGATCGGTGCCCTTCGGGCGCTTCGGCAGTCGGCCACTGGTGAACAGCGCGTTGTCGGTGTCGTCGATGTAGAACGAGTTGAAGGTCTGCGGGGTCTGCGCCGCGGCCCGCATGAAGGTGCGGGCGTTCCTGACCTTGCCGTTCGAGAGCCGCTGGAAGAAGAGTTGGTCGAGCGTGTCCTTGCCGTAACTGGAGCGCTTCTGGGAGATGGCGATGCGCTCGCCGTCAACCGTGGCGTAGCCAACCACCGGACCATGCACCGTCCGGTAGAAGGTCACGGGATCACCGCCGAGCGTGCCGGCGTTGAAGAGCTTCATCTCGCGGCATTTGCCCTTGTACATGTAGGACGTGTCGCTGCCGTTGCAGAGGGTCTCGGCGTACTCGTCGATGATGTCGGCGCTGGCCGACGTGAGCGTCATGGCGAAGTCCTCACCGCGGCCGATCAGCATGTAGCCGGGGAAGGGCACGGAGGTAACGCCGCGCCACTTGAGGTTGCCGGCATCCATGTTCATCTCGTAAGTGAAGCCCGGATAGAAGTAGCCGATCTGCGGACCGCCGACCATCAGCGGGTTACCGGTCGCCGAGTGGTCCGCGTTGATCATCAGCGTGTTGGACGCGTTCGCATGCTCGATCGAGAAGCGCTCGGCTTTCTTGCGGTTCGCGATCGCGGGCTGGCTCTGGTAGCTGTCCGGATCGACGATCACGCTGCCCGGCGCCTTGTTCGGGATCTTTCCGTAGCCGAACTTGCCGTCGATGCTGGTCGGCCCGTCCTTGCTGCGGAACTGGCGCAGGTCGTTGAAGACGCTCATCGCCTTCTTCGGCGCGTACTGCTCCTGCAGGCCACCGAGGAACTGCGAGCGTCGGGCCTCGTCGCCGCCACCCTCGCCGAGAAACTGGCCCTTGAGCGCATTCAGGGCAAAGATGTCATTGCGGGTCCAGGGTTCGGTCGCAGGACTGTTGGCCTCCAGATAGGCGTTGATCCCGGA
This sequence comes from Solirubrobacterales bacterium, assembly GCA_038206985.1. GTDB lineage: Bacteria > Actinomycetota > Thermoleophilia > Solirubrobacterales > 70-9 > CAXMST01. Next base: position 19,842 of record JBBRAH010000009.1, read on the forward strand.
CACGTAGCGGTCGATGTCCTTGAGCAACTTCTTGCCCTTGCGACCGGCCTTCCTCAGGACCTTTGATTGCTTGGCGGTCTGCCGCTCGGTGGCGGCGCTCGGCTGGAAGTTCTGCAGGTTGGTGATCAGGCCGAGGGCCGTGATCCCGGGCACATCGACGACCGCGACCCGCGCGTTGTAGCGAGCCTGTGCCATCAGCAGAGAGCGGTCCTTGGCGATTAGGTACCCGGCCGCCCAGATCCCGTCCTTGGCCTTGTCGGCCTTGATGTGCGGCACGCCGAAGCTGTCGCGGATGACCGTCACGCGCGGGTTCGGGACTTCCTCGACCGTGCCGGGCCCATCGGTGCCGAGATTCAGAGCCTCGGACTTGAAGAAGGTGTTGAGGTCGGCAGCTCCGACCTGATCGAACAGGGGCGTGAGGCCGTCGTACATCAGTGCCTGCTCATTGGCATCCGGAGGCACGGGCAGCGCGCCGTACTGGCCCGAGGGCACGATGTTGCGCGCCGTGGTCGCGAAGTCCTTCGCGGCGGCAACTCCCGGCAGCGCCAAAAGCGCAACAACTACAAACCCAATCCCCAGCGATCGCCTCAAGCCGTTCTCCTCATCTCTCCCGGCCGCCCCCCGAGGGCAACACACTCCGGTCAGGGTAACAGCGCTCAGTCGGCGGCTCCGGCCACCACGTGCTGGGCCGCCGCTGAGATCGCCTTCAGCGTGCCGGCCTCCGTCACCGACGTGAGCGGCGGCGCGAACCCGGCTCCGGACTCCTGCGAACCCACGATCGCGTGGCATGGGACCCCCGCGGCAACCGAGAGGCGCGCCACCTCGCCCACCGCCTTGCCCCGCAGTGACGTGGCGTCCAGGCGTCCCTCGCCGGTGAGCACGAGCGCCGGGCCCGGATCCGCCTCCAGGGTCTCCGCCAAGCCGACGGCATCGAGCACGAACCGGGCGCCGGGGACGAGTCGGGCCCCATGGGCCCACAAGCCGCCGGACAGTCCCCCCGCCGCGCCCGTGAACGGCAGCCGCGTCGGGTCATGCGGCCATTGCGCGGCGAGAGTTGACAGCCGCGCCCGGAGCTCCTCGAGATCCTGCTCGCTCGCCCCCTTTTGCGGGGCGTAGTTGAGAGCCGCCGGGAAAGCGTCGGAGACGTCGCAGAGGCAGACGAGCTCCTCGACGGTCACGGGATCGAACTGGGATAGCGCCCCCACCCCACCGTCCGTGGAGGCGCTGCCACCGCAGCCGACGAGAATCCGGCTGGCTCCCGCCTCGAGCGCCGCCGCGATCAGCTGCCCGGTGCCGGCGCTGCTCGCCCCCAGCGCATCTCGCTCCTCGGGGGCCAGACAAGCGAGGCCGGAGGCCTCCGCGACATCGACGACGGCGCTGCGCGCGTCGCCGAGCAGCGCGAAGCGGGCCTGCATTGGACGACCGAGCGGGTCCTCCACCCTGGCGCTGCGCCACTCGCCGCCTGAAGCCGCGAGCAGCGCCGCAGCGGTCCCATCGCCGCCGTCGGCCACCGGCACGCGAATCGCCCCCGTCCCCAGAGAAGCCGTCATCGCCGCGGCAACCTCCGCCGCGGTGAACGTTCCCTTGAATTTGTCCGGGGCGATCACAACCTTCATCTGCTCAGGCAGCATGATGGCCCGGATGAGTCCGCCGCCCCAGTCAGTCCCGCAGCCGACAGCAGCCACCGCAGCCACCGCGGCAACCGCGCCGCGGGCCGAGACGGGCTTCGCACACGTGGCGGCGCTCGCCTTCGTCGCAGCCCGCACCGTGCCCGGCTTTGGATTCTCCGTCTCGCTGGTCGGCGGCACGGCGATGGCCCACGCTACCGACGAGCTGGGCGGACGGCGCGGGCTCGCCGCTGGCGGCGCGGCCGTGATCGAGTCCGTCGCAATCCTCGGTCCCGCTCGACTGTCGGGGCCCGGCGGCCAACTCGTCACCGCCCCGCTGATCGGCTGGCTGAAACGTCGAGGGCACGGCTTCGCCTGGCAGGTGGCCGCCACCGCCCTCGCCCGCGGAATGTTCAACCTGCTCACCACGGCCCTATTCATCGCGATCATCGCCGGCGGCATCGACACCTACGCCGGCACCTACGACGCGACGCTCGGGCGCATCCCCGGCGCGCCGGACGGGACCGCCGCAGCGCTCGTCGGCACCGCGATCGGGCTTGCGCTTTGGGCGCTGTGCGCGAGCTGGCTGCAGGTCTGGGTCTTTCAGCGGGCCAACCGGCGCTGGGCGGTGCAGGGCGGGATCTCGGCTCCTGGCCGGAGCGCAACCCCCGCGGCCGCGACGGGGACGCTTGCTGAGCCCCCACCAACGCAAGCGCCCGAGGAGACTCCCCTCCCCGCCGCGGTCAGCGGCTCCGACGCCGGCAATGGACGCTTCGACCCGCGTGCGGTGATCGCGGCCTCGGCCGTCGCCTTCGTCCTGCTGTTGCTCAGCACCGACCCGCTGCTGCTGGCAGGTGTCGGTTTCTGGTTGCTCATCGCATGGCAACTCGCGCCCGCTCCCTGGGACGTCCTGAAGCCCGGTCTCGCGCTGGCCTCCACCCTGGCGCTCGGAGCCTTCGCCGCGAACACGATCGGCGGCGACGGCGTGATCGACGGCCTCGAGCACGCCGCCCGTGGCGCACTACTGGTTCTCACGGCGACCTGGATGCGTGGTGCGGCGGGCAGTGAGGGCGTGCGCGAGGTGGCCCGCCGACTGCTGGGAAGGGCGTCGCGCTTCCGCTCCGCCGGGGAGCTGCGCCTCGCTCTCGACGCCCTCGCCGGCGACCGGAGGATGGGCGAGGCGATCCGTGGGCTGATCGCCGAACTGCGAGCGGTCGAGGGTGACCTGGTTGCAATGCTCGACCACGGCATTGACTGGGTGGCGATCGAGGCGTCGCGCTTCCGCCCCGGCCCCGCTGACCCGGAGCCGCACCTCAGATACCGCCCGCTCGACCTGCTGGTACTCATCGGTGCGCTGCTGCCCGTTCTGACCCTGGCTCCGGGATGAGCGAGCAGCGCCTCGCCGGGGCCGGCCTGTTGATGATCGGCATCGGCTCCGTGCAACTCGGATCCGCGGTCGCGACAACCATCTTCGGCGATGTGGGACCCGGCGGCGCCGTCTTCCTGCGCACGATCTTCGCCGCCGCGGTGCTGATCGCGATCTTCCGCCCGCAACGCGAGACCCTGCACGGTGCGGCGCTGCGCGACGTGGCGCTCTTCGGCTTCGTGCTCGCCGCGATGAACACCTGCTTCTTCGTGGCGCTGGACCGTCTCCCCCTGGGGATCGCGGTGACGCTCGAGTTCACCGGGCCACTCGCCGTCGCGATCTGGTCCTCACGCAGCCGCCTCGATCTGCTCTGGGTGAGCCTCGCTGCCGGAGGCATCCTGCTGCTGGCACCCGGGATCGGCAACGGCCTCGATGGGGTGGGCGTGCTCTTCGCCTTGTTGGCCGGTGGCTTCTGGGGCTGCTACATCCTGCTCTCGTCCCGGGTCGGACGCGGCGCCGCCGGCCGCGGCGGGCTCGCCTTCGCCATGGGAATAGCCACGGTATTGCTGCTCCCCGTGGGAGTCGCCGGGGCGGGCACCGACCTGCTCGACGGCCGGGTGCTCGCGCTCGGGGTCGCGGTGGCGATGCTCAGCTCCGCGATCCCCTACACGGTTGAGCTCGAGGCGCTGCGGCGCCTTCCAGCAGGCACCGTCGGCGTGCTGCTCAGTCTGGAGCCCGCCGTCGCCGCGCTGGTTGGCCTCGTGGCGCTGGATCAGGATCTGCTGACCCGCGAGCTTCTCGCCATCGCGTTGGTGATGATCGCGAGCGGAGGGGCGCTGCGAACCACGGAGGCGATCGAGGAACCGCAAGCCTGATGCGGGCTTTCTAATCCTGGGGTAGGGGTTTGGGGTCGCCCCCATTGGTGGTGGGCTCGGAAACGGCGATCTTGGCTTTGCCAATCCTTCACCGAAAGGGCCCGATGCTTCCCACCGCCACCAAGTCCCACTCACGCTTGCTGCTCAGGCTCTGCGCCCTGCTCGCCTTGATCGCGGCAGGTTGCGCTCTGCTGTCCGGGCCGGCCGAGGCCGCGAGGTCGTGAAAGCACGGGCAGCAGCCCTGGCGGCTCGGCGGCAAGCTGAGCTGCGTGAAGGCACCAAAGGTTGCGGTCAACGGCGATCCGGAGTCGGTCCTTCTGCGTGAGTGGATCGGCCGCACCGCCGGCCCACGCCCCAAGGGCAAGCCGCTGGTGCGCGGATCGATGGCCAAGGCGCTTCCCAAGCTGAAGCTGCTGGCGACCGAGCTCACGGGCAGCGTCCAGGCAGGCGAGGGCGCCAGCGCAGGAGCCGCCACCCTCCGGCGCGCCGACGGGCCGCACGGACCGGTGCTCGAAATCGAGCGTGAATCGATCGGGTCTCAGCGGCTCGCTGAGGGAATCACGGGCGGTGACCGAGGGTACGTCTCTGAGCGTCACCAGCAAGGGCGTCGTGGGGCGCGACGCGCGGCTGAAGAGCGTGAGTTCCGCGGGGAAGTACGAGATGCAGCACTACGAGCGCGGCGTGCAGGTGGAGCAGAACTACACGGCGGCCTACGGCACCGGCTCCTCGATCGACTCGGGTGACCTCGAGATCAGAATCCTGCCCAACGGCGAGCGCCGCTACGCGATCCTCTACGACCTCAAGGCGCCGGTCACCTATCAGCCGACCGACTGTCCGCCCAACTCTCTGCAGGCATTCGACTCCGAGATCGCCGCCTATATGCACACCCGCCGGCCGGGGCAGAGCGATCCCGCGGCCCTGCGCACGGCTCCGACCGACTTCCACCTCAACGAGGAGGACGTCACCGATGTCCAGCCGGCGGGCCCGGAGCAGACGACGACCGCCAGCTGGGACCTGACCCCGGTCGAATAGAGCTGGGGCCAGGCCTCAGTCTCCCCCGCCCTCGCGGGGCTGCCGGCGCTCCCAGCCCGGGCAGGCGAGGACCGGCACCCGGGGATAGCGGGGGTACCGGGGGTCCTCGACGGAGCGGCGGCAAAGGGAGAACTGCGAGCCGCGGGTGTTGTGCACGACACGCTGAAAGTTGCAGCTGTCGCAGAGACCGGCGCCGGGCATCGGCACGCAGGCTAGATCAGCGGGCGGGAGTCCGCTGGAGCGCGGGTTCGCTACTTCACTTTGTATAGTTTTGAGCGCTTTGGACACCTTCAAGCGCCTTCTCTCCTTCCTGCGGCCGTACCGCCGAACAGTGATCGGCTCTTTGCTGCTGGCTTGGGCCGCGATGGCCATGACGGTGCTGATTCCGCTGCTGATCGGTAAGACGGTCGATGCTGTCGAGCCGCCGGGTGTCGACCGTGACGTGATCATGCCGCTCGCGATCGCGATCGTCGGCGCCGGCATCCTGCGGCTTGGCCTCACCTTCCTGCGCCGCGTGATCGCCGGCAGGGTCTCGCTCGCGGTCGAGTACGACCTGCGCGGTTTGGTCTATCGCCACCTGCAGGCCCTGGAGCTGGGCTTCTTCGACGGCCAGCAGACCGGCCAGCTGATGTCGCGGGCGACCGTGGACCTGCAGTCGATCCGCTTCTTCCTCGGCTACGGGCTGATCTTCATCACGCAGAGCTTTCTGACCATCGTCCTGGCCGGCGCGGTGATGTTCGTGCTGAAGCCGTCGCTGGCCGTGCTCGCGCTGCTCCCCGTCCCGATCGTCGTCTACACCGCGGCCCGCTACAACCGGCGTTCGCGACCGGCCCTGCAGGAGGTCCAGCAGCGCATCGCGGAGCTGACCGCGGAGGCCGAGGAGACGGTCTCCGGGGTACGCGTGGTCAAGGCGTTCGCCCGCGAGGAGCACATGCTGGACCGCTTCCGCCACTCGGTCACCCGGGTCTTCGACCAGAACGTCTACTCCACCCGGTTGCGCGCCTTCTACAACCCGCTGATCGGATTTCTGCCGAACTTCGGGCTTGCCGCAGTCCTGCTCGTCGGCGGCAACCAGGTCATCAACGGCACCCTCACTCTGGGTGCCTTCACGGCCTTCTTCACCTACGTGACGATGCTGATCTCGCCGATGCGTACGCTCGGCGTGGCGCTCGGCATGTCCCAGCGGGCGATCGCCTCCGGCAACCGCTTATTCGAGATTCTCGACCGCGTGCCGACGATCCAGGCCGCCGCTGACGCTCCGCCGCTGCCCGAGGGCCGCGGCAAGGTGGAACTGCGTGGCGTTGACCTCGCCTATGAGGCAGCGGAGGGCACGATTCCCGCGCTCTCCGGCGTCAATCTCCAGATCGAGGCCGGGCGCGTGGTGGCGCTGGTCGGTCCTACAGGCTCCGGAAAGACCAGCCTCGTGGCGTTGCTCGCGCGGCTCTACGACCCGACCGGCGGCAGCGTGCTGATCGACGACACCGACCTGCGCGAGGTCGAGCTGGGCTCGCTGCGCAGCCAGATCGCCTTCGTCGCCGACGACAGCTTCCTGTTCAGCGCGAGCGTCGCCGACAACATCGCCTACGCCCGGCCCGGCGCGACCCGCGAGGAGATCGAGAGGGCGGCCGAGCGCGCCCAGGCTGCGTCGTTCATCGAGCGGCTGCCCGACGGCTACGAGACGGTGGTCGGCGAACGTGGGCTGACGCTCTCCGGCGGAAAGCGCCAGCGGCTCGCGATCGCCCGGGCGCTACTGGCCGACCCCCGGATCCTGATCCTCGACGACGCGACCTCCTCAGTCGATGCCAGGACCGAGGCGGAGATCAAGCGTGGGCTCGCCGAGGCGCTCGCCGACCGGACGACGTTCATCGTCGCCCACCGCCTCTCGACGATCAGCCTGGCCGACGAGATCGTCGTGATGGACGAGGGCCGGATCGTCGATCACGGGACGCACGCCGAGTTGCTCGATCGCTCGGAGCTCTACCGCGAGATCGCCGACCACGGCCTCACCGATCGCAAGTACCTGCAGTGCGACCTCGAGGAGCGCGAGGAGGTGGCACGCCTGTGAGCGGCAAGCTCAAGCGTTCCGGCGACCCGAAGCCCGAGCCGCCCGCCGACGGCGCTGCCGGGCTGCAGGGCGCCTGGCTGCTGATCCGTGACCTGTGGCGGCTGATCCGAGGCGAGGACCAGCGCGGCCGCAAGGTCCGCTGGCTCGTCGGCCTCTTGGGTCCCTATCGGCGGCGGGTGGCACTGATGATGGGTGCGCTGCTGGTCGCGACCGCGGCCTCCCTGGCTCCCCCATACCTGGTGGGCAAGGCCGTGGACGACGGGATCACGGCGGGCGACGCCGGTGCCCTGACCATCGTCGCGATCGCCTTCATCGTCAGCGCCACGCTGCTCTGGGCCGCCACCTACGCGCAGACCTACCTGGTGGGCTGGGTCGGGCAGCGAGCGCTCCAGGATCTGCGCGAGCGGATCTATACGCACCTGCAGGCAATGTCGATCGGCTTCTACACGCGCAACCGGCCCGGCGTGCTGATCTCGCGGATGACCAACGACGTACAGGCGCTCGACACACTGGTCACAGATGGCATCGTGACGCTGTTCAGCAGCGTGCTGACTCTGGTCGGAGTCGTGGTGATCATGCTCGCGCTCGACGCGCAGCTCGCGCTGATCACCTTCCTCACCTTCCCTCTGCTGGCGATCAGCAGCGTGATCTTCCGCATCGTCTCGGCCAATGCCTACCGGCTGACGCGGGAGAAGATCGCCAACATCACCGCCTACCTGCAGGAAAGTCTGAGCGGCGTCCGCGTGGTGCGCAGCTTCGGGCAGGAGAGTCGCCACATCACGGAGTTGGATCGCCTCAACGAGGAGAACCGTGAGGTGAACATGCGCACGGTCTATCTGAACGCCTCCTACTTCCCCGCGGTGGAGCTGCTCAGCGCGATCGGCACCGCGGTGATCCTGCTCTACGGCGGCTACCAGGTGATCGACGGCAGCACGGAGGTGGGCATCCTGATCGCCTTCGTCGGCTACCTGGCGACGTTCTTCGATCCGATCCAGCAGATCAGCCAGCTGTACACGACCTACCAGCAGGGCATGGCCGCGCTCGACAAGATCTTCGACCTGCTGGACACACGCCCCGACACGGTGGACGCGCCCGACGCGATCGATCCCGGCGAGATCCGCGGCGAGGTACGGCTCGAGGGGGTCTGGTTCTCCTATGCGGAAGATGGTCGCCGCGCGCTGGCCTCGCAGCCGAACGCGCAGCCCCTCGATCCGGATGCGCCCGAGCCCGAGCCCGGCTGGGCCCTGCAGGACGTCGATTTGAGCATCCTGCCCGGCCAGACGGTGGCGCTCGTCGGCGAGACGGGAGCCGGCAAGTCGACGCTGGCGAAGCTGGTCGCCCGCTTCTACGACGCGCAGCGCGGCAGCGTGAGCGTGGACGGCATCGACGTGCGGGAGCTCGAGGCCTCGGCCCTGCGCAGCCGGCTCGGCATCGTGCCGCAGGAGGGCTTCCTGTTCAGTGGCACGATCCGCGAGAACGTGGCCTTCGGCAAGCCGAACGCGAGCGAGGAGGAGCTCGGGGCGGCGCTCAGCGCGGTCGGGGCTCTGGAGATGGTTGCGGCGCTTCCCGAAGGTCTGGAAACCCAGGTCGGCGAACGCGGCTCCCAGCTCTCGGCGGGGGAGCGACAGATCATCGCCTTCGCGAGGGCGCTGCTGGCCGAGCCCGCGATCTTGATCCTCGACGAGGCCACCTCCAACGTTGACGTGCGCACCGAGCGGCGGATCGAGGATGGGCTGCGACGACTGCTCGCAGGGCGCAGCGCCATCGTCATCGCCCATCGCCTCTCCACGATTCGCAACGCCGCTCGCATCGTCGTCCTCGACGGGGGGCGGGTCGCCGAGAGCGGCAGCCACGAGGAGCTGATTGCCGCGGGTGGCGCCTACGCACGCCTCTACGGTTCCTGGGAAGAGCAGGGAGGCGCGGCCGCCTGAGCCGCCGGGGCGGATCCTTCGGGACGGCGCCGGAAGCGGAGTGGGTCAGCCCGCGCCGAGGCCGCCGGAGCCGCCGCCGGAGCCGCCGCTGGAGCCTCCACCTGTACCGCCACCGGTTCCGGCGCCGCCGGTGCCGCCGGTCGGAGGGGCCGGAGCCGGAGCCGGAGCGGGCGCCGGGGCAACGCCGCCGGAATCCGGGGTGGCGCTGGTCGTCCCGTCGCTCGGCAACGCCGTGGCCTCCTGGCCGCAGCTCTCGAAGCCGAACTCGTCGGCCGCGAGCCGCGCGTCGGCCTCGGCCTGCGCAAGTTCGCCACCGAGAAGGTCGTACTGCTCGGTGTCGCCACTCTTTGCTGCCGACTGGCGCTGCTTGAGCAGGCGAACCTGCTCGCCCAGCGCGGCGAGGTAGCGATCGAGGGCGCCGGCCGGGTCGTCGGGGGCATCGAGGGCCTCGAGGGCCGTCAGGACCCCCGCCGTGATCTGCTGCTCCTGGGCCGCTGAGAGGGCGAGGTTCTGGGCCGAGCTGCTCGAACCGAGGTTGGCGATCGCCGCATTCGCCTCCTGGCAGCGGGAGTCGGTGGTGGCGATGTACTCGCGCTTGGAAAGGGCCGAACTCGAGGTCGTGTCCTCGGGCGCGGTGGTCTGGCCGATGGGTTCGATCGGGGCGTCGTCTCCCCCGCAGCCGCCGAGAGCAATCACAGCTCCGGTGGCAAGGGTCGCGATTACGCGCGTGCTCATGCGCCAAAGATTAGACGGGGCCGCGGCCGGGACCCGAGTATGCCGCGGCCTGCAACCCCGCAATCAGGCGTCGTGCCGCGGTCGAGGAACCGGTCGGCCGCGGCGCCTTGAGACGCGAGAGGCGCTGCTCGACTCGGAGCGAGCGTGACTGGGAAGCGAGATGTCCGGTTTCCAGGACGCCGCTCGCGCCCCGGGCGGCAACACCGCCTCAGAGAAGCGACGCATCCGCTCCACGTGCCGATGCCGTGCCGGGGCCAGGCCCCATGACGCCAACATCAGGTAGGGGTCGTCCTCCTCCGCAGCCCGCTCCAGAGCCGGCGGGGCATTGTGGCTTTGCTCACCCCCGAGCAGGAAGCGAAACATCCGGCGCACCAGTGACGAGACGGCGAACGCTGCCGCCATTCCGACCGTCACCGCACTCAGGAACGGCAGGTAGACCTCGTTGAGCTGACAGCTCACCATTCCGTTGCCGACACCCGCGCACTCACTGCCGGCACTGAGGTAGGAGAGGCCGGCGTACGCGCCCGCGGCGCCGCCGACCACTACCAGTAGAACTGCGGTTATCCGAGACATCATGTCTCCATTTCCGGGCCCCACATCCTGCCGGGCCCCCAGCGGCATCCATGCCGACCGGTTGTATTCGCTTGTCCTTCCTATCGGCCCACCACCACAGCCGACGAGCGCCGGGTAGCGAACTAGACAAATGTCTACGGAAGGCATGGCCACCTAGGCAGCGACCGCGTCATCTGTCCCCGGCTCACCCCGATTCCGGCCTCCATAGTTGGGTGTCTGCGAGTGGCAGTTCGGGCACAGCAACTGCAGGTTGGCAAGCCTGTTGTCGCGCCCATTCCCATTGACGTCGTGAAGGTGAAGGTTGGGAACCTGTCCCCGCCAATCACTGATCCCACAGACTTCACAGCTGCCAGACTTCACACCCTCGCGTATCAGTCGCTTCTTCAGCGATTGGCGACCGCGGCGAGCGTCGCGAACCAGCAGTTCGTCGAGCGGCATCGCGCTGGGTCTGGGCACGATGTCCCCCCGCTGCACGGCATGGGTTCAGGCCTGGCGGGAAAAGCCGAACTCTTTCCGGCACTCACGGGCCGACAGGCCCGACTCATAAGCGCGACGAATCGCCTGCCAGTCGTAGTGCCGGGCGCAGCGCTGGTTCATCTCATAGCCAAGCCTGCGGGCGTGGTAGCTGACGGTCGGCCGCGACACGCCAAGTTGCGCGGCGATCTCGGCGCGCGAGACGCCGGCATCCAGCATCCGAGCGACTCTCGTTCGAGTCTGGCCGGGGGCTCGATCGGGTGCGCTTACTACGAACAAATGTTCGCATGCGCGCCGGACGCAGCGGCGTTTGCCGTCCCCTTCGTCGGCTACTGCGGGTCAGGGACTCGAACCCCAAATTCCTGCTCCAGAGGCAGGCGTGATGCCGATTTCACCAACCCGCAAGGCCGGGACAACGAGGCCCCGGGCAGGACAGGCTAGCGAGTTCCGAGCTCACTCAACTCGACACCCGTGTCGCCCAGGGCAGAGGGGTCCTCGAGCGCGGTACCGGCCTCGATCAGGCGCCGGGCCTGCTGGAGATCCTCGCTGCGCCCGACCGAGAGCGCGGCGAGCACAGCGCCGTCCGCCAGGTACCAGGCGGAGAACTCGCCGGCCTCGCGATCGCCGCGGAAGATCACCTGATCCCAGTCCTGGGCGTTGCCGACGTACTCCAGTCCGGCCCAGTCGCTGAGGTCGCTGAAGAAGTACGGGACGACGGTGTAGGGCTCGGTCTCGCCGAGCATCGAGCGCGCCGCGTGCCGGCCCTGCTGGAAGGCCACGTCCCAGTGCTCGATCCGCAAGCGGCGGCCGAGCAGCTCGCTCTCGAAGTTGCAGCAATCGCCGGCGGCAAAGACGCCCTCGGCGGATGTCTGCAGCCTGGAATCGCAGAGCACCCCGTCGTCGCAGTCCAGGCCCGCGCGCTCGGCGAGCATCGTGTCCGGCTTCACGCCGGCGCCGACGACGACCCCCTCGCAGGCGATCTCGCGGCCTGATTTGGTCAGGACCGCCTCGACCCGATCCTCGCCCTTGAAGCCAACCAGTTCCTCGCCGCCGATCAACTCGATGCCCTTCGACTCGAGCAGCTCGTGGAAGAAGGTCCCAACCTCGGGCCCGAAGGTGTTCGAGAGCGCGGTCTCCTCCATCATCACGATCGTGCACTTCTTGCCCATCTCGGCCAGTGAAGCGGCGACCTCGCAGCCGATGTAGCTGCCGCCGACCAGGACCACGTTCTCGACCCCATCGAGGTCGGAGCGGATCGAATCGGAGTTGCCGAAGGCGCGCAGGTAGTGCACGCCATCGAGCTGTGCCCCGTCCACCCTGAGGATGTTGACCATCGCCCCGGTGGCAATCAGAGCTTTGCCGTAGGCAACCTCCTGCTTGCCCTGGAGCTTCGCGGTGCGGTTCTCCAGATCCAGGCCCATGACGCTCTTACCGGTAAGCAGCTCGACGTCGTTGTCCTCGTACCAGTCGACCGGGTGCACGAGCGCATCGCCGCGCTCGCTCTCCCCGCGCAGGTAGTCCTTGGAGAGCGGCGGCCGGTCATACGGTGGGTCGGGCTCCCTTCCGACGAGCAAGATCGAGCCCTCCTCCCCCTTCTTCCGCAGCTCCGCGGCACATTGCGCGGAAGCGATGCCCCCGCCGATCAGCAGGTAGTCGACTTCTCTGTCAGCCATGGGGGAAAACCTAGCGGGGTCGCCGTGCCGGGCGCCTCGCAGGCGATGTCTCAAGCACCGGCAGCGCCCTGCAGGTAGGCGGTCAGCGCCTCCTCGACGCCGGATTCGAGCACCGCCAGGACCTCGTCGCCGGCCTCCAGCACCGTCTGCGCCGTGGGCACGAACCCGGTTCCGTCCCGCAGCACCGAGATCAGGAGGCTGCCGGCGGGCATGGTGAGGTCCCGGACCGACTGCCCGACGACGGGCGAGCCGTGCGCGATCTGCATCTCGATCACCTGCAGCCGCTCGCCGGGCAGGTCCAGCAGGTGGATCAGGCCGTGGCGCGGCACCTCGTGCTCGATCAGGCGCAGAATCAGATCCGTCGCCGAGACGTAGGGCTTGATATCCAGCAGCTCGAAGTGCGGCCGATTGCGGGGGTTGTTGCAGCGGGCGATGATCCGCTCGACGCCGTACTTCTCGCGGGCGACCTGACAGATCAGGATGTTGTCCTCGTCGTCGCCGGTCACCGCGATCACCATGTCGGCCTCCTGCACGCCGGCCCGTTCCAGGACCCAGAGCTCGGACGCGTCGCCGTAGTAGACTTGGCGCTCGAGCTCCTGCTCGACGATCAGATAGCGGCGCCGGTTCTGCTCGATCAGGCGCACCGTGTGGCCGCTCTCGATCAGCTCCCGGGTCAGGTTCCAGCCGACCTTGCCCGCGCCGACCACGAGGATCTCCAGTGGGCTTCCCGCCTCCATCACTCGCCACCCTGACCCGGCCGGGGCTCCGCGGCCCGGACCTGCTCGCTGAGCATCTCGATCGCCGAGCGGGTCGGGCAGATCGTGCGCATGCCCTGGCGCTCGTACCACTCGGCCCGCCAGGGATCCATGATCCTGGCGATCACCGTGGGCACGTTGAACCGCTTGCGGGCGATCTGGGCGATCACGATGTTCGTGTTGTCGCCGTCGGTGGAGGCGACGAAGGCATGCGCGCGCTCGATTCCCGCGGCCAGCATCGCATCGACCTCCAGTGCCTGGCCGACGGTGAAGCTGCCCCCGGACTCCACCCAACCGTGCTCGAGACCGACCTCGAGACGCGCCAGCGAGTCCGGATCCTCATCCAGGCAGGAGATCTCATGCCCCTCGGCGAGCATGGTTCTCGCCAGTGAGGAGCCGACTCGACCGATTCCGGCGACGAGGACGAACACGGCCCGATCGTATTGGCCCGGCCCGGCCCAGGTAGCCAGCCCACCGGCTGCGGCCGCCCCGGGGGCTCAGAGGTGGCGGCGCAGGCCCCAGTAGACACGACCGCCGCCGAGCAGCACGAAGACCACACTGATCACGAACTCGATCGATCCGGCTCCTTCTCCCGTGGCAAGGATCTTGATCGCCGCCCAAAGGCCGAAGATCATGATCACCGAGCCGAAGACCACGCTGGCCGCCGCGTAGATGTCGGGCTCGTCGCGCCGCTCGTTGCCGCTCATGCTCCACACAGCACAGCAGACCGGGCCCACCGGCAACTGCCCCCGCTCCTCCGGGCACTCCCCCACAACGCAGAAGGGGCGGCCTCGCTGGAGGCCGCCCCTTCCGGACGCTACCCTGGCGGCGCTGCCGCCGGGAACGTTCCTAGATGTGGATGATCGGCAGCATCAGCAGGGCGACGATGTTCGCCACCTTGATCATCGGGTTGATCGCGGGACCCGCGGTGTCCTTGTAGGGATCACCGACGGTGTCACCGGTCACCGAAGCCGCATGGGCCTCGGTGCCCTTGCCGCCGTGGGCGCCGTCCTCGATCAGCTTCTTGGCGTTGTCCCAGGCTCCACCACCGGCGGTCATCGCGACCGCCATGAAGAAGCCGACGACGATCACGCCGATCAGCAGTCCGCCGAGCGCCTGCGCGCTGATCAGACCGACGGCGAGCGGGACCAGGATCGGAATCAGCGACGGGAGCACCATCTCGCGCTGCGCAGAGGCAGTCACGATCGCGACCGTGTCACCGTAGTCCGGCTTCTCGGTCCCGTCCATGATCCCGGGCTTGTCCCGGAACTGCTGGCGCACCTGCTCGACGACCTGCGCGGCCGTGCGGCCGACAGCCTCGATCGAGAGCGCAGCGAACAGGTAGACCATCATGCCGCCGATCAACAGGCCGATCAGCACCGAGGGCTCGCCCAGGTCGAAGAAGCCGACGAGGTCGAATGCCTTGCCGTCCTCCGCGGCCTGGTCTACCAGCTCGAGCTGGAAGGCCTTGAACAGCACCAGCGCCGCGAGAACCGCGGAGCCGATCGCGTAGCCCTTGGTGACCGCCTTGGTCGTGTTGCCGACCGCGTCGAGCGGATCGGTCACGTTGCGGACCTCCTCGGGCATGTCCGCCATCTCGGCGATACCACCGGCGTTGTCGGTGATCGGACCGAACGCGTCGAGCGCGACGATCAGACCGGTCAGTGAGAGCTGCGCCATGACCGCCACGGCGATGCCGTAGATACCGGCGAGCTCGTTGGCGCCGAGCACTGCCAGCGCGATGACGATCGCCGGAGCGGCCGTTGCCTGGAAGCCCTGCGAGAGCCCCTGGATGATGTTGGTCGCGTGGCCGGTTACCGAGGCCGCCGCGATCGCCTTGACCGGCCGGAAGCGGGTCGAGGTGTAGTAATCGGTGATCACGAACAGGCCGGCTGTGACGCCGATCCCGATCAGGGCGCATATCCACAGATCGGTGACGCTCGGCGCCGCATCGATGTTGGCCGCGACATAGTCGAGGTTGCCCATCAACCAGTCGGTGATTGGGTAAAACGCCGCCGCCGAGAGCAGACCGGAGACGATCAGGCCCTTGTAGAGAGCGCCCTCGACGTTGCCGCTGGCGCTGCGCACGCTCAGTGCGCCGACGATCGAGGCGAGAATCGCCACGCCGCCGATCACCAGCGGATAGATCGCGACGACGCTGGCCTGGCCGTCCGCACCACCAGTCTGGAAGGTGAGGATGCCGAGCAGCATCACTGCCACCGCGGTGACCGCGTACGTCTCGAACAGGTCGGCTGCCATACCGGCGCAGTCGCCGACGTTGTCACCGACGTTGTCGGCGATCACGGCCGGGTTACGGGGGTCATCCTCGGGGATGCCCGCCTCGACCTTGCCGACCAGGTCGGCGCCGACGTCGGCGGCCTTGGTGAAGATGCCACCGCCCAGTCGTGCGAAGACGCTGATCAGCGAACCGCCGAAGCCGAGGCCGATGAGTGCGTCAACGGCCTCCTTCTCGGTCTGGTCCATCAGGATCAGAACGCCGTAATAGCCGGCGACGCCAAGCAGAGCCAGGCCGACGACCAGCATTCCGGTCACCGAACCGCCCTTGAAGGCCACGTCCAGGCCGGCGCCTACGCCGCCCCGCGAAGCCTCGGCGACGCGCGCGTTGGCCCGCACCGAAACGTTCATCCCAATGAAGCCGGCGGCGCCGCTCAGGATGCCGCCGATGACGAAGCCGATCGCCGTCTCGAAGTTCTGGATGAACGCGAGAGCGATCGCGAGTGGAACCGCGACGATCGCGATGATCAGGTACTGACGGTTCAGATAAGCCTTGGCGCCCTCCTGGACGGCCCCGGATATCTCTTGCATCTTCTCGTTGCCCGGTGATTTCGCCAGCAGACGCTGCGTGACGAGAATCCCGTAGATGACTCCGGCGCCGGCGCAGACAAGCGCGACGAGGACGCCGTAATCGGTCAGGAACTCAGTCAAGTTCTCTTCCCTCCATGCTGTGGGTGTTCAAAGCAAAGCCGCCCCGGGGTACGAAACAAAAGGGCGGCCGCAAAAGCCGAGGCAGTGTAGCCACAGAGGGCGGCGGAATGCGGCGTAGTGCCGCTTTTCCTATGAGCCAGGCGTCCACAGGCGCGATGCCTGCCCGCCGGCACCACCTGAGGGAGCTTCAGGTCCCGGAGCGGGAGCCTGTCCACCGGGCTCGGGCGCGGCGCCCGGAGCGCCTTGATCCGCATGCTGGGCATACATCATCTGAATCTGGGAGAGCGCGTTGCGCACCTCCTGCTGAGGCTCTGGCTCGAGCAGATCTACAAGGGCGCGAACGGCCTCGATGCCAACCCTGGCCTGCTCGAGATCGCGCTCGTCCTCCTTGCCGATACGCCTCGCCGCGAGGTTGAGGATGCTGACCACGCTCTGCGTGACCACGTCCTGGACGCGCACGGAGCGCATCTCCTCCTCCATCTGGCGCAGCATCTCCTGCTGCTCGGCACTCAACTCCTGCTCCCCACCGGGCGGCATGCCCCCGGGGCCTGACTGCGGCTGATCGCTCATGCGGAGGACCCTAGTACACGGCCGACGGCGCCCACCTAGCCGGGGGCCGGGGCCTGCTCGCCGGCGCGGTCCGGCACGTAGCTGCGGGCGGTCAACTCGATCGACTCGCGATAGATCTCCGGAACGCTCAGGCCCTCGGCCATCGCAGTCCGGGCGCGCTGGGAGCCGTTGAGGCCGCTGGGTTCGGCCTCCAGACCGAGCGCCTCCCGCGCCGGCGCGGTCCACGTGAGCAACTGCTCGACCGCCTCGGCGGCCTCGATCTCGCGGCCCGCGCCGAAGTCGATGAAGCGCCCGTCGAGCCCGAAGCGGATCGCCCGCCAGAGGTTCTCCTCGATCTCACGCGCGCGCATCGGCTCGGTCAGGCTGCCGTCGTCGTAGTCCAGCGCCGACTGCGCCACGCAGGCCATCAGCAGGGCGGCGAGCCGCAGGGACTCCTCACCGCCGCTCTGGGCGTCACAGATCCGCACCTCGACGGTGCCGAACGCGTGGTGAGGCCGCACGCTCCACCACAGCTGCGTCGATTCGACGACCGAGCCCGTGCGCTCCAGCAGGCCGACGAAGTCGGCGTACTCGGCCCAGGTGCGGAACGGCTCGTGGATGCCGCAGCGGGGGAATGTGCGGGTGAAGATCTGGGTGCGAACCGAGGCGAGGCCCGTGTCGCGGCCATCGAGGAACGGCGAGTTGGAGGAGATCGCGAGCAGGACCGGCAGCACCGAGCGCAGGTGGTCACAGACCGCGATCGCCCGGTCCGCGCCACGGACGCCGACGTGCGCGTGCAGGCTCCAGGTCTGGTTGCGCTGCGCGACCCAGCCCAGGTCGTGGCGCAGCCGCTGGTAGTGCGGCGTATCAATGATCTCCTGATCGAGGTAGTTGGCCCAGGGGTGGGTCCCCATCGCCGCCAGGCTGACGCCCATCCGGTCGGCGAGAGCGAAGAGCCGGCGGCGGCGGTCGGTCTGGCGCTCGATCGCCTCGGCGAAGCTCTCGGCCCGGCCCGAGCGGATCTCGATCTCGGTGTCGATCAGCTCGCCGCGAGCGGCATCGGCGAGAACCTCGTCCTCGGCGCAGGCGGCGATCATCGCGTCGAAACGGTGCTCGAGCTCCAGCGTGGCCGGATCGAGGATCGCGAACTCCTCCTCGATCGCGACGGTGAAGTCGGTCGAATCCTCGAAGTGCTCGCGGGCCAGATCGAGGTCGAGGCTCTCGGAACCTGCCTGCTTCAAGGGGTGCCTCAGGTCAGATAGAAGTAGAGCGCGTAGAGCAGGTCCACGGCCGGAGAGGAGGTGTGCACGGTGACCTCGGGAGGCATCTCGAGGAGCTGCTCGGAGTAGTTGAAGATGATCTTGACCCCCGCCTCGACCAGCTTGTCGGCGACCTCCTGGGCGGAGTCAGCGGGAACCGCCATCACCCCGACCACGATCTCCTCCTTCTTGACGAACTTGTCGAGATCGTCGATCGAGCGCACCGGGACGCCACCGAACTCCTTGCCGACGAGCCGCTTGGAGCTGTCGAAGATCGAGACGATGCGGAAGCCGTGGTCAGCGAAGATGTCGGAGGAGGCGATCGCCTGGCCCAGGTTGCCGGCGCCGAAGAGGGCGATGTTGTGCTGGCCGGAGGTGCGCAGAATCTTGCGGATCTCCTCGACCAGGGACTCGACCCGGTAGCCGACGCCACGCTTGCCGAACTTGCCGAAGCCCGATAGATCACGGCGGATCTGCGTGGAGTTGATGTGGGTCCAGGAGGCGAGTTCCTGCGAGGAGATCGTCTCGCGGCCCATCTTGCGGGCCTGGATCAGGACCTGCAGATAGCGCGAGAGCCGCGCTGCGACGCCGAGCGAGAGTCGATCGCCGTCGGCGGCGGCAGCTCCGGCAAGAGCGCTGATTCCGGTCTCGAGATCTTCCCCGGCGGCTTCGGAAGCATCGCCGGCAGGGGCTGAGGGACGGGCGCTCATGCCTGCACGGTACCGAGCCGGGCGCGCAGGGCATCGGCAGCTTCGTCGTCGAACATCAGCTCGGAGACCCGGACGCCGTCCACCTCGACCACCGGAATCAGCTCCAGCAGCTTGCGATGCAGGATCTCGCTGCTCTCGATATCGACCTCGTGCAGCTCGAAGCGCAGGCCGTCGGCGTGCAGCGTGAGCAGGGCGTCGCGCGCCTCCTCGCAGAGGTGGCAGCCGGGCCGGCTGTAGAGCACCACCTGACCCCCGGGCAATGCGGAATCGGTCTCGCTCACGCGGCCGACCGGGCGCTCGGAGTGGCGTCGAGATGCAGATAGTCCGGGTAGGGGATCCGCTCGAGGAAGCGCGCGGCCGAGCCGATCATCGCGGCGTTGTCGGTGCAGAGCTCGACCGGGACCAGCTTCAGGCGTACACCGCGCTGCTCGCAGAGCTCCGCGGCCCGGCGCCGTAGCAGCGTGTTGGCGGCCACGCCGCCGCCGAGCACCACGGTGGCCGGCTCGCGGCGCTCGATCGCGCGGCCGAGCTTGGCGATCAACTGGCCCACGACGGCCGCCTCATAGCCGGCGGCCAGGTCGGCGCGGCGCCCGAGCACGGCATCGGGGCCGAGCTCCTCGGCGATGTAGACGAGGGCGGTCTTCAGTCCGCTGAAGCTGAAGTCGAGGCCGGGGTCGCGGCTCATCGCAACTGGAAAGCTGAAGGCGTCGGGGTTACCGCCTGCCGCCTGCCGCTGAATCGCCGGGCCGCCCGGGTAGCCGAGGCCGAGCAGGCGAGCGCCCTTGTCCAGGGCCTCGCCCGCCGCATCGTCGAGAGTCTGGCCGAGGACCTCGAAGCCGTCGCGCTCCTCGGCTGCCGCGAGCAGGGTGTGGCCGCCGCTGGCGATCAAGGCGAGTAGCGGGGGCTCCGCCGGCTCGGGGTCCAGATAGGCCGCAGCGATGTGGCCGAGCAGGTGGTCCACCGGGATCAATGGCTTGCGCGCCGAGGCCGCCAGGGCCTTGGCGGTGCTGACGCCGATCAGCAGCGCGCCGATCAGCCCGGGGTTGGTGGTCACCGCGAAGGCCTCGATGTCTGCCAGCCCGCATCCGGCTTCGGCAAGCGCGGCCTCGACGACGCCGTTGACGAGCTCGACGTGGTGGCGCGAGGCGACCTCCGGTACGACGCCGCCGTATCGCTCGTGCAGGCTGGCCTGCGAGGAGATCACGTTGCTGAGCGCTCTGGGGCCGTCGACGACAGCGGCGCAGGTGTCGTCGCAGCTCGTCTCGATGGCGAGGATCGGGCCGCTCACCCGTCCGGCTCCCCGAACCACATGATCATCGCGTCCTCGCCGTTGTCGTGGTAATAGCCGAGACGCCTGCCGGCCGGACTGAAGCCAAGCTGCTTGTACATCTCGATCGCTCCGCTGTTCGAGAGCCGCACCTCGAGGGTATAGCGCTCCTGTTGGCCGCCCTCGTCGAACATCCTTACAACCAGCGCCCGGGCGACTCCACGGCGGCGCGACGGTGAATCGACCGCGATGTTCATCAGGTGCCAGATGTCGGCGTAGCGGGAGCAGACCAGGTAGCCGACGAGGGCGTCGGCTTCCTCGGCCGCGAGGCATACCCCGGATGGCTTGGAAAGCTCGAGCACGAACATCGCCAGCGACCATGGAGCGGGAAAGGAGCGGCGCTCGATTGCCAGTACCGAGGGCAGGTCGCTGTATGCGAGGCGGCGCACCACGAGGCCGGAGTGCTCGGCGCGGGTTTGATCAGTTGCGGCCATCGCGCTCCCGCCACAGTTCGGCGTCCGGTTTCCTCAGGTACAGGGGCTTCACGTCCTCGGCGCGCTGCGGTTGCACACGCCGCGCCGCGATACAAAGTCCGGCGGCCGAGATCCGGTGGACGGGATCCGCGTCAGCCGCCACCTCGACTCCGATCGCCTCAAGTTCGCCGCGGAATCGTATCGCCCCGTCGCCGGCAGCAATCGGCGCTGTGAGGCCCTGGGCGAGCTCGGGCAAGGCGTCCGGCGTGGCCAGCCCGGGGTCGCCCGGGACCGGTGATCCGGAGCGCTGGAGCGCCGCATAGAGCTCCCCTCGCCGGGCGTCGAGGACCGCCAGAAGATCGCGTTCCGGGTCCGCCCCGGCCGCGAGTGCCACGAGCAGTGCATCGGTGGTGTGGATCGCGCGCAACGGCAGGCCGCGTGCCTGGGCCAACCCGCGCGCCGTGGCCACGCCGATCCGGACCCCGGTGAACGAACCCGGTCCGACTCCAACGGCGAGCTCATCGATGCGCTCCCATCCCCCGGCGGAGGCAGCAACCCGCTCGATCGCAGCCAGGAGCGCCGCCGCGTGCTGCGGGCGCCCGTTGGCACCCGGCCCGATCTGGACCTCGGCCAGCACGCTCTCGCCCTCGCAGGCCGCCACAGAGGTGTCGCCGGTGGCGGTGTCGAGTCCCAGGATCACGGTCATGAAGAGCCCGTCTCGCGAATCCTGATCCGGCGCTGGTCGCGGCCCGCGTGCTCGAGCTCGATTTCGTAGCGGGCACCTGAGAGCTCGCGATCGGACGCGCCGCCCTCGCCGAGCGCCACGGCCGGCCACTCGACGAATGAGATCGTCGTCGCATTGACGTAGTCGTCGAGCAGGCCAGGCTCCTCCTCATCGAGCGAGCCGAGGCGGTAGAGGTCGAGGTGGGCGAGGTCCGGGGCCCCCTCCCGCGGATACAGGCGGCCCAGAGTGAACGTCGGTGATGTGACCGGACCCTCGATACCGAGCGCCCGACAGGCACCGCGCACGAAGGTCGTCTTGCCTGCCCCGAGCCCGCCGCTGATCAGGACCACGTCACCGGCCCCCAGGCCCGCAGCGATGGCGGCCGCCAGAGCCTCGGTCTCGCCGGGGCCTTCACTCATCCTCGACTGTTCGGTGCGTTCGGTGCCGTCTGCCATGCCGGCAATTACACACGCACCGGGCCTGCAAACGCGGCTCGCCGCGAGCTCAGCGGCGGAAGATGTCCAATTGCTCGGTGTCGGGGCCGCCGGCGGCCGGGGCCGAGGGGGCGCTGGTGGGGCGGCCGGGGGGCGGCTGGGGCGCGGGCGCCGCCAGCAGTTCGCGGAGCGCCCGGAAGTCCTCGGTGAGCGTCTCGCGCATACGCGGGGTGCGCAGCGCCGCGGCGGGGTGCAGCAGCGGGAAGATCTGCACGGTCCGGCCGCCCAGTTCGTGCTTCTGGGGTACGCCGCGAACCCTCGTGATCCCGGCCGGGTTGCCGGTCAGCAGCTTCGTGGCGAAGTTGCCCAGCGTCGCAACGACCTTTGGCTCAATCAGCTCGACCTGGCGGAACAGGTACGGCTTGCAGGTCTCGATCTCGAGCGGCTCCGGGTCCCTGTTGCCCGGCGGCCGGCACTTGAGCACGTTGGCGATGAACACGTCATCGCGGCTCAGCCCGATGCCCTCGAGCAGCTCGCCAAGCAGGCTGCCCGCGCGGCCGACGAACGGCAGACCCTGCCGATCCTCGTCGGCGCCCGGCGCCTCGCCGATGAACATCAGCTCGGCGTTCGCATCGCCGGCCCCGAAAACGACCTTGGTCCGGGTCTGGCTCAGCTCGCACTTCGTGCACTCGGACGCCTCGTGGAAGACCTCGACCAGGCGCTCGCGCCGGGCTGTGACTCCGGCATCGCTCACTTCGGTGGCTTTCCTTTCGCGCGGCCCCGGTCGAGGCTGCGCTGGAAGCGCTCGCGCGCCCCGCCCCGGTCGGTGCCCCGCTTGGTCTCCATGCGGCGCTGCTGATTCGTCGTCGGCTGGCGGCTGAGCAAGCCAAATCCCGTGATCTTGCGCTCTGCGCCCGGGGCCCCGCAGATCCGGCACTCGATCACGGTGGCGTCGGCGGTCTCGAAGGACTCGAAGCGCTCCCCGCACGCCCCGCATTCGTAGTCGTAATTCGGCACCGGTCGATCGTAGTCGAGGAGGATGACGCGGCGTCGAATCCGCGCGGTGAGTCGCGACCAGCGCCTATACTTGCCGCAACGGCTTCCGGCCACGACCCGGGGTGAGCGTCCAGGTGAGCGACTTCGCGAGCGCGGACGGGTGCCTCGAGCGGGGACCGGATCAGGTCATCCGAGACGAGCACGCCGACCGGTATCTCATGCGAGAACTGGAACGGGATTCCACCGACACACACGCGCCCGATGTACCCCTGGAGGCGCTGCCACCGATCGCTGTGATCGGCCGCGGTCGCGTGGGCGGCTCGATCGCCTCCGCAGCGGCGGTGGCCGGACTCGACGTGCGCCAGGCCGGACGGGAGAAGTTCGACGAAGCCTGTGCGGAGGCCGAGATCGCCCTGCTCTGCGTGCCTGACGGCGAGATCGAGGCTGCCTGTGAGCGGGCTGCCGCCCACGCTCCTGGACTGCGCTTCATCGGCCACCCCAGCGGGGCCACCTCGCTCGCCGCCCTCGATGCAGCGGTTGCCCATGGCGCGACAGCCTTCTCCCTCCATCCCCTGCAGACGGTCCCGCACGACCGCAGCGGCATCCAGGGAGCACCCGCGGCGATCGCCGCCGGCAACGCCGAAGGACTGGAGACCGCCCGTCGCCTGGCCGCCGCCCTCGGGATGCGGCCCTTCGAACTACCCGAGGAGCACCGCACCGCCTACCACGCGGCCGCCGCGATCGCCTCCAACTTCCTCGTTGCGCTCGAGGAGAGCGCCGCCGGTCTGCTCGACGCGATCGGCATCGACGATGCGCGCGAGTTGCTCGGCCCCCTGGTCTTGCGCAGCGCCGCCAACTGGAGCGCGCAGGGCGCCGCCGCGCTGACCGGGCCGATCGCCCGGGGGGACGAGGCCACGGTCGCGGCCCACCTTGAGGCGCTGCGGCGCAGCGCTCCGGAGCTGGTCCCGATGTACGAGGCCCTCGCCGAGCGCACGCGGAAGCTCGCCGGAGCCGGGGAGGCGGGCGGCTGATGGAGCTGCTGAGGACCAAGGTGGAGATTCGCGAGCGCCTCGCGGCCGAGCGCCTCGCGGGACGCCGGGTCGGCCTGGTGCCGACCATGGGCTACCTGCACGACGGGCATGTCTCCCTGCTGCGCGATGCCCGGCAGCGCTGTGACGTGGTCGTGATGAGCCTCTTCGTCAACCCGGCCCAGTTCCGGCCTGGAGAGGACCTCGAGGCCTACCCGCGCGACGAGGAACGCGACGCCGACCTCGCGCGGGAGGCCGGGGTCGATTTGATCTTCGCCCCCACGGTCGAGGAGGTCTACCCGAGCGGCTACGCCACGTCGGTGATGGTGGAGGGGCTCACCGAGGTCCTCTGCGGCGATCGGAGTAGGCGCGGACTCGAGCACTTCCGGGGTGTGACGACCGTGGTCGCCAAGCTCTTCAACATCGTCGCCCCCGAGATCGCCTTCTTCGGCCAGAAGGACGCCCAGCAGGCCGTCGTGATCGCCCGCATGGTCCGCGACCTCGACTTCCCGATCGAGGTAGCTGTGCTGCCCACGATCCGCGAAGCCGATGGACTCGCGATGTCCTCCCGTAATGCCTACCTCAGCGGGGAGGAGCGGGAGCGCGCCCCGGCGATCAATCAGGCTCTGGAGGCAGTCCGCGCAGCGGCAACGGGAGGCGAGCGCTCGGTCGTGAGCGCGCTTGCCGGCGCGCACGAGATCCTCTTTCGGGCCGGCATCGAGCCCGAGTATCTCGAGGCCCGCGACGCCATCGACCTGAGCCCGATCGAGACCTTCAACGGCCGGCCAGTGCTGGTCGCCGTGGCTGCGCCACTCGGCGCGGCGCGGCTCATCGACAACGTGATCATCGACCCCGCCGCCCGTAACGGGACGCCCGAGACAAAGGAGCAGCAGAGATGAGTAGTGCACCGAGGGTTCCGAATACGCCGCCGAGCGACCGCGCCAAGGTGACGCTTCCCCGACTCGCCGAGATGCGCGAGAACGGCGAGCAGATCGTGATGGTGACGGCTTACGACTTCCCCTCCGCGAAGGTCGCCGAGGAGGCCGGCGTAGACCTCGTCCTCGTCGGCGACTTGGGCGCGATGACCGTGCTCGGCCACGACTCCACCGTTCCGGTCGGCATGGAGGAGATGCTGATGCTCTCCGCCGCCGTGCGGCGCGGGCTGCGGACGCCCCTGCTGGTCGGCGACATGCCGTTCGGCTCCTACGAGACGTCGAACGAGTTGGCCGTCGCCAACGCACAGCGCTTCATCAAGGAGGCCGGCTGTGACGCCGTCAAGCTCGAACGTGGCGGCGCCTCGGTGGACCGTGCACGCGCGATCGTGCGGGCCGGCATCCCGGTCATGGGCCACGTCGGCCTGACCCCGCAGACGGCGACCCAGCTCGGCGGCTACAAGGCCCAGGGCCGGACCGGGGAGACAGCGTCGAAGATCGCCGAGGACGCCTTTGCCCTGCAGTCGGTCGGCTGCTTTTCGATCGTCTTCGAGGCGGTCCCGGCGCAGGTCAGCGAGGCCGTCATGCCGCGCATGCAGGTCCCCGTGATCGGGATCGGCGCCGGCGGAACGACGGACGGACAGGTGCTCGTCTTCCACGACCTGCTCGGGATCAACACCGGGCACGTGGCGCGCTTTGTCAAGCGCTACGCCGACATCCACGAGGCGATGGTCGCCGGAGTCAGCAGCTACGCAAAAGAGGTCCGCGAGCACCACTTCCCCGACGACTCACACACCTACTCGATCGACCCCGAGGAGCTGCAAGCGCTGCGGAACTACCTCGAGCAGGAGACGCTCGCCGCCACCACCCCCTGGGACTGGTAGGCCGCACGAGGGTTTCGCCGAATGCTGGATTCACCCGTCCGCATCGGAACAATCCAGCTCTCGAGGGATCTGGCCTCTCGGCCGCGCGGCCCTCAGATGCTGTTCTGGAACAGCGTGTAGCCGATGCCGGCGAAGACGGCGGCCATGATCCAGAAGCGGAGCATGATCTTGGTCTCCGACCACGCCATCATCTCGAAGTGATGGTGGATCGGGGCCATCAGGAAGACGCGCTTGCGGGTGGCCTTGAACCAGAGGACCTGGATCGCCACCGAGAGTGCCTCGATCACGAAGACGCCACCGATCACGATCAGCAGGATCTCGGTCTGGGTCATGATCGCGAGGCCGCCGATGGCGGCTCCGAGGCCCAGTGATCCCGTATCCCCCATAAAGATCGTGGCCGGGTGCGCGTTGTACCAGAGGAAGCCCACTGTGGCGCCCACGAAACAGGCCGAGAGCAGCGCCAGGCCACCCTGCCCGGTGGTGATCGTGATTGCCAGGTAGGCGAGGAAGACGATGGCGCAGACGCCGGCCGCGAGGCCGTCGAGGCCGTCGGTGAGGTTGACGCCGTTGCTGGCCCCGGCCAGGACCAGGAACGTGAGGATCAGGTAGACGGCGGGGCCGAGATAGATGTCCAACTCCCAGGTGCGGACCTGCAGGCTCGGGTCGAGCCCGACCTCCTGGAAGGCCATCCACCAGAGGAAGAAGGTCAGAGCGATCTGGCCGAGCAGCTTGTAGCGGGCGGAAAGCCCCAGCGAGCGGCGCTTGATGATCTTGATCCAGTCGTCGGCGAAGCCGAGCGCGGCGCTGCCGATCGCGACTCCGAAGACGGCGAGGCTCTCGGTGTCGCGATCTGAGAGCACGAGGTAGGGAACGGCGATCGCGGCGAAGAAGATCAGCCCGCCCATGGTCGGCGTGCCGGCCTTCTCGTGATGGCCCTGAGGACCCTCCTCCCGGATCTGCTGACCGAACTCGCGATTGCTCAAGACCTCGATGAACCGGGGCCCGAGAAAGATCGTGATCAACATCGCCGCCATGCCCGCGATCAGGACCTCGCCGCGGTCGATCACCGAGGTGCCGACCTCTCCGCCGAACTGGCCGACGAGCGTCGGCAGCTGCAGGACCATCGCCGTCATGCGGGCTCCTCGCCGAGGTCGATCCGCAGCCGATCGGCAACCAGCTCGAGACCGACCGAGCGCGAGCCCTTGATCAGCACCACGTCGCCCTCGCGTAGCTCCCGCGCCGCGAAGTCGGCCGCCTCATCCGGCGTGGCGACCCACTCGTCGGGCGAGTAGTCGCGGGCGAGGTCGCCGACGCCGATCACCGGCCCGATGCCGCGCTCGCGCAGCAGCGATGCGACCTCGTCGTGATATCCGGGACCGGTCGGCCCGAGCTCGGCCATACCGCCGAGGATGGCGATGCGCCGGCCGGCGTCGGTCTGGGACGCCAGGTGATCGAGCGCCGCGCGCATCGAGATCGGGTTGGCGTTGTAGCAATCGTTGAGCAGCATGATTCCGCCTTGCAGCCGGACACGCTCACCGCGCAGCCGCGAAAACTCTATCCGCGAGGTGCGCTCGGCCATGGCTGCCGGCTCGAGGTCGAGTGCGACGCCGATCGCCACAGCGCATAGCGCATTGGCCAGGTTGTGCTGCTCGGTGAACGGGAACTCGAACTCGGCCTCGCCGTGCGGCGTGCCGATCAATGCCTTCACGGAGGTGGGGCCGACTTCGGTCCGCTCGGCGAAAACATCGCCGCCCGCGCCGAAGGTGAAGGTGGTCAGCGCATCGTGCAGATGCGGCTTCAGGGCCTCGGCGTCCTCGGGCAGCACGGCGCGTCCACGGTCGCCGAGGCCGGTCAGGATCTCGGCCTTGGCCGCCGCGATCGCCTCGATCGTGCCCAATAGCTCGAGGTGGACCGGGCCGATGTTGGTGATCGCCGCCACATCGGGCTCGGCGATCTGGCAGAGCTCCTCGATCTGGCCCAGGCCGCGCATCGCCATCTCCATGACCAGAAGCTCGGTCTCCCGAGGTGCCGCCAGGAGCGCCAGCGGCACCCCGATCTCGGTGTTGAAGTTCTGCGGGCTGGCGTGCACGCGCAACGGCAGGATGGCGCGGCTGATGTCCTTGACCGATGTCTTGCCGGTGGAGCCCGTGATCCCGACGAGCGGGCAGCCCAGCTCGCGGCGCCAGGCCCGGGCCAGCCTCTGCAGAGCCGCGGCAGGATCCGACGCGGAGAAGATCCACCCGGAACTCGTTCCGGCCCCCCGATCATCCTGGGCCTCGCGCAGCCGCACGGCGTGCCCCGGTTCCACCAACACACCCCAGGCGCCGTCGGCAAGGGCCGCATCCGCGAACTCGCCGCCATCCGAGTGCACGCCGTTGATCCCCACGAACAGATCGCCAGGCTCCACCGCCCGCGAATCGATAGCGGCACGGATGGGCCAGCGCTCCCCGCCGGTACCCCCGGCGGCGATCTCGGCGCCGCTTTCGGCGGCGATCCGGTCTGGCTCGAACTCGATCATCAGCCGCGCATCATGCCGTGGCCGTGGCACTTACGTAGCCCACGCCGCGCAACTCCTCGCGCGCGACCTGACGGTCATCGAAGGGGATCCTGCGTCCCGCCTCGAACTCCTGGCCCTGCTCATGACCCTTGCCGGCGATCACCACGAGATCGCCGGGCTCGGCCTGCTCGAACGCAAGCCCGATGGCTGCTCGCCGGTCTACTTCGACAAGGACCTGCTCGCGATCCCCGATTCCCTCGAGCACGTCCTCCAGGATCTGTGCCGGATCCTCGCTGCGGGGGTTGTCGGAGGTGAGCACAGCCAGATCCGAGCCCTCGACCGCAGCGGCGCCCATCAACGGGCGCTTGGCGCGATCCCGGTCGCCGCCGCAACCGAAGACGCAGATCACGCGGCCCGTGGTCAGCCGCTGCGCCGCCGTCAGCACGTTGACGAGCGAGTCCGAGGTGTGGGCGTAATCAACGAGCACCGCGAACGGCTGGCCCTCCGCGATCGGCTCCATCCGGCCCGGAACCGGATCGGCCGACTGCAGCGCCGCGATCGCGTCGGCAATCCCGATCCCCAGACCACTGACGAGGCCGATCGCGGCAAGCGCGTTGGCGACATTGAAATGACCGGGCAGCGGCAACTCGACCGCGTGCTCCACCCCTTCCCGCGTGAGCCGGAAGCGCGCTCCGGAGGCATCGAAGCTGACGTCGCTCGCGCAGAGGTCGGCTTTCGGATTCCCGTCCGCCGAGAAGGTCAGCAGCCGGGAAGGGTCGTCCCCGAACTCGGCTGCCAGGCGTTTGCCATGGGCGTCGTCAATATTGATCACAGACAACCCCGGCGGCCCCCGGCGGCCCTCGACGCCGCTGAACAGCAGCCGCTTGGCGGCGTAGTAGTCGTCCATGTCGGGGTGAAAGTCGAGGTGGTCCTGCGTGAGATTGGTGAACGCCGCCGCGGCAACGTGGACGTGGTCAGCGCGACCCAGGACAAGCGCGTGGGAGGAGATCTCCATCGCGCAGGCACCATCGCCGGAGTCGAGCATCCGGCGGAACATGCGTTGGAGATCGATCGCCTCGGGCGTCGTGCGGACCGCCTCGACCTCCTCGCCGCCGATGACCTGCTTGATCGTGCCGAGCAGGCCGCTCGGCGTGCCGCAGCGCTCGAGGATCGAGCGCACGAGAAACGCCGTGGTCGTCTTGCCGTTGGTGCCGGTGACCGCACCGATCCGCAGCGTCGCGGTGGGGTCGGCGAAAAAGCGCGCGGCAAGGGGCGCCATCGCCGCTCGCGCATCGTCCACCAGGACCTCGGGGACACCGAGGCCGAGCGGGCGCTCGACCACCAGTGCCGCGGCCCCAGCCTCGACCGCGGTGGGGGCGAACTCGTGCCCATCGCTGGTCATACCGGTCACGCAGAAGAAGAGTGACCCAGGCCCCACTGCCCGGCTGTCGTAGGCGAGATCGGTGACCTCGGCACTGCCGTCCCCGTCGATCGAGTGCGGTCCCGCGGCCCCGCAGAGTTCGGCAAGTTCCATCGGCGCCGATTCTAGGTCGGGTCCGGGACGCCGCGAAGGCCCCAGCACCAGGGGCCACCGCACGACCCGGGCGCATGGCCGGCTCAGTCGGGCGCGATGCCCATGTACTGGAGTGCGAACTGGGCGATCTCACCGAACGCCGGGGCCGCCACCGAGCCGCCGTAGTAGTCGCCCTTGGGGTCGTCGACGACCACCGAGACGAGCAGCTTGGGATCGTCCGCGGGCGCGAAGCCGATGAATGAGGCCACGTACTCACTCTCGGAGTAGACCCCGTCAACCACCTTCTGCGCGGTACCCGTCTTGCCGGCGAGCACGTAGCCCGGGACCTCGACAGAGGCGGTGCCGCCGGGCTCGAGCACGCCCTTGAGCATGTCGCGGACCTGGCGAGCGGTCTTCGGGCTGATGATCCGTTTGCCCGGGTCCGTCTCGGTCGGAACGCCGTTGACCGCTTCGATCAGGTGGGGCGAGCGCAGCGTGCCGCCGTTCGCGATCGCCGCGAAGCCCGCGATCATCTGCAGTGGGGTCACGGCGAGTCCCTGGCCGATCGGCAGGTTGCCCATGGTCGATCCGGAGTAGTCCTTGGGCGCGGGCACGATGCCGGCCTCCTCGCCGGGGAAGTCGATCCCGGTGGGCTGCCCGAAGCCAAACTTGCGGACCCAGTGGTCGAAACGACCCCCGAAGTAGTCGCCGCCGTTGAGCTCGCGGCCGATCGTCACGGCGCCGACGTTGGAGGAGACCTTGAGGATGTCGGCGACGCTCATCGTCTCGAAGCCACGTGGATGCGAATCTTCGATTTCACGGTCGGCGACCTGGAGGATCGGCGGCAGGTCGAACGTCGTGGTCGGCTCGACGACGTCATCCTGTAGGGCACCGGCGACCGTGAACGCCTTGAAGGTGGAGCCGGGCTCGAAGTTGTAGCTCGTGGCCATGTTGGTGAGCTGATCGGGGTCGACCTTGGAGAGGTCGGTCGGATCGACCGCAGGCCAGCTGGCCATCGCCAGGACTGAGCCGTCTTCGGGGTCGACCGCAATCGCCGTCGCCCCCTGCGGCTGGTAGGTGTCGCCGATGCCTGCCAGCACCTCCTCGGTCTTGGCCTGGATCTTGGCGTCGATCGTCAGGTTCACGTCCTCACCGCGGGTCGCCCCCTCGACGGTGTCGCGGGAGATCTCCTCACCGAGAGCGTCGCGGGTGACCGCGAGCTCGCCGTCAGTGCCGTGTAGCGCCTCTTCCTGGGAGGCCTCGACGCCGAGCAGGCCTGTGCCGTCGAGGCCGACGGCGCCGATCAGGCGGGCCCCGATCTCACCCTGGGGGTAGACGCGGCGCGAGTCGGGAACGATTCCGATCCCGGGCAGCTCCAGCTTGCGGATCTTCTCGGCGGAGACGAGGTCGACCTGGCGGGCAAGGTACTCGAAGCCGCTGTCGGGAGCGGTGAGCAGCGCGAGGAGCTTCTCCGGCTTCTGCTTGAGAAACTCCCCCAGCTTCTCGGCGGTCTTGTTCGGATCCTCCACCTGGTACGGCGTAGCGAAGATCGTCGCGGCGTCCTCGGAGACGGCCAACTCGTTGCCGCGGCGGTCGAGGATGCTGCCGCGCTCGCCGGGTACGAGCACCATGCCGGTCTGTTGGCTCTTCGCGGAGGCGCTGAGCTCTCCGCCCTTGACGGCCTGCAGCCAGGCGGCCCGCACCATGACGCCGAGGAAGGCGAGCGCGAATACTGCGAACAGGAGGCCGACGCGGCGCTCGATCAGCTTCATGCTCACGCTACGGCCCGCCTGGCTTCCCTAGGGACTGATGCCGCCGGAGGGCGGCGCGGTCGCGGTGGGCTCTGCGGGAGGCGGTGTTGCCGGCGTCGGCGCGGGCGCAGGGGCCGTCGCCGCGGCCGCGGGATCGATCGTGGCTGGATCGACAGCGGCAGGATCGGCGGGCAGCACCGGGTCGATTGGCGTCGTGCCCTCGGCGGCCGGTGTGACCGGGGCCACAGCCGCGTTTGCCGCATCTACGAACTCGGGAGCGATCGGTAGCGCGCTCAGCACCGAGAGCTCACCGGAGGCGAGGCGCTCAGCCGCCAGCTGGGTCGTGGAGCCCTTGTACTTGACGTAGCGCACGGCCTCGGCCGAGGGCACTCCGAGCCCGAGGTTAGCCACGGCGCCGGCCTCGATCTTCTGGGTCGAGCTGCGCTTGGCGATCCGTGAGCCGAAGACACTGTTGGAGCGCTCGAGTTGATCGATCTTCACCGCATTGCTGCTGGTCGAGGCGCTGATGCTGAGACCCCAGACGTTGATCGCGACGATCCCGCCCAGCAGCACACCGATCAGCCCGATCCAGAGGCGACCGCGGGTGATCGAGACCATGAAGCCCGAGTCGGCGATGCCGCCAACCGCACCGGCGGCGCCCCCGACGGCGGCAACCGGCAGCATCACGACCCCGCCCGGAGGCGTGATCCGGCTGCGGGAGCGGGCGGCGGCGCTTGCGCGAGTACGGGAAGTGCTGGCCGTGCGAGCCGTGCGGGCGCTCTTCGCGGGTCGAGTGCGCGTTGCAGCAGTTGCCCGCTTCGAGGGCGTCGAGACACGTCGCGCGGGCGCGCTGGAGCCCGACGCACGCGGGCGCTGACGACTCGTCTGCTTGCGCGCAGGCCGCGTCGATCTGCTCGGAACGCTTACTGCCGGGGCACCCATCAGTTCTCACTTCCCTCTACTCGTGCCTCCGCCGTGAGCTTGCGCGCAACCCGCAGGTGCGCCGAACTCGAGCGGGGGTTATCTGCAACTTCGCCGGAAGAGGGCGCAATCCCCCCACGCGTGAGGGCCTCCGCCTCGGGTTTGCTGCCGCAGCGGCAGACAGGCAGCTCAGGTGGGCAGATGCAGACGCGGGTCCGTTCCGCGATGAAGCGCTTCACGCGGCGGTCCTCGTGGGAGTGGAAGCTGATCGCGGCGAGGCGGCCGCCGACCTCGAGCATCGACCACGCCTGCGGAAGCGCCGCATCGATCGCGTCGAGCTCCGCGTTGACCGCGATGCGAATCGCCTGGAAGGTCCGCTTGGCCGGATGTCCGCGACCGAAGCGGGCCGCGGGTGGCAGCGCGTTACGGACCAACTCGGCAAGCTCGCCGGTCCTTTCCACCGGCCGGGCCCGGACGATCTCGCGGGCAATGGAACGCGCATGGCGGTCGTCCCCATAGTCGCGGATCAGCTCCGCGAGCCTTCGCTCGGGCCACTCGTTGACGATCGTGCGCGCTGAGAGTTCCGAGCGCGGGTCCATGCGCATGTCCAGGGGCGCGTCGAAGGAATAGGAGAAACCGCGCTCCCAGGCGTCGATCTGCATCGAGGAGACGCCGAAGTCGAAATAGATCAGGTCCGGATGGATGTCCGCTTCGGCCAGCTCGGCCAGGGCTGCGTCGAAGCCCGAGTCGATAAAGCGAGTCTCGCAGGCGGCCTCGGCGGCGAAGGCCTCAAAGCGCTCGCGGGCCGCGGGGTCGCGATCCACACAGATCAACGTCCCCTCCTCCCCGATGCGCTCGGCGATCAGCCGCGCATGGCCACCGGCGCCGAACGTGCAGTCGACCACGCACTCGCCCGGTCGCGGCTCCGCGTAGCGGATCAGTTCGGCGGCGAGGACTGGGACGTGTTCGGTTGGCATATAGGCAAGTGTCAGTGTGGACATCTCAGCTTCCGGCCTCCGCGCCGGGCGTACCCGGCCCCTGCGCGGCAAGCCGCTCGGTCAGTTCGACCGCCTGGGCCTCGAACTCCTCACTTTCGGTACCCCAACCCGCGGGGTTCCAGATCTCGAGGTGGTCGCCGACGCCGACGACGAGACACGGCCCGTCGAGAGAGGCGTGCTTGATCAGATGCTGCGGGAGCCGCACGCGGCCGGCGCTGTCGAGCTCGAGCTGCTCGGAGGTGCCGAACACCCGGCGCCGGATGCGGCGGCCATCGGCACCCATCGGGCTCAGGGGGCTGACCCAGACGGACTCCATCGCCTCGGCGGCTGCGCGCGGCCAGAGCTCGACGCACTTCTCGACGCCCTCCATCACGACCACACCATCGGAGAGCGCCGCGCGGTGGGCCGCCGGGACCGTGATCCGGTCCTTGGCGTCGATGTTGTGCTCATGCTGACCGCGGAATGCCATTTGCCTTGCTTTGAGAGGTGGGTGTGGGTGGGTGGCGAAATCAGGTCTTGGAAAGAAATTGAGCCGAGGTGATGAGAGGGGAGGACTCTCACCACCCCGGCCCTGGTGATCAACTTGAGCGACACACTATCCCACTGGCTCCCACTTCGCTACACAAATCATGTTCAGCATTCCACAGAGGCCGTCGGACGGAACTGCTAGCCGGACCCCAAGGGCACCTCTCGCCGCTTGAACACTGACTTTCTGGCCCTCGCGGACTGGTGGGGCGCCGGCCCACCGATCGCCCTACCTGCAACGCCGTTTGCATGCCCAAGCGGCGCGCAGGAGCCCGAAAGCGCGCGGCGGACCGCCCCGGTGGGGCGTCGTGGGGCGCTGGGGACGGCTCCCGGCAACCCGCTGTAGGGTCCGCCACCGCGTACGCAAGGACGACTGGGAGGACATGCCATGAGTGAGCAACAACCCCCTGCCGACAGCGGCGCCAGCTCACCCCCGCCGGGCGCCGAGCCCGCGGTCCCGGAGACCCCTCCGCCTCCTGCGGCCGCCGCCGAGATCCCGCTCGACAGCGACGACACCCGCGGCAAGCATTTCCGCGAGCTGGCGACCAAGCCCTGGATACTGAGCCTGACCTTCACCATGGCCGTGATCGGCTTCGTGATCGGCGCCACCCAGGGCAGCCCGCTGATCGGCGCCGCGATTTCCGCCGGCGTGCTCCTCCTGGTGCTGCTGATCGTCTCGGTGGTGGCCTCCAGCCGAGCCGAGGAGGATTTCTTCAACGCCTACGCGAGCGCCCGCGACCTGAACCGGACGCGCAAGGGCAGCCTCCCGCCCACGACTCCGCTGCTGCGCAAGGGCGAGCTGCGCTACGCCGAGCAGATCATGAACGGCACCCTGCCCAGCGGCCTGCCGGGCGCCCTCGGCCTCTACACCTACGAGGAACACACCCGCGACAGCGATGGCAACAAGGACGTCGACCACTATCGCTTCACCGTGGTCATGCACGACATCCCCGCCGCGGCCCAGAAGGTCGAGCAGGTCTACTGCCAGCGTCGCTCCGGCTTCCGCTGGATGGACGGCGCCGAGGACGTCTTCCGCCGCATGAACCGCCTCGAACTCGAATCCGAGTCGCTCGACAAACGCTTCGAGATCTTCTACGGCGCCAACGATCCCGAGAACTGGCTCAAGCAACTCTTCTCCCCCAGCTTCGTCGTCTGGCTCTCCGATGAGGCCCCCGACACGATGGCCTTCGAGTTCGCCGCCGGCAGCCTCTGCGTCAACGTCCGCAAGCACCACGACAACGCCACCGAGCTCGACGAGATCTGCAGGACGGCCGGGATGATCGCCACCCGCATCGCCGACGAGGCGTTGGAGTAGGTCCCGGCTCGTCGAGTTCTCAGAACCCCACCAGCAAGGCGTCGGCGTTGGCGAGGATCGCGGCGCCGACGATCAGTAGCACGGAGGGGACCAGCAGTAGGGCGACGATGAGTTGGATCTTGGGCGCGGCGCGGGCGGCATCCTCGGCGATCCGGCGGGCCTGTTCCTCGCGCAGCACGATCGCCTGCTCCTGCAGGCCGCGGGCCAGGGGTGAGCCCAGCCGCCGGGAGCGCTCGAGCGAGGCCGCCAGCCGGGCCAGCTCGCCGCCAACGCCGTTGCGGAGGTCGCGCAGGGCTTCAACCTGCGGGCGCCCGCACTCCATCTCGGCGTGCACGCCGGAAAGTTCTTCGCGCAGCGGGCCCGAGGCGAGTTCCGCCGCGTCGGCGATCAGGGCGGGAGCGCCACGGCCCGCCCCCGCGCCGACCGCCATCAGCTCCAGCGTGTCCGGCAGTGCCGTCGCGATCTGCCGGGCCCGGATGGAGGCGAGTCGCTCGATCATCAGGTCAGGGGCAAAGGAGGCACCTATCGGGATGCCGATCAGGACCAACGGACCGAAGCGGCCCGGCGCCGCTGGCGCGAGGGCGAAAGCCGCCGGCAAGGCAGCGACGGCGGTGGCAGCCCTGATCGCGATCACCGCCCTCGGGCCGATCCTCTCCTCCAGCCCGGCACGGCGCAGCCGTCGCCGCAACCCCTCCTCCCGGGCCGCGCCGAGGATGCTCCCGATCCGGTCCGGGACCCGCAGCCGGCGGAGCCGGCGGGTGAGCCGGTGCTGAGCCTGCTCACCGCGCGCCGCCCACAAGTCCGCGGCCGCCGCCAGCGCTAGAGCTGCCGCCGCTGCGGCGAGCAGGACCTCCATCAGCGCACCCTCCCGAGCCGCTGGATCAGGAGATAGCCCGCGACCTGCAGACCGAGAGCGGCGACGAGCAGGACCGCGGCGGCCGGCTCGCCCAGCATCGAGCCGACGAAGCCCGGCGCCGCGAGCTCGATCAGCACGGCAGCGCCGACCGGCATCGCAACGACCATTCCGCCCGTGAGCCGGGCCTGGGCGGTCGCCGAACGCGCCTCGGCCAGCGCCCGCTCGCGCTGCACCGCAGCCTCGGCATGCTTGCGGAGCAGGCCGGCGAGGTCTCCTCCGTTGCGCTGCTGGGAGAGCATCGCTGCCACGAGCCGTTCGATCTGTTCGGAGTCGAGGCGCTCGGCCAGGCCGACGAGGGCCTCCCGCGGCGCCAGCCCCAGGTCCATGTCACCGGCGACGCGGCGAAGCTCCGCCCCCGCGGCTCCCTCCAGGCTGATCGCCAGGTCGTCGAGCGCCGTGCGCAGCGAGCCGCCCGTCGCGAGGGCGTCGGCCATTCCCCCTGCGATCGCCGGGACCTGCCGCTCCAGGGAGCGGCGGTACAGGCGCCGTCGCCGCGCGATCAGACGACCGGCTGCCACGGGACCCAGCGCCGCAAGCAGCGCGCCCGGACCGGGACCCAGCAGGAGCACCGCCGCGAGCCCGAAGAACACGCCCATCAGTACCCCGATCCGGCGCCGCTCCGTCTCGCTCGGGGCGCTGCCCTCCGCTCCGGCTTGCCCAAGCGCCGCGACCGTGGCATCGAGGCGCCTGGCAAAACCCGGCAGCTCGCTGAGCAGCTCACTCAGCGCGAGGGCGATCCCGGCGCCTCCGAGGCCGGCCAGCAGAATCGGCAGTGCCGCGCTCATCCGTCCATCCCCGCGGCCGCGCCCTCACGGGACCAGACCTCGCGCAAGGCCATGCCGCCGGCGCGGCCGCTGATCTCGCTGAGCTGCACTGCGCGGCGCGTTCCTCCCCCGGCTCGCTCCAGATGCAGGACGTAGTCCACGGCGCCCAGGAGCTGATCCCGAACCACCTCGTGGGGAACGTCGAGGCCCGACATCATCGCCAGCATCTCGACCCGGCGCAGGGCATCGGCGGGCGAGTTGGCATGCACGGTCGAGAGCGCGCCACTGTGGCCGGTGTTGAGCGCCGCGATCAGGTCCATCGCCTCGCCGCCGCGAACCTCGCCGATCACGATCCGGTCCGGGCGCATGCGCAACGCGTTGCGGAGCAGCTCGCGGATCGTGACCTCACCGCTGCCCTCCACGCTGCGGGGCCGGCTCTCCAGCCGGACCACGTGCGGTAGCTCGAGGCGCAGCTCAGCCGCGTCCTCAATCGTGATCACCCGCTCGCCCGCCTCGATGAAACTCGAGAGGGCATTGAGCACGGTCGTCTTACCCGAGCCGGTCCCGCCGCTGATCAGCAGGTTCCGGCGGGCGCCAACCAGGCACCGCAGCTGCTCCATCAGCTCGGTGGGCAGCGAGCCGCTCTCGACGAGCGCCTGCGGCCCGGGCCGCAGGCCGGCGAAGCGCCGGATCGAGAGCGCCGGCCCATCCACGGCCAGCGGTGGGATCACGGCGTTCACGCGGGATCCGTCGGGCAAGCGGCCATCCGCCATCGGTGCCAGCTCGTCCACTCGGCGGCCGATCGGGCCCAGGACGCGTTCGATGACGTCGCGCAGGTGCTGGTCGCTCTCGAAGCGGACCCCGGTGCGCTCCAGTCGCCCGGCCCGCTCGACCCAGACCTCCTCGTGGCCGTTGACGAGCACCTCCTCAACCGTGGCATCGGAGAGCAGCTCCTCCAGGGGACCCAGGCCCACGGTCTCGCGCCGGACCAGACCACAGAGCTCCTCCCTGCTCTCAGCACTGAGCAGCGCGGCGCTCTCCTCGACGACAGCTTCCAGCTCTGCCTCCACCGATCGCTCGGGGCCGCCGTCCCGCGCCGCGCCGCGCCGCCGTCTGCTGATCAGCTCAGCTCGCAGCTCGGCGACCAGCTCCGCCCGGATCTCCTCTCGGCGACTCATGCCCACTCAGCCGGCGCCTAGCGCGGCAACAGCCGGAGTTCGCGGGCGAAGTTCTCGGCCTCGATCACGGCCAGGGCCTGCTCCCGATCCAGCCCCAGCACCGCGAGCCAGGAGCCGGGCTCGGCGCCGCTATGGCCTCGCCCGCCCGGCCGCAGTCCGAGCAGTGGCACCCGCCGGGCGATGACCTCGACGCGGGCGCGAGTGCCGATCCCGGCCTCGCGTGCGGCGATCACATCGACGACCCGGCTCGCGCCGGCACCGCCACCGGTGCCGAGTGACCCTGCAGCCTGCACCGTGACCTCGATCGGGCTGGCCGCACCCTTCAGCCGTGGCGGGCCCTCGCGCGTAGCGTCCGGCCGTAGCTGTGAGGCCAGGAGATAGCTACCGGCGGGGATCTCGGCGACCGGGACCGCGCCGACCGCCTCGAGGGGGCTCCCGAGAGCGTCGGGTGGCAGATATCGAATCGGGAGATCGGCCACGCGCATCGAGCGCTCCACCGCGCGGTCATCCAGGCTCTCCCCCTTCTCGAGGGCCCGCTCGGTAACGACCACCGTGCGCATCTCCCCCAGTCCGGCCTCGACGCCGGCTCGCCAGCGCCCGGCGATCAGGGCGGAGCCCAGCCCACAGACGCAGGCCAGCAGGGCGAAGACGATCGCACGACGGCGCCGACTCACCGCCGGTCGCTCCCCGGAAGATCGAGAGCTGCGTAAGTGCGCCCCCCGCGGTGTACCGGTGTCCACAGGCGCCCGCCGTTGCGCGCCGCCAACCGCGCGGCAATGCGGAGACCACGGCCGCGGCCTGGAGTGGGGCCGAAGGGGCCGGGCATCTGCAGCGGAGCGGCCGGATTGTCGACCACGAGAGTCTGGCCGCCGTTCCGTGCGGCGCCGCTGCGCAAACGGATCGGCCCCGGCGCCCCGTGCTCGATGGCGTTGGCGATCAGGTTGTCGAGCGCACACGCAGCGTCGGCGGCCGCGGCCCCAAGTTCGGCTTCCCCGTCGATGTCGATCTCCAGCGCACGAACACCCTGCCAGCGCTGTCGCGCCTCCTCGGCGAGGGAGCCGAGTGGGCCGCTGGAGCCCTGCCCGGCCGCCGTCCGGCCGCGGCACGCCCGGCTCGGGAACCAGACCGAAGCCTCCAGCTCGCGGAGCGCCCGATCGACCTGCTCCAGGCAGGCGCGGGTCGTCTGCGGGTCGAGCCCTCCGTCGGCAGCGAGCGCCAGGATCTGCAGCGGGCGCCGCAGCTCGTGCAGGCCGTCCGCGATCCGCCGTCGGAGGATCCATCGGGTGAGTGCCACGGCCGCGGCCGAGCAGCAGATCGCCAGCAGCACGGCGAGCGCCACGTCTCAGTCCTCCACCAGCCGGTAGCCGACTCCCCAGCAATTGATCACGAAGCGGCCCTGATCGGGATCCAGCTTGCGACGAAGCCGCGAGGCGTGTGAGTCCAGCGTCCGCGTCCGCGCGTCGAGCCGGAAGCCCCAGATCTCGCGCAGCAGCTCGTCCTTGCTGAAGACCCGTGTGGGCTCGGAGGCCAGCCGGCGCAGCAGCTCGTACTCCTTGTTCGCGAGCGCGACCGACCGCTCCCCAACCCTGACCTCCCGCGTGGAGGTGTCCAGAGTCAGCGGTCCGACCCGGACCGGCCCGCGCCGCTCGCCCCGCCGCCGGCGCAGCAGGTTGCGAATCCGGGCCAGGAGCTCGGGGTAGTGGAAGGGCTTGACGAGATAGTCGTCGGCGCCCTCACCCAGACCGCGCACCCGGTCGGCGTCCGCCCCGCGCCCGCTCAGGACGATCACGGGTAGCTCGGAATTGACCTCGGCGGCGGGACCGTCCGCACCGCGGATCTGACGCAGCAGGTCGAGACCCGATGCATCGGGCAGCCGCAGGTCGAGGAGCAGCAGATCGGGATGCGAGTAGCGGCAGGCCCGCAATGCTTCCTCGGCCGTCGCGGCGGCCACGACCTCGAAGCGATCGTCGTTGAGGTTCTCGACCAGCAGCTCCCTGGTCAGATCGTCGTCCTCGCAGACGATCACGGTCCCGTGACTCTCTACCTGGGGCATCATCGGCTACTCCCTTTCGCTGGATCTGAGTTCGGCGTCCCCGGCAACGGCCGGGCGCTCGAGGACCGCCACCGCGCGACGCTCGCGCGCCACCCGCCCCGGTCGCACGCCGCGCAGCACCCGGATCGGCGTGCCGCCTTCGTCGAGGAAGAAGAGATCGAGGGGGAACCGCATCCCGAAGGTGTGGACCGAGCGGCAGCCGGGCAACAGCAAGCCCGGACCGGCCTTGGCCCGCTCGAGCAGGGCCAGCCCCAGCAGCCGCGAGGCCGGGCCCTCGGCGATCGGCACAGCTTCACCGCAGACCGTGAAGCGGCGCAGCGAACGGAACCGGCGCGCATGGCTGGAGTTGCGCAGTAGTGAGTGACTTCCCATCGGCCCCTCAACCCCGGGGCCCGTCTGGGCGCTCCCCGGAAGGCCGCCGGCCGCTAACCGTCGACGGTCATCGGCGCAATCCTGCCGATCAGTTTGGGTGCAAGCCTGCGTTCAGACTGTGGCCCGCCGGGACCTCGAACGGGGGTCGCGTGAAAACGTTCGCGGCCCGCGGCGGGGGAGGCCCGCGTGGGAGAAGGAACAAGTGGAAAAGGCAACACGCAGAGGCAACTACGAATCGGGATCGGACTACGTGCTCGAGTACGGTGAGCTGCGGTTCGCCTTCAACGAGCAGGACTTCGCCCAGCGGGTGGAGCAGGCCGCCGTGAAGCTGGACTTCACCACCCCCGGCCTCGAGCAGGCCGAGCTGCATGACCTGGTTGAGCTCGCCGTCAACGGCGAGATCCGCGAGTCCCACTCCAGCCTCGGAGAGCACGTCAACGAGAACTGGACCGAGCTGGTCGACGGCTCGAGCCGCAGCCTCGTGCACTGGATCCGCCGCCTCGTCTTCCGCGGTGCCTGGCTCGATCAGCGCGTCAAGGAAGGCGAGCTCGACATCGTCTTCGACGAGGACACCAACACCTTCGGCTACATCCAGCCGGATCGCGACTCAGAGCCGATCGAGCTCTCCCGCGAGCCCTCCTGGGGCGCCCTCGCCTACCGCGGCTGAACCGCGCCGGCGCACGGAAGCCCGCTCACCGGCGAACTCTGAACCGTTCTACTGACCTATACGGTCGGCTACTGGCGACAAAGCGCCCGGGGAAGCTAGGAAAGCTTCTTGCGCAGCTTCTCAGCTGCATCGCTGCCCGAGAGACCGTCGAGCTCGGAGCGCAGTTCGCGCGCGGCCGCGGCCTGGTCGTCGCTGAGCAGCTCGTCCTCGCCGGTGACGCGACACTCGCCGGCCTTCAGCGCCGGGTAGACACCCGCTGCGGCGAGCTCGCCGTCGAGCGAGATCGTCACGTTCTCCGTCGTCTCGAGGATCCGGGAAACGCCCTCGTCGTCGGACTCGGTCAGGACCGTGGCGATCACGGTCAGCGAGCCGGCCTCCTCCTCGGCGGTCTCGCGACCGGCGCCGAAGATCGGCTTGACGACACCGGGGTCGTCGGCCGCCACCGCAAGGCGGGAGAGGGAGTCGAAGATCAGTACGACATCGGTGCCCGACTCAGCGCGGCGCTTGGCGCGGGCGATCGCCAGCTCGGCAACCCGGAGCTGATCCCCGGGACGCATGTCGGCGGTCGCGGCGCTGATCTCTGCCTTGGGCGCGGCTTCGCGCCAGGGCTTCTCCTCCTCGGGGCGCTCGTCGACGAGCACGACCACGACCTCGAGATCCTCATGCGAGGAGAGCTCGGCCGCGAGGGCCCGCAGCAAGGTCGTGCGACCTGAGCCACGCTCCGAACGGATCAGCACCCGCTGGCCGCGGGCCAGGGGGCTGAGCAGGTTGATCGAGCGCAGCAGAACGGAGTTGTCCTCGCTCGCGTCGGCGCCGGTCAGCTCGATGCGGCGGGTGGGTGGCACCGGCTCGAGGTCCTCGAAGCTCGTGCGGTCGCCGCCGGGCTCGATGCCGTTGACGGTGTCGATGTGGATCAGGGCCGGGTGGCGCTCGCCACGGCGCGGCTTGCGGGCCGGTCCGGCGACGATGTCGCCGCGCTGCAGCTCGCAGCGGCGGATCTGGGAGGGCGAGACATAGATGTCGCCCTCGGCCGGATCGAGACCCTCGAGGCGCACGAAGCCGTGGCCGCGGGGCGTGATGTCGAGCACGCCGCTGACCGGCTCACCCTCCTCGGCGCCCTCCTCGTCGCCATCTTGCTCACCGTCGAAGTCTTCCTGGTCGCGATCGCGGCTGCGGCGCGAAGAATCACGGCCCTGATCCCGGCCCTGGCCCTGGCGCCCGCCGCGTCCGCCGCGTCCACCCTGGCCTCCGCCACCTCCACGCGAGCGGCGGCGTCCGCCGCCCTGCCCGGAATCGCCCTCGCGGGAGCCGGAGTCGTCGTCGGCGGCGCCGGGATCAGCATCCCCGCCGAGTGCGGCGATGAGCTCGTCCCGCGTGAGCATGCGGAACTTCTCGATCCCCTCCTCGGCTGCGAGCTTGTGGAGTTCTGCGATGTGCTTGTTCTTGAGGGATCCGTTGGCCATAGGCCGGGGCACTATAGGCGCTCGACTGGCGGGCCGGTATCAGACCGCGGCTCCCGCGGGGTCACAGCCCTCGCGGAGCAGTTCCGCGGCGCCGGCCTCGGCCTCGTCGCGGATCCGTGCCTCGTCCCAGCCGAGCTCCCCGCCCATCACCCGGGCGACCGGGAGCAACGGCTCGGCGCCGCGTAGCTCCGGCGCGGCGAGCAGCGCTAGCCGGGTCCGCCGCAGGAGCACGTCGCCGACGCTGCGCGCCTGCTCGAGTCGAGCGGCGATCACGGCTTCGGCCAGGAGGTCCGGGTGGCCGGGCACGATCGGCCGGGCCAGTTCGGGGCTCTCGGCAGCCACGGCCAGAACGTTGCGAGAGGCGCTTCCGTAGCGGAAGCCGAGCTGCTTCTGGGTTGCCTCATCGATCAGGCCGG
This sequence comes from Solirubrobacterales bacterium, assembly GCA_038206985.1. Taxonomy (GTDB): domain Bacteria; phylum Actinomycetota; class Thermoleophilia; order Solirubrobacterales; family 70-9; genus CAXMST01. The sequence continues at coordinate 62,479 of JBBRAH010000009.1, forward strand.
GCTCCAACCCGTCGGGCGCATCGAGGTCGCCGTCCTGGGCTTCGAGCCCGAGTGGGATATCCGCCGTCCGACAGGGGACCTCGCGGCCCTCCCTCTCCCCCATGCGATCGACGACCTGCTTGGCCATGCGCCGCCAGGTGGTCAGCTTGCCGCCGGTGATGGTCAGCATCCCCGAGGACGTCTCATACAGCTCAGCCTTGCGCGAGATGTCCACCGACTTTTTCGGGTCGCCCGTCGAGATCAGCGGTCGCACGCCGGCGTAGGCGCCGGTCAGATCGCCCCGGTCGAAGCTCTCGCCGAAGTAGTCGTTGATGGCATCGAGCAGATACTCGATGTCGGAACCGCCCGGCCGCACTTCGTCGATGTCACCGTCGAAGTCCTCGTCGGTGGTGCCGATCAGGGCGCGGCCGTACCAGGGCAAGACGAAGATCGTGCGACCCGCGCCGGCGGGCACGATGCAGGCGGCGTCGTTGAGCGGAAGCCGCTCCAGGGGCAGAGTTACGTGGGTGCCGCGGCTCGGTGCGATCCGCGGTACCTCGGTCTCGTCGAGGATCTCCCCGGGCCGGATCCTGTCCGCCCAGACCCCGGTGGCGTTGATCACGTTCTGGGCCCGGATCTCAAGTGTCTCGCCGCTCTCGCCGTCGCTGCAGACAACTCCACGTGCCTTGCCGTTGTGCTCGAGCAACGAGGTGACCTCGAGTCGATTGGCCATCACGGCGCCAAAGCGCTCGGCCTCGCCGAGGATCGTGAGTACCAGGCGCACGTCGTCGGTCTGGCAGTCGTAGAACATGTAGGCGGCCTTGGGCTCGCGGGCGGCAAGCGCCGGCAGATACTCGAGGGTCTCCTCGGCGGAGATCGTCCGGTGGCGGTCCGGCGTCCAGCCCGACTCCGGATCGTCATCGCGCATCCGCTGACGGCGCCCCTGCCCAACCCGCGTGGTCGCCATCACGTCGTACATGTTGAGCCCGATGCCGATCTTCACGTCGCGGCGATCGTCGCCGAGCGTCGGCACCAGGTAAGGCGTCGGGTAGACGAGGTGCGGCGCAAGGTGGACCATGAGCTGGCGCTCGAGCAGCGCCTCACGCACGAGGCCGAGGTCGAAGTTCTGCAGGTAGCGGAGGCCACCATGGACCATCTTCGAGCTGCGGCTGGAGGTCCCGACCGCCCAGTCGGCGCGCTCGACGATGGCCGTGGAGTAGCCGCGCGAGGCGGCATCGAGGGCGACGCCGGCGCCGGTCACCCCGCCGCCGACGACAACAACATCGAACTCCTCGGCGACGAGCTCCTTGATTGCGGTCTCGCGAGCGATCATCGGCCCGTCACGCTACCGGGACGACAACGCCGGGGCCCGCGGCGGCGCAGCGCAGGCTCCTCAGTCCAGCCACTGCACGTAGCGCTCCGCCGGATCGCGCTCCGGCGGCCGCTGCTCCTGGACCCCTCGGCCGAGGTAGAGCAGGCCGACGAACTGCTCGTCCGGGGGAATGCCCAGTGCCGCCAGGCCGGCTGCCTCCTTCAGGACCCCGGGAGTGCGCCAGTAGCCGGCGAGCCCGCGATCGTGGGCGGCGAGCAGGACGATGTAGGCGGCGCAGGCGGTCGCGTGCAGGTCTTCCTCGAACATCTCCGGATCGACGGGCCGAGCGCAGCTACAGGCAACGAGCGTCGGCGCCCGGTCCAGCTTGGTTGCCGCCTCCGGGCCCGCCGCCTCCTTGAGCCGCTCGAGCGACTCCGGGCCGACCACTCGGAAGCGCCAGGGATTGGTCAGGTGGTGGTTGGGAGCCCAGCGAGCGAGCTCCAGGATCTCCACGAGCAGCTCGCGACCGACCGGCTCGGGTCGGAAGGCCTTGTGCGTCCGGCGGCCGCGTATCGCTTCCTCGAGTTCCATCTACGGCGGGAGGATTAGCAGCCGCGAGCGTCGGTCGCGGTGCCGCTCAGGGCAGATTGCGGCGATATACGAACCAGCCCGCGACGAGCAGGCCGCCGAGTAGACCGAGCGCCGCGAGCAGCACCGGGGTCGAGGGCAGGCTGGAATCCCCGGCCGAATCGTCGGCGACGACGCCGGATGCCGGATCCAGCAACGGGCTGGTCAAGCCCTCACCCCCGGCAGATATCCGCTCGCGATCAGGGCTGCCGCCGTTGGCCTTGCCGGAGCCCCCGCCCGCGGAGCCCCCGGCCCCCGGCCCACCGCCCGAGCCGCCGCCGCGGTCGCCGTAGGCCGAGCCCCCACCTCCGGCCCCGAAGCCGGAACCGGTGTTCCCGGAGTTGCCGCCGTCGCCCTCGCCACCCCCCGTGCGCTGCGGCTTGCGAGCCACCGGCGGGATCGGGTACGGATCCTGCGCAGCGCCGCTGATCGCCTGGGCGGTCACCCAGACCGGGGTCTGGTCGCTGCTGCGCGAGTAGGTGTAGTGGCCGTCGCCACGACGCCGACCGGCGAGGAAGTCGAGGCCACTGTTGCCGTTGTTGCGGATCCCGGCCGCGCCGGCCCCGGCCGCCGCGAGGCCCTGGATCGCCCAGGCGGTTGACTGCGAGTTCGAGGCGGCACCCCTGGTCAGCGACCAGCCGCCGTCCTTGCGCTGGGCCCCCTCCAGCCAGCGGGCACCATCCCGGATCGCGCTCGAGCCCGGCGAGACGAGCGCCAGCGCCTGCAACGCCGAGCCGGTGCTGTCGGGCTCGCTCGCGCCCTTGGACACGGATGCCCAGCCGCCGTCCTTGTTCTGGGCGTCGCGCAGCCACTGGCCGGAGCGGCTCAGGCTCGAGGAGCCCTCACCCCCGGCGGAGCGGGCCAGGATCGCGAAGGCCGTCAGGTTGACCTGTTTCTCGTAGGAGCCGTTGCCGTTCTGGCGGCTTCGCAGGTCCGCGAGCAGGTTGCGACCGCCGAAGTTGGACGAGGACACCCCGGCGCCCTTGAGCGCGAGGATCGTGCGCTCGAGATCGCCGGTCGAGGAGAGCTCGCCGACGTGCTTGCGGAGGTAGTCCACGGGTGAAGGCCCCCGACCCCCGAGATCGCGCGGGTTGCGGCCCGCCGCCTCCAGGCCGAGCATCGCCCAGCCGGTCATGCCCGGGCTGGAACTCGACCCGGGGGCGATCCCGTAGCCGCCGTCGGCGTTCTGCGCGCCGACCAGCCACGAGCGCGTCTGCGAGGAGACGGCCGAGGCGGAAGCCTCAGCGCCCGAAGCGGGCATGGAGATCAGCGTGCCCCCGGCGATCGCCAGCCCCACAGCCAGAGCAAGCAGTCCTGCTGCGCCGGGCAAAGGCGCGGGTCCACCGGCGCCTCGCGGGCCGGCGGGCTCGGCCGGCGAATCCAGCCAGCGGACCTCGAAGCGCTCCCGGTAGCGGTCGAGCATCCGCACGATCGCCGGCCCGGCAGCCAGCATCAGCGCGGCGTTGCCAAAGGCGTGGGCGATGTTGAAGGGGATGCCGCGGGCAGAGAGCGCCAGGTAGCGGTCGAGCGATTGCTCTCCGCCGAAGTTGACCATCGCCGACAGATCGAGCAGCGCGCCGTAGAGCAGGCCGGCAATCGCGGCGGCGATCGCCAGACCCTTGCGGCCGAGCCGCCGGGCGCTGAGCAGAGCGAGGCCCGCACCGCCGATTCCGACCAGTCCCCAGCCCGCCATCTGCCAGGGCGTCCAGGGACCCTGGCCGAGCCAGAAGTTCGAGACCAGCGCCGAGAGCGCTCCGACGGCGAAGCCCGCGGGCGCTCCGAGCGTGTAGCCGGCGAGCAGGACCACGTCCGTGGTCGCGACGACGTTGGGGATCGGCGCCAGCAGCACGCGCCCGGCAATACCAAGCGCGGCGAGCGCGGCCACTGCGGCGAGGATCCGTGCCGAGGGCCGGGAGCGCTCGAACCAGGCCGCCCCGACGAGCAGGACGAGGGCAAGGACGACCAGGACCGATAGCTGCCAGCTCACGACGCACCGCCGTGCTCGGCGCCCGGGAGCGCAGCGGCCCGTGGCCGCGATGGATCGGGCGGAGCTTCCAGATCGCGGATCAGCGCGGCACCCGCCGCGGCCGTGATTGCGGCGCCGTGGGTGATCCGGGCGACCTCGGTCGTGAAGTACCAGCCTCCGGCCAGGACCTCTTCCGGAGACCCGTCGGCGAGGACCCGCCCCCGGGCGAGGAGGATCACCCGGTCGGCAAGCAGCGCCGCGAACTCGACATCGTGAGTGGCGACGAGCAGCGCAGCGCCGCCACTGGCCAGTGGCCGAAGCCACTCGACCAGACGCTCCTTGCGATCGGCGTCGAGGCCGCGGGTGGGCTCGTCGAGGCAGACCAGACCCCGGGCGGTGCCACCGGCCCCGCGCCCCGCCATCGCGATCGCCAGGGCAAGCCGCTGCCGCTCGCCGCCGGAGAGGTCACGCGGATCGCGATCGGGATCCAGCTCGAGGCCGACGCTCCGCATCGCCTCGCGGCCGGCGACATCCGGCAGCTCCTCGCCGACGCGCTCGCGGACCAGGTAGTCCTCGGGTCGCTGCGTCAGCAGGGCACAGCCTTCGGGGGTGTCGATCGAGCCGAATGAGGGCTCGAGCGCGCCGGCCGCGGCACGCAGCAGGGTGCTCTTGCCGGCGCCGTTGGGACCGAGCAGGGCGACCCTCTCCCCCACGCTGATGCTGAGATCGATGCCGGCGACCGCCTCGCGCCGCTGCCCACCCTCACCGACCTCGACCCGCAGACCCCGGGCTCGCAACAACTCGGCCCCGGCCCGGCTCGAACCCTCAGCCGCCGCGAGGCCGGGAACTCGCAGACCTGCGGGGAGCGCGCCGCGGGCGCTCTTCACGGTCACCGGGCGCTGCGGGAGGCCGGCGGCCTCGAACATCCGCATCGCCGGCGTCGCCAGCCAGGCGGCCTGCCCCGTGGCGAACCGTCCGAAGGGCTCGGGGGGTCCATCGAAGACGAGCCGCCCCGCCTCGAGGGCGAGCACCCTGTCGGCGGCCGCCAGGCAGCGCTCGAGCCGGTGCTCGCCGAGCACGATCGCCACACCCCACTCGTCGTTGAGGCGGCGCAGGAGGCTGATCAGCTCGTCCCCGGCCACGGGGTCCAGCTGCGAGGTCGGCTCGTCGAGCAGTAGCAGCGGCGGCCGGGTGACCAGCGCCGAGGCGATCGCCACCCGCTGCAGCTCGCCACCGGAAAGCGAATCGGTCGAGCGCGCCAAAATGTGTTCCAGGCCGAGCGCCAGCGCGACCTCTTCGACGGCCCGGGCACGCTCGAGCTGACCGCGGCCGCGTAGCTCCAGCGGCAGCTCGAGTTCGGCGGCGACGGTGCTCGAAACCACCTGAGTCTCCGGCTCCTGGGCGACGAAACCGACGTCGACCGCGAGCTCGGCCGGCCCCGCGTCGCGGGTCGAGCGGCCGGCGACAACGACCTCGCCTGTGAACTCGCCGCCGTGGAAGTGGGGAACCAGGCCGCAGGCCGCGCGCAACAGCGAGGACTTGCCCGAGCTCGAGCGGCCGGCGAGAACGACGAACTCGCCCGCCTCGATCCGCACCTCGATGCCGAGGAGGGCCGGCCCCGGGGAGTGCGGGTAACTGAAAGTCAGCCCGCGGGCGACGAATACATCGTTGTCAGACATGCGGGCTCCGACCTTTGGTGTCGTCGATTTCGAGACGCCGGGCCCGCGCGCGAGAGTCCCGCAGCCGTCGCAGCTCCGGCGGCGTTAGGAACGGAGCGATGGCGAGAAGTGGAATCGCGGCGGCGAAGGCCAGCATGGCCGGATCGAGATCGACACTCACCACCGGATAGGCGCTGAAGGCGCCGACGCCCGTGAGCCCCGCCGCCAGGGCGACCCCGGCCATCGCGGTTCCGGCGAGGGCGAGGGCGAGCTCTCCGGGCCGGCGAGCGTGGCGTACCGTCGCGGCGCGAACCGGCAGGCCGTAGCCGCGCAGCTCGAGCGTCGCCGCGACATCGACGGCCCGGTCCAGCGACCCGGCGATCAGTCGCCGGGCCAGAGTCGCACGGCCGACCGGTGCCGCGTCCGGGCCGCGGAGCCGGGCAGCCTCACCGAGGCGGACCGAGTCGGCTGCGGCAAGCGGGACGAGCCGGGTCACGACGGTGGCGGCGAGGGCTGAGCGAGCCGCGAGCGGGCGCACTCCGCGCAGCACCCGGTCGGGATCCACGCACGCCGACCAGACCGCGAAGACGATCAGTGCGACCAGGATCCGCAGGGCGAGCACCCCGCCCTCGGCGAGCGCCTCGGCGCTGACGTCGATCTGGCCCACCACCGGGAGATCCCAGCCGCGGAGCAGAACCGTGTCGCCGCGCTGAGAGACGATCACGTTGACGACGATCACCGTGACCGCGAGGTAGGCACCGAAGCGCAGCGGGGCCAGGCTGGCCCGCAGCGCGTCCGACGCGACCGCCACGAGCAGAGCGGCCACGCCCGCGGCCACGAGCACAACCGGGTTGGCGAAGCTGAAGGAGATCACCGCGAGCGGCGCCAGGTACAAAGCGGCGATCCACGGTCGCGCCCGGCCCAGCGGGCCCGGCCGCGGTGCGTAGGTGAGCGCCGCCCGCATGGATCAGCTCTCCCCGCAGGTACTGCTGTCGACTGCGTCGGCGTCCGGGGCCACCGGCAAGGTCTGCTCGCCGTCGGCAGTGACCGCCAGCGCGTAGTGGTTGCGCAGCGACTCCTCATCCAACTGACCGGCCGCGGCCTCGACCTCGCCGGTGTCGGTGCCGCTGACGACCCAGGTCGGCTGATCGTCGCCCTTCCGCAGGGCCGCGATCCAGCCCGCCTGCTCCTGCTCCTGCCGCACGGTGGCGTGATCGTCGAGTGCCGACAGGTACCAGCCGCCGGAGCAGCGTCCGATCCTCGCGTAGACGCCGCTGGCGGACGGGCCCTTCTCCATCAGCAGCGCGGCCGGGTCCTCCCGCACCTCGCCCCACTCACCCACGAGGATGCGCAGGGACTCGCCCGCCCCGGAGGAGGTCAGCTGATCCGTGCTGGTCGCCTCGACTCCGGCGGCGGCCAGCGCAGCCTCGACCGTCTCGCACGCTGTCTCGGCGCGCAGGCAGACGACCTCCGTGGGCGGCTGCTCGTCCTTGTAGCCATGCAGGAACGGCTCAGGGAAGGAGCCGACGACCGCGGAGACCATGTAGGCATCGGTCCAGTCGCGGTAGTCCCACCAGATCCGGTCCCCGGGCCGCACGTCGGACTCCCCGGCGCCAATCGGCGACCAGTATCCGTTCACGTAGAAGAACCAGTCGCGGCTACGCCGATCGGCAACCTCGCCGGAGATCCCGTCGATGGCGCTGACGAAGTTGCCGCCGTATTCGGTCTCGACCTCCGCTTCCCGGTCGAGGAAGCGGACCACCGTCTCCGATTCGCTCGGATCGGTGCTCTCGGCCTCGAGCAGCTGCTCGGCACCGTAGTCGCGGGTCACGGTCAGCTGCGCGACGCCCTCGCTCGTGGCGCCCTCCCCGACCCCGCAGGCAGCGATCGTGACGGCGGCGAGGGCCGCCGTCACGAGGGCGCTGCCGCGAGATCGGAGGGTGCTCAACTCCTACCTGCCCTTCCGCTTGATCCGCTCGCAGGCCTTTGCGAGACCGAGCTCCTGGCCCTTGCGGGCGATCACGGTGTCCTTGCCGGCGCCGCACTTGAGGACCGGTGGCGCGGAGTCGAGCGCCTTGCGAATGTCGATCCAATCAGCGCCGCCGTAGGCGCGGATCACATCGGGGCCGCCGCCCGTGGCCCTCATCTTGTCGGGACGGTTGGTGCCACGGATGTCGCTGAGCTGGCCGCGCGGGCACTGCTTGGCGCCGAAGCCGCAGACGCGCAGCGAGTTGGATGTGATCGAGCCCTCGCGAGTCGCCTTCAGCTTCATCACGGGCTTCTTCTGCGGGACCAGCGCCTCGCCGTCGGCGTCCGTGGTCACGCCACCGACCTCGGCTCCCGCTGCGGGTGTCTTGTTGCCGGCATCGTCGTAGGAGGAGACCTCGACAGGGATATCAGCCCCCGGCTTCACCCTCGCGGGCGCCTTCAGCGACAATTCGTCGGGAAGCGGGTCGTTGAAGTCGGTGATCAGGTACCAGAGGATGTCGTCGCCCTTGTTGACGGTCGTCTGGTCGCCACCGAGTTGCGAGCCCTTGTGGTTCTGTTTCAGGTACCAGTAGCCGGTCTGTGGGGCCACGTCGCCGCCGATTCCGCAGAGCGCAAGACCGAAGCTGAAGTGGTCGGAGACGAGCAGCGGTGCGAGCTTGCGCTGGTTCTTGCGCGCGTGCTCGAGGATCCCGAGGGCCGTGGAGCCCGGGAGGCGGGCCTTGTTGCCCGAACCGCCGGTTCCGTCGCCGAAACAGTCGGCCTTCCGCGACGTCTGGACCTTGGTCGTGCCCGTGTACTGGGCGTGCTCGGCGAGCGTCTTGCCCTTCGAGTTCACCACCCGCAGGTCACCGGGGGTCTTGATCGCGGCCGCCGCGGCGGACGCGAAGAGCATGGTTGCCATGCAGCAGACGGGGATTACCGACCTGCGCAGGCGTGAGAGGTGTGTGGACATCAGCCACCCTTTCCTCGAGGGTTTACATCGGCTGGTCGGAGTCAGGTCTCCTGGCTTCCGGGACCGTGCGACGCGCCTTCCCGGGATCACGACTGATCCCAGTGGCTGGTCCAGCTCCATCCGATTGCTCGAGTGGTGCGGGGCCGTGCGCCGACCTCACCCGGTGACAGTGGCGGGACCGCGCCGGATTCTCACCGGACTTCCCTGTACCACCGACCGTATGTACTGCGCGGCAGACTAGCGCGGACTGCGGTCAGCGGCGACCGCAGGCGATCCATCCCGATCGGAATGGGTCCAGAGCCGGCCGAGTCCACCGCGCGCAGCGAACTCCGGCCGGTCCTAGGTACGGTCTTCGACCGTCTTGACGAGGCCGTCAACGACCTCGGGCATGGCCTTGCGCATCCGCGAGAGCTCCCAGTGCTCGATTTTCAGCACGCGCACGACGGACGTCGCGATCACAGAAGCCGAGCGCTCCTGCTTCTCGAGCAGGCCCTGCTCACCGAAGACGTCGCCCGCTCCCAGCGAGGCCACCTCGGCGCCGGCCTTCTCGACCTTAACCGTGCCCTCGTCGATCGCGTAGAAATCGTTCGAGAAGCCGCCCTCCTGGATGATCACCTTGCCCTCGGGAAACTCCACGAGCTGCGTGAACGGGGCGATCTTGGCGAGTTTCTCGTCATCGACGCCCTCGAACAGCGAGAACCTCTTGAGCTGGCTTGAGTCCAATTCCTTCTCCTCCGGGTTGAGACGACCCAAACCTACCCGATCCGCGCCGGGCATACGAGCGGTGGGAGCGTCGTGTGCGCGATCTCACTACGGCAGCGCAGCGGAGAGTAGGCTGCCCCAGCGCTATCGCGCTCTCCCATGCTCGTCCTGATCGTAATCCTCGTCCTCCTGCTCATCGTTGCCGCCTGGGTAGCCGTGACCTACAACCGGCTGATCGCACTGCGCCTGGGCTGCGAGACCTCCTGGTCGCAGATCGACGTGGCTCTGAAGCTGCGCCACGATCTGATTCCGGTGTTGACCGAGGCGGTGGCCGGCTACGCCGGACATGAGCGCGAGACCCTGCGCGAGGTCACCGAGGCGCGCACCGCCGCGGTCGCGGCCGGCGGCGAACAGCCCGGTACCCGGGGGGCCGCGGAGGGACTGCTCGGCAGCAAGCTGGGCCGGGCCCTGATCCTGGCCGAGGACTACCCCGACCTGAAGGCGACCGCCAACTTCTCCGCCCTGCAGCGCGACCTCGCCGATGTCGAGGAGAAGATCTCGATTACCAGGCGCGTCTACAACGACACCGTCGAGCGCTACAACACGAAGATCGGTGTCTTCCCCCCGGTGCTGATCGCGAACGCCTTCAGCTTCGCCCCCCGTGAATTCTTCGAGGCGCCGGCCGGGGCGGAAATCGCACCCACCATCGACGTCGGCGGGAGCAGCTAGGCCTTGGTCTCCGGCTGGCGCATCGCCTTCCGTTTGGCCTGGCGCCTGGCAGTGGTCGTCGTCCTTGCCGGCGTGGTCGCCTTCCTGCCACCGCTGACCGAGGAGAAGGATCTGCGGATCAGCGACGCGGATGTCCGCGTCGCTCTCCGCGACGACGGCAGCCTCGCAATCCACGAGGGCCTGCAATACGAGTTCACCGGCCGCTACCAGGGCGCCTACCGCGACATCCCCCTCGCCGCGGGCGCTCGCGCCGGCGGCGCGGTCGTCTCCGAGAACGGCAGGCCGCTCGACCCGGGCGGCGACACCACGCTCGGCAGCTTCGATCTCCCCGGTCGCTACGGCACCGAGAACCTGCGCTACGTGGATGCCGACGGCAAGGCGCAGCAGGGCCTGCGGATCGTCTGGCACTACCGGGCCGAGGATGAGCAGCGCACCTTCGACCTCGACTACCGGGTTGAGGGCGCGACGCGGGTCTACGACGACGTCGTCGACGTCGGCTGGGTCGTCTGGGGCGATCAATGGGACTTCTGGCTCGATCACCTCGAAGCGACGATCGTGCGAGCCGGCTTCGAGCCGATCGACGCCTGGGTGAGACCCCGGGCCCTGGGTGTCGACCCGGCGGTCGGCGACACCGCCGCCCTGGATCTCGAACGAGCGCCACAGGGCGACGTGGTCGTAATGCGCGCTATCTACCCACGCGAGGTGCTGCGCTCGACCGCCGGCGCCACGGTGATCCCGGGTGATGGCCTGGACAAGATCGAAGCGGAGGAGGCCGCCCTCGATGACGGCCAGAGCTTTGCCGGCAATGTGCGCAACACCCTCAACGACGCCACCGTGCCGCTCTCGATCATCTGGACCGCGCTGATTCTCGGCTTGACCGCGGTGCTGTACCTCACCGCACGGGAGCGGCGTACCGACACCGCGGAGTACCTCTCCGAACCCCCTGAGGATGTCCCGCCGGCCCTCGCCTACGCGCTGGCGACGGAGGGTGACTACGACGACCGCGTGGTCGTGGCGACGCTGCTCGATCTGGTTGACCGCGGTTTCTACACGTCCAGCGTCGCCGCCGGCAAGGAACTCGATCTCAACCTCGCGGTCGCGAGTGAGCGTCCCGCCACCGACGCGCTGGAGCCCTACGAGGCCAAGACGCTGGAGTTCTTCGATGACCTGCTCGGCGGCGAGGAGGTCGCGTTCAGCAAGCTCAAGGACAAGGTGCCCAAGCACTCGGCCAAGTGGCGCGGCAAGTGGGAGTCGTTGAACACCGCCCTCGACAGAGCCGAGGAGGGCCGGCTCGAGTGGGATCGCGACAACCTGCCCTGGCGCTTTCTATTGGCCGTGATTGCGGGACTGGGCTTCGCCGCGCTGATCGGCGCCTACTGGTCTCGCTACCACCAGTTCGGGTTCGCGCTGGTCGCGGCCGTCTTCTGCCTCCTGATGATGTTCGCGCTGCCCGCGGTGTGGCTGAAGCGACTCGATCCCGAGGCGCGCGAGCGCAACGCGCACTGGGTGGCCTTCCGGCGCTGGACGCGCGACTTCCCCTCGCTCGAGGACGACCCGCCCGCCACGCTGAAGCTGTGGCGCACGATCCTCGTCTACGCGGTCGCCTTCGGAACGGCTGAGCGGATCGCCCGCTCCGGCCGCATCCCGGCGCCCGTGATTGCCGACGACTCGGTCGGCTGGACCTACCTGGCACTCAACAGCAGCACGATGAACTCCGACTTCAACGGCTTCTCCTCGGGCTTCTCCGGCCAGGTCGCCGCCGAGTCGAGCGGCGGCGGGGGCTCCTCGGGCGGCGGCGGAGGCGGAGGCTTCTCAGGTGGCGGGGGCGGAGGCGGCTGGTAGCTCGCAACGGCGCTCGGGGCCTCAGCCCGGTCCCGAGCCCTCCTCGAGGAACAGGTCCACGGCCGGTGTGCCGGTCCCGGCCTTGTAGCCCTCGAGATCGGTGATTCCTTCCTCGGCCAGAACCTCATCGTCGATGAAGAAGTTGCCGGTGCAATCGGCCGCGGGCCGGGTGAGGATCAGATAAGCGGCGTCGGCGACGATCTCAGGCGTCCGCGAGATGTTCATCGCCTCGTCGCCGCCGAGCAGGTTCTGCACCGCTGCGGTAGCAATCAGGGTCCGTGGCCACAGCGAGTTGGCCGCGATCGAGCGGTCCTTGAGCTCCTCCGCGAGGCCAAGGGTGCAGAGGCTCATCCCGTACTTGGCAATCGTGTAACCGAGCTGCCCTCCCGCCCACTTCGGGTCGAGGCTGATCGGTGGCGAGAGCGAGAGGATGTGGGCGTTGTCGCTCTTTTCGAGGTGCGGAATGCAGGCACGCGAGAGCATGAACGTGCCGCGCGTGTTGATGTCCTGCATCAGGTCGTAGCGCTTGGGATCCAGATCAGGCGTCTTCGCCAGGTTGATCGCCGAGGCGTTGTTGAGGCAGATGTCGATCCCGCCGAACTTCTCCACGGTCTGCGCGACGGCGGCGTCGATCGAGTCGTTGTCACGGACATCCCCGAGGATGCCGAGGCCGTTGCCGCCCGCCGCCTCGATCTCCTCCACCGCGGTATGGATGGTTCCCGGAAGCTTGGGGTGCGGCTGGTCGGTCTTGGCCATCACGGCCACGTTGGCGCCGTCGCGGGCGGCACGCAGGCCGATCGCCAGGCCGATACCCCGGCTGCCGCCGGACATCAGGATCGTCTTGCCCTCGAGGGTGCTCACAGTCAAATCTCCTTGTGGGTGCGGGAGCGGGAACGACACCCTATGGGAGGCAGGTGCGCTGCCCGCCCACGGGCTGTAATACGGTCTTTGCGTGAGCGATCGCGGGTATGACAACGAGGCGGACCCGGGCGAGCTCGAGGTACTGATCATCGGCGCCGGCTTCGGCGGCATCGGCTGCGCGATCGAACTCCAGCGTCATGGTTTCAACCGGATCAAGATCCTCGACCGGGCCGAGGGCATCGGCGGCACCTGGCTGCACAACGACTATCCGGGTGCCGCCTGCGACGTTCCCAGCCACTTCTACTCGTACTCGTTCGCCCAGCGCCTCGACTGGTCACGACTCTGCTCGCCCCGCGACGAGATCCTCGAGTACCTGCGCGGCGTCGCCCACGATCATGACGTCGAGGGGCTGGTCGAGCCGGACACCGAGGTGACGCGCTGCGCCTGGGAGGAGGACAAGCGGCGTTGGCGGGTCGAGGCTGCCGATGGGCGCGCCTGGGAAGCGGGCGCGATCGTGATCGCGACCGGTCAGCTGCATCGCGCCTCCTATCCGCGGACCCCCGGCCTCGATGCGTTCGAAGGCCACAGCTTTCACTCGGCCGAGTGGGACCACGAGTACGAGCTCGAGGACAAACGCGTCGCGGTGATCGGCACCGGGGCCAGCGCGGTGCAGTTCGTGCCTGAGATCGCGCCCCGCGTCAGCCGCCTGGAGATCTTCCAGCGCAGCGGCAACTGGTTCATGCCGAGGCGCAACCGGCCCTATCCGGGCGTCGTCAAGGCACTGGTCTCGCGCTTTCCGAAGTTGCAGGAATGGCGCCGGCGCTTCGTCTTCAACTACGGCGAATCGCTGACGCTGATGATCCGCCACCCGAACACCATCGGCCGGCTCGGCTGGCTGCGCTCGACGCTGTTCATGCGCTGGCAACTGCGCGACCCCGAACTGCGCCGCAGGGCATGGCCCGACTACACCTTCGGCTGCAAGCGGGTGCTGTTCAGCTCGCTGTTCCTCCCCACCCTGCAGCGTCCCAACGTGAACCTCCACACGGAGGCGCTCAGCGAGATCACCGCAAACGGAGTTCGCACCGCTGACGGAGCCGAGCACGAGGTCGACTGCATCATCTGGGGCACCGGCTTCCGCACCAACGACTTCATGTTCCCGATGGAGATCGATGGGGCCGGCGGCAAAACGCTGCGCGAGGAGTGGGCGGATGGCGCCCACGCCCACTATGGAATCAGCGTCCCGGGTTTCCCCTCGATGTTCGTGATGTACGGACCCAACACCAACACCTCGGGCGGCTCGATCATCGCCTACCTCGAGGCGCAGGCGAGCTACATCCGCCAGGCGCTGGAGAGGGTGCGGACCGCGGGCGCATCCGCGATCGCCGTCCGGCCCGAGGTCGAGGCCGCGAGCGACCGGGCCGTTCAGGAGCGCTTTGCCGGCACCGCCTGGACGCTCTGCGACTCCTGGTATCGGACCGACGACGGGCGCATCGTCGCCAACTGGCCCGGCTACATGAGCGAGTACTTCGAGCAGACAGCCGAGCTCGACCCGGCCGAGTTCGAACTGATCAGCTGATTGAGCGAGCCGCCGGGTGGGTAGCTGAGCCCGACGAGAGAAGCTGAGCAGGCACGCGAGCAGGGGGCAACCGAGGAATCCGCGGATGGAGGCAAGGGATCTCTGCTGCGCGGAGCGCGCGAGATCGTCGAGCGCGTCGGCGAGCGGATGGAAATCAACGAGGACGTCTCCGAGCGGCTGCGGCTGCCGAAGTCTGCCCTGAAGGTTTCGATCCCGGTGCGAATGGACGATGGCTCGCTGCGCACCTTCCCCGGATACCGGGTTCGTTACGACAACACGCTCGGCCCAAACAAGGGCGGGATCCGCCTGCATCCGAGGGTTACGATCGACGAGGTCCAGACCCTGGCCTTCTGGATGACCTTCAAGTGCGCCGTCCTCGATCTGCCCTTCGGCGGCGGAAAGGGCGGGATCACTGTCGATGTCGGTGAGCTCTCACAACTGGAGCTCGAGCGACTGGCGCGGGGCTACATCGACGAGGTCGCCGACTTCATCGGTCCCGACACCGACATCCCCGCGCCCGACGTCAACGCTAACGAGATGGTCATCGGCTGGATGGCGGACGAGTACTCGATCATCCAGCGCCGCTACTGCCCCGGTGTGATCACCGGCAAGCCGATCTCGATGGGCGGCAGCCTGGGCCGCTCGACCGCCACCGGCGACGGGCTTCCACGTGATCAGCCGGATGCTCCCCATGCTCCGCGAGCGGGAGATCATCGGCGCCGACGGCGCCGAGACGACCGTTGCGATCCAGGGTTCGGCAACGTGGGCGCCGCCCTCGCCCGCCGCCTCGACGAGATCGGCTTCAAGGTGGTTGCCGTCTCGGATTCGCGCACCACCCTGCACAACCCCGACGGTCTGGCGATAGGCGCAGTGGCCGACCACAAGCGGGACGAGGGCTCGCTCGAGGCCGAGTCCGGCGGCAAGGGAACCGAGGAGCTCGACTCCGATGAGCTGCTTGGGATCAAGGTTGATGTGCTGGTTCCGGCCGCGCTCGAGAACGCGGTCGACGACGACAACGTCGACGGGATCGAGGCCCGGCTGATCGTCGAGCTCGCCAACGGGCCGATCACACCCTCGGCCTCCGACGCGCTCACCGATCGCGGCGTATTGGTCGTCCCCGACATCCTCGCCAACGCCGGCGGGGTCACGGTCTCCTACTTCGAGTGGGTGCAGAACCGCAACGGCCTCTACTGGACCGCTGACCAGGTCCGCCAGCGCCTGCAGGCGCGAATGGCGAACGAGGCGGACTCGGTGATCGCGCTGGCCGACGAGCACGAGACGACGCTGCGCGAGGCCGCCTACATGCTCGCCCTGGGCCGGACCGGCAGGGCGATCGAGGATCGCGGCTCCGCCCACCACTTCAAGAACGACGGCTCCGGGAAGCCCTGACCTCCTGCAGAGGGCGCTGCAGAAGGAGCCGGGCGCCCGGCGGGCGGATAGGGGGATAGGGTGCGAACCCGCGAGCCCATCGGGGGCCCGCCCGAACCGTTGAGGAGGGAAATGAGCCTCGAAGACCCCGTGATCATCTGCTGCGCCATCTCCGGCGCGATCGCTAACCGCGAGCAGTGCCCCGCGATCCCCTACACGCCCGCGGAGTACGCCGCCGAGGCCCGCCGGATCGTGGACGAGGGCGGCACCCATATCCACGTCCATGCCCGCACCCCCGACGGCACCCCGTCCTATGAGATCGCGGACTTCCAGGCGATCAGCGACGCGATCCGCGCGGAGGTCGGCACCGAGGCAATCGTCAACTTCTCCACCGGCACGATCGGCGTCTCGGTCGAGAAGCGGATCGCCTACCTGGAGGCCGTCCGGCCCGAGGTGGCGGCGCTCAACATGGGCTCGATGAACTACGGCAAGTACTCGCGCTCACGCAAGGACTTCGTCTTCAAGTTCGTCTTCGAGAACAGCTTCGACGAGATCATCGAGATCCTCGGCCACCTCAACCGACTCGGCATCAAACCCGAGCACGAATGCTTCGACACCGGCCACGTCGGCACCCTGCAGCCGCTGATCGAGATGGGCGTGCTCAAGGGCCGCCCGCACGTGGACTTCGTGATGGGAGTGACCGGCGGTATTCCACCCAGCGCGCGGAACCTGCAGTCGATGGCCGACAACCTCCCCGAGGGCGCCCACTGGGGCGTGAT
Source organism: Solirubrobacterales bacterium (assembly GCA_038206985.1). Lineage (GTDB taxonomy): Bacteria > Actinomycetota > Thermoleophilia > Solirubrobacterales > 70-9 > CAXMST01. The sequence continues at coordinate 78,819 of JBBRAH010000009.1, forward strand.
CGGGATCTCCAGGCAGCAGTGGATGCTGGTGGCCGCCGCGCTCACGCTGGGTGGCTCGATCCGCGTCGGCCTCGAGGACAACCTGTATCTGCCGAACGGCGAGATGGCGACGTCCAACGGCGAGTTGATCGCCAAGGCCCGGCAGATGACCGAGGATGTAGGCCGCCGGCCCGCGAGCGTTGACGAGGCCCGCTCGATGCTCGACATCGAGACGCCGGCGCTCTAGGCGCGGCCTCCGGGAGACGCCCGGCGGGTGGGCTACTTGGCCTTGAAGGCGTTCGACAGATCGCCGGAGCTGAAGGGGCCGATCTGGCCCTGTGCCTCCGCCCCGCCCTCCATGGCGAACCGGTAGACGGCAACGTTGAAGACCTGGGTTAGCGCCGAGCCGATCACCGAGACGATGGCCAGCAGGACGACGCCGACGGCAATGATCGGAATGGCGATCGCGACCTCACCGCCGGTCGCTGCGACGAGGGCGGCGAAGACCACCACGATCACGAAGCCGATGAGGGCGGTGACGATGCCGATCCCGGCGTTGCCGACGATGCTCTCCCCCCAGCGCTGCTTGACGATCGAGCCGCTCCGCTTCAGCGCGTCTATCGGCCCGACCCGCTCGTGAGCGAGGACCGGCACGACCAGGTAGGTGGCGATCGCCCAGCCCACGCCGATCAGCCCGACCACGATCCGGCCGGCAAGTGGCAGCCGCTCTTCCAGCGCCCGCAGGATCAGCCCGACGGTCGTTGCGAGCAGAGCCCAGGCGGCGATCTGACCGATGCGCTCGCGGGCGGCTGCGATCCCCTCGCTGACCCTGGTGTCCTCGCCGTTGAAGGAGCGCGAGGCGCAGGAGGCGAGCGCGACGTTGAAGAAGATGGCGATGAAGGTCGCCGCGTAGGCGGTGACGACCCCGAACGCGATCACGACCGGATTGCTCTCGTCGACAGAGTCCGCATCGGAGAAGACACCGATCGCGAGCGCCGGAGTCCAGATCACGATCAGCGCGACGATCATTGCGACCGTGCTGATCACCGGGAAGAGAAGCAGCGAACGATCCTTCTTGATGACTTCCCAGCTCTGGCCGGCGAGCCGGAGTCCACGTCTGATCCGTTCCATCGACCGGATACTCCCACAAGCCGCCGTCGGTGCCGATCCTCCTCGCCGTATGCTTGCGGCCGTGCGGGACCACGGAGAGACAACCCCCACCCCACTCTGGTCCCCCAGCCCCGAGCGGATCGAGCGGGCGAGGGTCACGGACTTTGCCCGGGCCCAGGGTGTCGAGGGGGGCTACGAGGAGCTCTGGCGCTGGTCGGTTGCGGACATCGAGCGCTTCTGGATTGCAATCTGGGACTACTTCGAAGTCGAGGGAAGCCGCGGCCCCGAGGTCATCAGCTCCTGGGAGATGCCCGGCGGCGAGTGGTTTCCCGGAACCGAGACGAGCTACGCCGCCCACATCTTCCGCGACCGGGAAGCGGACGGGGTCGCAATCCGGCACGCCTCGGAGCTTCGCGAACTGGGTGAGTGGACCTGGGGCGAGCTGCGGGCCGAGACCGCGCGCATCCGCGCCGGCCTGCTCGATCTCGGAGTCATCCGGGGCGACCGCGTCTGCGCCTACCTGCCCAACATTCCCGAGACGATCGCTGCGTTCCTGGCCTGCGCCTCGATCGGCGCCGTTTGGTCCTCGGCGGCGCCTGAGTTCGGCGCGCGCAGCGTCGTCGATCGGTTCGCCCAGATCGGGCCGAAGGTCCTGCTCGCGATCGACGGGTACCGATATGGGGGCAAGGACTTCGACCGCTCGCAGATCGTCGCGGACATCGCGGCCGAGATCCCCGGCCTCGAGCACGTCGTGCGGCTCGGCTACCTGGATGGCTCCGGCTGGCAGGGGGGCTTCCTGGGGCCCGAGGACTCGGTGCTGAACTTCGACCCCCTCCCCTTCTCGCATCCTCTCTGGATCCTCTACTCGTCAGGGACCACGGGCCTGCCCAAGGCGATCGTCCACTCCCAGGGTGGCATCCTGCTCGAGCACCTGAAGAAGATGCACCTGCACCTCGACGCGCAGGCCGGCGACCGCGTGTTCTGGTTCACGACCACCGGCTGGATGATGTGGAATTTCCTGCTCGGCGTCCTGCTCACGAAGGCCTCGATCGTGCTCTTCGACGGCAACCCCGGCTACCCGTCGCTGGAGCGGCTCTGGGATCTGGCCGGGGCCGACGAGGCCGGGATCACCACGTTCGGGACGAGCGCCGCGTTCATCGCCTCCTGCATGAAGGAGGGTGTCGAGCCGGCCGGCGGCGAGCGGGATCTCTCGGCCCTGGAGGCGATCGGCTCGACCGGCTCGCCGCTCTCCCCGGAGGGCTTCGACTGGATCTACGAGCAACTCGGCGCCGACACCTGGCTCTTCTCGACCAGCGGCGGCACCGACGTCTGCACAGCGTTCGTCGGTGGCGTCCCGACCGTGCCCGTCTACGAGGGTGAGCTGCAGTCCCGCTCGCTCGGCGCCTCGCTGGAGAGCTGGGACGAGGCCGGTCAGCCGCGGACCGGCGAGGTCGGCGAGCTGGTGATCACCCAGCCGATGCCCTCGATGCCGATCTACTTCTGGGGCGACGAGGACGGCTCGAAGCTGCGCGAGGCGTACTTCGACCACTACCCCGGGGTCTGGCGCCACGGCGACTGGATCGAGCTGACCGAGCGGGGCACCGCGATCATCTACGGGCGCTCGGACTCGACGATCAACCGGGGCGGCGTGCGCATGGGAACCAGCGAGATCTACCGGGCGGTGCT
>JBBRAH010000010.1:0-80419 GCA_038206985.1 Solirubrobacterales bacterium
CGAGGACGGCCTGACGCTCGCGGAGGCGGCCATGGCCGCCGGAGTGAGCGTCAGGACCGCCGGCAAATGGGTCCGGCGCTACCGGGCCGAGGGCGAGACGGGCCTGCTCGATCGCAGCTCCACTCCTTCATTGGTTGCCAACGCGACCCCCGAGGACCGGGTGCAGGCGATCGCTGCCCTGCGCAAGCTGAAGCTGACCGGGCCCGAGATTGCCGAGACGCTGCAGATGGCGACCTCGACAGTCTCGGCGGTGCTCAAGCGGATCGGCCTCGGCAAGCTCAGCCGCCTGGAGCCCCAAGAGCCGATCCGCCGATACGAGAAGCAGCGACCCGGTGAGCTGATCCATATCGACGTCAAGAAGCTGGGCCGGATCGAGGGTGGCGCCGGGCACCGGATCGTCGGCCGCCAGGCACAGCGTCGCAATCCGACCCGCAAGGACCGGGATGGCATTGCCCGCACCCGGGTCGGCTACGAGTGCGTCCACGTCTGCGTCGACGACTGCACCCGCCTCGCCTACGTCGAGGTGTTGGCCGACGAGAAGGCAACAACCGCGATCGGCTTTCTGAAGCGGGCCGTTGCCTTCTACCGGGCCCACGGAGTCATCGTTGAGCGGCTGATGACCGACAACGGCTCCGCCTACTGCTCGGCGGTCCATGCCCTGGCCTGCCGGCGGCTCGGGGTCAAGCACATCCGCACCCGGCCCTACCGGCCCCAGACCAACGGTAAGGCGGAGCGCTTCATCCGCACGATGCTGCGCGAGTGGGCCTACGCCGCCGTCTACGGCAGCTCCGCGGATAGGGCCGCGGCCCTATCCGGTTGGCTCGAGCGCTACAACTTCAGACGAAGACACGGAGCCCTCGGCCAGCGACCGCCGATTGCGCGATTGCGGGAGCGGACCGGGAACAACGTGGTTGGTATCTACACCTAGACCGCGAGCGGGGTGTAGTCGCGCGGAAACCCGGACGCGCCGAAGAACCAGCTCTCGATCGCGTAGCGGGGCTTCGGCATCTCCGGCTCCGAGCCGGTCCGGTGCAGGAATCGGTCGTCGAAGAGCATCACGTCGCCGGCGCGGAACGACGGCCTCACGACGCCGCGCTCGCCGCCGGCCCGCTCGGCCGCCTGCGGCGAGATCAGGACGGTCTTCGCCGTGACCTCCTCCTCATCGTCAGGGCGATCGAGGTGCTCGGCGCCGCTGCCCTCGGTACCGGTCTCGATCAGCTCGTCGATCCGCAGGGGCACGAAGTCGAGGCCGGGAGCATCGACTCCGCAATCGGAGAGGGCGACCCAGACGTTCAGCGCCCGCGTCCTGCCCATGAAGGAGCCGTCCTGGTGCCAGCCGCCGGCCGGGCCGGGCTCGGCCTTGCGCAGGGTGCTCTTCTCGACCGAGATGGTCGCCGGCTCACCGAGAAACTCGCCGATGATGCGGCGCAGGCCGGCGCGCTCGAGCAGCTCCAGCATCGTGAAGCAGAGGATCGGCGAGTCAGCGGCAAGCACGCCACCCCCGGCGGTGATCCAGGCGCGATCCTTGATCGGACCATACGGCTGCCCGGGCTTGAACTCCTCGTAGATCCCGGGCTCGCCGTCACCGCTCTCGCGCGCCGCGAAGGCCCGGTTGATCCCGTCGGCCATCGACTCGACTGCGGAGCGTGGGATCGCGTCGCGGATCAGCACGTAGCCGTGGCTGAGGATCCCGCCGCGCACCCGTGCACCGTCGAGGTCCCCGAGCTCGGCGACGGCCAGCCCCTCGCCGTCGGTGTCCCCGAACTGACGCTGCTCGTCGGCCGGTGCGGGCCGGTCCTCGCGCACGAGGGCTGCGCCACGCCAGTGGCGCAGGCGTAGCAACTCACGCTCGGTCTCGAGCGAACGCTCCTCGCGGTTGGCCGCGGTGAGCTCGGCTATGCGCTCGGCCAGGGCCTCGGGATCCCCAGTGGCCCGATTGGTTGCCCCGCGGGATCCGAGCTGCTTGCGGATCGACTTCAGCATGGGCGGCTCAAGGTAGCAGTCCCGATCCGCTCATCCCGGCCGCAGGCCGGGCGTGATGCGGGCCGGAATCCCGACCGCCGTGGCACCTGCTGGAACATCCTCGAGCACGACCGATCCGGCGCCGATCCGCGCCCGGGCGCCGATCGTGACGCCGCCCAGCACCCTCGCACCGGTGCCGAGACTGACTCCGGGGCCGATCACGGGTGCGCGGCCGTCATCGCCCATCCCAACCGTCACGGCGGGAGCGATCACTACCCGTGGATGGATCACGGCGGGGCCCTCGATCACGATCTGCCCGTGGACGACGTACAGACCCGGATGGACGAGGGCCCGCTCGTCGATATAGATCGCGGCGCCGGCAATTGCGAGGCGGCGGAGAAGCGCCGGCAGCAGAGGGATCCGGCGGCGGCGCAGGGTGGAGCCCAGGCGGTAGAGCGCCTGGCCCCCGAAGGCGTCGCTGACCAGCGCCAGGCGGGCCATCTGCAGCGCCGCGTCCAGCCGCGAGCGGAACTCGTGGCGCTCGCCCCGGAAGGCCGCCGTGGCACGGGCGTCGGCGAGCAGGCTCGGACCCAGGGGGGCGGCCCGCGGGCCGGCAGATGTTGGGTCACGGACGGGTTGGGGCGACACGGCGGCGATTGTCACGCATCGCGCCGCCCCGGGCCGGCGGTGGCACGTTACGCGCACCGGCGCCTGCCTATGCTGGGCCCGTGGATGACTCCGGCACCGCTCCCGCCGCGGGCTCAGCGAGCCCGCGCGACGCTGCCCGGGCTCAGCCACTGCAGGAAGGGGAGTTCCGCCGCATGGTGCGTGCCGGGCACCCGCACTTCCTTGCCGCAGTGCTGGCCGACGCCCGGGTCACCTCACGCAACCGGGGCCGGCCCCTCACCGACGCGTCGCGTCGGCGCGTGCTTGCCGAGGCCCTGCGCCTCGCCTACGAGAGCGACGGATTCCTCGCGCAGGTGATGTACCGCGCAAAGGCCCGCCTGCAATCGCTGGGCGTGCCGGTCCTGCCACGCATCCTCCATCGACTCGCAATCCTCACCTCCGGCCTGTACATCGGTGACCCGGTGATCGTCCACCCCGGGGTCCACCTTGCCCACGGCCAGATCGTGATCGACGGAATCGTCGAGGTGCATAGGGGCGTGATGATCTTCCCCTTCGTGACGATCGGCCTGCGCGCCGGAAACGTCGTCGGCCCGACGATCGGTCCGCGGGCGACGATCGGCTCGGGGGCGAAGGTGATCGGCGAGGTGGCGATCGGCGCGGAGGCCAAGGTCGGCGCCAACGCCGTCGTCGTCGAGGACGTTCCCGACGGGGTCACCGTCGTCGGAGTGCCGGCTCGGCCTCTCTGAGCTGGGCCCCAGAGACGGATCCACCCCGCTGGCGCCTGCTAGCTTCAGACTCTCCATGCACGCCGTGAGGAGGGAACAATGCGCCTGAGCCTGAAGCGCCGTGGGTCGCGGAATGAGGAGAGCACGCCGCGACGTCGCGTTGCCCCTCCAGCGAAGCTGCCGGCCTACGAACCGGTGAGCAGCGCCGATCCCCTGGCCGAGATCGAGGAACTGATGGACGCCAACCGCGAGACCCCCGATCCGGCGGCCGAGAAGCGGATCGTCCAGCTCCGGCACGAGGCGTTCGCACAGCTCGACCGCACGGCCCCGGAGCGCTCTCCCGACACCGAGCCTGTCGTCGACGAACTTCCCCGGCCCGACGGCCTGCCGGAGATCGCCGCCTCCGAGCTGAGCAGCGACGCGGTCCGCGACGGGATCCTCGGTGGCGGCTCGCTCGTCATCCGGGGACTCCTCGACAGCGAGCGCGCCGGCCGCATGAGAGCCGGTATCGACGAGACCTTCGCCGCCCGTGATGCGCACCTCGACGAGCGGCCGCTGAGCGAGACGGCGCCGTGGTTCGACCCCTTCGCCCCCGGTCCGGACTACCCGCTGGATCCCGCCCAGTGGAACCGGATGGAGAAGGGCGGCCACGCCGTCTGGGCCCCGGACTCGCCGCGGATGATGTTCGAGCTGCTCGACGCTTTCGAGGTCAGTGGCCTGCGCGAGGTGATCTCCACCTACCTCGGCGAGCGGCCGGTGCTCTCGATGAACAAGTCGGTGCTGCGCAGGGTCTCGCCCGACTCCGGAACGGGCTGGCACCAGGACGGTGCCTTCCTCGGGCGCGGAATCCGCACCTGCAACGTGTGGATCGCGCTGAACCGCTGCGGCGATGTCGCTCCGGGCCTGGACATCGTCGGCCGACGCTATGACGAGATCGTCGAGACCGGGACCGAGGGTGCGATCTTCCCATGGGCTGCCTCGGAGAAGATGGTCGAGGAGACCCGGCAGGGAGCCCCCATTGCACGGCCGATCTTCGAGGCCGGCGACGCGGTGCTCTTCGATCATTTCTGCCTGCACCGGACCGCCGCTGGACCTGAGATGACCAGCGACCGGTACGCGACCGAGACCTGGTGCTTCGCGCCCTCGGTGTACCCGGACAAGACAGTCCCGCTGGTCCTTTAGGTGGTTGCCGGCCGGTGCCCGAGCCCGGGGCACCCCTGACAGGGAGGAAGAGCATGAGGGGCTTTCAGCGACGAGTGGCTCGGCGACTCGGGCGGGGACCAGGGACCGGCGCAGCGCAAGCTGTCCCGGCCGCCGCAGCGGAGACCGAGGCCGTGCCGCCGCTCTCCGGCTATAACGCGGACGCCGGCCTGCCCTTCGACGCCGGCGACCTGGAGAGCCGGCTCGTGTGGATGTGGGGCTCGCCGCGCTCGGGCAGCACCTGGCTGCTCTCGCAGTTGGCCTATCCGCTGTCCCCCGAGCCCGAGACGACGACGGTCTTTGGCACGTCCGGCGATGACCCGGGGCCGGCCAAGGCCTACGACGCGCTGCCGATCGACGAGTCGTTCATCTCCAACCACCTCGCCCCCGCTTTCGGCGACCCGCGCGAGGTGGACGGCATCTACGTGCCGGGCACGATCAACAACTACCTCGGCGAGCGACCCGTCTACGCCTACTCGCAGGCCTATCGCGAGGTCTGGGCGCCGGAGGCGAGGCGCTTTGCGCTGGTCCGCCTCCACGCGTTCGTCGAGCGCGCCCGGGCACAGGGGCTCCCGACAGCCGACGACGCGAAGCTGATCATCAAGGAGGTAAATGGCTCCCACGCCGCCGATCTCGTGATGGCCCTGATGCCGCGCGCGCGGCTGCTTTTCCTCGTGCGCGACGGCCGCGACGTGGTGGACTCGCTGATGGCTGCCTATGCGCCGGGCGGTTTCCTCGCCCGCTTCGAGGGCGTCTCGTACTCGACCCCGGAGGAGCGACTGAAGGGAGTGGCGTGGGCGTCGCGGTTGTGGTCATGCAACGTCGACATGACCCTGCGCGCGATCGAGGCCCACCCCCCGGCCCTCTCGCACACCGTCCGCTACGAGGACCTGCTCGCCGATAACGGCGCCCGGATCGACGAACTACACGCGTGGCTCGGGCTCGAACGCAGCGCGGAGGAGCGCACGGCGATGCTGGCGGCGACGGCGTTTGCGGCCGTTCCCGAGAAGCAGCGTGGCGACACTGAGAAGAGTCGCTCAGCGCGCCCGGGCCTATGGCGCGAGAATCTGGGTGATACCGAGCAACGGACCTGCATGGAGATCATGGGTCCGCGGCTGGAGAAACTTGGCTACGAGATCGACTGACACACCCGAAGCCCGGCGCGAGGCATCTGCGCCCGCACCGTGCTCACCGGCGAGCTCCGGCCCCGGTCCGGCACTCGACCCGCGCCTGCTGAGCGAGCTCGGCGGGGTCCGCTGGGAGCAGAGCTGGGCGCTGACGCCCTCGCTGCACACGGCAGCCTTCGATCCGGGTGCCCGCCAGCGTCACTGGACCCTGGCCGAGATGCTGCGTCCGGCCGTGCGCGATGCGTTCGCCCTGGCGAGGAGGCGCATGGTGCTCGACCTGCACTGTGGCGAGGGCTGGCTCGCGCAGCAGCTGCTTGGCTGGGGTGCGCGACGTGTGGTCGGACTCGACAATCGCACGGATCTGCTGCGCCGGGCACGGCTGCTGCGCGACCACTACGCGATCCCTTCCGCCGAACTCGAGCTGACCGCGGAGTCCGACTTCTCGCCGCCCGCTCCCGAGGAGCGTTTCGACGTGGTCCTGCTCACCGGCGACCTCGGGCGCGCCGGTGATCCGGAGACGCTGCGGCGCGCGTTCGAGGCGACCCGCTCGATCTGTGCGATCGAATGTGCCGGCCGCGTGACCAACGCGGTCGCCGAGGCGACGCTCGAGGCCGGCTTCGGCTCCGTCGATCTTCTGCGCCCGCCACTCCACGGTGCCCCGGCCTACGTTGTCTCCGAACGCGACCTGCTCGTGGCCAGGGTGAGGATGGGCCGATGAGCGACCCCGGCGCGCCCGACACGCAGCCGAACTCGGGCCCTCTGCCGGGCCTGCCCGGCGAGGACGGAGACCGTTTAGATGCCGCCCAGTCCGATGCCGCCTACCGCTGGGCCGGCGGCGGCGTCGCCGGCCGCCACGTGCTCGTTGCCGGGTGCGGGCAGGGTCACGGCGCTCAGATCCTGAGCGAGGCGGGCGCCCGGACGGTCGTTGGCGCCGACCCGGACCCGCGCTCGGTCGAGATCGCGACCCGACTCTACGGCGAGCGGATCCGCTTTATCGAGGCGGAGACCTCGGCGCTGCCGCTGGCCTCCGGTGGCTACGACGCCGTCGTCTGCCTACATGCGCCAGCCGCTGATCCCGACCCCGGGGCGGCGGTCGCCGAGCTGTCACGGGTACTGGGCGAGGGCGGGATCATGCTCGTCTCGGTGCCGCTGTCGGTCCCGCCCGCGGGGGTGGCCGCCAATGGCGCCGGATCCGACGGCGCCGATGCGCTGCTCACCGCGCTCTCATCCCGCTTCGCGAACACAGCCGCCTTCAGGCTCCGGCTGGCGATCGCCGCGACCGTCGCCCCCGCCGACGGCCCCGAGCGGGCCGATCTCGACCGGGCCGGCTGGCTCGCGGGCGGCGAGGCCGAGGACCGCACGATCCTCCTCGCCGCATCGGACTCCGGACTGCCCGAGCTCGGCTCGGTCGCCAGCATGGTCACCTTCAGGGACCTGCGCGCACAGGAGGAGACACTTGGAGCCTGGGAGCAGCGCGCCCGCCGGGCCGAAGCCGACGGCTCGGCCAAACACTGGGAACTGGTTGCCGCACGCGAGTCCCAGCGCCGCTTGCGGATGCGCCTGTACAAGCTGGAGCACCGGCCGCTGCGGGTGCTCTCACGCGTGTTGACCGGACGGCCCGCCAAGCTCGGCACCGGACCACCGCTGCGCGCCTCCGAGATCAAGTCCAAGCACTGGGACTGAGTCCTCTCAGCCTCCGCGCTGCGCCGCGGTCGCTGCCTCGAGCGTTGCCACCTCGGCCTGGGCCGAGCCCAGAGCCGCGCCGCCGGCGCCAGGGCGGCTGCGCACCGCTCGCATCAGTGGTCGCTCGAGCAAGTAGTAGCTCAGCGTCGCGCAGCAAAGGGTGACGGAGAACGTCAATGCGGTGAGCGGCACGAAACCGCTGACGCCGGCATCGAGCAAGAAGATCAACACGGGGAAGTGCCAGAGAAAGATCCCGTAGGAGATCAGGCCCAGCCAGACGAGGAAACGGTGGCCGAGGAGGCGGCGCGTGAAGCCGCCGCCGTCGGTCCCGAAGATCGCGGGCAGGATGATCAGCGCGGCGATCAGCCCGAAGGACAGATACTCGATCAGGTAGCGCTTGATCTCGATCACGGGGAAGGCGAGCGACGGCGACGGCCCAAGCACCGCAAACGCCACCAGCGCGTAGAGAGCAAAGCCGGCGAGCACCGGGAGCCCGGGGCGGCGCCGGATCCATTCGACCACCACCGGCTCGCTCTCGCGACGGGCGAGATGAACCGAGATCGCAGCCAGGATCAGGCCGAGCGCGAACCACCAGCCGCGGCCGAAGGGCGAGAAGAAGAGCACGGTGTGCGCATCGCTGATCGGGACGGAGCCCTGGATCGGGAGCGAAACCGCGGTCAGCAATGCGAACAGCACGAACTCGAGCGTCAGCGGCCGGCCGCGCCAGCGGCGACCGAGCCATGCCATCGCAAGCACGATCAACGGCAGGAGTGCGTAGAAGAGAACCTCGACGCTGAGGCTCCAGGCGACGGGGACACCGCAGCGGTAGGGGTCGGCCGCGCAGGAGCCGGTTGGGTCGTAGACCGGAAGGCTCTGCAGCAGTCCGTAATAGACCCACCAGTTGCCGGTGAAGGCACCGGCGAACCCCGGAATCACGGCGGCGATCGTCAGGACCGCCCAGTAGGCGGGCGCGATCCGCACGAAGCGGCGCTTGGCGTATTCGCGGAATGGCGTGCGCTCGCGGTTCTCGAGACGGGCGACGACGAACGGCCGGTAGAGCAGAAAGGCCGAAAGCAGGAAGAAGAAGGGCACGCCGATGTCGAGATGGGCGAGCAGGCGCCCGTAGCCGGCGTGCGCGATGGCTCCGCTGAACAGGGACGTATGGACAAGCAGGATCGAGACCGCGGCGAACGCACGCAACGGGTCGAGCAGGGGGAACGGCTCATGCCGGCGTGCCGCGCTCATCGCTCAGGCTTCGTTCTCTTCGAGTTCCTGTTTGGTCTGCGCATAGGGCGGGAAGCGCAGCTTCGGCGGCTTCAGCATGCCGCGGCGCTCCCACTTGCGGCGGAAGGCGATCTGGGCTCGCAGCCAGTCCTCGCGGTAGGGAGTCGGCGACACGCTGTTGCGGTGGTGGGCGACGGAGAGCTCGGCGACGAACACGCGCCTGCCCTTCTCCCGCGCCTGGAAGCAGATGTCCGCGTCGTAGCCGTGGAAGCCCGGGCCCACCTCGGTCTCGTCGAAGCGCAGGTTCTTGAGCGCCCAGCGCGACATCCCCATCAGGTAGCCGTCAACCATGTCCACGTCGCCGAAGCCGCCGGCGCCGGACAGCTCCGAGCCCTCGAGCAGCGGGGTCTCGAAGAGGATCTCGGGATCGATCGGCTCAAGGATCGAGGAGCCGACCCCGTAGTCGTGCTGCCACCAGTCGATCCCCTGGACTCCCACGGCGCCGATCGTGCCGACGATCGCGACCTGCGGATCCCCCAGGCCCCAGCGCAGTTTCTCCTCGAAGCGCTCGTCGCGGATCTCGGTGTCCTCGTGGATCAGCACCAGCGCTTCGATCCGCGGGTCGGCCGCAGCCTCGTCCATGATCGCGTTGTAGGCGCCGAAGATGCAAGTCTGATCGCGCCGGATGATCAGCCGTGGATCATCACCGACCGCGAGCCTGATTCCCTTCAGCGCGTAGCGCTCCCACTTGTCTTCGTCGGCGATCGCCGCGCCGAACGCGATCACTGCCCGCGATGGTGGTTGACGAAGCGCTCCGTCCGCTCGCCCCGGACCTTGTCGCGGTGCTGACGCTTGCTCCTGGAGGCGGCCTCGCGGTGCCGAGTGCGGCGCTCGGCCAGCTGACGGATGCCGGGCAGGCGGCGCAGCTGCATCCAGGCACGAAACGGCAGCGACTCGTTGATCCGGCGCAGGTTGGCCCTGGCCAGCGAGAGCTGGTGGTTGCGCTCCTCGAGCAGTTCGCGCTGTGTGTTGATCTCGCGCAAGAGGTTCTCGGTCGTGATCTCGGCCCGGCGCCGATCGAGGTCGGACTCGACGGCGGCCTGGCGCGTGCCGCGCGCGAGGTTGCCGACGGTCTTGCGCAGCGCCTCGACCTCGCGATCGGGCTCGCCGGCCGCGGCCTTCAGCTCTCCGGCGATCGTCTCCGTATTGATCGAGCCGTTGGCGCCGAGGCCATCGGCTCCGGCGAGCTCGAAGTTGCCGATCAGGAAGTTCCCGGGGCGCTCGCGGCCGATCGGCGGAGCGCCGTCGGCGGGGACGCGACGCATGTAGCCGCGCGGGTTCTGGGTCAGCAGGTAGCGCTCCCGCCAGCGGTCGAGCTCGAATGGCGGCTCCTCGGCCAGCCAGGCATCGAGCGCCTCGCTCGGGCCGGGGATCGCGTCCTCGCGGACCGGGCGGCCACCGAACCAACTGTCCTCGACGACGAGGTAGCAATTCGGGCTGACCAGGTCGGCGTAGGTGCGCAGCTCCTCGAGCACATGGTGTGCACGGTGGTCGGCGTCGAGGTCGATCATCGTCCGCTTGCCCTTCGCCGCGGCGCGAATGTGCGAGACGATCTCGGGGTCGGTCGAGCTTCCTTCGAGCAACTCGATCCGCGGGTTCTCCCGGACTCGGTCGTGCACGAAGGAGAGATCGACATCGACGGCGATCACCTTGCCGTCGATCCCGAGCATCTCCTGGATCGAGGCGAAAAGGGCGGCGCTGCCGCCGACGTAGACGCCGGTCTCGACGATCAGCTCCGGTTGCGTCTCGGCGATGATCTGCTGCAGGACGACCATGTCGGCGGGCGTCTTGACGAGGGGAACGCCAAGCCAGGTGGTCGTCGCGAACGTCTGCTCCTTGAGCTCGTGGAAGACGGTCGCGAACTCCCTGGCGGCCTGCTCCACCCGCTCTGGAGTTACCCCCTCTGGGATCTCGATCCGGGGGGAAGTCTCGGAGTTGCTCACGTGCCAGAGTTTGGCACAGGCCGCGTGATACGCACCGCTCTCGGTGGCGACCCATGCAAGCATTGAGCCCCGTGCAGCCCTCGCCGCAAGACCCGACCCTGCCGGACCGCCGCGGTCCCAACGGCGAATCGCGCACGTGAAGCTCACCGGCGAACGGGTAATGACCGCCGAGGGCGGCTTCAACCCCACCTGGCAACGCCACGTCGCGGCCTACGCGCTGGCCGCCGATTACCTGCCCGCGGGGCGCCTGCTCGATCTCGGTTGCGGGATCGGGCACAGCTACCACCTGCTCGCCCCGCGCGAGACCGTCGGCGTCGACATCGAGGCCGCGGTGCTCGAGGGCCAGGAGCGCGAGACCATCGTCGCGGACATGCGCCGGCTCCCGTTCGCGGACGGGGAGTTCTCCTCGGTGCTGTCCGTGCAGTCGCTCGAGCATGTCCCCGATCCCGAGCGGGTCGTGGAAGAGGTGGCCCGGGTGCTCGGTGGTGATGGCATCGCGATGTTTGTCACGCCCAACCGGCTCACCCTCGGTCGCCCCGACGAGATCATCGATCCGTACCACTTCCGCGAGTTCGACTCGGGCGAGCTCGCCGCCCTCTGCGGCCGCCGCTTCGCCGACGTGCGCTCGTTGGGCCTGTTCGGCTCTCCCCGCTACATGGAGATCTACAACGAGGAGCGGGCCAAGCTCGAGCGGTTGCTCGGCAGAGATCCGCTGCGGCTCCGGCGGCGGGTGCCCCTGAGGGCCAAGCAGTGGCTCTACGACACGATGCTCGAGCGGGCGCGCGGCAAGCCGGACCCGCGGGCAGCCGCGATCGAGGCCGGTGACTTTGAACTGCGCGAGTGCGACCTCGAGGCCGCGCTCGACGTGGTGGCGATATGCGGGCTGGTGGGCTGATGACGAGCATCGCTGCACCGGCCAGGCCGGTTGTCTGCGTATGGTGCGGCGAGCCGTTCGATGCCGCCACCACCCGCCGCGGGCGGCTCACCTTCTGCGGCAGCTGTGGCGCAGCGATGACGGATCCGCCGCCGGACGCGGAGGAGCTGGCAGGGGCCTACGGGGACTGGTATCGGCCCGCCGGCGAGCGGCGATTCTCCTTCGCCGGTGACGCGATCCTCGCTCGTACCCGGGGACTGCTCGCCTCGCGCATCGACGAGATCGCCCCCTCCGGCCCGATCCTCGATGTCGGCGCGGGCGACGGCAGCCTCGTGGACGCGCTGCGCGCCCGGGGCCGCGAGACGGTCGGCCTCGAGCGCAACCCGCTGCGAGACGACTTCCGCGATGTGCCCCTCGCGGAAGTCGAGGGTGAGTGGGCGGCGGTCGTCTTCTGGCACGCGCTCGAGCATCTGCCCGACCCTGGCGATGCGATCGCCCAGGCGACCCGCCTGCTGAAGCCGGGCGGCGTCGTCGCGATCGCCGTCCCCAACACGGCGAGCCTGCAGGCTGCGGTCTTCGGTGAGCGCTGGCTGCATCTCGATCTGCCGCGGCACCTCGTCCACCTCTCTGCCGGGTCGCTGCAGCAGGGCCTGCGGGAGCGCGGCCTCGTGGTCGAACGGGTCTCGCAGATGCGGGGCGGACAGCTCGTGATCGGCTGGCTGCAGGGCCTCGTCGGCGGCCTTCCCGGGCATCCTGACCTTTACCAGGCACTGCGCCGGAGCGGCGCGCGATCGGCCCAGCAGGGACGGTTGCGGCGCTGGCTCGCCGTCGCCGCCGGCGTTGCGCTGCTGCCAGTCGCGGCGCTCGCGGCGCTCGCAGAGATCATCATCGGGCGTGGAGGAACCGTCTACATGGAGGCAAGGCTTGACTGAGGGGAACGTAGAAGCGACGGCCGCAGAGGGCGGCGCGGGAGTGCAGCCGGCGGCCGGCGAGCCGAAGGTGATCGTCGTGATGCCCGCTCGCCAGGCGGCAGCGACACTGCGGCAGACCGTCTCGGAGATCCCGCTCGAGCGAGTCGCCGAGATCATCCTCGTCGACGACTCCTCCACCGACGAGACGGTCGAGCTCGCCCGGGAGCTGCCGCTGGAGGTGCTCTGGCACCCGCACCAGGTCGGCTACGGCGGCAACCAGAAGACGTGCTACATGCAGGCCCTGCATCAGGGCGCCGACGTTGTCGTGATGCTGCATCCGGATGGCCAGTACGAGCCGGGCCTGATCCCCGACATGATCCAGCCGATCATCGAGGGTCGCGCCGACCTCGTGCTCGGCTCGCGGCTCGCGGTGCCCGGGGCGGCGCTGGCCGCCGGGATGCCGAGGTGGAAGTGGGTCGCGAATCGGTTCCTGACCACGATCCAGAACCGGATCATGGGGACACATCTGACGGAGGCCCACACCGGGTACCGCGCCTACTCCCGCGATCTGCTGCTCACCGTTCCCTTCCTGCGCAACTCGCTGGACTTCAGCTTCGACTCCGAGTTGCTCTACCAGGCGGCCCATTTCGACTTCCGGATCGAGGAGGTCCCCGCGCGCTGCCGCTACTTCGAGGAGGCTTCCTCGGTCGGCTTCAAGACTGGAGTCGTCTACGGAACCAAGACCCTCTGGGCGGGGGCACGGCTGATCCTGCACCGGGCTCGGATCTGGCCCTCCCGCAAGTTCAAGCCCTAGCCGGCTGACCCCTGGCCGGCCCCGGATCCGCGCGGCACCAATTCGACCACTTCGAGTCCGCTCGGCGAGTCGGCCACCATCTTCAGGTCGAAACGCTTGCCGATCTCCTTCAGGGTCCACTCCTGGAGCGTCGCCAGCCCATTCGGGATCAGCGTGACGCCGCCGGCTGCCTGCGCGAGGGGGTCGAGGTCCGGCTCGCGGCGGTAGAGCTCGAAGACATCCCGAGCGGCCGGATCGATCAGGATCAGCTCGCCCGGCTCGAGTCCGTCGACGTAGGCGCCCAGCGGGCCCAGATGGTCATCGGGGACGAAGCTGTCCTCCCACGGGTCCCCGAGCGGTACGGAGCTGCCACGCTCGGAACGGATCAGGATCTCCACGGCGAGATCGGCGCTCGTGAGTACCGAGCTCCGTGACTGGCCCGGCATCTGCTCCGCGAGCAGGCGCTCGCCCTCGGCGGCCGGAGCGCGCACCGGGGGCGGATCCCAGATCCGCTCCAGCGCCGCCGACAGTGATGCGCCTCCCGGGCGGGCGAAGGCGAGCGCCGACTGGTGTAGGCGGGTGTCGACCGAGGACGCCGCGACGGCGATCAGCAGCACCGACACGGTCAGGCTGAGCGCCCGGCCGGCCCGGCGGGCGCCGGCCGGGACCGCGAAGACGGGCCGCTCGATGAGCGTGAGCCAGAGCGCACCGAGGGTTAAGGCCGGCAGGCTGACGTAGGGAATGATGTGGTCTGCCGAGCGGTTGACGATGTAGCTGAACAACGCGACCCCGAAGGCGGTCATGCCCGCAATCGCAACGAGCATCGTGCGCTCGCGCTCGACCACGTCGGGACGGCGCCACAGGAGCGTGCCGACGGCGGCCGCTGAGACCAGATACAACGCGCCGACGGCGAGCCCCGGCGACCATGGAGAGAAGTCGTAGGTGAGGTCGCCGATCTGGCCGAAGAGGAACTCGCGCAGCGTGTTCAGGTACCAGCCCCAGTCAGGCAGCTCGCCGGTCGCTGCCAGGGTGATCGCGGCGAGCAGTAGATGTGCGGTCAGACAGGCGGCGAGGAGTTGCAGACCCCAGCGCCGCAGCACGGCAGCACGCCGGCCCGCGGGTGCTGCCACGACACCGATGGCGATCACGGCGAACACCGTCAGCAGCGTGTAGGCCAACGCCTCCAGGGCCCAGATCGACGCCACGGCAACGGTCAGCAACTGCAGCAGTCGGGCGGGAGCGGCCGCACGCGGCCAGCGGGACTCGGCGACGGCCCCCGCCACGACCCCGATCGGCAGGCCGAAGCGGAAGGCACCGTGCTGGAGCAACCCGCCAAGCGGGTACTGCAGCCCGTAGACGAGTGCAATCACGGCGACGAGCATCGCCGAGCCTGCCAACAGCCTCGAGACGCCCGCGATCCGCATCACGGCCCAGGCCCCGATGAACATCAGCGCCGAGAGCACGCCCTCGACGAGCGCGAGGCTCGCGTTGCTGATCGGGATCAAGTTGAACACGCCGGCGAGGAAGTAGATCGAGCCGACGCCGTACTGCGAAAGCGTGTCGACGAGCATCGCGTCCCCATGCAGGATCTGGTTGGCGGGCCCGAGGAAGAAGTTCTGATGGAACTGAATGATCGATGTCTCGACCGCCGCGTCGATGCCGCGCTCCCCCGAGGCGAAGACGGCCAGGTTCGGGATTGCGAGCAGCAGCATCACGACCACCGCGCTGTCTGCAATGGGGCTGAGGCGACGGGGGGCCGACGGGATCGCGAAGCGCTCCCGGGCAACCAGCAGGCTTGCCACCAGGAGCAGGCCGAGCAGGAGCAGCGGCCAGGAGATCGAGGTGAGGCTCGCGAACGCCAGCGCGGAGCCCCCGGCAACGAGGGCAGCGAGCGCCCACAGTGGTCCCGCCTTGGGCGCGAGCCGGATCGCGCCATTCCAGCCCTGCGGAGCCGCGGCCCGGCGTAACAGCAGCGCGGCCGAAACGAGCCAGACAGCGGCGCCGATGCCCAGCCCCAGGCCCCCTGAGATCGCGCGGGCCACGAGCAGGACGAGCACGAGCGCCGCGGTCAGAGCCGCCACCAGCGGGGAGAGCGCTTCGCGGTTGGGCCCGGCGGCGATCCGGTCTGTCACGGTCGCGCCGACGCGCATCCCGAGCGGTAGGAGGATCGCGAAGGCGACCACGAACAACAACGTCTCCGCGTCCTGATGGTGATCGGGGAGCGGCTCCGGGAGTTTGGTGATCGGCACGATCGTGTGCAGGATCGGAGCGATCAGCATGAAGGCGCCGAGCGCGAGCAGGCTGCTCAACGCGATCACCATCGCGACCGGTGCCGCGCCGCGATCGGCTGCCGGCCCCCCCGGCACATCAGCCGCCTGTCTGCTTTCCGCGCTCGCCATGGGTTCTGTGCCGCGTCCCCGCTGCGGCAGTGCTGGCGAGGTTACAGAGGGGCCCTGCCGGGGAAGGCCGGGAGTCGGGACCCCTGTCCATACAATCGCCGCGGTGTCGATCAAGAGTTCATTCGCACTCCGCGCGCGTCGCCTGCTGGGCCCCGCGGCTCGCAGCGGGCCCCTGGCCGGGCTCGCGGCACGCCGGCCCTCGGTGCCCCGGCGGATGTACCTGGACCTGCTCGAGCGGGCGGTCACCCACACCCTCTACTTCCCGCCCGACAAGCGCGAGCTGCCCGCGAACGTCCAGGAGTCGTTCGAGCATGAGTTCGAGAAGGCGGGGATCACCGAGCTGGGCGGTCTCAGCGACGTGCGGCGCCGCAACGAGGGCCGCGACTGGCCCGTCTACGCGCAGACGATGGTCGGCCGCAAGCGGATCCATAACGTACGGATGCTGACCGAGCGGGTGATCTCCGAGCGGGTCCCGGGCGATCTGATCGAGGCCGGATGCTGGCGCGGCGGCACGGTGATCATGATGCGCGGCGTCCTCGCGGCCCACGGGGACCGCGAGCGGACCGTCTGGGCCGCCGACTCTTTCGAGGGTCTGCCGGCTCCCAACCCCGAACAGTTCCCAGCCGACTTGGCCGACATCAACTACACGGCAGATGAGCTCAAGGTGCCGATCGAGGAGGTGCGGGCCAATCTCGAGCGCTACGGGCTCGACCACGGGGTCGAGTTCCTCGAAGGCTGGTTCCGCGACACGTTGCCGACGGTCCGCGACAAGCAGTGGGCCCTCGTCCGGCTCGACGGGGACCTCTACGAATCGACGATGGACGGACTGGTCAACCTCTACCCCCAGCTCTCGCCCGGCGGCTACCTGATCATCGACGACTTTGGCTGGGAGAACTGCCGCCAGGCCGTCGAGGACTACCGCGCCGAACACGGCATCGATGAGCCGATCGAGCGCATCGACTGGGTCGGCGCCTGGTGGCGCAAAGCCGCCTGAGGTGGGCCGCCCCGAGCCCTGGCGGCTCCGGCCTCACCTATCCTGACCCGAATGAAACGTGACCTTGCAATCGAGGTGCGGGGACTCAGCAAGCGGTTCCACGTCCGCGGTCGCCGCGCGCCCGCAAGCCTGCGCAGCCGGCTCCGCAATCCGCTCGGGCGCACTCCGGGCCGCTCGCTCGAGGTCTTCCACGACCTCAGCTTCGACGTCGAGCGCGGGGAGTTCTTTGGGATCGTGGGCCGCAACGGTTCCGGCAAGAGCACGCTGCTGAAGCTACTGGCGAGCGTCTATCCGGCCGACAGCGGCACGATCCGGGTCGCCGGCCGGTTGGCCCCGTTCCTCGAGCTCGGGGTGGGCTTCAACCCCAAGCTGACCGCTCGCGACAACGTCGTTCTCAACGGCGTGATGATGGGATTGTCGCCCGCTGAAGCGCGGCGCCGGTTCGACAGCGTGATCGAGTTCGCGGGTCTGCGCGACTACGTCGACCTACCGATCAAGAACTACTCCTCGGGCATGAAGGTCCGGCTCGGGTTCGCCGTGATGACGCACGTGGACGCCGATGTGCTGCTGATCGACGAGGTACTGGCAGTCGGTGACGCCGAGTTCCAGGAGCGCTGTGGCGAGGCTTTCGAGGACATGCACCGCGAGGGGCGCACGATCCTGCTCGTCACGCACAACATGCCGACCGTCACGCAGTACTGCGAGCGGGCACTGCTGCTGCACGACGGCGAGATCCACACGATCGGGGCTCCCGACCTCGTCGCGGAGCACTACTACGACGTCAATCTCTCAGAGATGCTGGGTCGCCCCGACCACAAGCTGCCGGAGATGTCCTCGAAGATAGTCGCGGCGATCGGTGACCCGTTCGCCCGCATCGACGATGGCTGGATCGCCGACGAGCATGGCGAGCGGATCGACCGGATCCGAGCCGGAGCGGAACTCAACCTGCACGCCACGGTGAAGGTCGAGCGCGACTACCCGGACCCCACCTTTCGCTTTCAGATCGCCAGCAGCGACGGCCGCGTTGTCTTCACCAGCGACCTGGCGTCCCTGTCGGAGACCGGCAGCGCGGGCGCCGGCGAGGTGATCGAGCTGAAGGCGACCGTCGAGAACCGCCTGCCGCCCGGTCGCTACACGATCGTCAGCGACATTTTCACCGGCGAGGGGACCCCGGCGGGACCGACGCGAATGACCCGGCTCGAGGTCGAGGGTGAGAGACGCGGTAGCTCGATGCTGCTCGATCACAAGATCAGCGCCTCCACGCGGAGCGCGCCCGTCGCGCCCGTCGCGCCCGAGGGAGGCCGATGAACGCCCAGCCACACGAGCTGCGGGAAATTTCCGGACCCTCGGCGTTCGGCGACAGCTGGCGCCGCACCTGGGATCTGCTCTGGCTGATCTCCGTCACGGAGTTCCGGCTCCAGTACTCCGAAACGACCCTCGGCTACGTGTGGAGCGTGCTCAAGCCGTTCGCCTTCTTCGGGGTGATTTACCTCGTCGTGAGCCAGGTGCTCAAGTTCGCCGACGTCGCCGACTTCCCGCAGAAGCTGATTCTCGGCCTCGTGCTCTACCAGTACTTCAGCGAGGCGACCAACAAGGCCCTGCGCTCGATCCAGACCCGCGAGTCGATGCTGCGCAAGACCCACTTCCCGCGGATCGTGATTCCGCTCAGCCTCAACCTGGGCGCCGCGATCACGCTGTTCTTCAATTTGGTCGGCGTCCTGCTGCTGTTGATGGTGACCGGGGTCGAGCCGCAGACGACCTGGCTTCTCGCACCTGTTGCCGTGCTCGCCCTGGTCGTGATGACGACGACCCTGTCGATGCTCCTGGCGGTGGCGTTCGTCCGCTCCGAGGATGTTGGCCAGGGCTGGACTTTGACGCTCCGCGCGCTGTTCTACGCGACCCCGATCCTCTACACGCTGACGGTGATCCCCGAGTCGATCCGGCCGTTGATCGCGGCCAATCCGCTGACGCCGATCATCGAGATGATGCGCATCTGGATCATCGACCCGAACGCGGCCACGCCGGTGGATCTGCTCGGCGTGGTCTCCGGTCTGCTCGTGCCCCTGGCTATTGCGGTGATGATCGCGGTGGCCGGCGTGATCTGGTTCAAGCGGGACGCTCCGCGCATCGCCGAAGCCCTCTAGATCGATGCCGGATCCGCAGCACGGCGCGCCGCGGCGGTTCGTGATCCTCTGCCTCGGGCGCACCGGCTCCACGCACCTGCAGTCGATGCTCGACTTTCACTCGCAGGCGCGCTGCTACGGCGAGATCTTCGGCGAGGGCAAGCCACCCACCCTTGCCGCATCCGGGAGCACGGATCCGCGGGCCTTCGTTACCGAGATGCTCGCCGCCGGGCCCGAGCGTGCCGCGGGTTTCAAGCTTCCGATCAACTCGATCCGCCTGCAGCCGGCGGCCGCCGCGGTGGTCCGCGACGATCCGGAGATGGCCGTGATCAGGCTCTCGCGCCGCAACCGGCTCGCCCAGCTCGTCTCCCGGCAGCTACTTGCGAGCACCGGCGTCTCGCAGTCGATTTTCGGCAGCTACGGGGATGCCACTGTGCGGCTCGAGCCGCAGGCCTGCATCAAGGCGCTGGAGCGGATCGCCACCGAGGAACGGGAGCTCGACGGCCTGGCCGGCGGCCATGACACGTTTGAGCTCGCCTATGAGGAGCTGGGCGAGGTCGCGCGGCTCGAGGCGCTGCAGCGATTTCTGGGGCTCGATCCGCAGCCGCTGCGGTCCTGGTTCGAGCGCCTCCGCACCCGTCCTCTGCGGGAGACCGTCGAGAACTGGGACGAGATCATCACGGCGCTGAGCGGCACGCCGTACGAGAACCTGCTCAGCGCGCCCGATTGAGGCGGGCGCGAAGCTCTCGCACCCTCCTCCGGGCGGCGGCCCCCCGCCTCCACGCGAACCCGGCGAGCATCACCCGCTCGCGGCCGATCGTCGCGGTCGGGCCGCCCAGATCGCCCAGGGCGCGGCGGCCGAGCCAGGCGATCCCGGCAGGCGAGTCCTCGATCGCGTCCAGCACTTCGAGGCGGTCAGGGGCGAGTCGCCCGGCGAGCCGCAGGCGCAGTGCCGTGGTCGCCACCCGGACCCGGCAGTAGAGCTTGAAGTAGGGCACGCGCCAGGCGAGCCGGAAGCCGCGCCCGCTCCAGCGCTCGTACCAGACAGCGACGCGCTCGCGCAGCGGCGCGCTGAAGCGGCCGAGCCCGTTGGCCTGCAGATAGCCCAGCGCTGCCTCGTCGTGCTGAACGTAGTCGTAAAGCGGCTCGTCCACATAGGCGATCGGCCCGAGCGCCATCGCGACCTGGCCGATCCAGTGGTCATGGAAGGCGGCCCCATGCCGGGGCGGGAAGGGGAGCACGTCATCGAGCAACCGCGCCTCGAACAGGCAGGCGGCCCCGGTCACGGTGTTGGCCAGCACCTCGGAGCCGAAGTCCGTGTGGTTGACGGGCCTGAACTCCCAGTAGGTTTCGGCGAGCACCGTGCCCGAGCGCGTGGTGATCCGCATGTCGCTGAACACGAGCCCCGCACCTGGCGCGCGCTCGAGTTCCTCCAGCAACCGCGCGAGCTTCTCGGGCCGCCAGCGGTCGTCCTGGTCGCTGAGCGCAACGTGATCGACACCCGGCGGCACCATCGCCAGGGCCCGCTCGAAGTTGGCGTAGAAGCCCTGGTTGGTCTCGGCGAAATCGACCTGGAAGCGGGGGTCGCCGGTGACAGCGCGCTCAATCGCCAGCCGTCCGGCAGGGCTCGAGCCGTCGTCGCTGATCAGGCAGATCCAGTTGCGGTGGGTCTGAGCCCGGATCGACTCGACCTGGACCTCGAGCATGCCCGGGTCCGGCTCATACGTTGCCATCGCGATCGCAACCAGTGGACCTTTGCCCTCCTCCGCCCGGGCGCCGCTCCGCCCGGCACGCTCGATCTGCGGGCGGAGCTCGATCTGGCCGAGGCGCGCTTCGATCGCCTCGTCGTGCCCGGCGATCCGCGCGCGGAGAACGACTTCGGCGGTCCGCACCCGGGGCGTCGCCGGCACGGGCACGATCGCCCACCAGTAGTCGTCGCCGCGCATCCGGGGCGGTGCCAGACTCCAGCCGAGCGCCGCCGTCTCGGTGCCGTCAAAGACGACGACCACAGAGGCGAACCGCTCCCCCGCGGGAAACCGGCAGCGGCCGTCGATGAACAGGGCGGTACCGCCCCCGGTCGCGAGCCGCTCGGGGAGCGGCGTGACGGTCTCGATTGCGAAGTCGATGCTGCCGGCCAAGGGGGCCGAGGATCGCACAGCTCCGCCGCAACGCCCCGCTCCGTCGTCGGCAGCCGCCCGCCGCCAGCCATATCCTGATCGCGTGGACGCAAGCGAGGAGACCGCGGGAACCGGCGGGTCCGCCCCGGGCGCTGGGCCGGAGAGCGATGCCGAGCTCGCGCGGAAACGAGGTGCCGGCCTGATCGAGGCGCTCGAGGCGCACATGCCGACCGCGGCCGCGCGCTCCGAGATCGCCGCGACACTCGCCCTGGCGGTCGCCCGGCGGGCGGCGTGCCCGGAGCCGGAGCTGATCGCCGAGGCGGCCCGGCTGCGTGAAGTCGGCAAGCTCTACATGCCAAAAGAGCTCCTCTACACGCCGGAGACGGATCTCGACCCCACGGCGAAGGCGCATGCCGCGTCTTACTACGAGCAGGGCGAGGCCCTCGCGGCCGGCGCCGGAGTCGCGGAGCGCGCCTGCGGTTGGATCCTGAACGCCCAGGAGCGATGGGACGGCTCGGGCCCGGCCGGCCTCGCCGGCGTGGAGATCCCGGCCGGCTCGCGGGTGATCGCGGTCTGTCGCACCTACCTCGACGCCCCGCACACGAGCGGCACCGACGACCCTCGCGCGGCGGCCCTGGAACTGCTCCGCGAGTTGGCCGGATCGATACTCGATCCCAGATTGGCCACGATCGGTGTCGAGCTCGCGGGGCCGGGGCCTGAGCCTGAGCTGGCCGTGCGGGAGCGCCGGGAGCAGGACCTCCCGGCGATCGAGTCCTGTCTCGAGGCGGAGAACGCGATGCAGATCGCCCGCAACGGGGAGCTGGTCGATCCCCTCGGCCACTCGATGCTGGTGGCCGCGAGTGGCTCCGCGCCCGGCGGGATCGCGGGGCTGCTGAGCTGGATCGACGGCGAGGAAGCTGAGATCCTCGCCGTGCATGCCAGACCTCCCCGGCAGGGCACCGGCACAGCCCTGCTCGAGGCCCTGGCCAGGAGAGCCGCGGAGCTCGGCCGCAAGCGGCTGATCGTGACGACCACCAATGACAACCTCCACGCTCTGCGTTTCTACCAGCGTCGCGGCTTCCGTTTGCGGGCTGTGCGGATCGGCGAAGTCGAGCGCAGCCGCGCCCGGCTGAAGCCGTCGATCCCGGTGAACGGTGAGCACGGCATCGAGCTGCGCGACGAGCTCGAGCTCGAGCGCGCCCTCTGATCAGGTCGGAGCCGGGCACTCTGCCCCGCTCCCCGGCTGGCGCTTAGAATCCCGCGCTCCGAGCGATGCGCGAGAAGAACCCCCAGACATACGAGGAGAAGCTCTCCTATCTGCGTGAGTTGCGCGACGCTGCAATCAACTCGGCCTCCGAGGCGGCTGTGGAAAAGCAGCACGCGAAGGGCAAGTTCACTGCCCGCGAGCGGATCGAGAAGCTGCTGGACCCGGGCACATTCGAGGAGCTCGACACCTTCGTCCGGCACCGGACCTACGACTTCGAGATGCAGAAGAACCGGCCCTGGGGCGATGCTGTCGTCACCGGCTATGGCGAGATCGACGGCCGCACGGTTTTCGTCTTCTCCCAGGACTTCACCGTGTTCGGCGGCTCGCTCGGCGAAGTGATGGCCGAGAAGATGGTCAAGGTCATGGACATGGCCGCCAAGGTGGGCGCGCCGGTGATCGGCATCAACGACTCCGGCGGCGCCCGGATCCAGGAGGGCGTCGTCTCGCTCGGTGCCTACGGCGACGTGTTTGTCCGCAACGTCCAGTGCTCGGGAGTGATCCCGCAGATCAGCGTGATCATGGGCCCCTGCGCGGGCGGTGCCGTCTACTCCCCCGCGATGACCGACTTCATCTTCATGGTCAAGGAGACCTCGCACATGTTCATCACCGGCCCCGACGTGATCAAGACGGTCACCGGCGAGGAGGTGGAGTTCGAGGAGCTCGGCGGCGCCATGACCCACAACTCCAAGTCCGGGGTCGCCCACTTCGCCTCCGAGGACGAGGAGAGCTGCCTGGAGGACGTGCGCTACCTGTTCGGCTTTCTGCCTTCCAACAATCTCGAGATGCCACCCCGGGTCGAGCCCTACGACGATCCTGACCGAACCGAGGACCGACTCGGCCAGATCGTCCCCGCCGACGCGCAGAAGCCCTACGACATGCGGGAGGTCGTCTCCCTCGTCGTCGACGACGGCGACTTCTTCGAGGTCCACGAGCACTTCGCCCAGAACATCATCTGCGGCTTCTCCCGCCTCGACGGGATGCCCGTCGGGATTGTCGGCAACCAGCCCAAGCACCTCGCCGGCGTCCTCGACATCGAGTCCTCCGAGAAGGCGGCCCGCTTCGTTCGCACCTGCGACGCCTACAACATCCCGCTGATCACCTTCACTGACGTGCCAGGCTTCATGCCCGGCACCGATCAGGAGTGGAACGGGATCATCCGCCACGGCGCCAAGCTGCTCTACGCATTCACCGAGGCGACCGTGCCGAAGCTCACGGTCGTCACCCGCAAGGCCTACGGCGGCGCCTACGACGTCATGAACTCCAAGCACATGCTGGCCGACTTCAACTTCGCCTGGCCGACCGCGGAGGTCGCCGTCATGGGCCCCGAGGGTGCGGTCAACATCATCTACCGCAAGGATCTCGCCGTCTCGCCGACGCCCGACGAGCGCCGCCAGAAGCTGATGGACGATTACAAGGCCAGATTCGCCAATCCCTACGCCGCCGCGGAGCGGGGCTACATCGACGACGTGATCGAGCCCTCCGAGACCCGGCCGAAGCTGATCCGCGCCCTGCGCACGCTGCAGACCAAGCGCGTGCCGCAGCCCCAGCGCAAGCACGGCAACATCCCTCTTTGACGGCCGAGCGCGTCAAAGGGACTTGATGGAAGCAGCGTCCACCGAAACGCCCCTGGAGATCTCGGCCGTGCTCGTCGCCGACGAGTGGCAGACGGCCAAGATGCTGACCCGCTCGCTGGCCGCCCAGCGTCAGCCCGATCGGATCGAGTTGGTCGTGGTAACCCACCGCGGGTCGGGCTTCGAACCTGGCCCCGAAACAGAGCTGCTCGGCGGTCTGCAGGTCGTCGAGGTGGACTCGATAAGGGACATCAGCACCGCCCGCGTCCACGGGATCGAACGGGTGAGCTCCCCGATCGTCTTCCTGGCCGAGACGCATTGCTTCCCCCAGGAGGGCTGGCTCGACGCGGTGCTCGAGGCGCACCGGCAGGGGGCCACCTACGTCGGCCCGCGCTTTGCGAGCATGAATCCGGCTTCGGTGGTCAGCCGGGCCAACTTCGCTGAGCACTACGGTGAGTTCAGCGGCGCGATACCCGACGGCCCGCGTGCCCGTGTCGCAGGTAACAACGCGTCCTTTTCGGTCGACGCGGTGCGGCACCTCGGCGACGATCTCGAGGCATCGATGCGCGACTTCGCCGGCTTTCAGGAGACCCTGGCGGGGGACGGAGAGATCCGCCTGGCCGCGGACGCAGTCGTGCGCCACCTCAACGTCTCCAGGTTGCGGGGCTGGTTAATCGAGACATGGGCGGGCGGGCGTCTCGGCGCCGGGAGTCGCTGTCGCTCGTGGTCGCGCGAGCGGCGGCTCGGCTACGCGCTTGCGTTCCCCCTGATCGCGGTTGTCGAATTCCATCGCAGGCGGCCCGGTCTCAGGCGTCTGCAAGCGGCCGGCGAGGGCGGCCTGGGGACTGATCTCCTACTCGCGGCCGGAATCCTCTGGCGCTGCTACGGCGAGGCCGTGGGCTTCCTCTGGGGTCCCGGGTCTCGTGAGACGACCGCGATGAGTCACATGGAGGTCAGGCGCTTCGACTACATCAATGGGAGCGACCGGGAACTCATCCACGCTGCCGGCGAGGAGCTGCTGGCCCGCCTCCCGGAGCTCCCGGTGGCTCGCAGCTGACTCGACGCGGTCGGCTCCCCGGTCACCGCTGCTGTCGCATGCTGCGAAGATCGCGCGCGATGGAAGAACGCGAACAACGCCTCTGGCACCGGATCGAGGGCTCCCGGGCCGAGTACGGCGTCCCGAAGGCCGTCTGCTCGGCGATCAGCCCTTTCCCGTTCTGGGCCGTGATCACCGCGATGGTGATCTTCATTCCGCTCGCACTGATCCTCTCGTTCTTCGTCAAGCGGCACGCGATCCTGATCCAGGGAGGCGAGCTGGTCGTCCTCGACCTGAGCTTCTGGAAGTTCGCCGTCACCGCCGAGCGTCAGCACGGAGCTGTGGGCTCCACAGCCATCACTGTGGACGGGAGCAAGCTGGTGATCGAGGGGCAGGCGTACCACCTCGAGCCCGGTTGGCGGGAGTCCGCTGAGAAGCTGATCGCCGCCAACGACCGCGGGGCTCCGACCGGATGAGCTCGGCAGGTGATTCAAGCCCACTGCGGGTGGGGATCATCGGTTGCGGCTTCGTCGCCCGCGAGCACCACGTCGAGGCGATCGCTGCGGCCGGGGGCAGCGTCGTGGCCACGTGCGATCCAGATCTCAGCGCCGCGCGAGCCGTCGCCGCATCCGCGGGGAACGTGCCCGCCTACGGATCGGCCGCCGAGCTGCTCGCAGACGAGCGGGTCGCCGTGGTCGTGGTCTGCACCCCGCCGTTGACGCACGCTGCCCTGGCGGTGGAGGCGCTCGAAGCCGGCCGGCACGTGCTCGTTGAGAAGCCGGCTGCGCTCAGCAAGTCGGACTGCGAGGCGATGATCGCTGCCCGTGACCGCAGCGGCAAGAATGCCGCCGTGGCCTTCAACCTCCGGCACCACCCGCTCATCGCCGAGGCACGGGATCGTCTTCTGGCCGGCGAGATCGGCCCGCTCCGCACCATGGTCAACACATGGGTCGGGCCCTGCCACCGAAGCGGCGGCTGGGCCGCGGAGCAGGGCAGCGGAGCGGACCTGCTCCATGATCGGGGCGCCCACTGCTGTGACCTCGCCCATTTCCTCGCAGGAGCCGGGGCCGAGCGGCTCGACGCCTCGGGCTCGCCCGACGGCCCTGTGACGATCGGGGCCTACGGGCGGGAGGGCGTGACCGCGTCGCTGGTGCTGGCCGAGGCGCCGGCGTCGGCGAACGAGATCATCCTGGTCGG
Source organism: Solirubrobacterales bacterium (assembly GCA_038206985.1). GTDB lineage: Bacteria > Actinomycetota > Thermoleophilia > Solirubrobacterales > 70-9 > CAXMST01. The sequence continues at coordinate 25,834 of JBBRAH010000010.1, forward strand.
GGAGGAAGGCCTGCTGCGACTCGACCTCTACGCCTTCGATAGCCTGCGATCGCTGCCCAGTGGGCATATCTCCGGCGCCCTGCGCCCGCGCCTGACCCGCACACTGCGCGCCCCGGCCTCACTTCCTGCCGCCGCCCGTATGGCCCGACTCGGTGGGGTGTTCCGGGCCGGCTACCAGCGCGAATGGGAGGCGTTTGCCGAGCTGATCTCCGGCCGTCAGCCGAAGGGGCTCGCCACGCTCGAGGACGGGCTCACGAACACCGTGATGCTCAACGCCGCCGCCGCCGCACTCAACGCCTAAAGGGCCGGGGCCGGGGAAGGGACCGGGGGAAATTATTGCCTGGGGCAGCCGCGGCCAGCCGCTCTCCGGTGCGTGCTGCTGCTTCCGCCCAGGAGTATCTGGCGCTCGGCCCGGGCCGGGGGACTGCGAGCGCAACCGACAACGCCGCTGCCAGCGCGCCCACATCCCCGACCGGGAAGAGCTTCGCGCCGGGCCCCGCGGTCTCACGGTGGGGCGGAATGTCGCTGAGCACCGCCCTGGCTCCGCAGGCGGCCGCCTCGAGTGCGCTTAGGCCGAGGCCCTCGAAACGGGAGGCAGAGACGAGTGCCTCGCAGTCGCTGTAGAGCGCGGCGAGCGTTCCGTCGCTCACATGGCCGGGCGCGTGAAGTCGCTCTTTGAGGCCGAGTCTGCGGGCCCTGGCGAGCACTTCGGGCGCGGTCGAGCCATAGGACCCCCGGTGCGCGCCGACGAGGACCACGTCGAGACCGGCGAGCATTCCCCCCATTTGATCGAGCAGGGGCAGCGCCTCCAGCACGAGGCCGGGGTCCTTGTGCCGGTTGAGGCCCGAGGACACGAGCACGAAGCGGGCCCCCTCCCCCAGGCCCGCCAGATTCCGGGCCTGCTCGATCTCCGCCGGGGAGCGCGGCCGGAAGGCCCGGTCGACTGCAACCGGGAGAAGTCCGAGGGGGATCGTCGGCGGAACGGAGGCGGCGAGCTGCGTCCTGCTCGCCTCGGAGACGGCGAGAACGCTTGCGGCAGAACGCAGCGCCAGGGACTGCTTGGCAGCCGCGAGCAGGCGGTCTCGGCGGCTCGGATAGAAGAGCGCGGCCTGCCCGCCGGGCGGCTTTACGTCGTGGAAGACCACCAGCTGCCGGACGCCGGGGGTCGGAAACCAACCGACCGCTGAAGGCTGCAGCAGGGCGACGGGCCGCGCACGGAGCGCCTTCAGGCCGCAGCGCAACAGGACCCCGACCGGGCGCCTGCCTCCGGCGGCGAGATCCGTCCCGGGCTGCTCCTCGCGACCAAGGGGGAGGAGCGTCGCCCTTCCACCGAGGGAGGCATCGATCGCTGCTGCATCGTCTGCATGGCAGAGCACGGCGAGCCCGCCGGCGGGGCCAGGGGCCAGGGGCTCGCCCAGAGAGGCGGCCAGCTCCGGCAGGAGACCCCGCAGAAAGCGGCCCTCCCCACGGGGGTTGGCCCATCCCGTGGCGTCGACCGCAAAGGTCGCAACCGCGCCACGCGGGCGGACCTCACTCACCTCCGAGCTCTACGGCCGGTGCCGTTCCTGCCGCTAGAGCCTCCTCGTAGGCCGCGATCGCGATCGCCAGGTCCTGCGTCGCCAGCCCGGTTGAATCGAAGAGTGTGATCGAGTCGGCGCCGGCGCGTCCCAGGTGCTCACCGCAGAGCACGGCGCCCAACTCGGTCACGGCCGCACGATCCAGCTCCCCGCGTCTCGACGGGCCGGCCAGCTCACCCCCCACGGATGCTTGCGCCCACTCGTCGCAGAAGACCTCGCACCGTCCCAGCTCGGTCGGATCGACCTCGGCCTTGCCCTTCGCGTCGGCACCGAGGACCGCGTAGTGCGAGCCCGACTCCATCCGACCCGCGCCGATCACCGGGTGCTCGCCCGGCGTCACGGTCACGACGACATCACATTCGAGAGCAGCCGAGACACCGGCGACCCGCCAGCCGAGCTCCTCGGCAAGGTCCGCGGCCGCAGCCTCCCGGATATCGGCACACAGCCCGGGCCCGTAGCCGACAGCGTTGAGGCAGCGCGCCGCCCACGCACCGTTGACACCGCAGCCGACGATCCCGACGCTGGAGGCGGAGGGGCGCGCCAGGGCCTGGGCCGAGACCGCGGCAGCCGCACCGGTGCGCAGCGAGGTCACCGTCGCGCAGTCGAGGATCGCGAGCAGCGCTCCCGTCTCGGCGCTGGAAAGCAGCAGCGCCCCGGCAACAACCGGCAGGCCGCGCTCGGGGTTACCCGGAAACGAAGTGACCCACTTCAGGGAGGCGTAGCCGGAACCGCGGGCCGGCATCGCCCGGAAGTCGCCCCCGGGCGGAGCACTCACGTAGACCTTGGCCGGCATCTCCCACTCGCCACGGTGGTGGCGCTCGAACGACTCGCGCGTCAGCTCGACCGCCCGGGCCGGGGAGACCGCACCGAGAATCGCTTCGCTGTCGAGGACGAGCGCCACCCCCGGATTGATACTCCCCCGAGCGCCTCGAGGTGCGTAACCTTGCGGCCGTGAGCAGCAACGGCAACCGCAAGCCCCCGCGCCCGCAGATCGAGATGCTCGCTTCCGCCGAGCCGGCCGAAGCCGCTGCCGTGATCGCAGCGGTCGAGCAGTTCATCGCCGAGACGGCGCCCGCTCCCCAGTCGAGCCCGGCCGTGAATCCCTGGCAGCGCGCCGCCCTGCTCGAGGGGGTGAGGGCCAAGGAGGCCTTCGCCTCACCCTGGGGCGAAGAGCGCACCTGGGGCGCGCGCCACTCCCACAAGCACTGATGGCCGAAGGCGTCGCGGACGGGCGCTACCGGCTCGAGGAGGTGATCGGCACCGGCGGCATGGCGACCGTCTGGCGGGCCCGGGACACCCAGCTCGAGCGGCAGGTCGCGGTCAAGCAGATCTCGGACACCCTAAGCCACGACGAGGACTTCATGGCCCGCTTCCGGCGCGAGGCGATGATTGCCTCCTCGCTGCAGCATCCGAATCTGGTCCGGATCTTCGACTTCGATCCCGATGCCGAGCGCCCGTTCATCGTGATGGAGCTGATCGAGGGCCCGACGCTCGCCGAGTTGCTCGCCGAAGAGGCCCCGCTCGATCCCGCCGCGCTCGCCGAACAGTTGCTGGCGGCGCTGGATCACATCCACTCCGCCGGAATCGTGCACAGGGATGTGAAGCCCGCCAACATCCTCGCCGACGGCTCCGGCGTCTTCCGGCTGACCGACTTCGGCATTGCCCGCGCGGCCGATGCGACCCGCTACACGGCGACGGGTCAGGTGATCGGCACCCTGCGCTATATGGCCCCCGAGATCCAGGCGGGTGAGCCCGCGAGCCCGGCCTCGGATCTCTATGCGGCCGGCATCGTCCTGGGCGAGGCGGGTCTCAGCGAAGCGGCCACCGCAGCGCTTCGTGATCCGGATCCCGCCCGGCGACCGGAGTCGGCGGCCGCTGCAGCCCTGCTGGTGTTGGGCTCCGGCCAGGCGGGGGCCGGGGGCGACACCGAGCTGATGCCGACCGAGCCGCTCGAGGCCGGTGGCGCCGCACCGGTGGCTGCGGCGCCCGTCGCCGCCGGGGGCCGCCGTCGGGTCGGCGCATTGCTGGCCGTGGCGGGCGTGGCCGCCGTGCTGATCGCGGCTGTCGCGCTGTCGGGCAGCGACGACCCCGCCACCACCGGCTCGGGCCAGCAGAGGGAGAAGACCGCCTCCGAATCGACAACGACAGCGGAGCCGACCACACCGACGACCACGACCACGACCGAGACGTCGACGATCCCCCCACCCGCGCCGGCCGCCGAGAATCCCGTGGGCAAGGAGCCTCCCGGTAAGGAGGAGAAGGACGCGAAGGAACCGAAGCCACCCAAGGAGGAGAAGCCAAAGAAGGAACCCAAGGAGGAGAAGAAGAAGTAGCTGGGGCTGTCGGCGCCTCCCTGGTCCCCCCGCGCGATAAAAGTTCCCAACCCAACCCAAGGAGTAGCTCGTGGCCGTAGTGAAGATCATCGAACTGGTGGGAAGCTCGAAGGAGTCGACCGACGATGCCGCCCGACAGGCGCTGAAGAGCGCCCAGGGCAAGCTCCGCAACATCCGCGCAGTTGACATCGTCAGCACGGGGCTCCGCGGCGAGAACCTCGACGAGTACCGCGCCCACGTCCGGGTCGCCTTCCTGGTCGAGAGCGCCGAAGTGGACTGATCTATATGTATTCACCCTAATCCCAGTCAGGATTAGGGACTTTGATACCGTCCCGGTGAACTTCCGGGGCTGAAGCGCCCTGCCCGTCCAGCTATCAGGGAGAGAACTCCGCGATGGAACCGACCGCCGCCCCCCGCAAAGCCGTTGAGCCGAAGGCCAAGGGCACCGAGGCCGACCTCGATCAGGACCTGCTCAAGAGGCAGGAGGGCAAGGGCAAGCTCGGCTCCAGGGACAACCCGGAGTCCTACGAGAACATCCCCGGGCACATCATCCCGATCCTCAGCAATGAGTTCGAGGACTTCGACTTCGAGTCCGACAAGTTCCTCGACGGCGACACGCCCGAGAACCAGTTCATCGGCTTCCGACTCAAGCAGGGCGTCTATGGACAGCGCCAGCCCAACGTGCAGATGGTGCGCGTGAAGCTGCCGCTCGGCGGCGTCACGCCCGATCAGATGGACTCCTTCGCCGAGGTCGTCGAGCGCTGGGCCCCGCTCAACAAGGGTCACATCACGACGCGGCAGAACATCCAGATCCACCACGTGCCGCTCAGCGACATGAAGGAACTGATCAAGGTGATCAGCGCCACCGGCCTCTCCAGCCGCGAGGGCTGCGGCAACACGGTCCGAAACGTCACCGGCGATCCCTGGGCCGGCGTCAGCGAGAACGAGGTCTTCGACCCGACCAACCTCGCGGTCGCATACGTGCGCTATTTCGTGCGCCACCCGACCACGCAGCTGATGCCGCGCAAGATCAAGACCGCCTTCGACGGCACGCCCGGCGAGGATCGCTCGATCACGGGCATCCACGACATCGGCTTCATCTCGCGGATCAAGGACGGCAAGCGCGGCTTCGAGGTCCGGGTCGGCGGTGGCACCTCGATCATGCCCCGCATCGCCCCCACCCTCTACGACTTCGTCGAGGCAGACAACGGCGATTTCCTCAAGGTCTCCGAGGCCGTCTTCCGGATCTTCGACCGCCAGGAGTGGCTACGCGTCAACCGCGCCCGTGCTCGGATCAAGGTCCTCGTCGACAAGATCGGCATGGACGCCTTCCGCGAGATGGTCGACCGCGAGCTCGAGGGCGACTGGGTCTCCGAGCGCGATTTCTCGATCGAGCATCTGCTCGGCACCGACGACGAGGAGCGCCGCGCGCCCGAGGCACCGGCCAACCCCAGTTCCCCGAACGGGGATCTCGCCGAGTTCGAGCGCTTCTGCCTCGACAACGTTCTGCCGCAGCGCCAGGAGGGCTACTCGACCGTCGAGATCAAGGTCACCCGCGGCGACCTCACCCCGGAGCAGTTCCGCGGCCTCGGGCAGCTGATGCGCGACTACACCGGCGGCAACGCCAGGACCACCATCGAGCAGAACTTCGTCCTGCGCTGGGTCCGCAACGAGGCGCTCTACGATGTCTACAAGGCGCTCGGTGAGCTGGGACTCGACGATCCCGGCGCCGGCACGATCACGGACACGGTCAGCTGCCCCGGAACCGACTCCTGCAAGCTCGGCATCACCGCCTCGATGGGGCTCAACCGCGCCCTGCAGGCCAAGATCGACGAGATGCAGATCGACGATCCGCTGAGCAAGAAGATCCACCTGAAGATGAGCGGCTGCCCCAATGGCTGCGGTCAGCATCACATCGGCTCGATCGGCTTCTACGGCGCCTCGCTGAAGGTCAACGGCCACCAGATGCCCGCCTACATCCCGCACATCGGCGGCGATGTGAGCGGCGGCAAGGTCGTCTACGGCGGCCGGCTCAAGGTGCGGTTGCCCGCCAAGCGGGTACCCGAGGCCGTCGAGCGCTGGATCCGGATGTACGAGGCCGAGCGCACCGACGACAGCGAGGACTTCCTCCGCTACGCCGAGCGCGTCGGCAACGAGCGTTTCGAGGAGGAGATCAAGAAGCTCGCGCTGCCCGCCGAGTTCAACCTCGACAACCTGCTCGACTTCATCGACTGGAGCCGCCGCGATCCCTACAAGGTCGAGCGCGGCGAGGGCGAATGCGCGATCTGAGCCCTCGCCCATAGACACCACGATGAGCGCTACCCGTGATCGAGTCGAGGGGAGAGCGCCGCAAGCCGGCGTCGCTGACCCGATCGCGGACATGAGCATCGAGCAGGTGCCCGATGTCGCTGAGCCGAAGAGGGATGCCAACGAGTTGCTCACCGCCGACGGGACGCTGATCGACCCACGCGAGGTCGCGGCCGAGCTCGAGGACCGGACGGCCGAGGAGACGATCCGCTGGGCATTGAAGACGTTCCACCCCCGACTGCGGATCGCCTGCTCGTTTCAGAAGACGAGCTCAGTGACGATCGACATCGCGCACAAGATCGACCCGAGCGCCAACTTCTTCTACCTCGACACCGACGTGCTCTTCGAAGAGACCTACGTGACCCGCGACGCGATCGCGGCAAAGTACGGGATCGAGTTCCTGCGCTACTCCGGAATCTCCCTCCAGGAGCAGGAGGACCTCTACGGCGCCGCGCTCTGGGACCGTCAGCCCGACGCCTGCTGCGGCATCCGCAAAGTCGAGCCGATGCGCGAAGCGCTCTCGGGGATCGACTGCTGGGTCTCAGGCATCCGCCGGGAGGACTCCGAAACGCGCGCCGGAGCCGCCAAGTTCGGCTGGGACCGCCGCTTCGGCCTCTGGAAGCTCAACCCGCTCGCCGACTGGACCGAGGCCCAGGTCTGGGACTACATCCACGACAACGACCTTCCCTACAACCCCCTTCACGACGCCGGCTACCCCTCGATCGGCTGCACCCACTGCACCCGCCCGCCCGGAGCCGGCGGCCACCCCCGCTCGGGACGCTGGGCCGACGCCCACAAGACCGAGTGCGGCCTCCACGGCTGAGGGCCGCGGGCCAAGCCGCAGACCCGGGCCACCCGCAATCAGTGGTGCTTTTGGGCGTAAGCGTGGGTTCCTGCCACAGACCACACCACGAAAAGCACCACTCCCCCACGCACGAGTGCCAATCCTGAAGGGAACACTGATTTGGCCTTGACGGGGTGAATCTGAGAGCCAAGATGGCCGCATGCCCCGCATCTCGAGCTTCTACGGAATCGTGATCTGGATGTACCACGACGAGATCCACCATCGCGGTCGGCCTCACTTCCATGCCACCTATGCCGAACACGAGGCCTCGATCGAGATCGAGAGCCTGCAGGTACTGGCCGGCGGCTTGCCTCCGCGGGCCCTGCGGCTGGTCCTCGAGTGGGCCTCGGTCCACCGAGACGAGCTCGACCACAACTGGCATCTGGCCCGTGCCGCCCAGGCGCTGGAGCCGGTTGATCCTCTGCCATGAGCGCCCTACTCTTTAGCCAGATGCGCGGAACCCCACAGCTGCTCGAGGCCCAGCCGCTCGAAGGCCATCGCGTGCATGTCCGCTTTGAGGACGGTGTGGCCGCTGAGGTCGATCTCCGCTACCTCGTCGACTACGGCGGTGTCTTTGAGCCGCTCCGCGACCCTGACTTCTTCCGGCGGCTGCACGCCAGCTCCGAGGCAGGAACGATCGTCTGGCCCAACGACGCCGACATCGCACCGGAGACGCTCTACGAGCTGGCTCGCAAGTACAGCCGGGCCACTGCCTAGAGCGCACTGCATAGACCGCGAGTGGTTTCCGGCTTCCTACTTGGCGGTTCCGCGGAACCGGTGCCGCCGGAACCTCCCCCTGTGGGGTGAGGTGCCTCGCGAGTTCGGATCGGCCATGGCGGTTTGCGCGAGAAGGACTGCTAGGAGCGTCAGCCCTGCTTATTCAGCGGCACGAGGACGGGGTGACCGTGTGGGATGTTCAGGCGCACCCCGATCTTGCCGCCCTTCTGGCAGCCCACGAATGCGGGAACGGTGACCTGGCCGCCAAGCTTCGCCACGCGACGGTGGTACATCCTCGCCGAACCCCGAGCCAAATAGCCGACCTTCCGCCCCCCAAGGTCGATCCGAACGGCGTGCTTGTCGTAGGCGTTCTCAGGCTCACAAACCATGTCCGCCGACGCCTCCTCGATCCGAACCTCATCGTCGCCTTTACGGTCGCAGAACGCCACGAGGGCGGGCTGGTACCGCGACTCCCCAACGATGCTGATGCTCGTCTGGTTGTCCCAGGGCCGAGGATCGTCCTTTCGATCTCGGGGGCCGCGCTTCTCAAGTACGGCGTCGACGGCCTCCTGTGACCCATAGCGGCCGAAGATCCGGTCCATGAAACCCATTCATCCACTCCTCTTGCACAGCCCGCCGCAGTCTTGGTCGGAGCATATTCCGCCAGCGTCAGAGCTTGTCGCCTCGATCCTAGGTCGGCTAAGCTTAGGCGGCGCCATGACCCGAGCGCCAGCCGCGTCCTAGTTTGCCTTTCGTTGCGCCCGACGGGCTCGCGCCGGGCATTTGCAGTTGCGCGAAAAGACAAACGGATGCGTTGAGTCACTCGACCTGCTCGATATCACCCAGCTCGAGAACCTCAGGCAGAGAGCCCGTGACCCGGACGAGTCCGGCGCCAAGCTCGAGTTCGAACTGTCGGTCGTCCCATTCGAAGCGATCTATGTTGCCCCAGTCACGCTCCCCTGCTGCATCCATAGCCGGCTGGCTGGGAGGGTGAACCCACTCAACGTCGTCGGGCTCCCGGAACACGATCTGGACGCGGAGGTACGACTCGATCTCGCCGGCCCGGCGTGGGCGCCAAGAGCGGTGTTGAGTTGTCAGCGCCGCCTCAACATCGACCGAGAAGCCCCGCGACCACTCCTGCCAACCCCGCACCCAGGATGACTCGAGAACAATCTGTTCAAGTCCTGCGAGTTCGGTGTAGGGACGCACGCGGCTAGCGTAGATCCCGGCACTTGATGGCGCTATCTGACCCATCTGGGGGAGGTGGATTCCGCGGCGCTCGGTGCGAGCGAGCGATCCCGGTGAACGCGCGAGAAACACCGTCGCCTTGGCAGTCAACGGACCCGCTTGATCTCGTCCAAAGACTTCGACATACTGTGTCGGTATGACTCATCGGGTAGGAACAAAGGGGCAGATCGTCATCCCCAAGGGGTTGCGAGAGCGTCGGGGGCTGGCGCCGGGCTCCTCGGTCGACTTCGAGGAACGTGAGGATGGCGTGCTGATCCGGGCAGCCGAGTCCGGGGGCGGCGATCTGCGGGGTCGCTACCAACACTCGGGGATGGCCCAGAGGCTGCTTGAGGATCGCGCGCGCGAGCCGCGGTGATCAGCTGTCTGGATTCGTGGGCGGTGCTGGCCTGGCTCGACGGCGAGGAGCCGGCCGCGGCCCATGTGCAGGCCACGTTCGATCAGGGCCGACCGTTGATCAGCTGGATCAACCTGGTGGAGGTCGAGTACCAGCTGCGCCGCCGACACGGCGCGGAGGAGGCGGCGCGGACGCTCGACGCGCTCCGGGAGCTCGTCGACGAGGAGCTCCCGGGTGTGAGCCGAATGCGCGCGGTTGCGGCGCTCAAGGCCGAGCATCCGATCGCCCTCGCTGATTGTTTCGCGATCGCAGCCGCCGCCGCAGCTGGCGCTGAGCTGATCACCGGCGATCCCGAGATCACCGAGCGCGCCGGCCAGCTGCCGTGCGACGTGGTCGACGCGCGCCTGGGATGAGTGTTGGTTTCGGCGCCGGGTTGCTCCGGGCGCTCGGAGTGTGCAGTTGCGCGAGAAGGCACACAGAACCTCGAACCGGCCGGCGTGCCTACCGCGGATCGGTTCGATAGGCCGCACCCCGGTGACGGATTGCGATGACGCGGGCGGTCTTTCCGTCATCGACGAGCTGGTAGATGATCCGAAAGGTCCCCACGCGGAGGGACATCAGCCCACTGAGGCGTCCGCGGAGAAGGTGGCCCGCGTGCGGCTCGCGCTCGAGCAGTCCGAGCGCCTCCTCGATTGCATCGATCAGCGGCCAGCCGAGCTGCAGCAGCTCCCGCCGAGCCCGGCGGGACAACACGACCCGGGCCACCGTCGATCAGCCGTCGCGACGCTCCGCGAGCTCAGCGCGCAGCTCGGAGAGCTCGACATGCTCCCCTCGCTCGAGCTCTGAGAGTCCCTCCTCGAGTGCGGTGATCGCATCGGGGTCGGAGAGGATCTCGGCAGTCTCCTCCAGGGCGTCGTACTCGTCGATGGGGACCAGGGCGGCTGCTGGCTTTCCGTTGCGGGTGACCAGGACATGGTCGCGGCGATCAGCGACGTCACTGAGAAGCCTTGACAGGTTGCTGCGGAACTCGCGCACGGGGACGGTCTGAGACATCGGAGCAAGTGTACGCATCTGCGTACACGGAGTCAATGGTGCTTCGAACGTCGTGGCAGCCGGATCCCAGGCCGGTGCCTCCCGCGAGGAGACACACCAAGAACGGCGCGCCTGCCCCCCCCCACGCTGCAGGGAGCGCGTCGGTCCGATCCAGCGCTGCCGAAAGAGAAACGGGGCCATGAGGCCCCGTTGCCACCACATTATGGCACGCGGAGGGCTTGTTTCAAGGCCCTGCGCGCGTGTAAAAGACCGAGGCCGTTGCGGAACGACGAATATCGGAATGGAGGAACTGGATGACGGTAAGTGAGCACGCGGTGGTTATCGCCGGAGGAGGTCCGACCGGCTTGATGCTGGCCGGCGAGTTGGCGTTGGCGGAGGTCGATGTCGCCATCGTCGAGCGCCGCCCCGTTCAGGAGCTCGCCGGCTCGCGCGCCGGTGGCCTTCAATCGCGCACGCTCGAGGTGTTCGATCAGCGCGGAATCGCCGAGCGGTTCCTTTCCGAGGGTCAGCCGGCGCAGGTCCAGAGCTTCGGCGGGATCCAGCTCGAGATCAGCGACTTCCCCACCCGGCACCCCTACGGACTCGCGCTGTGGCAGAACCACATCGAGCGGATACTGGCCGGCTGGGTCGATGAGCTGGCGGTGCCGATCCTTCGCGGGCGCGAGGTGACGGGCTACACGCAGGACGACAGCGGAGTCGATGTCGAGCTGTCCGACGGCCACTCGATTTGCGGGGAGTACCTCGTCGGGTGCGACGGAGGGCGCAGCGCGGTCCGCCAGGCATCGGGCATCGAATTCCCCGGATGGGAGGCGACGAGAAGCAACCTGATCGCCGAGGCGAAGATGACCGAGGAGCCGGAGCTGGGCATCCGCCGTGACGCCCGCGGCACCCACGGCATCGGCCGGGTCGAGTACGAGATACGTGACGGCGAGGTTGTCTTCGCGAATCGGGGGCCGGTGCGGGTCACGCTGGCGGAAGCGGAGGTCGGAGGCACCGGCGAACCGACCCTGCGTGATCTCAGCGAGGTGCTGGTCGCCGTTTACGGGACGGACTACGGCATCCACAGCCCCACCTGGATTTCAAGGTTCACCGACGCTACGCGTCAGGCCGCCAGGTACCGGAAAGGCCGGGTCCTGCTGGCCGGCGACGCCGCACACGTGCACTACCCGGTAGGTGGGCACGGCCTCAGCATCGGTGTGCAGGATGCGGTGAACCTCGGCTGGAAGCTGGCTCAGGTGGTCACGGGAACCTCGCCTGAAAGTCTCCTGGATACCTACCACGCCGAGCGACACCCAGTCGCTGCCCGCCTATTGCGGAGCACGATGGCGCAGACCGCGCTGATGCGCTCCGATGAGCGCATCGAGGCCTTGCGGGACAGCGTCTCGGAGTTGTTGCGCATGGACGAGCCGCGCAAGCGGTTCGGGGGGATGCTCTCGGGCCTCGACACCCACTACGACCTCGGCGACGGGCATCCGCTACTCGGACGCCGTATGCCCGATCTCGACATCCTCACCGCCGGTGGCCGGGTGCGCGTGGTCGAGTTGTTGCACAGCGCCAGGCCGGTACTGCTGAACCTCGGTGAGCCCGGCCGCTTCGATACCGCGGGATGGGTGGACCGGGTCCAGCTGGTTGATGCCGGCTGCGAGGGAGCCTGGGAGCTTCCGGTGCTCGGCGAAGTCGCGGCTCCCACTGCCGTGCTGATCCGGCCAGATGGATACGTCGCCTGGGTGTCGAGCGGCTCCGAGTCGGGCCTCACGGATGCGCTGACTGCCTGGCTCGGCCCGCCGGCCCACGCCGAGCCGAGCGAGCCGCCAGCTCAGCTGAAGCCGGGTTTGTAAGCCTTCAGGCAGCCCTCGAGGCCGCGGCGCAGGCCGGTGCCGAGGGCGCGGCGGCGTTCGACGGCGCGGCCGTGGGCCTGGGGGTTCTGCCAGGGCAGGCCGCGTGGGTCGGCGACGTTGAGGACGCCGATGTAGAGGGCCTCGAAGTCGGCGCGGGTGAGCCGGGCGACATCCTGGTTGACCTTGCCGAACCAGGCGCCGGCCAGGCAGTCGGCGTTGAGCTCGGCCTCGATGGTGAGCTTGAACTTGTTCTGGATCTTGAGCTTGTCCTGGACGAAGTGGCCGTACTCGTGGGCCAACAGGAAGGCGACCGCCGAGGGTCCGACCTTGCGGTAGAGGTCGCCGTAAAGCCAGCGCGCGTCCCAGGAGATCGAGGTGTTGACCGGGCAGTACTGGGCGTTCTGGGGCACCACCCGTTGGCCGCCGCAGTTGATGTCGTCGGTGCGGCCCTCGTAGGAGACGAGCCGCTTGGGGACCACTGCCTCGGCCCCCTGGTCGGCGAGCTTGGCCTTCCAGAAATCGCCGAGGCGGCCGAACGTGTCGGTCACGAGCTGCCGGTAGCCGGGCGGGCCGGCGGGGTTCTCGACGGCCGGCAGATCGGTGGGGGCGGAGTTGTCAGTACCGGTCTCGACGTTCGCTGAACAGCCACCGAGGCCGACGGCGAGGACCAGCGCGGCGCACGCCAGGAGGCGGGCAACCGACCTCTCTCCCGACCGAGGATCGCTGGCTTGCACCGCGACAGCATCGCAGCGCTGGCCGACACAGTGGCTTGCCGGGGGCAGAAACCGGCTCACACCGCTAATCTCGTGTCTCCGGAACGCGCCGCATCCGCCTCAGACGCGAGGCCAGCCGCGACGCGTCCCGATTGTGCCGCGCCCGCGCGCGTCCCACTGAGCACCCACCGAGCAAGCACCAGACAGAGCTAGGAGCCCTAGAACAACCTATGAGCGACAAGACCCTCACCCTCTCCGCCCGCCAGACCGCAGACTTCGAACTACTCGCCAACGGTGGCTTCGCGCCCCTGAAGGGCTTCATGGGCTCCGACGACTGGAAGTCCGTCGTGCACGACATGACCCTCTCCGACGGCGCCGAGGTCTGGCCGATCCCGGTCGTCCTCGCGACCGACCTCGACGCCTCCGAGGGCGACGTGGTCGAGCTCTCCGCCGACAACGGCAAGGCGCTCGGTCGCATCCGCGTCTCCGAGGTGTTCGAGCGCGACGTCAAGGTCGAGGCCGAGAACGTCTTCCGGACCACCGACGAGGCCCACCCCGGCGTCGCCGCCACCTACGAGGAGGGCAACCGTTGCCTCGCCGGTGAGATCGAGGCCGACGCCGCCCCCGACCACGAGGAAGCGTTCATGCGGCGCTACTTCACTCCCGAGGAGTCCCGCAAGGAGTTCGCCGACCGCGGCTGGAAGCGGATCGTCGCCTTCCAGACCCGCAACCCGATCCATCGCGCCCACGAGTATCTGACCAAGGCGGCGCTCGAGGTCTGCGACGGCCTCTTCCTGCACCCGCTGATCGGCGAGACCAAGAAGGGCGACATCCCCGCTGACGTGCGGATGAAGTGCTACGAGGTCCTGATGGAAAACTACTACCCGAACGACCGGGTGGTTCTCGGTGTCAACCCGGCGGCCATGCGTTACGCCGGTCCCCGCGAGGCGATCTTCCACGCTGTCGTGCGGCGCAACTACGGCGCCACGCACTTCATCGTCGGGCGCGACCACGCGGGCGTCGGTGACTACTACGGCACCTACGACGCGCAGGCGATCTTCGACGAGGTCGACATCGACAAGCTGGGCATCCGCCCGCTGATGTTCGAGCACACCTTCTGGTGCTACAAGTGCGAGGGCTTGGGCTCACACAAGACCTGCCCCCACACGCCCGAGGATCGGCTCTTCCTCTCGGGGACCAAGGTCCGCGAGATGCTCGAGGCCGGCGAGGCTCCGCCCCCGGAGTTCTCCCGCCACGAGGTCGCCGAGATCCTGATCGACGCCTACAAGGACCTCTAGGCCAACCGCCTCGGGACTCCAGCAACGTCAACGCCGCCGGCCACCGGGGTCGGCGGCCGTCAAACCGCAAGAACAAGGAGACACCTACATGTCTGACAGCAACGGCCACAAGGGATTCACCCTCTGGATGACCGGCCTCTCCGGCTCCGGCAAGTCCACCATCACCGAGGTGCTGATCGACACCTTCGAGGAGCGCGGCATCCCGCTCGAGGTCCTCGACGGCGACGTCGTCCGCGAGAACCTCTCCAAGGGCCTCGGCTTCTCCAAGGAGGACCGCGACACCAACATCACCCGGATCGGCTTCGTCGCCGACATGCTCGCCCGCAACGGCGTCCCGGTGATCACCGCCGCGATCTCCCCCTACATCGAGACCCGCGACGCGGTCCGCAAGATGCACGACGGCAGCGGCGCCACGTTCGTCGAGACGTTCATCGCCACCTCGCTCGAGGACTGCGAGGAGCGCGACGTCAAGGGCCTCTACGCGAAGGCCCGCTCGGGTGAGATCCCGACCTTCACCGGCGTCTCCGACCCCTACGAGGCACCGGAGAACCCGGAGCTGACCGTCGAGACCTCCGGTAAGACTCCCGAGGAGTCCGCCGCCGATGTCATCTCCTACCTCGAGTCCGAGGGCCTGATCCCGGCCTCCTGATCGCCGGGTAACGCACCAATTGCCGGAAAGGGCGGGCTCTGGCCCGCCCTTTCTTTTCCCACCGGCGCAGCCCGGTACCGCTGTATCGTGGCTACTGATGGAGCCCGAGAACACAGCGGAGCGCTTTGACACCGCTGCCGCCGCGATCGGCCTGATGGTCGGGATCGGCGGGATGTTCTTTCCCAGGCTGCTGCTGCGGGCCTACGGCGCAGATCCGGATCAGCTGAACGGCACGGGGATGTTCGGCTGGCGACTGTTCGCGATCCGCAACATCTTTGTTGCCGGGGCCGCCCTCGCCGGCAACAAGCAGGCGCGCGATACGGTCTTCGTGCTCCAGGGCCCAGACCTCCTGCTCTTCGCTCACTGTTACCGCACCCGATCGATTCCGCGCATTACCTCTGCGCTGGCGATGGTCTCGGCGGGATTGGTGGCGACGCTCGGGCTGCTCGCCCGCGCCGGGCGCTGAGCCGCGCCGGGCGCCTGACCTCTGCCGATGCCGGGCCAAGACGAACACGACCCCTTCGATGACCGGCCGCCACTGCTGCCGCTCTTCACCACCCTGGCCGGCATCGTGCTGATCATCGGCACGGTCGCGCTGATCCCGCCGCTGCGGGAGGCGGCGGAGAACGCGATCAGCGGCGACACCGAGGCCCTGCGGTCCGAACTCGATGGTCCGGCCGGCCTGCTCACCCTGCTCGTGCTCTCAATCCTGCACTCGGTGATCTTCTACCCGGCCGAGATCCTCGACGCCGCCGCCGGCTTCGTCTGGGGTTTCTGGCTCGGACTGCTGCTGGTGATGGTGGGCTGGATGATCAACGCCTACATCGCCTGGGAGATCGGCCGCCACGGCGCCCGCCCCGTCCTCTATCGGCTGATCGGGCGGGAGCGCTTCCTGGCGATGGAGGCCGCGATCGAACGCGGTGGTGTCTTTCTGCTGCTCGCGGTGCGGCTGATCCCGATCGTGCCGTTCAGCCTCTTCACGATCGTCGCCGGCGCCGCGCACGTACCGCTGCCGCGGCTGATGTGGACGACGGCTGTCGGCTACATTCCGATCACGGCGCTGTTCGTCTACCTGGGGACCCAGCTCGAGGAGCTCTCACCGACCAACCCGATCCTGATCGGCGGAGGAATCGCGCTGCTGGCGATCATCTACTTCGCCCATCGACTGCGGCACCGGCTGTTCGGCCCGGCGCGGGCGTCGGCTGTGGCGGAGCCCGGGACAACCGGCGCCGACGGCCCGAGCCCGGATTAGACTCGGTCACGAGATGGGGATCAGGACCTTGATAAGGGGCTCGTTGCTCGCTGCCGTCGCCGCGGCCTGCCTGACGCTGTCGGTGACCGCCCAGGCCGCGGGCGAGGTCAGCTGCCAGGAGCCCGGCCAGCAGGGCTGGGATCACGCGACGCCGGCAGAGGCCGGAATGGATGCGGCCCAGATCCGCAAAGCGATCGAGTTCGGGCAGAGCCACGCTTCAGCGACCGTGCACGTCTACCGCAACGGCTGCCTGCTCGCTGCCGAAGCAGGCGGTCTCAACAGCACGACGCAATACGAGTCCTGGTCGCTGGCCAAGTCGATCACCGCGCTGGTCTTCGGCCGCGCCCTGCGGCTCGGCCAGATCGGGCCGGACGACCCGCTCGGCTCTCTGATCCCCGAGGCCGATCAGGCTCACGGACAGATCACGATGCGCGAGCTGCTGACCATGTCAAGTGGCCTGGAGTGGAACTTCTTCCGCGACTACAACATCTTTATGCCGGACCGCCTCAAGGAAGCATTGACCGTCGGCATCGCCAGGCCGCCCGGCAAGTACTGGGAGTACTCGCAGTCAGGGCCGGCGCTCGTGGCGGAGGCAGTGCAGCGCGCGGTCGGCGAGGACTTCCAGAAGTTCGCCCAGCGGGAGCTGTTCGGCAAGCTCGGGATCAGCAGCAGCGAGTGGCGCTGGAGCCGCGACGGCACCGGCCACACGCAGGGTTTCTTCGGGCTCAACATGTCGACCAACAACTTCGCCGTGCTCGGTGAGTTGATGCGGCGCGGAGGCAAGTGGCACGGAAAGCAGCTGCTCTCGAGGCGGTTCGTGCGCCAGGCGCTGACGCCGACCGATACGAGTGGCTGCTACGGCTACTTCATCTGGCTCAACGCCTCGAAGCCCTGCGTCGGGCCGCGGGTCGTTGATCGCCCGGTGACCGACGAGCGCATGTTCCCGGGACTACCTGCCGATACCTACCAGTACTCAGGTCTCTTCGGCCAGTGGGTCACGGTCTTCCCCAGCTACGGGATCATCGTCGCCCGCAACGGTGTCGACACCGGCAGCTTCACCGGGGACTCGGCCTGGCAGGAGGACCTCTACCGGATGGTGCTGAAGGCAGTGAAGGATCCCCCAGGCAAGTTGCCGAAGCCGAAGCCGAACGTCGATGCCGTCTCCGACACCGACTCCGATCGCGGCATCTTCGAGGCCCTGGCAGACCCGGAGACCTTCAGCGGCGGCGTGCTTCCGCCGCCCCTGCCCCCCGCCGGCCCCTCGCGTTCACGCGCGACCCTGATCACCTTCCCCTCGCGGACCGTGAACCGACGCGGCTCGATCGGTTTGCGCCTGCGCTGCCCGGCCCGCTGGACGCAGCCGGAACTCCAGTCGCGCTGCATCGGCAAGGCCACGCTGAAGGGCGCCGCCCACAGCAGGCGCTACTCGATCAAGGCCGGCAAGTCGGAGCCGCTCCGCTTCCATCTCTCCGGCCGCAACCTGCGCAAGTTGGATCGGCGCGGCAAGCTGCGAACCCGGGCCCGGGCGCTGAGCCGCGATCAGAGCAAGGGCACCCGCGCCAGCCACGACGTGACGCTCAAGCCGCACCGCCGCCGCTAGGGCCCGCGGCCCCGCGCCGACTAGGGCTTGGCGGGCGCCACGGGCTCGCCGAGCCCGTAGGTGTTGTACGCGCCCCAGCGACTGAACGTCTTGTGCGTCGGGCCGTGGAAGTCGGAACTCGCCGTCGGGATCAGGTCGAACTCCTCGCAGAGGTCGAGGCAGTGCTGTGTCTGCTCGGCGGTGTGCGGCGGATAGAAGGTCTCGATGCCGTCGAGGCCGACCTCGCTGACGAGATTCTCGACCAGGTCGCGCACCTGCTCGGGCTCGCTGACGTCCCAGTAGGGATGGGCGACCACTGCGACACCACCGGCCTCGTGGATGATCTCGACGGCCTCGTTGGCCATCGGCCACGTGCGGGAGACGAACGCCTTGGCGCCAGGCACCAGGTACTCCTCGAAGAACGGCCCCAGGTCCGGGCCCGCCCCGGCCGCCTTGGCGATGTGGGGTCGGCCGATCGCGTCGGCCGCGCCCGCCTTGGCGACGGCGTCCTCGAAGCTCACCTCCACCCCGTGCTCGTTGAGCTTGGCGATGATGCCCTTGGCCCGGTCCACGCGCTCCTGCTGGGCGCGATCGCAGGCGCTCTGGATCTTGTCCAGGTCGACCCAGTAGCCGCAGATGTGAAGGTCCTCGGAGTACTTGTGCACGCAAGACATCTCGATCGCCGGGATGCACTCGATCCCGAGCTCCTCCGCGGTGGCCATCGCCTCCGGGACCCCGGCGACGCCGTCGTGGTCGGTTAGGGAGATGACCGTCATCCCCGCCTCGTGGGCAGCTCGGACGACGTCGGCCGGTTCGAGTTGGCCGTCGGACACGGTTGAATGTGACTGAAGATCGATCATTGAGTCGGCATTGTTACCTACACGGGCCGGGCGACCCCGGGCTCCCCTTCCCAGGGCATGAGGATCCGAGCAGATGCGCATCTCAGCTAAAGCCGACTACGCCGTGCGAGCGAGCCTCGAGCTCGCGGCCAGCGTCGACGGGGCGCCGGTCAAGGGCACGAAGCTGGCCGAGGCCCAGGAAATACCACTGCAGTTCCTCGAGCAGATCATGCTCGACCTCAAGCGCGCCGGCCTGGTGAAGACCAAGCGCGGGGCCAGCGGCGGATACTGGCTCGCGCAGGCTCCCGCCGAAATCACGGTCGCCGATGTGATTCGCGCCGTAGAGGGACCGCTGGCGAACATCCACGAGCTCTCGCCGGAGGAGACCTCCTACGTGGGCGCAGCGCGGCGGCTCCGCGATGTGTGGATCGCTGTGCGCTCCAACCTCAGGGCGGTGCTCGAGGAGGTCACGCTCGCTCACCTGGTAGCCGGCGAGCTGCCCGAGGCGGTGGCGGCCATGACGGACGAGCCCGGGGCCTGGATCGTCAGGGACACCGGAACTCACGACATCATCAGCCGGTCTTCG
The DNA here is from genome assembly GCA_038206985.1 of Solirubrobacterales bacterium. Lineage (GTDB taxonomy): Bacteria > Actinomycetota > Thermoleophilia > Solirubrobacterales > 70-9 > CAXMST01. The sequence continues at coordinate 45,001 of JBBRAH010000010.1, forward strand.
GAGCACGGCAACTCCTAGCGCGCTACAATTCCGCCGTCTATTACGACCAAACTGGTCAACAAAGGACCGGCGACCCCCGGGTGGGCGCCACCGGCTACCGGTTGACTGCCCAGAGAACCTCCTCTCAGACACCTCACCCACCAGGAGCACCTCCTTCGCATGGATCCCGCGATCGTCATCTTCGGCTTCGGCATCGGCGTGCTGGTCGGCATGACCGGGATGGGCGGCGCCTCGCTGATGACGCCGCTGCTGATTCTCGTCTTCGGAGTCAGCCCGGTCACCGCGATCGGCACCGAAATCCTCTACGCGGCAGTGACCAAGACCGTCGGCGGCGTCCAGCATCTGCGCGCCAAGACGGTCCACCTGGGCCTCGCATTCTGGATGGCGGTGGGCAGTGTGCCGGCGGCAATCGGCGGGTGCTCGTGATCGAGGCGCTGCAACGCAGCGTCGGCGAGGACGAGCTGAAGAGCATCGTCTTCAGCATTCTCGGCGCAACGCTCCTCGTCGTCGCGATCTCGACCCTGCTGCGCACCGCCTTCCTGCCGGACGTGATCAAGGAGCGCTACGCGATGCACCTGTACCGGCGCCATATCGTCGCCGCAATCGCGACCGGCGTGATCACCGGCTTCGTGATCGGGCTCACCTCGGCGGGCTCGGGCACGCTGATCGGGATCATCCTGATCGCCGTCTTCCGGCTCACGCCGCAGCGGGTCGTCGGCACCGACATCTTCCACGCCGCGGTGCTCCTCTGGGCCGCCGGCATCACCCACTTCATCGGCGGCAACGTGGACCTCGGGCTGGTCGGCAACATCCTGATTGGCTCGATCCCCGGCGTGCTGTCGGCGGCCGCCTGGCTCTGAAGAGTGGCAAGAACCTCCTGCGCGGCCTGCTCTCCGCGGTGCTCGTGGCCTCGGGCGCGATCCTCGTGACCAAGGGCGAGGCTGCGATCGTCGCCGTCACCGCGACGATCGTCTCGCTCGGCTTCGGAGGCCTGTTCACCTACATCCTCCGGCGCGAGGTCAAGCTGCCTCACGGCGAGGGCGTGCGCATGTTCAGCCTGGTCAAGATGCCCTGGCATCGCCACCCACCGCCTTACCGCGTCGTCAACGGCAAGGTGATCGCAAACGACGACCTGGAAGCGGCTGTGGCGGCCGCGATGATCGCCGAGTCACCCTCCAGGCAGGAGTCCACCGAACTGCCACATTGAGCACCGACTGCGGCTAGGGTCGGAAGCATGCGCCCACGGGGTCTGCTTCACGGGTGACGCGCCGGCCGGGTATGTCGACTCGCGCACGCTGGCCTGGTTCGATCGCTATCTGAACGAGAAGCGCAAGACGAAGACCGGACCGCGCTTCGCCTGGGTGGCCGACGACGGCGTGCTGCGCAAGAGCAGGCGCTTCCCCGGCAAGAGCAGCGGCAAGCTGAGCGGCAGCGGCTCGGGCACCCTGCCACTCGTTCCGGGACCGACGGGTGGCGGCGCACTGATCTTCTCCACCCCGTCACCGATCGCGGTCAACGTCGATACCCCGGGTCCGAGCAAGGCGGCGAACGCCCTCGGAGCGCCACGCGTGAAGCTCACCTACTCGGGCACGGCCGTGCCGGCCAGGACATTCACCTACGCCCAGATCGTAAACCCCCGCGATAACCGCGTCCTGGGCAACATCACAACGCCGATCCCGCTCAACCTCGACGGTGCCGAGCACACGATCAAGCGCAAGCTCGAGTGGGTGGCGGGCCACGCACCCGCCGGCGGCGGCTACACCCTGCAGCTCACCCCGACCTCCACGGTCTACGACATCCAGCGCTCCACCGGCGCCGTCGATTTCTCCGACATCCAGATCGGGATCCCGTTGCGCAAGATGGTGCGCTGAAGCGCACCGCGCTGCCGCGATAGTCTCAGCGCATGGACTTCTCACCCGGTCCGCGCCTGGAAGAACTGCGCGAAAGTGTCCGCTCGTTCATGGACGAGCACGTCTACCCGGTCGAGGCCGAGGCGATGGCCGCGCTCGACGATGAGGTCAAGGCCGGGGTCGCATACCCCGAGATCATCATCGGGATCCGCGAGAAGGCGCGCGAGCAGGGCCTGTGGAACCTGTTCATGGCGAATGAGGAGCACGGCGCCGGCCTGACCAACTGGGAGTACGGGCTGCTCTGCGAGGAGATGGGCCGCAGCCCGGTCGTGGCGCCGATGGCCTTCAACTGCGCTGCGCCCGATACGGGCAACATGGAGATCCTGCACGACCACGGCACCCCCGAGCTGCAGGAGAAGTGGTTGGAGCCGATGCTGGGTGGACACAACCGCTCCTGCTTCTCGATGACCGAGCCGGAGGTCGCCGGCTCCGACCCGACCACGCTGCAAGCCCGTGCCGAGCTCGACGAGAGCGCCGGCGAATGGGTCATCAACGGGCACAAGTGGTTCACCTCGGGCGCCGTCGGAGCGGGCTTCGCGATCGCGATGGTCGTCACCGACCCCGACGCACATCAGTACGCGCGGGCGAGCATGATCGTCGTGCCAACCGACAATCCCGGCTTCAACCTGATCCGCCCCGTCTCGGTGATGGGTCACGACAAGGGCCCGGGCCACTGCGAGATCCGCTACACCGACTGCCGTGTGCCCGAGGGCAACCTGCTCGGTCCGCGTGGCGCCGGCTTCGTGATCGCCCAGGACCGCCTCGGCCCCGGCCGTATCCATCACTGCATGCGCGCGATCGGCACCTGTGAGCGCGCGATCGAACTGATGTGCCGCCACGCGAACACGCGCGAGGCCTTCGGCGGCAAGCTCGCCGACAAGCAATTCATCCAGGACTTCGTCGCCAAGAGCCGCATGGAGACCGAGCAGGCCCGCCTGCTCACCTTGAAGGCGGCCTGGCTGATGGACACCGAGGGCAAGCGTGAGGCGCGCCGCGAGATCTCGATGATCAAGGTGGTCGCCGCGAACGTCGTGATGGACGTGCTCGACCGCGCGATCCAGGTGCACGGCTCGCTCGGCATGTCCGATGACACGCCGCTCGCCGCGATGTGGCGCTACAGCCGCATGCTCAAAGTCGCCGACGGTCCCGACGAGGTGCACAAGATGGTTATCGCGCGCCGCGAGCTCAACCACTGGGCCAAGGCGGCGGAGGGCGAGGGTTCAGCTGACGCCTCTGCCTCCGGCAACGGCGCGGCTGCACCCGCCGGCGCCAAGGCGTAGCGAGTAGCGGTGGGGCTCAGGCCGTCGGCGTCGCCTCAGCCGAGCCGGCGCTCGGCCTCGTCGGCGGCCTCGACGAGCCGCTCGACCGTGCGGGCGAAGGTCTTGGCACCCTCGTCCTCGGCAGCCTCTTTGCCGTACTGGCCGGCCATATAGCGGGCGAAGACTCCCTCGAGGATGATCGCCAGCTTCCAGTAGCCGAGGGCGACGTAGTAATCGATCCCGCTGAGGTCGCGGCCCGACTTCTCGGCGTATCTGGCTTTAACCTCTTCGCGGCCGATGAAACCCGGGGCCATCGTCGCCGGCTCGAACAGCGGCAGCAACTCGTCACCGTCCTCGGCCCAGTAGACGAGCAGCAGGCCGACATCGGCGAGCGGGTCACCGAGCGTGCACAGCTCCCAGTCCACGACCGCGGCCACCTCGCCGCCGGGCTCGAGAATCATGTTGTCGAGGCGATAGTCGCCGTGCACGATGGTGGCCGGGCCCTGTGCCGGGATCCGCGCGATGAGCCGGTCGTGGACCTCGTTGACGAGCGGGAACTCCCGCGTCTTCTGCTTCTCCCACTGGCCCAGCCAGCGGTGCAGGGTGCGGGCAACGAAATCGGTCTTCCTCCCCAGGTCCCCGAGACCGGCCTGATCCGGATCGACATCATGGATGGTGACCAGCGTGTCCACGACCCGCTCGCCGATCGCCTGGCGCTCATCCTCGGGGAAGGTGTCGGCGTCCTCACGGCTGCGCAGGACCGGGCCCGACAGGAACTCCATTACGTAGAAGGGAGCCTCGTTGACGCTCTCGTCCTCGCAGAAGCCGGCGAGAGGTGGCACGGGGACCGCGGTCGAGGCGAGGGCAGAGACAACCTTGTGCTCACGGCCCATGTCATGGGCGGAGCCCAGCCGCTTGCCGAGCGGCGGGCGACGCAGCGCCCAGCGACGGCCGCCCGCGTCGGTTACCGAGTAGGTCAGGTTGGAGCGCCCGCCGGCGATCATCTCGAAGGCGAGTGGCAACTGAACGCCCTCGACGTTGGCCTCGAACCAGCCTTCCACACCGGCCCGATCGATCCCGTCGGGCGCCGCCGTCTCTGCAGCCTCTGCCATCCGGCCAAGCCTATTGGTCGCCGGCGGTGGTATGAGTCCCTCCGTGGCTGAAACCAAACCAGGCGGCCTGCTCGTCGATTTCGGCGGCGTGCTCACCTCCAACATCTGGGTCTCCTTTCAGGCCTTCTGCGAGACCGAGGGCCTCGACCCCGGCTCGATCAAGGACACCTTCCGCGACGACGGTGAGGGCCTGCAGATGCTGCGCTCGCTGGAGAAGGGCGAGGTCAGCGATCCCGACTTCGAAGCCGGTTTCGGCGCGATGCTCGGTGTCGCGCCGGAGGATCTGATCAGCCGCCTGTTTGCCGGCCTCGGTCCCGACGAGCGGATGATCACGGCGGTGAAAGCGGTGCGCGCGGCCGGCACCCCGACCGGGCTGATCTCCAACTCCTGGGGCACGGGGATCTACGACCGGGCGCCGATGGAGATCTTCGACGCGACCGTGATCTCCGGCGATGTCGGCCTGCACAAGCCGCAGCCCGAGATCTACCAGCTGGGCGCCGAGCGGCTCGGGGTTCCAGCGGCGGACTGCGTGTTCGTCGATGACCTGCGCGAGAACGTCGCCGGTGCGGAGGCGGTCGGCATGATGGCGCTGCTGCATCGCGACACCGCCGAGACGATCGCCGAGCTCGAGCGCCTGTTCGGGCTCCAAGAGGCCCGAGCGACCTGAGCGACCTGGGCGACCTGAGCTGAGTCAGCCCGAGCAGGATCGGTCGCGGCCCAGGACGCCCGCGAGCGAGAACCGCGCCTCGACCCGGACCGTCTGCTCGTACCCGACCTCGCCCGGTCCGGGCCCCGCCGGCACGGTCACCCGGGTCATGTCCGGTCCAGGCCGCTCGATGCGCTCGACGCATGCGGACCCCTCGACGACCTCGAAGTACGGTGAATAGCCAAGCGCGAGTTCCACGGCAAGACCCTCGATGCGCACGGTGAATCCGTCCGGCTCGACCGCGAGCAGTTCGCCGGGACCCGAGACGAGCGCGCCGCCCGGCTCCTCGCCGTAGCGGTACAGGCGCCAGTGCTCACCGCTCCAGACCTGCTTGAGGCCGCTGACCCCAGAGTCGATCGTCTGCAGCTCGCTCTCGGCGAGGTAATCGGGATCGGCGTCGGAGACCGCGACGTAGGAGACGCCATGTGACCGCAACCAGGATGCGTACGCATCCGGCTCGAGCACATCGGCGTCGAACAGGTCGAAGTCCTCCGACTCCAACTGCCGCAGCCAGCCGCGCGCGAGCGGGAAGCGCTCGGCGACGTGGACCGACTCCCAGCGGTTGCGTGTCGGTGGCACCTCGACACGGATCGGCTCCTCACCCGCGCGGCGTCCGAGCTCCTCCAGGAGCGGCGCGTAGTAGGCGGCCTCGGTCGAGGGATCGCCGGAGGCGGCTGCGATGTCGCGCACAGTCGCGGTCCACTGCCACCAGAGCAGCGGCAGGGCGACGATCGCGAGCAGTACCGGTCGGCGGCCGATAAGCAGGATGGCGAGCAGCGGTCCGGCGAAGGTTGCCCCGAGGCGGACGACGTTGCCCCCGAGCGGCGAATCGATCACAAGTGCGAGGACCGCGACCGCCAGATAGATGCCGGCTGCCCAGCGCAGGACGGGCTGCCCCGAGCCGGCCAGCACTCCGACGGCGAGCGCCGCGAGGGGAATCCAGACGAAGGCCGAGAAGGCGAAGGGCTGAAAGCCGTCAGTCGGGAACGCGAGCCCCATCAGCCCCAGGCCCAGCGCAGCGGCCGCGGCGGCGCTCGCCGCCGCCCGGTGCACGGACGGCCGCGCTTGCGTTGTGAGCCAGTCGGCGAGCACTGCGGCGCATGCGATCAGCAGGTAGAGGCCGGCGACCGGGCTTGCGGCGACCGTCACGAGGCCCCCTGCCGCAGCCCATCCGGAGCGGCGCCTCTGTACCGCCAGCACCGCCGCCAGTCCAACGGCCAGGCCGAGGGCGAAAGTGATGCGGCCGCCGTAGAGGGCGACCACCGAGGCAAAGCCGAACCAGATCACGCCCAGCCAGGCACGCTCACCGAATGCCCGCCGGGCAACTCGAGCGAAGAGCGCCGCGGAGGCAACCGCCGAAAGCGCCCCCACCAGAGCGGGCCCCAGCCAGGCCCCGAGCGGCGGATAGAGCAGGCTGTAACCGGGGATCGCGTGGCCCGAGTACCAACCCGGGCTCCAGATCACCCAGCCTTCGCGATCCCACAGATCAGCGCGGAAAGTCTGCGCGGAGAGATCGAGCGTCTGCGGCTGCCAGAGGAGATAGATCGCGCTGAGAACGGCCGAGATCGCGACCGCGACCGCCCCTGGGTGGTCGCGCAGGGCGCCGGAAAAGCGGTGGAACCAACGCATTCCGGGGCCTCCCGCGCCGGGCCGCGCGTTTCAGTCCTTGGCGTATTCGACGCGGATCTGCTTGCCCTTGAGCTTGGTGTCGTGAAGGCGCTCAAGGGCCCGGTCGGCGTGCTCTGAATCGAGGTCGATAAACGTGAACCGCTCGAGGATGCGGATGTCGAAGATTGACTCCTCCGGGATCACGGCGCCCTCGATCAGGGCGAACTCAATGTCCGCCTCCTCGATGCCGCTGCGGCTGCCCCGGTTGATGAACAGCTTGGTGTGGCCGCTCGAGCCGCCGGAATCGTCTCCGCCGCTCGATTCCCGCGAGCCGTTGCCGCCGGAGCCGTTGGAGCTCTCGGCGGGTGCCCGCTCCTCGCCGTGGTCGCGGTCCTCGAGATCATCCTCGCGGGCCACGCTGGCCTCGGCCTTCGGTTCCTTGGCCTGCTTACTCTGATCGACGTCCTTGGAGTGATCGCGGCGGCGTGGTCGCGGAGCGTGCTCGATCCGCTCGTCGGGACGTTCCCACTCGCCGATCGAGATCTTCAACTCGCGTTCGTACTGCTCGAGGTCGCCCTTCTGCTTCGGCGTTACGAGCGTGATCGCGCGACCAGTACGGCCGACGCGACCGGTACGGCCGATCCGGTGCACGTAGATCTCACTGTTGTTGGGCAGATCGAAGTTGATGACGTGGGTCACGTGCTCGATGTCGAGCCCGCGGGCGGCCACGTCAGTGGCAACCAGAAGCGGCGACTTGTGCTCCTTGAAGGAGATCATCACGCCGTCACGCTGGCCCTGGCTGAGATCGCCATGCAGCGCTTTGACCTGGAAACCCTTGTCGCGGAGGCGCTTGTCGAGGCGCGAGGTGCCGATCTTGGTCCGGCAGAAGACGATCGCCTGCTCGGGCTCCTCCTCACGGAGGATCTCGATCAGCTTGTCGGTCTTCGACTTCTCATCGACCAGCACGTAGGCCTGCTCGATCGCATCGACCGTCAGCTTCTTCGGCGTGATCGAGATCGTCTCGGGGTTGTACATGTAGGTCTCGGCGAGGCGGGCGATCGGGGGTGGCATCGTGGCGCTGAAGAGCATGGTCTGGCGGCCGTTGGGGCACATCCGCAGGATCTTCTCGACGTCCTCGATGAAACCGAGGTCGAGCATCTCGTCGGCCTCGTCGAGGACGACGTAGCGGGCCGAGTTGAGGTTCAGCGAACCGCGCCCGATCAGGTCCTTCATCCGGCCGACGGTGGCGACGACGACATGTGCGCCATAGCGGACCCGGGCCGCCTGTTCGCGGACCGAGGTCCCGCCGAATACGGCGACGACGTTGACCTCCATGTGCTCGGCATAGGAACGCAGGGCCTGGGTGACCTGGATGCAGAGCTCGCGGGTCGGCGTCAGAACGATCGCCTGGGTGGAGTCGTCTGTGGGGTCGAGGTGCTGCAGCAGCGGCAGACCGAAGGCAGCGGTCTTGCCGGTGCCCGTCTGGGCCTGGCCGATGATGTCCTGGCCGCCGAGGAGGACGGGGATCGCCTGCTCCTGGATCGGGGACGGCTCCTCGTAGCCGAGTTCGTCGAGGGCGGTGCAGATCTCATCTTTGAGACCGAGATCGCGGAAAGCATTGCTCATGGGATGGGGTCCCTTCGTGGGCGTGGTGGGTCGGTGGGGCCCGAGAGGGGTTACGTCGCGCGAGCGACGCTCCGTCAGCTCCTGCCGTCGTCCGGGCAACGCAAGCCCTGCGAGACGATGGTGAGCGTGACCTCGAGCAACACGCAGGCTACAGGGCCGGACTCCTCACCGCGCCCGGCCTCGCTGCGCTGGCACTTTGTTCACTACCGCGAACTCCGATTAGGATAAATCTGCACGTAGCAACCAAGGGGACTCGTGAACTTGAGTACCGGGTCATTCGGAGTGGCCTTCAATCGGCCGTCGCGTTGGCTGAGGCGGGCCGCGACGACGCAGTTTCCGGACTGTGAGCTCATCGACGGAGACTTGCGCTTGCGGCTCCCCGACGCGGGCTCTGCCGTGCGGGCTGCGCTGGAGATGCGCAACTGGATCGGGGACGGCCCACCCGCGGGTGGCGGTATCGGCATCGCCCCCTCGCCGGATGGCGCGGAGGCCGCCGGCGGCCTCGCCGCCCTGGCCGGGCCCGGCGTGGTCCTCGCCGAAGCACAGGTGGTCAAAGCGGCCGACCAGCACTGGGTGGCGAGCCGCCCCCAAGACGGTCGTACCGCGGCTGAGCTCACCTGGCACGGTCCGGGTGAGCCGGCATCGGGCCTCGCCGCGCTGCCGGACCCGGTCACCTCCTCGATCGAGCGACCGTGGCCGCTGCTCGGGCGCGAGGAGGAGCTGGTCGAACTGGCGATGGGCTGGAGAGGCACCGCTGGTGGTGGTCTGCGCGTGCATCTGATCGCGGGCGAGCCCGGCGCCGGCAAGACGCGCCTGGCGGCCGAGGCCGGCCGGGAGGTGCGCCGGGCGGGAGGGCTGGTTCTGCACGCCGGTGCGGGAGGGCCCGGCTCCCCTCCCTACGCACCGTTCGCGGAGCTTGCGGGTCAGGTGATCGCACGTGAGGAGGCCGGCGCCGGGAGGTTGGCCGGATCCCGCTTTGGCCGCATGCTCACCGGCGGCGGCTCCGAGCAGGTCCGTCGACCGTCCGGCGGTCTCGGAGACGAGCGGGCCGTGCTGTTCCGCTCCGTCGTCGAGGAGCTGGAGGCACTGTCGGCACACGCGCCGATGCTGGTCATCTGCGAGGACCTCCATGCCTGGGGTACCGGCTCCCTGCTGCTGCTCGAGCACATCTGCCGGGTGCCGGTCCCGCTGAACCTGATGGTCCTCGGCACCTACCGACCGACCGCGCTCGATCCCGCGGGCGAACCGGCCGCGGCCGTCTCCCGCCTGCGTGAGCTTGGCGGCGCCCGGCACACCGAGCTCGGCGGCCTCGATCTTCGGGCCCTCCACGGGATCGCCGCCTTCTGTGGCGACTCGATCGACTCTGCCGACCTGCAGCGCGCGGCCGAGAGCACGCTCGCGGAGACGGCGGGCAACTCGCTGTTCGCCTGCGAGTTGCTGCGAGCCGGCCGGTTCGTGCCAGAAGCCTTCCTGGCCTCCGCGCCAACGGCCGAGGCGCCCCCGTCCCTGCAGATGCTGATCGCCGCCCGCACGCACGCACTCGGCGAGCGCGCCTACGAACACCTGAGCGGCGGCGCCGTCGTCGGCCGCTCCTTCGATCCGGGAATCCTCGCCCTCGCGCTCGACGCGGACCCGACCGCGGTACATGAGTCACTCGAGCTCGGTGTGCGGGCGGGATTGGTCGTGCCGGAGGGCAACGGCCGCTTCACCTTCACCCACTCGATCGTCGCACGCAGCCTCTACCAGGAGGCGGGGCCCGGGTTCCGTGGCCGGGTCCACCGGAGGGTGGGAGTTGCCCTCGAAGAGCTCGACCCTGCAACGGTGCCCGTCGCCCAGCTCGCTCACCACTGGTCCGCGGCCGAGCCTGCCGACGCGGAGCGTGCCTCGCGCTATGCAGCGGACGCGGCCGAGCAGGCCCTCTTGAAGCTTGACCACCAGGAGGCCGCGGGCTGGTTCGAACGTGCTCTCGAGTTGCGACCCGGCAGCGCGGAGGAGCCGGCGGCGGAGCGCTGCGCCATGCTGACCGGGCTTGGCACCGCGCTCCGCTTCAGCGGCGATCCACGCTTTCGGGAGATCCTCCTCGAGGCCTCGAGACTGGCGGCGGAGACGGGCCAGCTCGACCAGCTCGTCGATGCTGCCCTGGCGAACAACCGCGGCTTCGTGAGCTCGATCGGGGAGCACGACCAGGAGCGTGTGGCGCTGCTCGAGCTCGCGCTCGAGCGGATCGATCCCAAGAGTCCGCAGCGCGCCCTGCTCCTCGCCCAGCTCGCCCTCGAGCTCACCTTCTTCGCGCACCATCGCGAGCGGCGGCGGGCGCTGGCCGATGACGCCCTGGCCGCCGCCCGTGCGGCCGGCGATGAGCTGATCCTCTCGCGCGTCCTGCTGCGCCGCCTGATTGCGTGCTGGAGTCCGGACGATGCGCGCCAGCGGATCTCCGACGCCGGAGAAAGCATCTCGATCTCCTCGCGCCTCGACGAACCGCTCGACCTGTTTCACGGGCTGCACTGGCAGGGCGTCGCCCAGATCGAGGTCGGCGACGTCGAGGGCGCCGCCCGCAACCTGCTCGCGCAGACGAGGATCGCCGAGCGGCTGGGCGACAGCACCGCGCTCTGGCTGAGCGCCTGCGGGGAGTCGCTGCGGGTCGCGATGCGCGGCCGCCTGGAAGAGGCCGAGGCACTGGCCGGGGAGGGCCTCGAGCTGGGCCGGCAGGGAAGCCAGCCGGATGCCCTGGCCTTCTTCGCAAGCCAGATCGCGAGCATCCGCTGGCAGCAGGGCCGGCTCCCGGAGCTGCTGCCGATCCTCATCGAGGCCCTCGAAAATCACCCGGGGCTACCGGCCTTCCGCTCGCTGCTCGCCCTCGCCCATGCTTTGGCCGGGGAGCGGGACGCGGGCCGCGCGGCGGTCGATGTCGATGCGGTGAGTCACTTCTCGGAGCTGCCAATCGATCCGGTCTGGCTGCCCGCGATCACCACCTACGCCCATGCCGTCGCCGAGCTCGAGCAGATCGAGCATGCGGAGCTCCTGTCGGACATGCTCGCGCCCTACGCCGGGCTCATCTCCTCGACCAGCGTCAGCCTCTGGGGCACCGTGGACCACGCCCTGGGCCGCCTTGCCGCGTTGCGCGGTGACCACGCAGAGGCCGAGCTTCTGTTGGGCCGGGCCGTCAACGAGTACCGACGGATGTCGGCGCCCGTGTGGTGCGGGCACGGGCAGCTCGACCTCGTGCGAACCAGGATGCTCGGCGGCGCGCCCCCGCGGAGCCAGGACGACCTCCTCGCCGAGGTCCGCAACGCAGGCCGGCGCCATGGCGCCGGCCTGCTCCTCGTCACCTTCGACGAGCGCAGCCAGGAGCGCGAGGAGGACCGCCGAGCGGGACTCGATGCCGTCGAGCTCGCCGCGTCGCTCGGCATCACTGTCCGCCAGGCGGAGGTGGTCGGCCTGCTGGCGCGGGGCAAGACCAACGCGGCGATCGCCCGCGAGCTGGCGATCAGCCCCAGCACTGTCAAGCGGCACCTGGAGAACGTGTTCGACCGGGTCGGCGTCCGGACCCGCGGGGAGCTCCTCGCCCAGTTGCTCGACCCCGAGGCCGAGGCAACGCGACCGACGAGCGCGTAGCGGGCCACCCGGCTCCGGACCGCGCGCTCGTGTGCCAGAGTGCCGCGACGATGTCACTCACAGTCGTAGGTTCAATCGCGTTCGATGCAGTCAAGACCCCTTTCGGGGAGCGGGAGAAGATGCTGGGCGGCTCCGCCGTCCACTTCGCGCTCGCTGCGAGTTTCTTCACCGATGTCCGGGTGGTGGGCCCGGTCGGCGACGATTTCGGTCCCGATGAGTTCGCGGTGCTCGAGAGCCGTGGCATCGAGACCGGCGACATCCACCATGTCGCCGGTGGCGAGACCTTCTTCTGGCAGGGCCACTACGAACACGACCTCAACGTCGCTCATACCGACGACACTCAGCTCAACGTGTTCGCCGAGTTCGAGCCCGAGCTCTCGGAGGCGGGTCGCGCATCCGAGGTGCTCTTCCTCGGCAACATCCAGCCGGATCTGCAGCGCACGGTTCGCGCCGAGGCAAGCGGGGCCAAGTTCGTCGCCCTCGACTCGATGAACCTCTGGATCGAGACGGCCAAGGACTCGCTCGAGGCCGCGATCTCCGAAGTCGACTGTCTGCTGCTCAACGACGCCGAGCTGCGACAGCTCACCGGTGAGTCCAACCTCGCCCGTGCGGCGCGCGCGATCCGCGAGCTGGGGCCGGAGATCGTGGTCGCCAAGCGCGGCGAGTACGGTGCCGCTTTGTTCAGCGCAGCGGACTGCTTTGCGATCCCGGGCCTCCTGATCGAGGATGTCGCCGACCCGACGGGTGCGGGCGACAGCTTCGCAGGCGGCTTTCTGGGATATCTCGACTCCGCCGGCGCCGACGATCCCACCACCGAGGATCTCCGGCGCGCGATGGCCTTTGGCTCGGTGATGGCCTCCTTCAACGTCGAGAACTTCGGTACCGAGCGCGTCCGCGCCCTCGAGCACTCCGAGATCGACGAGCGCCTGGCCGAGTTCAAGGCCCTGACCCACTTCGACGAGAGCCCCGTCGCCGGCTGACAACTGCGGCGAGCGAGCCCTGTCGGGGCCTGCCGGGAGGCCGCCGGGGTGCCGGGAAGCCGGGATTGGGATACTGCCTCTTCCCGAAACTTCACATACGCGGCCACGAGACAGGCTTCGAGGAGGATCCCCGAGATATGAGCGAGACCAAGGACACGCTGTCGATCACCGACAACAGGACCGGCCAGAGCTACGAGGTCGACGTCACTGACGACACGATCAAGGCCATGGATCTGCGCCAGATCAAGGTCAACGAGGACGACTTCGGGATGATGACCTACGACCCCGCCTTCACCAACACGGCCGCCTGCCGCTCCGCGATCACCTACATCGATGGAGAGGCGGGCGTCCTCCAACACCGTGGCTACACGATCGAGGAGCTCTGCGAGCACTCGACCTATCTCGAGGTGGCCTACCTGCTCATCTTCGGCGAGCTGCCGACCGATCCGCAGCTCGAGCGCTGGACCTACGACATCACCCACCACACGTTCGTCCACGAGGACATCAAGACGATGCTTGAGGGCTTCCGCTACGACGCGCACCCGATGGGGATGCTGCTCTCGACGGTCGGCGCGATGTCCACCTACTACCCGCAGGCGAACAAGATCGACAACGAGTTCGAGCGATACATGGCGGCGATCCGGCTGATCGCGAAGATGCCGACGCTGGCCGCGTTCTCCTACCGGCACAGCCTCGGCCTGCCGTACAACTACCCGGACAACGATCTCTCCTACTCCGGCAACTTCCTCGGGATGATGCGGAAGATGACCGAGCTCAAGTACGATCCGGATCCGCGACTCGAGCGGGCCCTCGATGTCCTCTTCATCCTGCATGCCGATCACGAGCAGAACTGCTCGACGAGCGCAGTGCGCGCGGTCGGCTCCTCCCAGGTGGATCCCTACTCGTCGGTAGCGGCCGGAGTGGCCGCCCTGTACGGGCCGCTGCACGGCGGCGCCAACGAGGCGGTTCTGCGGATGCTGCGCCGGATCGAAAAGGTCGAGAACATTCCGGACTTCCTCGAGGGCGTCAAGAATCGCGAGGAGAAGCTGATGGGCTTCGGCCACCGGGTCTACAAGAACTACGACCCGCGGGCGCGGATCATCAAAAAGCACGTCGACGAGGTACTCGACGTGGTCGGGCTCGATAACCCGCTCGTCAAGATCGCCGCCGAACTGGAGAAGCAGGCGCTCGACGACGAGTTCTTCACCGAACGCAAGCTCTACCCGAACGTCGACTTCTACTCGGGCCTCATCTACGAGGCGCTCGGCATCCCGAACGAGATGTTCACGGTGATCTTCGCGATCCCGCGGACCGCCGGCTGGATCGCCCAATGGATGGAGATGAACGGCGACAGCGAGCAGAAGATCGCCCGGCCGCGCCAGATCTACACCGGTGCCCGCGACCTCGAGTACGTGCAGATGGCGGACCGTGAGGGCGAGGATAAGATCGTCGGCCCGCCGGCCAGGCGGCCCATCAAGAGTCGCCGCGGCGCCTAGCCTCCCGGGCTCGTCAGGGAATGTCTAAGGGGTGCGGGCTATTGCGTTTGCGAGGGCAGCGCAGTCTTCTAGGTTGAGTCGCAGGGCCAGGGCTCCGGTGGACTCGTCGACCTGAGCCTGTAGGCCCGCGGTGTCCTGGTCGGCTGCGGCTTCGTCGCGGATCCGCCTGAGTAGCGCGACATCACCCTTCAGATCCTCGAGGTAGGCGGCGACATCCTCCTCCTGCTCCGGAGGCCGGGGGGTCGCCAGGATCCCGTCGTAGACCCGGTCGAGGATCTCGGCTCGGGACTGGGCGTCGACGGCAATCTCGCTGGTGTCCGCAGGCAGCGGCAGGGCGACCGCCTCCTGAACCCCGTCCGAGCAGCTGCGGCTCGCCTCGGCCATGAAGACCTCCGCGGCGGAGGGCGGAGGGCCGGCGGCCGGCGGGTCGTCGTCGCCGCATCCGGCAACGGCCAGCAGCCCGGCGCAAAAAGCTCCCGCCAGGGCGATGCGAGGTCTCGGTCGGCGGATCACGGCCCGCCAACCTACAGGTAGCCTCGCCCTGACGACCGCCGATTAACACCCATGACCAGATTCACCCTCACAGTTCGCAACGGACCAGCCGTGAGCCGGGAGCGCTTCGAACGGCTCGACGAGGCGATCGTGGCGCTGCGCGCGCATGTGACCTCGATCCGCGAGGAAGGCACCCTGCCGGAGGTGAGCGCGCTACGCACGTTCGAACCCGGTGACCGCGTCAAAGCGCGCCTGGAGCTCTCTGCCGGCCGTATCTTCCGGCGCCGGGAGGCGGGCTTGGATCTGATGGGTGACGGCAACATCGTCGCCTACAGCGGCGGTGCGTTCAAGCGGCCCCTGGAACCCGACTCGGGTGAGGATGCCTACGACGCGATCGCCAACACGTTGCGAGAATAGGCCAATGGCTGAGAAACCCGGGCGCGGCCACGGCAAGACGGACGGCGACGGGGTCGAGGTCGGTCGCCGGGTGCCGCTGCCGAAGGGCGCTCAGGAGCCGATCCGCGTCTACATCAACGGCGTCGAGCAGGACAACGGCGAGGACTACAGCTTCGACGGCGACGGAATCCTGTTCCACGAGCCGATCGTCAAGGAGGGCAAGCTGCCGCGCTGGCGCTGGCTGACCATGTACGTCGGGCTCTTCGGCTCCTACAACAAGCACGAGACAGTGGACGTCGAGTACCGCATAGACGGCAGGGTCCATCTCGCCTCAGACCTCGAAGTCGTCGGCGACTGACGGCGGGTTCGCTAGGCCGCCATTCCGATGAGACCGGCAACCCGCTCGCGGTGCGCGGAGGACGAACCGAACAGCTGCCCGCTCGCGCGAGCGCGCTTGAGCAGGAAGTGCAGGTCGTGCTCCCAGGTGAACCCGATCCCGCCGTGGACCTGGATCGAACTCTTGGCGACCTCCCAGGCGGCGTCGGCGGCACGCGCCTTCGCCATCGAGGCCGCCAGGGCCAGGGAGTCCGGTTCCTCGTCCGCGGCCCAGGCCGCGTAGTAGGTGAGCGAGCGCGCCTCCTCAACGGCGTAGAGCATGTCCGCACAGCGATGCGAGACCGCCTGGTAGGCCCCGATCGGGCGCTCGAACTGGTGCCGCTCCTTGGCGTACTCCACGGCCATGTCCATGGCTCGCTGAGCGATTCCGGTCAGCTCGGCCGCAACCGCGACGGACATCCGGCCGGAAGCGGCGTCGAGATCTCCCGTCAGCGCCTCACCGTCCACGGAGGAGGGCTCCGAGTAGCCACGCGTCTCGTCGATCAGGTCGAGCTTGTCGAAGGTGACCGAGTTCGGGTCGAGAATCCGGGCGCCGTCCTCGTCGAAGACGATCGGTACGGCCGCACCCTCGGCGTCGAGGAACACATCGGGACTGCCGACCGCGCCCCGCGCCTCGCCGGTCGCGATGCCGCCGAGGTGGGCGGCCTTCTGCTCGTCGCTGCCGGCCCACTCGAGCGCCAGTCCGGCGCACGCGTTGGCGAGGAAGGGAGTCGGCGCGACTGCATAGCCGAGCTCCTCACAGAGGATCACCAGCTCCACCATGCCGAGGCCCTGACCACCGTGCTCCTCCGAAACCGCGATCCCGGCCCAGCCGAGCTCGCTGAGCTCCTTCCAGACCGCTTCGTCGAAGCCACCCGGCTCGGACTCGACCTGCTTGCGCACGACGTCCGGTTTGAACCGGGACTGCGCGAAGCTCTTCGCGGTCGCCTTGATCTCCTGCTGCTCGTCGTTGAATCCAAAGTTCATGTCTCAGCCTCCTGTAGGTGCCTGGCCCGCTATCGCAGCTTCGGCAGGCCGAGCACACGCTCGGCGATGATGTTCTTGAGTACCTCGGAGGTACCGCCCTCGATCGAGTTCGCTCGCGAGCGCAGCATCTTGTAACCCCAGTCGGAGTCCTTACCGAGGGCCGCGGGTCCGAGGATCTCGGTCGCCAGCTCCGTCATCTCCTGGTTGATCGAACCCCACTGCAGCTTGGCGACCGAGCCCTCTGGGCCCGGGATGCCGGTCTTGATCTGCTGGCTGAGGCTGCGCATCGCGCCCAGACTCAGCGCCTCGGTGCCCATCTTCAGCGCCGCGATCTTCTGGCGCAGGATCGGGTCGGATCCCAGACCACGCTCGTTGATCAGCTCGATCAGGTTCTCGAGGTCGTTCTGCAGGCCGACGGCGGCCGAGGCACCGAGGCCCGCGCGCTCGTTCATCAGCGTGGTGATCGCCACCATCCAGCCGTTGCCGACACCGCCCATCACGTTCTCGTCGGGGACGAAAGCGCCCTCGAAGAAGACCTCGTTGAACTCGGCCTCGCCGGTGATCTGGACCAGTGGACGGACCTCGATGCCGTCCTGTTCCATGTCGCAGATGAAATAGGTCAGCCCCTTGTGCTTGGGAGCGTCGAAGTCCGAGCGGGCGACCAGCATGCACCACTTGGCGATGTGGCCAAGTGTGGTCCACACTTTCTGGCCCGTGACCTCCCAGCCGCCCTCGACCTTTACCGCCTTGGTCTTGAGCGAGGCGAGGTCGGATCCGGACTCAGGCTCGGAGAAGCCCTGGCACCAGATCTCCTCAGCCGAGAGGATCGGCTCCAGAAAGCGCTCCTTCTGGCTCTCGTCGCCGTGCGCCATGACCACGGGGCCGCCCATCACGAGCCCGAGGATGTTGGCCGGCCTCGGCACCTTGGCCCGCGCCATCTCGGCGTAGAAGATCGTCTGCTCGAGCAGGCTCGCCCCGCGTCCGCCGTACTCCTTGGGCCAGGCGACTCCGGCCCAGCCGGCGTCGTGCATCGTGCGCTGCCAGGTGCGCTGGAACTCGAACTTGGCCGAGTCGTCGCCGTCGGGCTCGGGGCCGGGATTGTTGTCCGCGAGCCAGGTTCGCACCTCGTCGCGGAAGGCCTCCTCGTCGGCGGTCAGGGTCAGGTCCACTCGTCCTCCTCAGCAAAGTTGGCCCACTTGGCCAGTCAGCCAGGAAACCTACCGGAGAGCCTGAGCTGCCACCGCGCGGAGGATGGTCCGGACGTGGCCCGGGTCGTGGCGGATCTGCCAGTGGCTGAAGCGCAGGCTGCGCAGTCCCGCCGCGGCGTGGGTCTGATCCCGGATTAGATCGTTCGTCTGCTGGGCGGGGAGGCGGTGATAGGTGAGCCCATCGGTCTCCACGACAAGCCCGAGGTTAGGCCACCAGAAATCGACCCTGTGGCTGTTGACGCGGCGCCGGGTCTCGGGCACGGGCAGGCCGGCCTCAACAGCAAGTGGCACGAAGAGCTGCTCGAGGCGCGAGTCGGTGAGCCGGAAGGTGTGTTTGTCGAGCTCGTCCCGGACGCGCGCGGCGCCACGGCGCCGCGGCTGGGCGACGCACGCGGCGCGCAGTGAGTCCGGGGTAAGCAGCTTCCGCTTGTCGCCCTCGCTGATCATCCGGTTGAGGGCAGCGTCATCGAGGCGGAGGGCCAGGTCGATGATCGTCTGAGCGGGGGCGGTCACCGGGATGCGTTCGCGAAGCGTGGTGCCGGTGGCGAGGAGGGCGGGGCGACGAGCATGGACCATGAGCCCGCGGCGGCGCAACCGTCCTCCAGAGCCAGAGACCGAGACCTCGACCACGCTCGGCGAACGCTGGATCAGGTCCCAGAGGGCGGCGGCGCTCCAGTGACTCAACACCGAACCCTCGCCTGCGGCCAGGACGGCGGCCATGAGCCTGCCCAACCTGCCGGGGTCGGGCCGACCGACGACGTAGACCCCGCGATAGATGCAGTGAAGGCGGCCGCAGCGCAACCTGTGGCGAACCGCCTCTGGCGTCGCGCCGAGTTCGAGAAGTTGAGCGTGCGCAACGACCCAGTGCTGCTTGCGGGCAAGCGTCCATGCCCGCGCCTGCCACTGTCGCTGACTTGACGGGGTCATAACCCCGTCAAGTGCGCGACAGGCCGTCTTTCGCCCCCCTCAACGCTGCGGGTCGATCAGCACGCCCGGGTTGAGCAGGCCGGCCGGGTCGACAGCGGCCTTGGCGGCGGTCAGGGCCTCGGCGAAGGGCTCGGGACGCTGCAGGTCGTACCAGGGGCGATGGTCGCGGCCCACCGCGTGGTGGTGGGTGATCGTGCCGCCGGCCGAGATCAGCGCCTCCGAGACCGCTGCCTTGATCTCGTCCCACTGCTCGACCTCGGAGCCCCGCCGGGCGGGAGCCAGGATCGTGAAATAGGGCGCCGGCCCATCCGGATAGACGTGCGTGAAGCGGCAACTCACGCGCGGCGCTCCCGGCCCGTCCGCCGGGCCGCCGCTCACGTCGGCCACGGCCCGCCGGGCGGTCTCCATCAGCACCCCGTGGAACTCGCGGAAGCGATCCCAGGTGACCGCCGTCTCGAACGTCTCGCTCAAGACGCCGAGCGAGACGAGCGAGTCCCGTAGATAGGGCGCGCCGAGGAAGGCGCTGCGCCAGACATTGACGGGATCGGCGGCGGCCGAGGACTCGCGGCGCCCGCCCTTCGTCTCGCCGGCCCTGCCCCCGAGCTGCTCGGCGCAGTCGCGGGCCTGCTTCATCCGGTCGTCCACGGGCCCGAAGGCACTCTCGAAGCCGAGAATCAACAGAGCGCTGCTGCCGTCCCCCGCCCCGGTGGTCAGGGCCTCCAGCGGGTCGAGCAGGCGGAGGTTCGAGGGGTTCAGATCCGCCTGGCTGAGGATGCGGACCGCCTCGACCGCCTCGTGAAAATCGCCGAACTCGACGCCACAGGAGAGCTTGTGCTGCGGTCGGCGGCGAACCTTGACCCAGGCCTCGGTGATCAGCCCGAGGATTCCCTCGGAGCCGATCAACATCCGGTCCGGGCTGGGTCCGGCGCCGGACCCGGGCAGTCGCCGACTCTCCCACTCGCCGCGCGGCGTCAGCGCGCGCACCGACTCGACCAGGTCATCGATGTGCGTGTAGAGCGTCGCGAAGTGGCCGCCCGCCCGCGTGGCGATCCAGCCGCCGAGCGTCGAGTACTCGAACGACTGCGGGAAGTGGCGTAGGGTCAGCCCGCGCTCTGCAAGCTGAGCCTCCAGTCCAGGGCCGGTCGCCCCGCCCTGGATGCGGGCCGACAGCGACCTCTCGTCCACGTCGAGCACCTGGTCGAGCGCCCCGAGATCGAGAGTCAGGGTGCCGCGGTAGCCGTGTCCGACGCGCGGTTCGACACCACCGACCACGCTGGTCCCGCCGCCGTAGGGGATCACCGCCACGCGGCGCTCCTCACACCACTCGAGCACGCGCCGTACGTCCTGCTCGTCGGCAGGCCGGGCGACGAGGTCGGGGGTGCGCTCGAAGCGGCCCCGGAAGCCACGGACCACGTCACGGTACGCCGCACCCATCGCGTGGGTCAGGCGCTCACGCGGATCATCGGTGATCAGATCGAGCAGGGAGTCCGGAGGGCCGAGCCGCGAAGGGGCAATGTCGATCGCCCCGATCGGAACCGGCTCCTCGACCCGGTCCACCGCGAAGCCGAGTCGCTCCCGGACCTGCGGGACCAGACCCTCGAGCCCTGCTTTGTCCGGCTGCTGATCGGCGTAGCCCCAGCCCCAATGCTTGCGGGGCCGGCGTGCTTGGGGATCGCTCGTGTCGGCCATCCCGACGAACCCTACGCGAGAGAAGGCGCCGCTATGTTGACCTCTGATGTCAGGCTCAAGCTCACGCCGCCTGCGGGTCGTGGCGATCGGAATCTCGATCCTCTCGCTCGGTGGCATCGCCCTCTGGGCTTCCCAACAGCAGGCCCCGCAGTTGCCCGACAGCGCCTCCGACTGGGCCCTGCTGGCGGCCGGCCTCGGTCTCTACGCCGTGGCCATGGCTCTGCGCTCGGAGCGCTGGCTGGCGCTGCTCCGCAACAGCGGCACCGACCCGGCGCGCAGCGAGTGCTACGGCCTGATGGGGGTGGGGTTCATGGGCAACACCGTGCTGCCGCTGCGCGGCGGGGATGGCCTGCGGATCGCCTACATGTCCAAGCACACGAGCACCGGCCTGCGCGACTCCACCGGGGTCCTCATCGCCGAGCGCGGGCTCGACGCGATCACCCTGATCACCGTCTACGCGATCCTCGCCTACGGGGTGCTCAGCGGCATCGACGTTCCCGACCTGAGCAGCTTCGCCACCGCGGCGATCGCCGCCGGCGCCATCGTGGTCGGGGCCGTCATCGGGGTCGTCGTCCTGCGGGCCCTCGGCCACTCCGGGACAGCGCGGGAGTTCATCGTGCCGCTGCTTGCGGCCAGCAGCAATCTGCGAAGCCACCACGGCGGCCGGATGCTGGTCCTGACAATCGCGATCTGGACGCTCGAGGCAGCGGACCTGATGCTGCTTGGCGCGGCGATCGGTCTCGACATGCATCCCCTCGAGGCTCTCTATCTCGTCGGGCTCGGTGGCATCTTCCTGCTGATCCCGAGTGGACCCGGATACGCGGGCACCTTCGACGCGGCGATCCTGTTCGGCGCTGCGGCCATCGGGGCCACGGGAGCCGTCGCCGTCTCCTTTCTGCTCGTCGCCCGCCTGGTGATCTTCGTGCCGATCACCGTCCTGGGCGCCGTTCTCATGCTGACCCGCTACAGCAAGGGAATCCCAATTCGCGGCGAGCCGGCCGTGTCAGCGGAAGTCGTCGCTGGCGCTCCGTCCTAGTCATCTAGATTGGTCACCACATTGGAGAGGTAGCGAGGCAGGGAGGCGAACGTGAATTTGAGTCGAGCGGCACAGGTACTCGCGTCGTGAACAAGGCACTCATCACCGGCGCGGCCGGATTCATCGGTCAGGCGCTCACGACCCGGCTGCAGTCCGAGGGAGTCGAGGTCGTCGGTCTCGATATGCAGACCGACAAGGGGCGCGGGATCGTCGCGGGCGACATCACGGTCGTCGGCGGCTGGGAGGGCGCGGCCGCGGGCTGCGACACGGTCTTTCACACGGCGGCCGCGGTCACCAACACGGCCACCCTGGACTTCGGCTGGCGGGTGAACGTGCTCGGCACCAAGCACGTGATCGACGCTGCCGTGGCCGCGGGCGCCACGCGCTTCGTCCACATCTCCTCGATCCGGGCCTTCAGCGACGTCGATTTCCCGGTCCTGGCCGGCGGGGTCACCGAGGAGCACCCCGTGCGCCCCGACGGCAGCGTCTACGTAGACACCAAGATCGCCTCCGAGCAGGTGGCGCTGCAGGCACACGCTGCCGGTCGCATCGAGGTGACCGTGATCCGGCCCGGCGACGTCTACGGGCCCGGCTCGCGCCCCTGGACGATCCTGATCGTCGAGGCGATCAAGTCGAACCAGTTCCTGCTGCCGGCGATGGGCAAGGGCGTGTTCAGCCCCGCCTACATCGACAACCTCACCGACGGCGTCCAGCTCGCCGGGACCAGGCCGGAGGGCAGCGGCCAGGTGTTCACGATCTCCGACGGAGTGGGCATCAGCACGAAGGAATTCTTCGGCAACTACTACCGGATGCTGGGCAGGAAGGGCCCCCGTGTCCTGCCCACAGCGGCCGCCCTCGCACTGGTCACCGTGCCGGAGACGATCGCCTCCGTCAGCGGCAACCCGACCGAGATCAGCCGGGAGTCGATGCGCTACCTCGCGAGGGCCGGCACGTACTCGATCGAGAAGGCCCGGACGCTGCTCGGCTACGAGCCATCCGTCGACCTCACGGAAGGCATGCGCCGCACCGAAAGCTGGCTAAACAGCCAGGGACTCCTCTGACGACAGCGGCGCGAGCGGGGCGCCCGGACCCATATAGTCAACCCTGGATCGGGATGGAGGAGGGAATTGAATGGCAGTCGAAAGTGGTGCAGAGCCTCATGTTTCGAGGTTGCAGCGCCGGCTGCTCAATGCCGCGCGGGCACTCACCACGCCCCTCCTCCCCGACGACTACCTCGAGTTGCTCAATCCCGAATGGTCCACGCGCGAGCTGAAGGGGCGGATCGAGGAGGTCCGGCCCGAGACCGCGGACGCCTGCACCGTGGTGATCCAGCCCTTCTTCCCATGGCAGGGCCACTGGCCTGGCCAGTATCTGCGGATTGGCGTCGAGGTTAACGGGGTACGCCAGTGGCGTGCCTACACACTCACCTCGGATCCCGACCACCCCCGCGGCCTCGTTTCGATCACGGTCAAGCGGGTGGATGAGGGCAAGCTCTCGCCGTGGTTCACGAACGAGCTGAACGCCGGCAGCGTGGTCTACCTGGGCGGTGCCGAGGGCACCTTCCAGATCCCCTATCCGGTGCCCGACAAGCTGCTGATGATCAGCGCCGGCAGCGGCATCACGCCGATCTGGTCCCACATCCGCAACCTCGCGCGGCGCGACTCCCCCGCCGAGATCCGTCACCTGCACTGCTGTCATGACGAAGACGACTTCATCTTCGGCGCGCGGCTCCGCGACCTGCGCAAGTCGCGCCGTAACTACGACCTGGTCGAGCACCACAGCAAGGACAACGCAAGGATCAAGCCCGCCGACCTGGACGACTTCTGTCCCGACTGGAAGGAGCGCCCGACGTTCCTCTCCGGGCCGCGGGAGATGATCAATGCGTTCAAGGAGCGCTGGGAGGAAGAGGGCGACACCTCCCTGTTGGAGATCGAGCGCTTCCAGCCGCTGATCGGCGGCGACGAGACTGCCGAGGTCGGCAGCGGCGGCTCGATCCGCCTGCGCGTCACCGAGTGCGAGACCGAGTGCGACGGCACCACGCCGATTCTCGAAGCGGCCGAGGCGGCCGGTGCCGACCTGCCATTCGGCTGTCGCATGGGCGTCTGCCACACCTGCATCGGCAAGCTCGAACAGGGCCAGGTCCGGGACCTGCGGACGGGCCGGGTGCACGGCGAGAGCGGCGAGATGATCCGCACTTGCGTGAACGCCCCCGAGGGCCACGTCGAGATCGACCTTTGAACTTGCACACCAACCAGGCAGGAGCACGCACATGAGACCCACCGAGAACACCGTCGAGAACCCACTCCAGCGCCTGAGCAGGGAACAGATCGACGCCATCGGTGAGGAGTTCCAGCAGATCCACGACGACGTCTACGCGGATCTCGGCGACAGCGATGCGACCTACATCCGCAACATCGTCCAGTTCCATCGCCGCCTCGCGGCGATCGGCCGGATCGAGCTCATGGCCTCGCGCTACACGCCGGCCCTGATCCTCGGCACGCTGACCCTGAGCGCGGCGAAGATCATCGAGAACATGGAGATCGGGCACAACGTGATGCACGGTCAGTGGGACTGGATGAACGACCCCCAGATCCACTCCTCCGTCTGGGATTGGGACACCGCCTCACCGGCCGCCGCCTGGAAGCACTCCCACAACTACGTGCACCACACCTACACCAACGTGATCGGCAAGGACAAGGACGTCGGCTACGAGATCATGCGCGTCGATCCGAGCCAGAAGTGGCACCCGGTCTTCCTCTTCCAGCCGTTCTACAACATCCTGCTGGCCTCCTTCTTCGAGTGGGGAGTTGCCTTCCACGATCTCGATTTCGATGCCGTCAAGACCGGCAAGAAGCCCAAGCAACAGGTCAAGGACGAACTGAAGGCGATCGGCCTCAAGGCCCGGCGCCAGATCGTCAAGGACTACATCGCCTTCCCGGCGCTGAGCGGCAGGTACTGGAAGCGGACGCTGAAGGCCAACTTCGTCGCCAACCTGATCCGCAACATCTGGACCTACGCGATCATCTTCTGCGGTCACTTCCCCGACCAGACCTACACCTTCACCGAGGAGGAAGCGGAGGCCGACGACTCCAAGGGCGCCTGGTACGTCCGCCAGTTGATCGGCGCCGCCAACATCGACGGCAGCCCCGCCTTCCACTTCATGAGCGGCAACCTCTCCTTCCAGGTTGAGCATCACCTCTACCCGGACCTGCCTTCCAGCCGTTACGCGGAGCTCGCACCCCGGGTCAAGGCAATCTGTGAGAAGTACGACCTGCCCTACAACACGGGCCCGTTCGGCAAGCAGTTCGGGATGGTCCAGCGCACGCTGGTGCGCCTTGCCCTCCCGGGCGGCAAGACGCGGCCCAAGCCCGGCCCCTGGCGCGAGTCGGCGCCCGCCGCGATGGACCCCGCCAGCAACGGCCACACCGATCCCGAGGGCACGCTCGCGGCCTTCCCGTGAGCCGGCTCCTCGCGGTCACCCGCCGACCACGGGGCTCGGCGCCTCGATGCGCGAAAAACGCCCAGTTTGCGCCGTCGTTTGTGCCATGCCCCGCGTGACGTCTGCCACGAGCCATACATTCCGGTCCGCAAGTTCCAACTACTCGGGAGGATCATGGAACACGTGCAGACCGACTCGCCCACAGCGGTGCCCTTCGATCAGGCCGGGGAGCCCGACGCGATTCTGCCGCGCCGACTGAGCCGCCTCGACGGCCGTGAGATCACACCGGCGCCGAGCACCGTGCGCTTTGCCCAGGCCCTCGCCTTCGACGACAGCTGGTCGGCAATCTCCGAAGTCCGCAAGCGCCCGCTTCTGTAGAAGTCGCCCGGGGACAACCCGGCGCCTCCTACCAGTGGACGCCGCGCATCAGGTTCGCGAAGAGGATCTGACGGGCGGTTGCCTGCTCGTCCTCCGGGTAGACCTGGGGCTCGCTGCCTGGGCCCTCGGGAGCGGAGCCGGCGGGCTTCTTCTTGCCCTTCTTGGCCGCGGTCGAGTCGGGGAACATGTGGTAGGCGCTGTTGAGGATGTAGTCCATCGACTTGGGGTTGATCGCGTAGAGGATCTGCCCCATCGTGCCGACCGGGGTCGCGATCCGCTTCGGGTGGTAGACGATCGCGTCGCAGAGCATGCCCGCTGCCTCGTCCGGGGTGATCGTCGGGAACTTGTCGTACATCTTGGTCGGCGCGATCATCGGTGTGCGCACGAGCGGCATGTGGATCGTGGTGACGTGGACGCCATCGTCGACGATCTCGGAAGCGATGCAGCGCGAGAACGCATCGAGGGCCGACTTCGAGGCGACGTAGGCCGAGAAGCGCGGCATGTTGGTCTGCACCCCGATCGAGCTGACGTTGATGATCTGGCCCGAGCGGCGCTCACGCATGGTCGGCAGCAGACGCAGGATCGTGCGCACCGGGCCAAAGTAGTTGAGCTGCATCGTCCGCTCGAAATCGTGGAAGCGATCGTAGGCGAGCGCGATCGAGCGCCGGATCGAGCGCCCCGCGTTGTTGATCAGGATGTCCACGTGACCGTGCTGGGCGAGCGCCTCCTCGCACATCCGGTCGATGTCGTCCATGTCGGAGAGGTCGCAGCGGTGGATGTGCGCCTCGCCGCCGCCGTCGGCGATCAGCGCCCGCGTCTCCTCCAGCTTCTCGGGGGTGCGCGCGACCAGCAGGACGACGCCACCGGCCTCGGCGATCTTCATCGCGGTCGCCTTGCCGATCCCGGAGGAGGCGCCGGTGACCATCACGATCTTGCCGTCAACCGCCTTTGTCAGCGTGTCATTGCCGAGCAGCCGGCGGCCGAAGCGCATGATCTCGTCGGGAACCTGCTGCTCGATGATCTGGCTCAGCCCGCCGATCACTCCGGCGCGGCCCTTCACGGCGCCCATCAAGGTCCGGTCGCGGTACAGGTCGGGATCCAGGTGCCGGGCCCAGTAGTCCCAGAGCTTGCCCGCGTAGGCCTCGAGTGGCGGCACGGTGATCCCGGTGCCCTCGAGTGCCGCCTGCGTACCACGCGAGTCGAAGTGGGTCGGGTAATGGAGGTAGATCAGCACCTCGCGGGGAACCCCGAAGTCCGCCAGCACGCGGTCGGCGACCGTGTTCGCAAACGGCAAAGCTGAGAGCCCGAGCCCGATCAGCGGCTCCAGCGACTCGGTCATCTCGGGTGGCGCGTGCAGGGAAGCCTCGGGGGCGTGCGCGGCGCGCGCGAAGATGTCGATCACCTCGCCGGCGGTCGGCGGGTTCGGGTCGGTGAGACTGAAGGCACGGCCGTCGAGCCCATCGAGGTGGGCGATGTGGTCCATCGCCTGGGTGACGAAGTCGACGGGGACGATGTTGATCTCGCGGCCCTCGACCCCCGGCATCGGCATCCAGGCGGGGACCGCCTGCCGGATCCGGCGGATCAGCTTGAAGAAGTAGTAGGGGCCGTCGATCTTGTCCATCTCGCCGGTCTCGGAGTGGCCGACGACCACGCCCGGCCGGTACACGCGCCAGGGCACGGTGGACTGCTCGCGCACGACGCGCTCGGACTCGTGCTTGGTCTCGAAGTAGGGGTTGTTGTCGACGTTCTGGGCCTCGTCGAACATGTCCTCGCGCCAGGTCCCCTCATAGAGGCCCGCCGCGGCGATCGAGCTGACGATGTGGAAGCGTTCGGCCTCGATCGCCTCGGCAAGCTGGACCGCGTGGCGGGTGCCCTCGACGTTGGCGATCCGCTGCGACTCAGCATCGGCCTTGAGGTCGTAGATCGCGGCCAGGTGGAAGAAGTGCTGAACCTCGCCCTTGAGGCGCGCGAGGTCGTCGGCACAGACGCCGAGGTTGCGCTGCGAGAGGTCGCCAACGACCGGCAGGATGCGATCTTCGGGCGCACCCCAGCTGTTGATCAGCTCCTCGAGGCGTCCCCGGGAGCCCTCGCGAACGAGCACGTTGATGGTGCCCTCCCGCTCCAGCAGGAGCTCGACCAGGTGGCGCCCGATGAAGCCCGTTGCACCGGTGACGAAATAAGCCATAACTCTCCTCCAGAAGTTCGGGACCGAACAAGCGGGACCGTACACTCTTTGCGGTGGCTCTCGGCGCCTACAGTTCAGGTGAGGACCCGGTTCGCGACAGCGGCGGCGTCAAGGTCACCGATCTCGGCTCGGATCATCGCCTGGTCCGCGACGGAGTCGAGCAACTCGCGCACGGCGCGCTCGTCTGTCCCGATTGTTCGATGCCGGTCGCAATCGGCGAGTCGGTACCGATCTCGGCCGCGCTGCGCTGCGGCTACTGCGGCACCGAGGAGCGGGCGCGCGAGTTCCTGATCCGCGACGTCTACGACACGGCCGCCAACGAGGTCCTGCTGATCGCCCGCATCGGGTAGCCGCCGGATGGCGCCGGCCGAGACCGCGATCGTCTGGTTCCGCCGGGACCTGCGCATGCACGACAACCCGGCGCTCGCAGCGGCCGCCGAGGCCGAGGCCGTGGTCCCTGTGTTCTGCTTCGAGGACGGCCTGTGGCGCGGTCGCCACGCGAGCGCCGGCCGCAATGCCTACCTGCGCGCAGCGCTGCGTGAGCTCGACGAGGCGCTCAAGGCGGCCGGCTCGCGCCTGCACCACTGCAGTGGCAACCCGGCGTCCGAGCTTGCCGATCTGGCCGGCGAGTGTGGAGCCTCGGTTGTACATGTCAACCGCGACCACACCGCCTACTCCCGGGCCCGGGACTGGCGCGTGCAGGAGTCGCTGGAGAAAGCCGGCGTCGAGCTGCGCGGCCACACCGGCGTCACGTGTGCCGAGATCGGCGCGATCGAGACGGGGTCGGGCGGGCCCTACCGCGTGTTCACTCCTTTTTACAAGAGCTGGGCCCGCGCCTCCCGTCGCGATCCGGCGCCGCGCCCGCGCAAGCTGGGCGCTCCCACGGGAGCCTCGGGACTGAACGTCGGCCGGCCACCGACCGAAGCCGAGATGGGGATCGACGACCGCGCCCGCCGGATCGCGGAGGCAGCCGGACCCGGGGAGATCGCCTCGCGCAAGCTCATGCACGACGCGGTACGGGGCGCCGACGACTACCACCGAATCCGCGACGACGCCGGCGCCGACCGGACCACCCACCTGTCCCCCGCCCTGCACTTCGGCACGATTTCCCCGCTCGAGCTGGAGCGCCTGCTCCTCGACCGCGGTACCAAGGGCGCGGGCGAGCTACGTCGCCAGGTCGCCTGGCGCGACTTCTGGCTCAACGTGATCCGCAACTTCCCGGAGAACCGGAGCATGGAATACGACGCGCGCATGCGCGGCATGAGCTGGCGCAGCGGTACGCACGCCGGCGAGGATCTCGAGGCCTGGAAGCGGGGCCAGACCGGCGTGCCCTGGATCGACGCCGGCATGCGCCAGCTGCTCGAGCAGGGCTGGATGCACAACCGGGTGCGGATGGCCGTCGCCTCCTATCTGACCAAGAACCTGCTGATCGATTGGCGCGAGGGGGAGGCCCACTTCATGGAGCACCTGCTCGACGGTGACGAGGCCCAGAACAACGGCAACTGGCAGTGGGCAGCCTCGACCGGCGCCGACCCCCAGCCCTACTTCCGGATCTTCAACCCGGTGCGTCAGCAGCAGCGCTTCGACCCCGAAGGCATCTATGTGCGCCGCTGGGTCCCGGAGCTGGCCGAGCTGGCCGACAAGCATCTCGCGGCCCCCTGGGAGGCGCCGGAGGCGATGCTGGCCGAGGCCGGAGTCGAGCTCGGCACGGATTACCCGGCGCCGCTCGTCGATCTCAAGGAGTCACGCGCCGAGGCGATCGAGCGCTTCGGTGAGCAGCGCGACGGCGGCGGCTGAGCCGGCCGGGCGGCTGATCCGCGCCTCATCCGGCTTCCTGCATTCCCCGAACCCGCTCAGGTCATATAGTGGGCAGGAGCGACGCAAACGACTCAGAACGGGCCAACCAGGCGCTTGTCACCCACCGCAACCCAGCAGATCGAGATGCCCGCCATGGGCGAGTCCGTGACCGAGGGGACGGTACTCGAATGGCACGTCGCCGAGGGCGACACCGTCAGCGAAGGCGACACGATCGTCGAGGTCTCTACCGACAAGGTCGACGCCGAGGTCCCGGCACCGGTGAACGGGACGATCACCAAGATCCTCAAGGGCGAGGACGAGGAGGTCAAGGTCGGCGAGGCGCTGTGTGAGATCGAGCCCGGCGAGGGCGGCAGCTCGAACGGAGCCGGCGGCGATGATGTCGATGCAGACGAAGACTCCGGCAGCAACCTGGTCGAGGGCACGGGTGAGGGCGACGCCGACCTCGGCGGCGGCGCTGACGCCCCCGCCGAGAGCGAAGACGGCGGCGACTCTGCCGACGAGGGCACCGAGATCGAGGTGACGATGCCGGAGATGGGCGAGTCGGTGACCGAGGGCACGATCCTCGAGTACCACGTGGCGCCCGGCGACAGCGTCAGCGAAGGCGACACGATCGTCGAGGTCTCCACCGACAAGGTCGACGCCGAGGTGCCGGCACCGTCTTCAGGAACGATCACCGAGATTCTCAAGGCCGAGGACGACACGGTCGCGGTCGGCGAGACACTGGCCAAGATGACGACCGGAGCCGGAGCCGGCGGCAGCAACGGGGCCTCCGCGGAGGGAGCCGGCGAGGAGGCGAGCGGCACCGACGATGCGGACGCAGATGCGGACGTTGACACCTCAGGACGCGCAACGCCACTGGCCCGCCGCGCGGCGGCTGCAAAGGGCATCGACCTCGCCTCGCTGAAGGGCACCGGCGAGGGTGGCAAGGTGACCAAGGACGACGTGCTCAACGGCGGCGGCGCCTCCAGCAACGGCGCCGACGCGGCGGACGCCAAGCGGCTCAAGGGCCCGGCGGCGAGCCTCGCCAAGGCGATGGACCAGAGCCTCACGATCCCCACCGCGACCTCCTTCCGGACGCTGCCCGTAGACACGATCTGGGCCAAGCGCAAGGCGCTCAACGGGGCGCTCTCCGAGCGCGGCATGAAGGTCTCCTTCACCCACCTGATCGCCTGGGCGATCGTCGAGGCCGGCCGCGAATGGCCGGTGATGGGGAGGGCCTATGCCGAACAGGACGGCAAGCCGCACGTGATCGAGAATGAGCACATCAACCTCGGCATCGCCGTTGACGTCGAGAAGAAGGACGGCTCGCGGGCGCTGATGGTGCCCTGCGTCAAGGGCGCCGACACGCTCGACTTCAAGGGTTTCCACGCCTCCTACGAGGACCTGATTCGCAAGACCAGGGAGAACAGCCTCACCGCCGACGACTTCCAGGGCACGAACATCACCCTGACCAACCCGGGTGGCATCGGCACGGTGGCCTCCGTGCCGCGCCTGATGAGCGGCCAGGGCACGATCATCGCGACGGGCGCGATCGCCTACCCGCCCGAGTGGGCGCACGCTGCTCCGGACAAGCTCAAGGCAGTCGGGGTCTCGCGGATCATGACGATGACCTCGACCTACGACCACCGGATCATCCAGGGAGCGGAGTCGGGCAACTTCCTGAAGATGCTCGACGAGCTTCTCCAGGGCGAGCACGAGTTCTACGAGAAGGTCGCGACCAACCTCGAGGTCGATGCGGCGATCGTCTCCACAGTTCACCCTGAGTCGGCCTCCTCGCCGCCGCTCGCCGCCGCCGCGACCGGCGCCGCGGTCCCCGCCGCCGCCGCCTCGACCGTGTCCGCGGACCCGGATCCAGAGCTCATGCAGGCCGTCCAGGCTGCGACCTCCCTGCTCAAGGCGTACCGCACCCACGGGCACCTGGCCTCGAATCTCAACCCGCTAGGTGGCGACGGCAAGGGCGACCCTGCGCTCGAGCCCGAGAACCTCAACCTGACGCCCGAACTGATGGGCAAGATCCCCGCTTCGATCCTGCGCATCGGCGTCGAGGGCGAGACCCTGCTCGATGCCTTCCCGCGCATGCGCGAGGCCTACTGCGGCACGATCGCCTACCAGATCGAGCACCTCTCCTCGCACCAGCAGCGGATGTGGCTGCGCGAGATGATCGAGTCCGGCAAGCACCGCCGAGCACTCGGCAAGGAGGAGAAGCGGAGCCTGCTGAGCCGCCTGATCGAGGTATTCCAGTTCGAACGCTTCCTGCAGAAGGCTTACCTCGGTCAGAAGGTGTTCTCGATCGAGGGCCTCGACGCAACCGTGCCGATGATCGACGAGGTCGCGACGATCGCCCGCGGCGAGGGCGCCGACGAGGTCGTGATCGGCATGGCCCACCGCGGCCGGCTCAGCGTGCTGGCACACAACCTCGGCCGCTCCACCGAGTCGATCATGGCCGAGTTCGAGGGCGCCAAGGCTCTCGATGCGGTCAAGCGCACGCAGGCGCTCCGGCACGGCGGCACCGGCGACGTCAAGTACCACCACGGTGCCGAGGGGCTGTTCGAGACGGCCGAGGGCGACATCAAGGTCCGCATGTACCCCAACCCCTCGCACCTCGAGTTCGTCGATCCGGTCGTGACCGGCGCGGCTCGGGCTGCCCAGACCGGCCACGCGGGACCGCGCCTACATCACGATCACCACCTCGCGGTACCGGTGCTCCTGCATGGCGACTCAGCGTTCCCCGGCCAGGGTGTCGTGGCCGAGACGATGAACCTGCAGTCGCTCGACGGCTACGCCACCGGCGGCACGGTCCACATCATCACCGACAACCAGGTGGGCTTTACGACCGATCCGCAGGAGAGCCGGTCCACCCCGTACGCGGCCGACATGGCCAAGGGTTTCAACGTCCCGATCATCCACGTCAACGCCGACGACGCCGAGAACTGCATCGCGGCGATCCGCCTCGCGATGGCCTACCGGCGCGAGTTCCAGCGCGACGTCGTCATCGACCTGATCGGTTACCGCCGCTACGGGCACAACGAGACCGACGAGCCCGCCTACACCCAACCCGAGATGGCGGCCCAGATCAAGAAGCACCCGCCGATCAGCGAGCTCTACGCCAAGACGCTCGGTGAGGAAGGTGTGATCGAGGCCGACGAGGCTGAGCAGGACGGCGAGGAGCGGCGCGAGGAACTGAGCTCGATCCTCAAGGAGCTGAAGGGCAAGATCGAGCGCGGCGAGTTCGAGGATCCGACGCTGACCGGCACGGGCACCGGCGAGCTCGACCGGACCCGGAGCCCCGACGTGGAGACGAAGGTCTCCGAGAAGCGGATCCGGACGCTGAACGACGAGCTGATGAACTTCCCCGACAGCTTCTCGCTGCACAAGAAGCTGCGCAAGCCGCTTCTCAAGCGCCTGGAGATCCTCGACGACGGGCCGATC
Organism: Solirubrobacterales bacterium; assembly: GCA_038206985.1. Taxonomy (GTDB): domain Bacteria; phylum Actinomycetota; class Thermoleophilia; order Solirubrobacterales; family 70-9; genus CAXMST01. The sequence continues at coordinate 77,672 of JBBRAH010000010.1, forward strand.
GAGTACGGCCACGCGGAGTCGCTGGCCTTCGCCTCGCTGCTCACCGAGGGGACCCACATCCGGCTCACCGGCCAGGACGTCGAGCGCGGCACCTTCTCCCATCGCCACCTCGTCCTGCACGACGAGAAGACCGGCCTCACGTACGCGCCAATCCAGAACCTCTCCGGCGCCCTCGCCCCATTCGAGATCCACAACAGCCCCCTCTCGGAGACTGCCTGCCTGGGCTTCGAGTACGGCTACTCGGCCGCGAGCTCCGAGAGCCTGGTCCTCTGGGAGGCCCAGTTCGGCGATTTCGGCAACGGCGCCCAGGTGATCATCGACTCCTTCATAGCCTCGGCCGAGTCGAAGTGGGGCCAGACGACCCGCCTGACGATGCTGCTCCCGCACGGCTACGAGGGCTCCGGACCAGAGCACTCGAGCGCCCGCATCGAGCGCTTCCTGCAGCTCGCCGCCGAGGGCAACATGCGGCTCGCCAACCCGACCACCGCCGCGCAGTACTTCCACCTGCTGCGCCGTCAGGCCCGGATCCAGAAGCCCCGGCCGCTCGTGGTCTTCACGCCAAAGGGCCTGCTGCGGCTCGGGGCGGCGTCGTCGGAGCTCAGCGATCTCACCGAGGGCTCCTTCCAGTTCGTCCTCGACGACCCGAGGGCGGCAAACCGCAAGAAGGAGATCAAGCGGTTGATCCTCTGCTCCGGCAAGGCCTTCTACGACCTCGACGGCCACGACCGGCGCGAGGACGCGGACAGCGTCGCGATCGCCAGGGTCGAGCTGATCTATCCCTTCGCCAAGAGCCAACTCCGCGATCTGATCGCGAGCTACCCGAGCCTGGACGAGATCATCTGGCTCCAGGAAGAGCCGAGGAACATGGGCTGCTGGTCAGTGATGTCGGGGCGCATGCCGGAGCTCGTCCCCTCCGGCGTCGACTTCCGCTACATCGGTCGCCCCGAGCGCGCCAGCCCCTCCGAGGGCTACCCGGCCGCTCACCGCTCCGAGCAGGAACGAATAGTTCTGACTGCTTTGACGGGCTGAGGACGCCGCTGACTCTGTCACCGGCCGGCTTATGTGCTGGCGCACACTGCGCCGGCCTCTTCCTCGCCAGCGACGCCCTCAGCCGCGTCAAAGATCCCGCAACCGGGTATGACGGTAGAAGCCTCATAAAAGCCAACGGAAGGACTGACTATGCCGACACGTGATGGACATGCGCGCTGGGAAGGCGGGCTCGCGAGCGGCTCGGGAACGATGAAGACCGACAGCGGCTCGGTGGAAGGTGCATACTCGGCCGGCTCGAGGTTCGAGGACGCCGAGGGAACCAACCCCGAGGAGATTCTCGGTGCTGCCCACGCCGGCTGCTACTCGATGGCCCTGAGCCACATCCTCGAGGAGAGCGGGCATCCTGGCGAGTGGGTCGAGACCACCGCCAAGGTGACCGTCAAGCAAGTCGATGACGGCTTCGTGATTCCGTCGATCGAGCTCGAGACGAGGGCCAGCGTCCCCGGCATCGATCAGGACCACTTCACAAAGCACGCCGAGGAGGCCAAGGTGGGATGCCCGGTCTCCAGGGCCCTGGCAGGCCTGGAGATCTCGCTCACCGCGACATTGGTGGAGTAGGCGCACGGCGGCGGTCCGGCCTCGAACCCGGGCCGGCCGCCGACCGTCAGCCGCGGTGGAAGCCGGCGATGGCGGTGAAGATCCCGGCCACCGCCTTCTTGGGATCGGACGCCCGGGGACTGCCCCAGGCGACGCCGATGCCGATCTCCCGTGCCTGGCGGTCGAAGAGGATCGCCCGGTGGTTGGAGCTTGCGAGCCATGCCTTGACGATCCCTCGCGCTGAAGCACGGCGTCCCTGGCGCCAGCCGATCGCCTCCCCGTACCCGTAGCTGCAGTTGCTGCAACCCGGGTAGCCGACCGTCCGGAGCCGTTTGGGGAGCGAGGGTTCCCCGGGACATTGGTGGGATATGCAGTTGGTGCGTTCCCCGTAGCGGGAGTGACGCCGCGCCGCCTTGCGCAGGCGACGGTTGATGCGTAGCGGCTTCAGACCGGCCTTCTTGCGGCTCCGGTTGACCAGGCAGCGGATTGCCTTCTCAGCCTGCATCGTCCTGATCTCGAACGCGATCGCACTCGAGTTCTTGCACGGTGCGGCGGTCGTTGCCTGGGTGGCGCTCGAACCCCGCGAAGCCGACAGTGCCAGGACCAGCAGTGCGAGCGCGGCCGGCAGGACCGCTGCAACCCGCACCGGCGACAGTCCCGTCTCGCGGTGAAACCTCACGAAGACAACATCTCAGATCCGCGCGAGATCCTCAACTGTGAGGCTTGAGAGGAGTGCGAAGGCCCCGGCCGCCGTTGTCTGTCAGCGACCGGGGCCTGTCGCGGCACCCACGGGGAGAGATATCGGGTACCGGGCTCTAGGCGAGCACCGCCCTGGTAACGGTCGCCTGCGCCATGTCCGAACCGCAGCTCGGACAGGACCTCAGATCGACCCAGGACTGGCGCTCGAAACCGCAATCCGAGCAGTGGTAGTGGCGCTCGCGCCCAACAGTGCGACGAGCTTCCCGGACACGGGCTACTGCCCGCTTGCCGATTCTCGTGTTTTGGGAGGAAGAACTGTTCATGGCTGTGAAGTCTGCCGCTCGGCGGGCCCTGCGCCCATGGACGACGGTCCAAGGATCCGGCCCGGCCGTTGTACGGGCGGTCGGGGGTCGGGACGGGCCGACTTAGCGCCGCGGCGAGCCGAGCAGACCGTTGATCTAG
>JBBRAH010000011.1:0-75716 GCA_038206985.1 Solirubrobacterales bacterium
CTAGCCCGTCTGGGCTTCGCGGCCGTGCATCGAGCGCGAGTCCTGCAGGCTCGAGGCGTGCGCGTCAAGCGAGCTGGGCAGCGCGACCGTGACCCGGTCGAGGCCGAGGGGCAGCGAGGTGGCCGCTGAGACGTCCGCCGCCGCCTCCGGGGTGGAGAGGCGCATCAGGCCCGACTCGAGCCGGCAGCCCATCGCGAGTTCCAGCGGCGAACAACCGGGATCACCGCTGATCGGCATCCGTTCGAGGTTCTCGTAACCCTGTGCGCGACGCACCTGGTTGACGAATTTGAGTAGGTACAAGGTGCCCTCCGGGTCGGGGTTGTTGACGGTTGTCCCCCCGACTGGAGAGTTCGGTCCCGGCAACCCGGTCCCGATGTGAGTTATCTATCGGCACTAACCCACGATTAGATTAGCCGCGGCCAGGAGTGCGCGGAGGCGAGCCCCGGAGCCGGACCTCAGCCCTGGAAGGTGATCAACCGCTCCTCGGTCAGCTCGCGCACGGCGAAGTAGGGACCCTCGCGCGTATTGCCGGAGTCCTTGACGCCGCCGTAGGGCATCTGGTCGGCGCGGAAGGTCGGGACCTCGTTGATCAGCACGCCGCCGAACTCCAGGCCGTGGGCGAACTTCAGCCCGGTGCCGACGCTGGCGCTGAAGACTCCCGCCTGCAGGCCGAAGACCGAGTCGTTCGCCATCTCGATCGCTTCCTCGGCCGAGCCGAAGGCGGAGAGGGTCGCAACCGGTCCGAAGATCTCGTCGCACCAGACCTTCGCCTCGCGCTTGGGATTGCGGAGCACGGTCGGGGCCAGGCAGCGGTCCTCGTCGACCAGCTCGCCGCCGGTGAGCACCTCGGCCCCGCCCGCCACGGCCTCGTCGATCCACTCCTTGACGCGGTCGCGGTCGCCGGGGGTGATCAGCGGGCCGACGTCGGTGTCAGGGTCCATGGGATCGCCCACCTTCAGTGACTCGATGTTGGCGATGAAGCGCTCTGTGAACTTCTCGGCGACGGCCTCGTGGACGAGGATCCGCTGGATCGAGATGCAGCTCTGGCCGGCGTGCGAGAAGGCGTGGATCTTGGCCTTGTCCGCCGCCGTCTCCCAGTCGCCGTCGTCCATGACGATCAGGGGCGCGTTGGAGCCGAGCTCGAGTCCGACGTGCTTGCGGGCGGCCTTCTCGCGGATACCCCAGCCGACTCCGGCGGAGCCCGTGAAGCTCAGGGCGCGGGTGCGCTCGTCGGTGACGATCGTGTCACCGACCTCTGAGCCGGGTCCCGTGATCACGTTGAGCCAGCCGGCCGGCACGCCCGCCTCGAGCATGATCTCAACGAGGTTGAGCGCGGAGATCGGGGTCTGCCCGGCGGGCTTGAGGACCACCGAGTTGCCGGCGGCGATCGCCGGGCCGAGCTTGTGGGCGACGAGATTGAGCGGGAAGTTGAACGGGCTGATCGCGCCGACCACCCCGTAGGGAACCCGCAGGGCCATACCGAGCTTGCCGGCGCCGGCCGCCGAGCCGTCCATCGGGATCGCCTCGCCGGCCAGGGTCCTGGCCTCGACCGCCGAGTAAATCAGTGTCTGCTCGCAGCGCTGGGCCTCCGCGCGAGCGGTCTTCAGGGGCTTGCCGGCCTCGGCGGCGATCGCGACGGCCAGCTCCTCCTGGCGCTCGGCCACGAGGCGGGCGGCACCCTCCAGGGCCTCGGCCCGGGCGTACTGGGGAAAATCACCGGCGTCGAAGGCGGCCTGGGCGACGTCGATCGCGCGGGTGGTGGTGGCGGCATCGGCCTTCGGCACGCGGCCGACCGACTCGCCGCTGTAGGGGCTGGGGACGTCGGACCACTCGTCGGTCGTCGGTCGCTCCTCCCCCAGGATCAGCGGGTGGTCTTTGACTTCGAAGCTGGCTGCGGTCATCTCTTCCTCTCGACGCTCGCTCTCAGCGTATCTGGCGGACTGCAACGACGGTTGCCGCAACGAAGCCGCTGTAGGCGGGTTCCGGGTTGTGGCGAACCAAAGCAGACGGCCGGAAACGCCCGGTCCCTCAGATCTACCCGTATGTCCGCCCGCTCACACAAGCGCCCGCCGGCCCGCAATGCAGTCCGCATCTGCCTGATGGCCCTGCTCGGCGCCGCGCTCCTGATGGCCCTCGTCTCGCCTCCTGCCGACGCGAAGGTCAAGTTCAAGATCCCGGGCCGGGGCTACGGGCACGGTGTGGGGATGAGCCAGTGGGGCGCCTACGGCTACGCCAAGCACGGGCGCAGCCACAAGCAGATCCTCGGCCACTACTTCAAGGGCACCAGGCTCGGCAGCGCCGGCTCCAAGAAGGTCCGGGTACTACTCACCGTGCGCTCGAGCTCGGTCAAGTTCTCCCACGCGCGCAAGGCCTGCGGCCACAAGCTGAAGCCGGGTAAGACCTACCGCGCCGACCTCGACGGCAAGGGCCGCAACGTCCGGCTGGAGCGCAAGAACGGCAAGAAGATCACGGGCTGCGGCAAGAAGCTCACGGCGAAGTCCAAGAAGACGATCAAGATCAAGGGCGAGGGGACCTACCGCGGCAAGCTCGCGGCCGTCGCCGACTCCGGCTCGCTGAACGTGGTCAACGACGTGCCGATCGACGCCTACGTCAAGGGCGTCGTCCCGAACGAGGTTCCGGCCTCCTGGCCGGCGGCGGCGCTGCGGGCCCAGGCCGTCGCTGCGCGCAGCTACGCGCTGGCGACCGGCGTGGGTGGCACCGGCTTCGACTTCTACGACGACACCCGCAGCCAGGTCTACAGCGGTCTGGCCGGCGAGCAGCCGGCGACCAATGCCGCGGTCAAGAAGACCTCCAAGCAGGTGGTCAAGTACCAGGGCGATGTGATCCCGACCTACTTCTTCTCCAGCTCGGGGGGCCGGACCGAAAACGTCGAGCACGGCTTTCCCGGAGGGAGCCCGAAGCCGTACCTGAAGAGCGTCAAGGACCCCTACGACAAGGCCTCGCCCGACCACCGCTGGACCGTGACCTACACCCGCGCTGAGATGAAGAGCAAGCTCTCGGGCCTCGTCAAGGGCAAGCTGCGCGACATCGAGATCACCAGGACGGGCAGCTCGCCGCGGATCGTCAAGGCCAAGATCATCGGTAGCGGCGGCAAGAGCACCGTCAGCGGCGATGACCTCCGCTTCCGCCTCGGCCTGCGCTCGACCTGGGCAAAGTTCAAGAAGATCAAGTAGCCGCCGGGCCGCGGCTGCGCGTCAGCCGTCGGGGTAGGGCTGGATCTCGATTCCGTGGTCGGTCTCGCGCATGCCCAGTTCATAGGCCGCGCCCCCGCTGACCCGGACGTGGGCGTGCTTGCGCTCGGGACGCTCGACGCGGAGCTCCATGTCCGCCACCGAGCAGTTGATCGTGTTGTGCTCGCCGCCGCCGGGGTCGGCGTAGATCCAGCCGACGAACTGCTCGCGCGGCGCCTCGACGGTGCCCCGCACGGTCACGCTCTTGCCCCCGATGGCGAAGCTGCAGCGCCCGGGCTCGGCGTCGATCTCGGTGCCGTAGGTGCGGAGGATGCCTCCGAGCCGGTGCTGCTCGCCGTCGAGGACCAGCATGCCGTTGGCGACCCAGGGAGTCGTCAGCGGGCCGAGCTTGATCCGCCCGGCAGCGATGTCGATGTAGTCGCCGCGGGAGCCTCCCTCGAAGTCCGCGCCGTGCAGCCAGATCCAGCGCTCGGCGTGTTCGCTGCCCCAGTTGTGGCCGACCATACCCGGCCAGCGCTCGATCTGCAGCGGCTCCCCGTCGATCTCCAGACGGCCGCTGAACAGCGCGCCCGGATGCGGGCTGAGCAGCTTCGTCCGGGGGATCCGGGCCCCGTACATCCGCTCGGAAGGCAGATGGCGGAAGGCTTCGTGGCGGTCCTCAAAGCTCAGCTCCCAGCTTGCCCGCAGCGCGTCCGTTTCGATCTCGCCGATCGCCCTGCCGGGCTCGATCGCCGACCCGTCGATCCGGACGTAGCTGCCGTCGGGGACGCTGAGCGAAGCGGCGGCAAAGCTGGCCTTCGTGGCTCGCGGCGGCGCCCCCGACTCGCGGTCGAAGAAGGTGAACCAGATGGACGCGGTAGGTTCGGCGCCGGGTTGCTTGTGGACGGTGTGCCTGATCCAGACGCCACGCCCGCCGGCGGGTTCGGTTGCCTTCAGATAGAAGCTCTCGTAGTGACCCGCGCCCCTCTCCAGGGCCGGGAACTGTGCAGCGGTCCTCACAGGCCGCAACCCTACTCCTCAAGCCAGCCGCCGGACCCGGCTTCGAGGAGCCGCCCCCGGCGCTTAGTTCTGCCTGAGGGCCATTTGCCAAGCTGGGGCCGGTGCAACGACCCGGATTCAGAGACCGATTCCAGGCGCTGCCCGGGTCGCTGCGCGTCCTGGGCGGGGTCGCCGGCCTGCTGCTGCTCGCCGGAGCGTTTGCCGCCGGGGCGCTGTTGCTGACCGGGGCGCTCGGCAACGAGAAGGTCCAGCCGGCCGACGTCTACGCGACGGCGGTCGAGGGGGACAGCGACGCCGACGAGGACCCGTTCGCCTGGAGCAGCGATCGCCGCCAGGCGCTCGAGAAGGGCGCCGCCGCCGGCTACTCGCATGTGCTCTACGCGCTCAGCCCCGGCGGCATCGAGGCGAGCGCCAAACGCACGCTGCGCTTCGAGGACGAGATCGCCGCCGCCGCGGACGCGCACGGCGTGAGCGCCGAGATCATGGAGGCGATGGTGCTGCTCGAGAGCGCCGGCCGGCCCGACGCGATCGCCGGTGCCACGGATCCCGCCAACGCCTCCGGCCTGGCGCAGATCGTGGCCTCGACCGGCAGCGACCTGCTCGGGATGGACATCGACCTGGACCGCAGCCGGCAGCTGACCACGGCGATCGCTGCCAACGAGGCCCGGGTCGAGAAGCTGCGCGAGAAGGCACGCAAGCTCGCCAAGAACGGCGAGGGCGCCAAGCCAAAGAAGGGCAGGGGCAGGGGCACCCCCACGCTCTCCGAGTTGATGGTGGACATCAAGAAGGCCGAGACCGCGGTGGATATCGCCGCCCGGGAGCGGGCCGAGATCGATCCGCGGTTCGATCCCGAGGCCGCACTCGACGGAATGGCGCGATACCTGGAGATCGCCACCGACCGGTTCGGCCGCGAGGACCTCGCGGTGACCAGCTACCACATGGGAATCGGCAATCTCGGCGATGTGATCGCCGCCTACGTCGGTCCCGAGCAGGCTCAGCTCGCGGTCAAGGACCTGGTCACCCAGAGCCAGCTCTCCTACACCCAGCTCTTCTTCGATTCCTCGCCGATCAATCATGCGGCGGCCTGGAAGGTGCTCTCCGGCCTCAGCGACGACAGCTCGACCTACTACTGGCGAGTGCTGGCGGCGCGCGAGATCCTCCGCCTCTGGCGCGACGACCCGGGCGAACTCGAACGCCTCGCTGAGCTGCAGACCAACAAGGCGACCGCCGAGGAGGTCTTCCACCCGCAGGCCGACACGCGCACCTTCGACACCGCCGACGAGTTGCAGGACGGCCTCGACTCCGGCGAGCTCGAGCCGATCCCGCCGCCCGCCAGGACCGAGGAGTTCGGTTTCGTGGTCGGCCCGCAGCTGGGCGAGCTCACGGACCAACTAGGCGTCGAGCGTTCGCTGTACCGGGCGCTACGACCCGAGGCGCTGGCCACCCTGATCTACATGTCGGGCCGCGTCCGGGCGATCACCGGCAAGGACAAGCAGACGCTGACCGTGACCAGCGCCGTCCGCGATCAGGCATACCAGGACGCGCTGGTCGGCAGCAACGCGGAGGCGACCCGCGCGTATTCCCTGCACACCTCCGGTTACTCCTTCGACATCCTGCGCAACTACGCCAGCGACAAGCAGGCCCGGGCCTTCCAGTTCGTGCTCGACCGGATGAAGGCCCTCGGAGTGATCGACTACGCGGTCGAGCCCTCGGCGATCCACGTCACGGTCTCCGACCGTGCCGAGCCGCTGCTGGGCTGACGGACGTCAGGTGTGCTTGACGGTGATCACGTCGCCGTCGCGCATTATGTAGTCGCGGCCCTCGATGCGCAGGGTGCCGCGCTCGCGGGCGCCCGCGTAGCCGCCGGCGTCGATCAGGTCCTGCCAGCCGATCACCTCGGCCTTGACGAAGCCGTCGGCGATGTCGGAGTGGATGCGGCCGGCGGCGTGCCAGGCGCTGAGGCCGGCGCGCAGGCTCCAGGCCCGGCCCTCGACGGCCTCGCCGGCGGTGAAGAAGCTGATCAGCTCGAGCAGCGCGTGGGCGGCGCGGACCATGCGGCCGAGGCCCGACTCGGTGAGCCCGAGGTCCTCGCGCATCATCGCCGCGTCCTCCTCATCGAGCTCGGCCAGCTCAGCCTCGATCTTGGCGCTCAGCGCGATCGCGTCGTCACCGGCGGCGCGGGCGTGCTCGAGCAGGGCGGCCGGAGGGTCGATCTCCCCCTCGTCAACATTGGCGACGTAGAGCACCGGCTTGGCGCTCAGCGCCTGCAGGTTGCGGATGGCGTGCGGGGCTGCGTCGGGCGTGGGGACCGAGCGCACCGGCTCGCCGCGCTCGAGACCGGCGACGACCAGCTCGAGCCAGTCGCGCTCGGCGATCGCCTCCTTCTCGAGGGCCTTGGCCTGCTTGCCGACCCGCTCCAGGCGGCGGGTCGCGGTGTCGAGGTCGCTGAGCATCAGCTCGGCCTCGACCATCTCGGCGTCGGAGACCGGATCGACGCTGCCGTCGGGATGGGGGACCCCGTCGTCGCTGTGCGCCCGGACCACGTGGCAGATCGCGTCGGTCTCGCGGATCGAGGCGAGGAACTGGTTGCCGAGACCCTCGCCGGCGCTGGCCCCCTTGACGAGTCCGGCGATGTCGTGGACCTCGAGCGCCTCGTGGGTGATTGGGTTCGCCTTGAGCAGCTCGCAGACGGCGTCGAGGCGCTCGTCGGGAACGGGAGCGATGGCGACGTTCGGCTCGATCGTCGTGAACGGGTACCCCGCCGACTCGGCCCCGGCCTGGGTCAGCGCGTTGAAGAGGGTTGATTTGCCCGCGTTGGGCATACCCACGATCCCGACCTTCATCGCGCCCAGACCTCTTTGCGCCCGCCGCCGGGAAGCGGCCAGGCGCGACCGATCACCGCGCCGAGCGCGGCCCCCGCGAGCACGTCGGAGGGGTAGTGCATGCCCAGGAACGGCCGGCAGAGGCAGATCGACGCGGCGAGCCCGTAGAGGGCGGGTTGGGCGCCAGGCGCCAGGCGGCCCATCGCCGTCGCCGCCGCGACCGAGGAGGTCGAGTGGGCAGAGGGGAAGGAGAGCTTGCTGGGAGCGCGCGAGAGGCGGGGGTGGTCCTCGATCAGCGGTCGCTCACGGCCGATCGCCAGCTTGAAGGCGTAGTTGATCGCAACCGCTGCCGGACCGATTGCCGCGGCCGTCCACCAGCCGCCACGATCCTCGGGGTGCAGGCCCGCGCCAACGGTGCCGACCGCGATCCAGCCGAGCCCCCACTCGCCGAAATCGCCGAGCCTGCCGGCGAGTCGCTCGCTGCCCTCGCCGTGGCCGCGGGTGCGCAGCAGGACGAGCGCCTTCTGGTCGAGCGCCCCGAGCGCTTTCAGTGGCCGGAAGCGTCGGCTGGGTTTTGGCGAGCGCTTGAGCACGGCGGGGAGGATAGGTGCTGCGTTGCGGGGTGCGCTCAGAGTTCGCGGCGTAGCAGCGCGCTCGCCCGCTCGGAGCCATGCTGCAGCAGGCTCCGATCCTCCCAGCGGTCGGCCTCGATCCGCTCCGCTCGCTCCAGGTCGCGCTCGTACTGCTCGCGTAGCTCGCCGGCAAGCCCCTCGTCGTAGATGCAGGCGGTCAGCTCCTCGTTGAGCTGGAAGGAGCGGTTGTCGAAGTTGACGGTGCCGACCGAGGCCCAGCAGCCATCGACGACCATGGTCTTGGCGTGCAGCATGGTCGGCTGGAACTCGTACATCTCGACCCCGCACTCGACCAGCTGCCGGTAGACGCTGCGCCCGGCGCTGCGCACCACTTTCTTGTCCATGTGGGGGCCGGGAACCAGAACCTGCACCCGAACTCCGCGATCAACCGCCTCACACAGCGCCTTGACGAATGGTGGGCGAGGGGAGAAGTAGGCGGCCGTCAGCTCAATCGATTCCTCGGCCGAGGAGATCGCCAGGAAATAGAGGATCTCCATGTTGGTGTCGCCGACCTCGGCCCCGGAGCGCACCACCTGCATCGCAACGCCGTCGGTGAGGGGCTCGGTCTCCGGCAGGAGCTGGGAACCGACCAGCGCCTCCCCGGTCGCCTCCACCCAGTGCTCGGCGAACGCACCCTGCAGCGCCCGGACGATCGGTCCTTCGATGCGCAGGTGGGTGTCGCGCCAGTGCTCGGGATCCTGGGCATTGCCTCTCCACTCGTCGGCGATTCCCACGCCTCCCGTGAAGCCGAGGCGGCCATCGCAGACCAGCACCCGGCGATGGCTGCGGTTGAAAGCCCGCGAGACCAGGTGCGGCCGCGGCGGTCGGAAGCGAACCACCTGGCAGCCGGCCTCGCGCATCTCGGCGACCAGGCCGGGACTCATCTTGGCCGCTCCTACCGCGTCCATCAGCACCCGGCACACGACCCCGGCTCGGGCCCGCTCCATGAGCGCCTCAGAGAATTCGCGGGCGATCTCGCCCTCCCAGTAGATGTAGGTCTCGAAGCTGATCGATTTCTCGGCACCGCGAATCGCCTCGAGCATTGCCGGGAAGATCCGGTCGCCGTTGAAGAGGAGCTCCGCGCGGTTGCCCTGCTCGGCGTTGTGGCCCGTCAGTGCCTCTACGGCGAGCCGGAAGTCGGGGCTCGACGGGCTCGCTCTCTCCAGCAGCTCGTAGCCCGACTGATCCTCGCGCCGGTGGCGCAGCGACTCGCTGGCGTACCAGGCGCCCCAGCCCGCGGCGATCGCGGCCGGCCAGGCGAGGCGCCGGTAAAGGGGGATCCGCGGCTCGCGCCGCAGAACCTCGGGCCGCTCGATCATCCCGTCACCAGCTCGAAGCGCCCTGCGATCTCGAAACGCAGTGGCTGATCGGCACCCCGGTGCAGCTCACTCGCCGCGACCAGCTCTCCGTCCACGTTGAGCTCCTCGCCGCTGCCCGTCTCGATCGTGATCTCGCGGCAGCGGGAGTGATGGACTCCCTTCTGCTGCTCGACCCTTCCTCTGCGCAAGCCGAGCGCGTGCTTTGCCAGACGCAGGCGAGGCCCTCCCTCGATCACGACCACGTCGAGCCGGCCATCGTCGGCATCGGCGTCGATCTGGGAGCCGCCGCCGAACGCGCCTGTGCAGCCGACGGTGACTTGCCAGCAGTCCCCCTCGTAGAGGAGCTTGTCCTCACAGCAGATGCGGCAGCCGATCGGCTCACCGTCGATGCTGGCCCGCAGGGCGCCTACCGTGTAGGCCAGCGCGCCGAGTTGCTCCTTCAGATCCTTTGCCGCCTCGGCTGCGGTGGGCGGCAGGCCCAGGCTGGCGACGTTGACAAAACTGCGCTCGCCGATCTGCGCGAGATCGACGTCCCGGGTCTGGTTTCCCTCGGCCGCGATCCGGGCCGCCTTCTCGAGGTCGGACGGCAGCCCCATCCGGGCCGCGAAGTCATTGGCCGTACCCGCGGGGATTGCGGCCAGCGGTACCCTGGCCGCCATCGCTGCCTGCGCGGCCACGGCGATCGAGCCGTCGCCGCCGGCGACGATCACGCGCTCGGCTCCACATTCGGCCGCCGCAGCCGCCTGGCCGATCTCGAAGCACTGCAGTTCGAGCCCGTGCTCCCGCAGGATGGCGGGCAGGTCGAAGTCGTCCGCGGAGCCGGAACCTGAGTTGGAGATCAGCGCGACTCTGCTCATGGGCGGATGAGCTTAGGGCGCGGCTCATCGTGTCGGTCCCCGGGGTCGTCCGGGGCGGCGGTTGAAATCAGGCCTGTGGAGACCGACGGGCGCGAGCCCCGCATCGAGGACTACGAGCGCCGCTTTCATCGGGCCGGGCTGCCCCTTTTCGACGAGGACTTCTCCGCCTCGACCGATGTCTTCAACCGCGCGGCCCCGATGCTGGCCCTCGTCTTCGTGGCCGAGGTGCTCGGCGCGATTCAGCTCGACTGGTCGCTGCTCGCCAATGTCGCGGCGGGCCTCGGCGGACTCACGATCCTGCTCGCTGCCGCCGGTGCGTTGAACCGCTACCGCGGACGCCCGGCCCGTTCGATGCCCGAGGACGTCGAGGCCCCGGAGCTCGTCGCCTTCGTGGTCCTGCCCGCCCTGCTGCCGCTGATCTTCGGTGGCCAGATCGGTAGCGCGGCCGGCACCCTCGCCGCCAACATCGGCCTGCTCGCGTTGATCTACGCCACGCTCGCCTACGGACTCCTCTCCATCGTGCGTTGGACGCTGAGCCGCCTGACCCGGCAGCTACTCAGCTCGGTGATGCTGCTGGCGCGCGCCGTGCCGCTGCTGATGATCTTCGCTCTGTTGGCCTTCATCAATACCGAGATGTGGCAGGTGTTCGCCAAAGTCTCCGACCCGGGGCTGGTCGGAATCGGGCTGCTCTTCGTGGGCATGGGCACCGCCTTCCTGCTCGCCCGGCTGCCCCGCGAGGTACGCGAGCTGGAGCAGGAGGTGGGGATCGACGCGCCGCCGCTCGGAACACGTCAACGCCGCAACGTGGGTGCGGTCCTCTTCGTCAGCCAGGCGGTTCAGGTGCTGACGGTGGCGTTGATGGTGACGCTCTTCTTCATCGTCTTCGGAGCGATTGCGATCAACGCCGAGGTACGCACGCTGTGGATCGGCTCGGCGGGAGACCCGTTGGTCAGCCTCCACCTGTTTGGCACCGCCTTCCAGATCACGCCCGAGCTGCTCAAGGTGGCGGGCGGGCTCGGCGCCTTCACCGGCCTCTACTTCGCGATCGCGATGCTCACCGACGCGACCTACCGCGAGGAGTTCCTCTCCGAGGTCACCGCCGACCTGCGCTCGGTCTTCCGCGAACGAGCCGAATACATCCGCCTGCGCTCGGCGGCCGCAGCGGCCTGAAACAATCGCCGCAATGGCAAGCGCCCAGACATCGCCGCAGCGCGAGGTGCCCGGCTACGAGCATATCTCCGGCCATCACTGCGGCTCGACCGCCCTCGCCAATCTGCTGCGCTACCACGGCGTCGACGCGAGCGAGGAGCTCGCGTTCGGGCTCGGCGCGGGGCCCTGCTTCTACTACATCGTGCTCGAGGACCAGTCGCCGTCGCGCTTCACCAACGGCCGCACCGGACGCCTGGAGGAATCCTTCCTGCAGCTGACCGGCGCGCCGCTGCGGTTGCGCACCGCCGACGATCCCGCGGAGTCCTGGCGCCTGGCCCGGGAGACGATCGACGAGGGTCGCCCGGCAATCCTGCTCACCGACCTCTACTACCTCGACCACTACGGCAACTCCGCGCACTTTCCCGGCCACGCCGTGGTGCTCACCGGCTACGACGACGAGGCCGCCTACGTCTCCGACACGGCCTTCGACGAGATCCAGCGCACCTCTCTTGCCCGCCTGGCCAAAGCGCGGCACGAGCAGCATCCGTTCTACCCGCTGGCTGGTCACATGGTCGATCTGGCCCCCGGGGCGGAACTGGATCTCGACGCCCTGCGCGCCGTCGCTCCCGCGGCGATCGCCGACGCGACCCAGCGCATGCTCGAACCTCCGATGGGCGAGTTCGAGGGCCTGCCGGCATTGCGGCGCTTCGCCGCGGAGGTCGGCGACTGGCCGGGGCAGACGGCCGACTGGCAGTGGTGCGCCCGCTTCAACTACCAGGTGATCGAAAGGCGCGGGACCGGTGGCGGCAACTTCCGGGCGCTGTATGCACGCTTCCTCGAGGAGGTCGGCATGGGGGAGGCCGCGAGGCTTGCCGGCGAGGCGGCGACGTCGTGGACGGCGCTCGCGGGGGAGCTGTTTGCGGCCAGCGAGAGCGAGGAGCCCGAGGCGCGCCTCTGGCAGGCGGTGGGCAGTGCGGCCGCCGCGGTGCTCGAGGCCGAGCAGCGGCTCTGGGATGAGCTCGGCTGAGGCTGGGTCCATGCAGCTCAGCCCCGTCGAGATTCGCATCATCGGTTGTCTGTTGGAGAAGCAGCGGACCACGCCGGACGGCTACCCACTCTCCCTGAACGCGCTGCGCGCCGCCTGTAACCAGTCAACCAACCGCGATCCGGTGGTCGACTACGACGAGGCGACGATCCGTGAGGCGCTCGGCGAGCTCGGTCGCCGGCACTGGATCCGCTCGGCCAGCGGCCACGGCGGACGGGCGCTCAAGTACCGGCACCTGCTGGGCGACGAGCTACCGCTCCCCGAACCGCAGCTCTCGCTGCTCGCCGTGCTGATGCTGCGCGGCGCCCAGACACCCGGAGAGCTGAAGCAGCGGGTCGAGCGGCTGCATCCCTTTCCCGACCTGGCCGCCGCGATGGATGGCCTCGAAGGCCTGGTGGAGCGCAAGCTCGTCGCGCGCCTACCGCGCCGCCCCGGCCAGAAGGAGGAGCGCTACGAGCAGCTGCTGGGGGGTGACGCCGAGGGGGAGGATGCGGCTGCGGGCAACGTGGAGCCTGACGGGCCCTCGGCGGTAGAGCCACCCAGGGTCGCGCCGCCGGTCGCGGGCTCAGGCGAGCTCCAGGCGCTACAGCGCACGATCGCCGAGTTGGGCGAGCGCCTGGAGGCGGTCGAGCGCCGCCTCGATGCGCGCGAAGGCTCCTGATCAGGGACGACCAAACATGGTGGGACGCACGAGCTCGGCAGCGGCCGCGCTGGTCACATCGCCAAACGGCGAAGCGGGCCTGACTAGGAGCCGAAGCCGACCGAGTGGGCGCCGGCCGCGACCCGCACGAAGGCGACCTTGCCAAGGTCGATGTCGACCTCACCGTCGTCGGTGGTGACCGTCACCCAGCCACCGTCGGAGAGCTTCTTGCGCAGGGTGCCGAGCTCCTTGTCGGCGAGCTTCAGGGTGATCACCTGGTGGCCTACGAAGCCGACCTCGATCCGAATCATCTCTGCCATTTCAATGTCCCTCCGCGGGTTGCACGATTTCTGTGAGCACGCTGCCGGTCGACTTGGGGTGGACGAAGGCGACCTTGCTGCCCCGGATCCCGGTCCGCGGCTCGCTGTCGATCAGGGTGACTCCCTGCTCACCGAGAGCCGCCAGCGTCGCTTCGATATCGCTCACGGCATAGGCGACGTGGTGCAGGCCGGGACCCTTCTTGTCCAGGAACTTGCCGACGGGCGTGTCGGGAGCGAGCGGTGCGAGTAGCTCCACGTGGCCGTCGCCGACGTCGAGCAGCACTGCTTCGACACCCTGTTCGGTGACCGTCTCGCGGTGCACCAGGGGCATCCCGAACGCACCCTCATACAGCGCGATCGCGGCCTCGAGGTCCGCCACGGCGACACCGACATGATCGATTCGACCAAACATCGGCTCGGAGTCTATTCGGCGCGCTCCGCCAGCCCCGCGACGGTCTCCGGGCCACTCTCAGCCGGCGAGGATGCGCGCCTTCTCGGCCGCGAGCTCCTCGTCGTCGAGCAGGCCCTGTTCGCGGAGCTTCCCCAGGCGTTCGAGCCGCGCGAGCCGCTGCTCCTCAGCGGCGTCCTCCATTCCACCCGCTCCGGCGGGGATCGCGCGTCGTCTGTCGACCACCCCGCCCGCCCAATCGCGGAAGCGGTGCAACGTGTCGCCGTGCTGCGCGTCCGGGTGCTCCTCCGCGGCCTGGCGGCGCAGGGATAGGAGCCCGAGAATGGCGAGAGCGGTGAGGATCGTCAGGGTCAGGACGGCGCGCAGTCCGTGGGTCGGAGCGGCGGCGAAGTAGATCAGGGCGGCGAGCACCAGGACTCCGTAGAAGTAGGCGGGGTGGTCGCGCAGGTTGGGCGCAAGGGCGCGGCGGACGCCGACCGCCAGGCCGTTTGGCGAGCCAAGCCAGGCGGCGATCACGAAAAGCGCGCCGTAGACGATCACCGTGGTAGCGATGCTGGTCAGCAGTGAGGTGCCTATCGACCAGGTCGCGTCGATCTGCGGCCGTACGGAGTCGGTTGCCGCGAGAGCGTTCGTCACCTCGTCGCCGGCGAGCGCTCTGATCGCGAGGATTGCCACTCCCGCGCCGATCAAGCAGAGGCCGGTGGTGAGGATCGCAGTCCCTCGCCGGCCCCTGGCCAGGTAGATCGCGAGCGCGTAGCTGAGCAGGGCGAGAATCGTGAAGACGAACGCCAGGCCGTGGATCAGGCGAGCCACCGTCTGCACGGTCCCCAGCTGCCCCTGATCGAGGATCGGCAGGTTGGCGACGCTCTCGGGAACCCTCTCGCCGGTCCCGTCCCCGATCCCGATCCGCTGGCTGACGGCCGCGGCGAGCGGGCGCAGCTCGAGGGTCACGTTGCCGTTGTCGGTGTTGACGAACTCGCCCTCGTTCTCGATCAGCCGGACGAGCAGTTCGTGGGCGTCGCGGTTGGCGGTCTCCCAGGCGGATTGCAGCTGCGGCGTGTCGAGTGCCTTGTTCGCGGCCTCTGTGGCTGCGGTCCGCAGCAGCCCGGCCGCAGGCCCGGCGAGGGGCTTGGCGCGCAGGGGCAGCTGCTCGGCCAGGGCCGCACCTACGTCGACGTTGTTGAAGAGCTCCTCGACCAGGTAGTCGGCGACCGCGGACTTGATCGCTTCGTCCTCGAGCAGCTCGCCGCTGGTCTGCACCCACTCCTCGGTGTCGAGGGCCTGACGATCGGTCCAGACCGCGAACACAGCGAGGACGGTGAGGATCGCGCCCGCCGCGAGCAGGAAGCGCACGGACCACTTATGCCGCACGGAGGTTATGCCCGGAGCCCGATCGGATCAATCACTGCGGAGCTGATCGTATTCCGGGGGGGGGAGGGTACGTCGCTCAGGTGCCTCGGCCGGGCGGAGGTTCACTCTCGGTGGGCGGCTCGCTCTCCTCGTCGCCTTCGTTCGCGTCCTGCTTCTCGGTGGCGGCCAGCGCTCCGGCGACCGGGGGAGCGGGGGAGCGGGGACCGTCGAGCCGGGGGCCGAGACGGCGGATGTCGCCGGCGCGGTGCGAACCCATGATCGCGGCGATCTCCTTGTGCTCGATGCTCTCGTCGGCAAGCAGGCGCTCTGCGATCTCGTCGAGCAGGTCGCGGTGGTCGGTGATCAGCCGGTGGGCGCCGCGGTAGGCCTCCTCGGCGATCTCCTGGACCTCCTCGTCGCGGCGCTGGCGCATCATCTCCGAGACGTTCCAATCGTTGGCCGGGACCTGATGGGAGCGGATCGAGGTGCCCATGCCGTACTCGTAGACCATGCCACGGGCGATCATCGTCACCTTCGAGAGATCGTCGGAGGCACCGGTCGTGATCCGGCCGAACGTGATCTGTTCGGCCACGCGACCGGCAAGCAGCACCTTCATGTAGTCGATCAGCTCCTCGCGCGACTTCAGGTAGCGGTCCTCCTTAGGCAGGTTGAGCGTGTAGCCGAGGGCCTTGCCGCGCGGCACGATCGAGACCTTCTGCACCTTGTCCACCGTCGGCAGCAGCTCGGAGACGAGCGCGTGGCCGGCCTCGTGCCAGGCGACGACGCGCTTCTCCTGGTCGGTGATCACCTTGCGGCTGGCCAGTCCCGCGACGACCCGCTCGAAGGCGTTGTCGAAATCGACCTGACCGACGAAGTCGCGCTTGGCCCGGCCGGCCTGGATCGCAGCCTCGTTGCAGAGGTTGGCGAGGTCCGCGCCCGTGAGCCCGGAGGTGTGCTGGGCGACGCGCTTGAGGTCGCAGTCCTGCCCCAGCGGCTTGTCGCGGGTGTGGACGGCGAGGATCTCCTCGCGTCCCTTCAGATCGGGGGGCGGGACGAGCACCTGGCGGTCGAAGCGCCCGGGCCGCAGGAGCGCCGGGTCGAGCTTCTCGATCAGGTTGGAGGCGGCCATCACGACGATGTTGTCGGAGGCCTCGAAGCCGTCCATCTCGACCAGCAGCTGGTTCAGGGTCTGGTCGCGCTCGCCGGAGATGTCGGAGCCGCGGACCGCGCCGACCGCGTCGAGCTCGTCGATGAAGAGGATCGAGGGGGCGTTGTCGCGAGCCTCGCGGAACAGCCGCCGGATCCGGGCCGCGCCGAGGCCGGCGAACATCTCCACGAACGAGGAGGCCGACTGGCTGAAGAAGTTGGCTCCGGATTCATGCGCGACCGCCTTGGCGAGCATCGTCTTGCCGGTACCGGGAGGGCCGTGGAGCATGATCCCCTTCGGCACCTTGGCTCCAAGCGCCTTGAATCGTTTCGGGTCGGAGAGGAAGTCGACGACCTCGCGCAGCTCCTCCTTGGTCCCTTCGACACCGGCGATGTCGTCCCACTTGACCTTGCTCTTGCCCTTCGCCTTGATCTCCTTCGGCTTCGTCTTGGGCATCACCGAGAGCGTCTTGAACATCAAGAAGCAGATCGTGCCCAGGAAGATGACCATGAAGAGGGGCAGCCAGAGGCTGATCTCGTTGAGGATCTGGTCGGTGTCGATAGCGAGTGGCATCAGAGTCGTTCCCTGGCGTCCATGCCGGCGGCCGGATGGCCACCGGTAGGTCACCCGGTACTTGCTCTTATCGGAGCCTGGCCGAGAAGGTTTAGCCGCGGCTACTGGCGCGGCAGAGGAGGACCGGGCCTAGGCTGCTGCGCCCTCGGCGCTGAGGACCGCGTCCATTGCCGCCGCGCCCACCTTCATCTGCTCGGCGTCGGGCTCACGGGTCGCGAAGAGGCGCTGGATCGCGTCGCCGCTGAAGTGGATCGCGCGGCCGAGCGCCGAGGCGGGGTGCTTCTCCGCGTAGGCGAAGGTCTCGACGGCCAGCGAGAGGCTGGCGACCGAGGCGATACCGCGGGCCACCGGCCCCGGCTCGGAGAGGCGATCGAGGATCAGCTGGCCGGCGATCGTGAAGACCATCATCGGCGCGATCAGGTTGGAGCCGCAGCGCTCGTGTTCCTTGGCGACGTCCGCCGCATCGAGGCCACCCTGCTCGTAGGCGGCGATCGACTTGTGCTCGACGCCGTGGTAGGCGGCCAGCTCGGAGCCGCTCAGCGCGACGGTGGCCGGCAGCATCCCCAGCAGGGCGGAGACCCCCTCACGCCCGGGGGAGGACTTGGAACCGTCTCTGCCCTTCAGCAGCGTGTTGGCGACGGTTACGACGCCGGCGGCGGCCACCACCTTCGGGTCCTCGAAGGGCAGGCGGGCCGAGCGCAGGTTGCGGCGCGCGATCGGCACGACGGCGAAGGCCTCGGCCATGCGGATCGGTCCGCGGAGCAGGGGGACCTTGGCGACCCGGTTGCCGCCGAAGTCCGGCTTGCGGCCCGAGGCGACGTCGATCTCCCCGGTGGAGGCGTTGCGCGCGGCGGCGGCCCAGTGGGTGGGGCCGTGGACCAGCAGGCCGTTGCGCATCGCCATGCCGCCCAGTCTCAGCGGGGCTGGACCGTCCGCCGAGTCGCCGTTGTCGTTGGTGACGGACTCGGGCGGGGGTGTCGGGATCTCGCTCATGCAGTGCAGGTTAGAGCGCCGGGGAAGGCGGCCCGGGTTCGGGAGCATCCTCCCGAGCCCCGATACTGGCCGCATGGAGGGAACTCTCTTCGGCGATGAGGCACAGCCCGGCGGGTCCGCACCCGACGCCCCCGGCCCAGTCGCCGAGCCCGCGGCGCCGCTGGCGGTTCGCATGCGACCGGCGGGCCTCGAGGATCTCGTGGGCCAGGAGCACCTTCTGCAGCCGGGCTCGGCACTGCGGACGGCGATCGAGTCGGGCAATCCGCACTCGATGATTCTGCACGGCCCACCCGGCACGGGCAAGACCACGATCGCCCGGCTGGTCGCCTCGGCCGCGGGCTGGGCCTTCGAGGAGGAGTCCGCCGTCAACGCGGGTCGGGCCGAGGTGCGGGCGGTGCTCGAGCGGGCCGAGCAACGCCGCAGTGGCGGCGGGCGTCGCACGGTCTTCTTCCTGGACGAGATCCACCGCTTCAACAAGGCCCAGCAGGACGCGCTGCTGCCGGCGGTCGAGGACGGGCTGATCGTGCTCATCGGCGCGACCACCGAGAACCCCTACTTCGAGGTCAACTCGGCGCTGATCTCCCGCTGTCAGGTCTACGAACTGCAGGCTCTGGAGGCGACCGACGTCGCCGATCTGTTGCGCAGGGCGCTGGCGGATCCGGAACGCGGCCTCGCCAACCCGCCCACGGTCGAGGACGAGGCGATTGAGTTGCTCGCCCACCGCTCCGGCGGCGACGGCCGCGCTGCCCTCGGGGCGCTCGAGCGGGCGGTGGCGACCGCGAACGCGACGGACGGTGGTGCCGTGGATCTGGCGGCCGCCGAGGACGCGCTGCAGCGCAAGGCGGTTCGCTACGACCGCAAGGGCGATCGCCACTACGACTACATCTCGGCCTGGATCAAGGCGACCCGGGGCTCCGATCCCGACGCCTCGATCTACTACCTGGCGGCGATGCTCGAGGGCGGGGAGGATCCGCGCTTCATCGCCCGCCGGATGGTGATCTTCGCCTCCGAGGACGTCGGCAACTCGGATCCCCAGGCGCTGCTCGTGGCGACGGCAGCGGGCGCCGCGGTGGATCGCGTCGGCCTGCCGGAATGTCGGATCAACCTCGCCCAGGCCGCCGTCTATCTGGCGCTGGCTTCGAAATCGAACGCCTCCTACGCGGCCCTCGGGCACGCCATCTCCGCGATCCGCCGCGACGGCGCGCTCGACCCGCCCGCCTACCTGCGCGATGCCAGCTACGAGGGCGCTGAGGCCCTCGGGCGAGGCCAGGGCTACGAGTACCCGCACGACGCCCCCGAGGGTGTGGCCTCCCAGCGGCTGCTCCCCGAAGCGATCGCCGATCGCCGCTTCTTCGAGCCCACCGACCGCGGCTGGGAGGCCGCGGCCGTCACCGCGCTCGAAGGCCGCCGCCGCGTCTCGGGCGGAGGCCCACCCGTCCCGTCTGGCTGAGTGGCCAATATGATCAGCCAGGGCTATGGGACTCGACTCCTTCAACCCGGCATCGGGAGAGCTGATCGGATCGGTGGAGACGATCGAACCTGCGGACGTCCAGGGGGTCGTTGACGACGTCGCCGAGGTGCAGCCGCTGTGGGGTGAGCTGTCGCTCGCCGACCGGGCCGGCTACATGGAGCGGGCTGCCGAGGTGCTGGCCGCCGAGGTCGAGGACGTCGCGCGCCTGCTTGCCGCTGAGCAGGGCAAGCCGATCACCGAGGCCTACACGATGGAGGTGGTGCCCACGATCGACGCGCTCGGCTGGATCGCCGAGGCCGGGCCGAGCATTCTCGACGACGACGAGATCAAGATGGGCGGCAGCCTCTTCCTCGCCAAGAAGGCGAAGTACAGCTACGAGCCGCTCGGTGTGGTCGGTGTGATCGCGCCCTGGAACTACCCCTGGTCGATCCCCTTCGGCGAGGTCGCGATCGCCCTGATGGCCGGCAACGGCGTGGTGCTCAAGCCGGCCAGCCTGACCCCGCTGCTCGGCGAGCGAATCCGTTCGATCTTCGAGAAGGCGGGGCTGCCCGAGGGACTGATCCGGGTGATTCACGGCGGCGGCGAGGTCGGCGCGGCGTTGGTCGAGTCGAGCGCGCGGAAGATCTTCTTCACCGGCTCGGTCGGGGTCGGCTACAGCGTCGGTGAGGAGTGCGCCAAGCGGATGAAAGGCGCGGTCCTGGAGCTCGGCGGCAAGGATCCCGCGATCGTCTGTGCCGACGCTGAGTTACCCAACGCCGTCAGCGGCATCGTCTGGGGCGGGTTCGCCAATTCGGGGCAGACCTGCTCGGGCATCGAACGCGTCTACGTGCTCGAGGATGTAGCCGAGGAGTTCCTCGCCCGGCTCGTGCACGAGACCGAGCGCCTGCAGCTCGGCGACCCGCAGAGCTGGGACGTCGAGATCGGGCCGATGGTCAGCCCGGATCAGTTCGAGCTGGTCAACGAGCTGGTCGACGATGCGATTGCGTCTGGCGCTGAGCGCCTCTGCGGCGGACCGCAGGAAGTCGATGGGTCGCCGGGCAGCTACATCGCGCCGACCGTGCTCTCCGGCGTGCGCCAAAGCATGCGGATCATGAAGGAGGAGATCTTCGGCCCGGTCCTGCCGGTGATCGTTGTCGCCAACGAGGAGGAGGCGATCGAGCTCGCCAACGAGTCCGACTTCGGGCTGGGCGCCTCGGTCTGGACGCGGGATCGGCGCAAGGGCGAGCGCATGGCCCGGAGGATCGAGTCGGGCATGGTCTGGATCAACGACCACTCCTACAGCCACGCCGCCATCCAGACGCCCTGGGGCGGAGTCAAGGACTCCGGTCTGGGCCGCTCGCATTCGAAGTTCGGCTTCTACGAGTGCGTGGACATCAAGCTCGTCTCCTGGCAGGCGGCCCGCAGCCGTGATTTCTGGTGGCACCCGTATGACTCCACCCTGGGCGAGGCGATCCGCTCGAGCGCGGCCGTGCTCTACGGCTCCAACGGTGGCCGGGTCAAAGCACTGCGCGAGGGCGGCGGCTCACTGATCCGCACCGGTGCCCGAACCCTGCGCAAGGGCCGTTGAGCCCGCTCAGCGCGGCGGGCCGAGTTCGGATCCGGCGACGCTGAGGACTACGCCGCGCTCGCGCAGCGAGGCGATCTGCTCCTCGTCGGCGTAGAGCCGGCCCTTTAGCACCCCGCCGCGCAGGTTGAGGCCCTAGAAGATGTCGAGGCTGTCGTTGGCGACGACCTCGTCGACCGTGCCGACCTCGGCCCCGGTGCTGTCAAAGACGGGCAGCCCCGCCTCGACCGCGAGGTAGGCGATCGGGCTGCCGAGATCAGCGGGAATGGCCATCAGTGCCACCGTAGCGCCCCAGCGCGAGCATCGGCCTGCCAATCGCAACCTTGCAGTAGCCGTGCAGTCCGGCCGTGAGGTCCGGTGAGCGTGTCGATTCGCGCAAAGACACACGGTCGCTTCACTGCGAATAGCCGACCGTATAGGTCAGTAGATCGTCTCAGAGTTCGCGGGTCAGCCGGTGTCAGGCTCGGCGGCGCAGGTCGGCCAGGGCCAGTTGCTCGCCGTGGAAGGCCGGCTGGGGGAACTCGGCCAGCGGAAACCAGCGCGCCTGACGCGACTCGTCCGAGATCTGCCACTCGCCGCCGGGGACCTCGTGGCAGTGGTAGGCGACATCGAAGATCGGTTGGGCCTCGGGGCCGGTGCCGTAGGTCGAGGCGTAGATCCCGATCAGCCCGAGGACCTCGATCTCGAGGCCGGTCTCCTCGCGGACCTCGCGGGCGATCGCCCCGGGCCCGCCCTCGCCCGGCTCGACGAAGCCGCCCGGCATGTTCCATTTGCCCTTCTCG
This sequence comes from Solirubrobacterales bacterium, assembly GCA_038206985.1. Classification (GTDB taxonomy): domain Bacteria; phylum Actinomycetota; class Thermoleophilia; order Solirubrobacterales; family 70-9; genus CAXMST01. Next base: position 21,285 of record JBBRAH010000011.1, read on the forward strand.
GGCTCCTGATTCCGCTCGAGCGCCAGGAAGGAGCCGTCCCGGTCGATCCAGGCCTGCACGGTGGGCGTCGGATTCTCGTAGTGGACGAAGCCGCAATTCGGACATGTCGGGCGGTCGGGATCGGGCGGCTCGGAGGGCCGCAGTTCGAGCTCCGTGGCGCAGCGCGGGCAGTAGGTGATCTCCATTGGGGGAACCTACCCGCCGGCCGGCCCCTCAGTCGCCAGGCAGCCGCGCGTGCAGGTGGTTGTCGTGGTTGGCCAGCGGCACGACCACACCGGTCGGGCCCTCCAGCGGCAGGCTCGGGCCCACGAAGACCTTCTCGGCTCCGGCCGCGACGAAGCGATCGACCAGATCCTGCGCGAGCCTGACGTCCACCTGCGAGGGTCGGTTCGGCGGGCGCACACGCCGATCCGTGCGCGGGTAGTAGACGTCGATGTCGAGGCCGTTCTGGTGGGAGGCGTGGCCGATCGAGCCGAACTGCGGTCCGAAGTCGCCGCCCTCGGGGCGGCTCAGATCGCCGATCGCGACGCGCGGAGCGCGGGGATGGGCCGCGGAGAATCCGCGCATCACCCGCAGCGTCTCGCGAACCAGGCGGTCGGTCCCCCAACGACGCCACTCGCGGCTCGGCCGGCGCTTGAGGATCGGGTCCCAACTGACCCAGGCGCGGCCCTCCGCGGGCAGCAGCACTCCGTCTTTCAGGGAGCCGGCGGCCGGGTCGCCCAGCGCGGCGGACCGGTGCCACTCGATCGGTCGCTCCGATGCCCCTCGTCCGGGACGGGCGGCGGGCTTGTCCCGACGGACGGCCCCGCGCCGAGCCGGCTCCGCACCGCTGCCGCCGTCACCCGCCGCATCCGTGAGTGGCTGGGGCGACTCCTCCGTACCCCGGTCCAGCCCTGTGGCCGCGCCCGCCAACCCACAGGCCAGGGCGATGCCGGCGAGAGCCGGTAGATAGAGGCGGCGCCTCCTGCGTTGCCGCGGGGTCATGGGATCGAAGCTAAGGCCCATCGCTTAAGCCCTACGAAACAGCTCGCGCCAGCGGTCCATCGGCGCCTTCCGGATGCCGCTGCCACCCAGGTAGAGTGCGGGCCGTTCGGGATGTACGACAGTCGCGATGGTGCGGCGCCGACCCGAGAAAGAGGTCTGGGTTCGATGTTGAGGGGCACACGGCGGAGGCGCTGAGCGCAAGCCCGACCCGACGGCATTTGGCGCTCGCCGTAGGCGGGCTGCTCCTCCTTGCCGTCCTCGCGGTTGTTCTGCGGGGCCCGTTGTATCCCGGTGGCGATGCGCTCTCGGCGCTCGGCTGGGGCGACGAGATCCTCGCCGGGAACCGGCCCAACTTCGACGTCTGGGCACCGGCCAAGCACCCGCTGACCATCGCCGTCGGCGCCTTCGCGTCGCTCTTCGGCCCAAGCACCGCCATCACGCTGCTCATCGCGTTCTCACTTGCCTCGTTCGGGCTGCTCGGCTACGCTGCCTATCGCTTCGCTCGCCTGCTCGGCGGCCCGCTCGCCGGCGGCGTCGCCGCACTGGTCCTGCTCACCCGTCCCGGGGTGATTGAGCTGCTGGCTACCGGCCAGAAGGACCTCCCCTTTGCCGCCCTCACGCTGTTGGCGGCGACGCTCTTCGCGGAGGGACCAAGGCGCAACTGGCTGCGGGCGCTGGTCCTGCTTGCAATTGCGGGCCTGATCCGACCCGAGGCCTGGCTGCTCAGCGCGTTGCTCGCGGCCTGGGTCGCGATTCGCGGCGAGCCGGGCCGTCGGGTGGCCGCAATCGCACTGGCGGCCTCTGCGCCGCTCGGCTGGGCGCTCACCGACCTCGCACTGACCGGCAACCCGCTGCACACGTTCCTCGAGCGCAGGACGCGCGGCGACGGCGTCCGCACCGATCTGATCGAGTCGGGTGAGTCCGTGCTCGTCGACCCTTCCCCGTTGGACCGGTTCGCGAACGCGATCGAGATCGGAATCCTCCGCACGCTCACGGTGGGTGTCGCGATCGGCGGCCTGCTCGCATTTGCGATCGTCGCCTGGCAGGCCCGGCGAGCGCCCCGGGGCGAACGCTGGGGATCCGTCCACGCGCCATTGGGCTGGGTTGCGGCGGGCGCCATGCTGGCCACGGGGGTCGGGGCCGTTGCGGCGTTCTCGCTCCTCAACACCCCGGTTGCGGGCCGGTTCCTGCTCGTGCCAGCCTCGGTCCTGGTGGTTGCCTGGGCAGCCCTGATCTGGGTCGGCGGCGAGCAATCGACCGGGCCGCGGTTGCGCGCCCTGGCCCTGGCCGGGCTCCTCGCCGGTGTGATCACCCTCGCGCTCGCGATCCCCGACAACCTCGACGACATCAACGAGACCACCGACGAGAGCGAACTCTTCGCCGGCGTCTACGACGGCGCGGTTGACCTCGCCGCGATGGACGTCGTTGCGGATGAGGTGGCGCGCTGCGACGGGCTGGCCATCGGGCCTCCGGACCTGCTCGTCGCGGCGGCCAGAGTGCAGATCGCGATGGAACTCGGCGTGACCATGCGCGAGATTCCCGTGCGCCAGCTCGACAGGGCTCCCCCCGGCGCGGCGGTGTTCAGGGCAGATGGCGGAGCGGGCCCTGGCCCGCCCGGGGACGCAGAGCCGCTTGCCGCATTCGGGGGCTGGAGCTTCTACGGCTGCGAGTAGGGCCCGGCCTCGCCCTCAGGCTCCGGACCCGAGCTCGCCGGGCGGGGGACCGAAGCCGGGATTCGGCTGGCTCTTTGCCCAGGGTGAGGGGTCCGATGGGACACCCCCCGCTAGCGTTTTCGGGGTGGCGGCCCACCCGACAGCCTCAGATGCGGCGGTTGCGGTTCGCACCGAGCGCCTGTATCGCGCCTATGGCGACAGCTGGGCGCTTGAGGACGTCGCGCTGAGCCTGCCCGCCGGGGAGACCCTGGCGCTGATCGGCTCCAACGGCGCCGGCAAATCAACCCTGCTTCGAATCCTCGCCTCGCTCCTGCGGGCGACCGAGGGCGAGGTCGCGGTGCTCGGCTGCGAGTTGCCGCGGGAGGCCTGGAGGCTGCGGGGCCGGATCGGCTACCTCGGCCACCAGGCCCTGTTGTACCGGGACCTGAGCGCTGCGGAGAACCTCCGCTTCCACGCCCGGCTCTTCGGACTCCCCGGCGATGGCGCGTCACGGATCGCCGAGCTACTCGAACGGGTCGAGCTCTCCCACCGGGCTTCCAGCCGGGTGGCGGAGATGTCGGCGGGGATGATCCAGCGTCTGGCGATCTGCCGGGCCGTCCTGCACGAGCCCGAGCTGCTGCTCCTCGACGAGCCGTTCGCCAACCTCGACCCCGAGGGGGTGCGCACGGTCGAGCCCCTGCTCGCCGCCGGTGAGGGCCGCAGTCGGGTGATCGTCAGCCACGACGTCGCCGGCGCCCTGGCGAGCTCCAACCGGGTGCTCGCGCTTACCCGCAGCGGGGCCGTCGCCTACCACGGCTCCTCCTCCGGGCTGGACGAAGACTCGGCGCGCGCGGTCTACTCCGACCGGGCGCGGGCGCGGGCGGGAGCGGCATGAAGGGCCCGGGCACCTTCCGCGTGGCCGCGGTGATCCTCGCCAAGGACCTGCGGGTCGAGCTGCGCACCCTGGAGTCGGTGCCGGCGATGATCATCTTTTCGACCACGATTTACGTGATCTTCCGCTTCGCCCTCGACCGCACCAGCCTCGAGGGTGGGCTCGCCGCCGGCGTGTTGCTGGTCACGATCCTCTTCGCGGCGCTACTCGCGATCAACCGCGTGTTCGTCGCCGAGCGCGAGCAGGGGGGCTTCGAGGCGATCCGCCTTGCCCCGGTGGACGGTACGGCGCTGTTGATCGCCAAGGCCGCGGCCCTCGTCATCTACCTGGCGATCCTCGAACTGGTGGCGCTGCCCATCTTCGGGCTCTTCTTCCTCGACAGCGCGGCCGCCTTCTGGCCCCTGATCCCCGTGCTGCTTTTGGTCAACCTCGGCCTCGCGGTGACCGGTGCCCTGATCTCCTCGATGGCGACCAACTCGCGGGCCCGCGACCTGCTCGCGCCGCTCATCCTGCTGCCGCTGATCGTGCCCCTGATGATCGCCGGAGCGGGAGCGGCCGAGCCGCTCTTCGCTGCCGGTGGGCCTTCATACGACGATTACGGGCAGTGGCTGGGCATCCTGGCTTTGTACGATTCGATCTTCGTGCTGATCGGGTACGCCGTCTTCGACTTCCTTCTCGAGGACTGATGGGCGACCCGCTACGGCAACCATGCCGACCGCAGCCATGACCACTCCATGAGATCGATCCGAGACAACAGCGTCCGCAACATCGCGATCCTCACTGCCCTCCTGTTGGGGGTGGCGCTCGCGCTGGTCTTCTTCTACGCCCCCGAGGACGCCGACCAGGGCTTCATCCAGAAGATCTTCTATCTGCACGTGCCCCTGGCGATCATCGCGCTCGGCGGCTTCATCGTTGGCGGCATCCACGCGATCCAGCATCTGCGAACCGGCGATCCCAAGCACGACGCCCGCTCCTACGTCGCGATCCACATGTCGGTGATCTTCGGCGTCGCGGTGCTGCTCACCGGTGCGGTCTGGGCCAAGGGCTCGTGGGGAATCTGGTGGGAGTGGCGCGAGCCGACCCTGGTCAGCTTCCTGATCGTCTTCCTGCTGTATGCGACCTACTACCCGCTGCGCTACGCGATCGAGGATCGGGAGCGCCAGGCGCGCTACGCCTCGGTCTTCGCCGTCACCGCCGGCGCCTTCGTCCCACTCAACTTCATGGCCGTGCGTGCCGCCGAGTCGTTCATCCACCCGCGGACATTCGGCACCGTTGACGGTGGCCTGCCGCCGAAGATGTGGTTGACGTTTCTCGTCTGTATGGCTGCCTTCGCGCTGCTCTGGTACGCGCTGGTCCGCTTCGAGCTGACCGCCAAGCGCACCCGCGGGCAGCTCTCGCGCCTGCGCCGGGCTCTCGATGGCGGTCCGCCCGCTCCGGGATCCGGTTCGCGGATCGCGCCCGAGGGAGCGCGCTGAGCGATGTCGGTGCTGCTCGCCTCGCCCGCCCTGCCTCTTGCCGCGAACGGCGGCTACGTGGCCGCGGCCTACCTGATCTTCGTTGTGCTGCTCGTCATCTACGTGGCGATCATGGCGGTCCGCCTGAACACCCTCTCGCGGGATATCGGTGAGCTCGCCGAGCTGGCCGAGCGCCGCAAGGCGGAGCGCGACACCGCGGCATCTGAGCCGACACCGGGCGAGAAGCAGGAGACGCCCGCGTGAGCGAGCTGATCGCCCTCGGCATCTCGCACAAAACCGCGCCGCTGGAGCTGCGCGAGCGACTCGCGCTGACCGAGGGCAAGGCGAGCGGCGTGCTCGGCGATCTCAAGGCCAGCGAACCGATTGCCGAGGCCGCCGCGGTTTCCACCTGCAATCGGACGGAGCTCTACCTCGTCGTCTCCGATCCGGTCGAGGCCGAGAGCCTGGCGCTGGCCGCCCTCGCGCGGCAGGCCGGCATTCGCCCGACCGAGCTGATCGAGAGCCTCTACTCCTTCCGCGGGATCGACGCCGCCGGGCAGCTCTTCTCGGTCGCCTCCGGCCTCGACTCGATGATCCTCGGCGAGGCCGAGATCCAGGGTCAGGTCAAGCGCGCTTATGAGCTGGCCCTGGTCGAGGGTGCGACCGGCCCGATCCTCAACCGGCTCTTCCGCGGCGCCCTGGCCGCCGGCAAGCGGGTGCGCAGCGAGACCCGGATCGGCGAGGGCGGGATCAGCGTGCCCTCCGCAGCTGTCGAGCTGGCTCGCCGGTCGCTCGGCGGCAAGCTCTCTTCGCGCCGGGTGCTGCTGATCGGCGCCGGCGAGACGGCCGAGCTCACCGCCCGCGCCCTTGCCGCGAAGGGCGTCGAGGCAGTCTTCGTCGCCAACCGCCGCTACGACAGGGCGATCGGGCTCGCCTCGCGCTTCGGCGGCGAAGCGGTCCGTTTCGACGACCTTCCGGCCCAGCTGACCAGCGCCGACATCGTCGTCTCCTCTACCAACTCTCCGCACCACATCATCGAGCGCGAGGAGCTCGAGGTGATGATGGCCGAGCGCAGCGGCAGGCCGCTGCTCTTCATCGACCTCGCCGTGCCGCGCGACATCGAGCCCGCCTGCCACGAGGTCGACGGAGTCAGCATCCACGACGTGGACACCGTGCAGCAGATCGCCGATCAGAACGCGGGCGGTCGCGAGGCCGAGGCCCGCCGCGCCCAGCGGATCGTGGACGGCGAGCTGACCCGGTTCGGCCGCTGGCTCGACTCGCTGGAGGTCCTGCCGACCGTTGCCGCTCTGCGCGAGCGCGCCGACGAGATCGTCGCGGGGGTGCTCAACGAGAACGAGAACCGCTGGCGCGATCTCGGCCCTGAGGACCGGGCGCGGGTCGAGTCCCTGGCTCGCGCGATTGCCGGCCGCATCCTGCACGAGCCCACCCTGCGGCTGAAGCGCGATGCCGAGTCCGAGGACGCCTACCTGCAGATTGCCGCTCTGCGCAACCTCTTCGGCCTCGACGCGACCAGTGAGCCCGAGTCACAGGGCGCCGAGGTGACACCGATCCGTCGCGCCCACCGCGGCCCCGGCTCCGGTTGAGCTCCGGCGGCGAAGGCAAGCTCCGGATCGGCACGCGGGGTAGCGCCCTGGCGCTGACCCAGGCCGGCACGGTGCTCGAGGCGCTGGGCGGACCCGACGCCGCCGAGCTGGTCACGATCACGACCGCCGGCGACGAGGGCCAGCCCGAGCACGGCGGAGGCGACAAGGCCCGCTTTACCCGCGCGATCGAGGAGGCGCTGCTCGCGGGCGAGGTCGACCTCGCCGTGCACAGCGCCAAGGACCTGCCGATCGGCGGGCCCGACGGCCTGCGCCTTGTCGGAGTGCCGCCGCGCGAGTTGCCCGCGGATGTCTGGATCGGCGCGGCCGGCTCCCTCGCCGGCGTCGCCCGGGGTGCCACGGTCGGCACCGCCTCCCTGCGCCGCCGCTCTCAGCTCCTCGCCGTGCGCCCCGATCTCGAGATCAAGCCGGTCCGCGGCAACGTCGACACCCGCCTGCGCAAGCTCGGTGAGGGTGAGGTCACGGGGCTCGTGCTTGCCGCCGCTGGCCTGCGCCGCCTCGGCCGGGTCGGCGAGATCAGCTTTGCGCTCGGCCCGCTGGAGATGACGCCCTGCGCCGGGCAGGGAGCGCTGGCGCTGCAGGCCCGCACCGACGACGAGCGTGCCGGCGCGGCCGCCGTTGCCATTACCCACCCGCGCACCCTCGTTGAGCTGACTGCCGAGCGGGCCGTGGTCCGTGGCATGGAGGCCGACTGCGACAGCCCCCTGGGCGTCGTCTCGGTCCGCGACGGCGACGAGCTCGGCCTCGTCGGCTACGCCGGCCTGCCCGACGGCAGCCTCTGGGTCCGCGAGACGGTGCTCGGCGATCCCGCCCAGCCGGTCGCCGTGGCCGAGGCACTGATCGAGCGGCTCGAGACGGTCGGCGCCCGCGAGATCCTCCGGCAGGCCTCGGACCAGTAGGAGCGCGGTGGGCGGCAGCGCGCTCGCGGCCTCTATCGTCTCGCCGATGAAGACCGACTCGCCCGCCCCCTCGCCGGGAGCCCGCCCCGGAGTGGCCTACCTGGTTGGCGCCGGCCCTGGCGATCCCGGGCTGATCACCGCCCGGGCGCTGGAGTTGATCGGTACCGCGGACGTGATCCTCTACGACCGCCTGATCCCTGAAGGCGCCCTCGACGGCGCGCGCGAGGACGCCGAGCGGATCTACGTCGGCAAGAAGCCCGGCGATGCCGCGATGCCGCAGGAGGAAATCCAGGCGCTGATCGCCTCCAAGGCCGGGGCCGGGCATTCGGTCGTGCGGCTCAAGGGCGGCGACCCGTTCATCTTCGGCCGCGGTGGGGAGGAGGCGGAGACCCTGGTCGAGGCCGGCATCTCCTTCGAGATCGTGCCCGGCGTGACCGCCGGCGTCGCCGCTCCGGCCTATGCCGGGATCCCGGTCACCCACCGCGACGACGCCTCCGCGGTCGCCTTCATCACCGGCCACGAGGACCCGGAGAAGGAGGAGAGCGCGATCGACTGGCAGGCGCTCGCCCGCTTCCCCGGGACGCTCGTCCTCTACATGGGTGTCAAGAACCTGCCGCGGATCTCGGGGTCGCTGATCGCCGCGGGCCGCAACCCCGACGAGCCCGCCGCAGCGGTCGAGCGCGGCACCCACGCCGATCAGCGCACCGTCGTCTCCACGGTTGCCGGCCTACCCGACGCGGTTGCTGAGGCCGGCCTGCGTCCACCCTCGATCCTGCTCTTCGGCGACGTCGCGGCACGGCGCGAGAAGATCGCCTGGCTGGAGCGCCGCCCCCTGCATGGCAGACGCGTGGTGGTCACCCGCGCCCGGGCCCAGGCGAGCGGCCTGGCCCAGACTCTCTCGGGACTGGGAGCCGTGGTAGTCGAGCTGCCCGCGATCCGGATTGAGCCGACGATCAACACCTCCGAGGTCGCCGCGGCGCTGGAGGCGATCCACTCCTACGCCCTCGTCTGTCTGACCAGCCCGAACGGGGTCCGGCTGCTGTTCGAGGCGCTCGCCGACCGGGCCCTCGACGCGCGCGCCCTCGCCAACGCGACGGTCGCCGCGATCGGGCCCGGCACCGCCCGCGCGCTGCGCGAGCACGGCGTGATTCCCGACATCGTGCCGCCGCGCTCGATCGCCGAGTCGCTGATCGAGGCGCTGACCGAGGTTGAGGTCGAGGGGCGCCCGGTGCTGATCGCCCGCGCCCGCGAGGCCCGCGACGTGTTGCCCGAGGCGCTGGCCGAGCGCGGCGCCGAGGTCGATGTCGTCGCCCTGTACGAGACCGTCCAGGAGGAGAGCGACCCTGCCCTGATCGAGGAGGCCCGCGCCGCCGACTACGTCACCTTCACCTCCTCCTCGACCGTGCGCAACTTCGCCGCCGCGGTCGGCGAGAGCTTCCCGGAGGGCGCGCGGATCGTCTCGATCGGGCCGGTCACGAGTGGCACCGTGCGTGAACTCGGCCACGAGGTCCACGTTGAGGCGGCGCAACACGATCCCGAGGGGCTGCTCGCTGCATTGCTCGGCGATGCGGCGGCCAGGCGGGAGTAGAGTCCGGGTCGATGGCTCTGCCGATCACGTTCCTCTCTGACTACGGGGTCGCGGACGACTTCGCCGGCGTCTGCCGTGCCGTGATCGCCCGGATCGCGCCCAGCGCCCCGGTGATCGACATCACCCACGGGATCAGCCGCCACGACGTGCGCAGCGGCGGCGCCGTGCTCGCCGATGCGCTGCCGTACGCGCCGGTCGGCATCCACCTGGCGATCGTCGATCCGGGGGTCGGCGGGGTGCGACGGGCGGTGGCGGTGCGAACGGCCGGCGACGGGCACGTCCTGGTCGGACCCGACAACGGCCTGCTCACTCCGGCGATCGAAACCCTGGGCGGAGTCGACCTCGCGATCGACATCTCCGAGTCCCAGTTCCGGCTCGAGGCGCCTTCCAAGACCTTCCATGGCCGCGACGTCTTCGCGCCGGTCGCCGCGCAGCTGGCGATGGGCGCCGACCTGACCCAGGCGGGCGAGGAGTTCGACCCGGCATCGCTGGAGCAGCACACGGTGATCGGACCGCGCTTCGAGCAGATCAGGGTGGTCGCGCACGTCGATCGGATCGACGGCTTCGGCAACGCCTCACTCGACCTCACCGCTGAACAGCTCACCGGGCATCCGGTCGCCGGCTCCGCCAAGGTCTCGATCGGCTCGCGCTCCCGCCGCCGGGCCGCGCTGCGCGCCCATGCCTTCGACGACGTCGGCGACGGGGCGTTCCTCTTCTACGAGGACTCCTCCGGCCGGATGGCGATCGCGATCAACCGCGGCAACGCCGCCGATGCCCTCGAGCTCCGTTCCGGCGACGAGGTCGAGCTGGAGCCGGCTCCCTGAGCCGGGATCTCGTGTGAGCGTCCGCTTCGGCAAGCCTCACCACCACTTTGACGAGACCGACTCCACCAACGAGCGCGCTCGCGAGCTGGCCGAGGTGGACGCTCCATCGGGCACGGTCGTCACCGCCTCCAGCCAGACCGCCGGGCGCGGCCGCCAGGGCCGCCGCTGGTCGGCCCCGCCGGACTCCGCGCTGCTCTACTCGGCGATCCTGCGGCCCCTCGACCTGCGTCACCTGATGCTGCCGCTCGCGGTACCGCTCGCGGTCTGCGAGGCCTGCGAGGCACTCGCCAAGGTCGAGTGCCGGATCAAGTGGCCCAACGATGTCTGGCTCGACGAGCACAAGCTCGCCGGAATCCTGATCGAGGCCCGCCCGCCCGAGTGGGCGGTGATCGGGGTCGGAGTCAACGTCGCGATCGAGCCCGACGAGTTCCCCGACGACCTGCGCTGGCCCGCGATCTCACTCGGCGGCGGCGTCACCCCCGACCGCCTGCGCCGCGAGCTCGACAAGCGCCTCGGCCGCTGGGTCGATGCCAAGCCGGAGAAGGTGCGCGCCGCTTTCGCCGAGCGCGACACCCTCCGCGGCCGCCCGATCGCCTGGCAGGGCGGTCCCGACCGGCTCGACCGCCACGGGGTCGCCGACGGCATCGACGAGAAGGGAAACCTGGTGGTGGTCGGCGAGGACGGCGAGCGCACCAGCCTCGGCTCCGGCGAGGTCCACCTGCGGCTGCTGTAGGGAATGGTCGCCATTGGTTCTGCGACACCCGGTCCATCCTGTTCCGCCACCTCTCCCGTGCTAGGGGGGATTGAGGCGCTCCGAACCTCGGGGTGTTCGGAGGCTGGCTCGCGGTCACCCGCGACACCTGCGGCTGTTGTGAGTACTTGCCGGGCTTTGCTGCGAGCGCTACGCTTGGCGGCGTGGGAGCCGAAGTAGGCAGACTGAGGTCCGTGGTTGCGATCACGTTGCTCGTGCTCTGCGCGCTCCTGACCTTTGCCGCCCCCCGCGCGAACGCGGCTGCGAACTGCAGTTTCTCGTCCAGCACCCTGAGCCTCGACTTCCAGCCGACTCCCGGAGAGGTGCCTAAGGATGACCACTTCCCGAACGACGGGGATACGCTCCGCCTCAACCCCTCCGGTCCGGTCGAGTTCGGCTACTGCTACCCCAAGCCGAGCAACCTCGCGAATACGGACAAGGTGGTGGTCACCGACTCCAGCGGCGGTCTCGCGACCCGCGTCGGCATTGATCCCGGGGGCTCAGGACCGACCGGCGCCTACGGACCCGGCGCCACAGACGAAGGCGATGGTTTCTCAGAGGTCGAATTCGACATCGATCTCGGCCAGCCGAGCATGCCGGGCTTTGACAACCTCTTCATCGAGATCGCCCGCTCGAGTCCGGGGATCCGGATCGGCAGCTTCGCCGGCGCGACCTGGGCCAACCTCAACTCCACGGAGGAGCCCAAGGCGGTTGCTGATCCTGATTTGGTCGTGCACGGACTCGAGCGCACGGCGAGCAAGGGCTGGAAGCTCGAGGAGTTCATCTTCGTCAGCGGCTCAGCCGCCGACGACCGCATCTTTGGCAGCGGCGGCCCGGGCTTCGACGGTCCGTCCCAGACCCCGTTGCTGCTCAAAGGTGGCCGGGGTGACAACCTGGTTGTGGGCGGCGCCGCTGCCGACGGGCTGCAGGGGGCGAAGGGCAACGACCGGCTCAAGGGCAAGGACGGAAACGACGCGCTCGACGCCGACCGCGGCCGTGATCGCCTCGCCGGTGGCAAGGACCGCGACCGCCTCGACGGGGGCGGCGGGCCGGACGTGCTGATCGGTGGCCCGGGCAAGGATCGCCACGAGGGCGGGCCGGGGTCCGACACGATCAAGGCCCGGGACGGGGAGCGCGACAAGGTGTCCTGCGGGAGTGGACGCGACACCGCAATCGCCGACAAGAAGGATCGAGTGGATCGCGATTGCGAGCGGGTCCGCCGCCGTTAGGGCGACACCGCCGCCGGCTGAGCTACTCCTCTTCGGAGTCTGAGCCGCGGTCGTCCTCGTCGCGGACCGAGTCGTCGGCGTCGTCGGAGCCCTCGGCGTCGCTGCTGCGATCGTCATCCTGATCTTCGAGCTCCTCGTCGTCCTCGAGCTCGTCGTCCAGCTCCTCGTCGGCGGCTTCGGCCTCACCCTTGTTCCCGGCCTTGCCGCTCTTGCCGGACCTCGACTTGCGCTGCCCGCTCTGGCCGCCGCTTCCTCCTCCGCCCTCGCCCTCGCCGCGACCTCCGCGGCTCTTGCGACGGCGCCGCTTCTTGCCGCCCTTGGGCAGGTTGCGGAGCAGTTCGCGGGCGACGGCGCTGGGCTTGCGCGCCATGCGCATGCGGGCGCCGCGCAGGACTTCCTCGGCCTCGGGGGTGTGGGCGACCGCGGCGGCGAGCAGCGCCACAGCGAGGCGGCGGTCCTGGCCCCGGGCCGCCTGCACGAGGCGGCGGGCGTTCTTGCCGTGGGCGCGGCCGGATGAATTAACGAACAGGCCCAGCAGGCGCTTGGTCTCGGGCCAGCGGGCGACCGCGTACTCCTCGTGGCAGTCGCGCGTGTACTCGGCCAGTCGCCAGACCCAGGCCTGCGCCTGATCGCGGCGGCCGATGCGCTTCTCGGCCAGCGCTTGCAGCAGGATGCGGACGCCGGCGCGGCGCTGGTCGCGCTGCCAGGTGCCGACCATGTCGATCGCCTCGTCGAAGGGTTCGGCCTCGCGCGTCGCGGCCAGCTCGCTCAGGGCCTTCAGCTTGAGCTGGCTCGAGCGGTTGCGCTGGATGCAGGTCAGCAGAAAGCGGCGGCGCAGCTCCTTGGCCTGGTCGTGCTGGAGCATCGCCTTGGCCTTGCGCCAGGAGTTGGGCTGCACCCGGGCGCCGGCAAGGGCTGCCCAGACGTGCTGCTCGGAGTAGTCGAGGCGCTCGACGGCCGTGCGCCACATCTCGCGCTCGAGCACCTCCATGCGGCGATCGGAGTCGGCGGAGACCGGGATCACGCGCTTCTCGACCCGGACCCGGCGACCGCGCCCGCGGCGCACCGGCCCGACGACGATCGCGCCGCCGCGGTAGACGTCGCGGTCGAGCAGGCTGTGCAGCGTGACGATGCTCTCGTCGTGGCGGGTGGCGGGGTGGACGAAGTCGATCACCAGGCCGGCTTCCTTGCCGGGGTTGCGGCGGGTGACCCGGCCGACGCGCTGCTGGTAGATCCGCTTGGAGGCGGTCGGCGCCAGGTGCATGCAGATCGTCGCACGCGGCGAGTTCCAGCCCTCGGCCAAAAGCATCGCGTTGCAGAGCACGTCGACCTCGCCGCGCTCGAAGGCGGCCAGGGTCTCGGCCAGCTCGCGCTTCGGCGTCTGGCCGGAGACGGCGCGCGCGTTGATGTCAACGGCGCGCATCGCCTCGGCGACGTTGTTGGCGTGGGCGACGCCCGCGGTGTAGACGACGCCGGGCACGTTGCGGAAGCGCGATTGATAGAGGTCGGCGACGGCGAAGTTGAACGGCCCCTGGTCGAGCAGCTTGGCGAGCTCCTCCTGGTCGAAGTCCTGATCGACCTCGCCGCGGCGCAGCGGCACCTTGGCCAGCGTCCGCACGCCGGGCCCCGGGGGGATCCGGATGCAGCGCAGTGGCGCGATCACGCCCCGGCGCGCGGCCTGGGCGAGATCGAAGCGCGAGGTCTGGGTGGGGAAGAGGTCGGCGACGTGGCGGGCGATCAACGCCCCGGTCGCGGTCATTCCGATGAACACCGGCTCACGCCAGTTGCGGATGCAGGCGCTGGTCTTCTCGCCGAGCGCGGTGTGGGCCTCGTCGCAGATCACGATCGAGTAGGCGCCGGAGATGTTGCCGGCGTTGCGCACAAACCACTGGTAGGTCTCGACGGTGACCGGGCCGTAGGCGTTGTCCTGGTCTCGCATCAGCGGCGGGGAGAGCCGGTCGCCGTAGCCGCGGTCGGAGATCTCGCCGATGAACTGATCGACGAGGTTGCGACGGTGGGTGAGGATCAGCACGCCGCCGGTGCGCGAGGCGGCGATGAAGCCGACCGCGGCGACCGTCTTGCCGGCGCCGGTCGCGTGCTCGAACCAGAAGCGTCGGTTGGCGCTCGGATCGTCGGCGAGGTCGGGGTCGACCTCCTCCTCGCCCTCCTCGCCGCTCTCCTCCCAGTCCTGGGGCTCCTCGTCCTCGGCGACCGCGCCGTCGACGTCGAGATCCTCCTCGGAGTCCTCGTCCTCGTCCTCAGTGTCGGTAACGGCCTCAGTCGGCTCGGCGACCGCAGCGCCGTTGGTCCCGTTGGCATCGCTCATCAAAAAGCCGGTGCCGTTGCCGTTGGACCCGGGCTTCTCGATCTCGGAGGAGAGCGCGGCGAGCGTGCCGGAGAGCGCGTCGATCTGGTGCTCGTTGAGCTCGGCGCCGTCGTTGAGCGTGGGCACGTCCTCGGAGAGCACGCGCTCGAGTCCGAGCAGCAGCGAGAAGTCCTGCCGCCAGGCCATCGAGGGCTCCTCGGCGCCGGCTTCGACCTCCGCCAGCGCGGCGTCGAAGGCCATCCGCGGCGCGGTCCCCGCCAGCAGGTCGGCAGCCGTCTCGTCTCCGAGCAGGATCGGTTCCCGTGTGAATTTCTCCACACGTTCGATGTCGGCGCTCGATGGCGCTTCGGCCGCTTCAGCGGCGAGTGCTGCTGTGTCTGCCATAGAAGGCGTTCTCGGCGCTCTTGTTGACCCGAAGCGGATCAACGAGCGCAGTAAGCTCGTTAGGGAAGAGCCGGCCCGGTCTTCGGACAACTCCCGATCGGCTGGTTCCCGCGGTCCACAAGTTCCCTTGGACCGGCCCCCATTTAACCACCCCGCGCAGCGTTATGGCTTCAAACCCCTCAAGTCCGCACAGATTCGCTCTCCTGACGGCCCTCCTGGGCGCCCTTGCGCTGGCCCTCGGGCTCGCCGCATGCGGCTCCTCGGAGTCCGGATCGACGGAGCCCGCGCCCGACTACGAACAGGCGCTGAAGGGCGCGCCGCCCCAGCTCGCGGCGCTCTACTCCCAGGGTGACGCCGTCAACGAGTCGGGCGTCGCCGGCTACAGGGCCCAGCTCGCCGAGCTCGAGGGGTATCCGGTCGTGGTCAACATGTGGGCCTCCTGGTGCGGCCCCTGCCGCGAGGAGTTCCCGTACTTTCAGCAGGAGGCGGCTGCGCGGGGCACCGAGGTTGCGTTCATGGGAGTCGACACCGACGACAACACCGATGCGGCCAACACGTTCCTGCGTGACAACCCGTTGCCCTACCCGAGCTTCTCCGATCCCGACAAGGAGTTGTTCGCGGAGTTCGAGGGGCTCGGCGTACCGCGCACGATCTTCTACGACGAACGCGGCGAGATCGTCCACGTGCGCTCCGGCCCGTACTCCTCCCGGGACGAGCTGGCCACGGACATCGACAAGTACGCTGCTCCGGCGCGCTGAGGGGCGAACGAACGAGCGACCGGCATCACTGCCGGCCGCTCGCCGCATTCCGCCTGCTGGTCGCCTGCTCAGTCGAGCGGCTCGAACACGCAGGTGTAGGGGCGATCCTCGCTCGTACCGATCTCGATCGTGCCGCCGCTGTCCTGGACGGTGATCGTCCGCGAGCCGTTGCCGTTGTTGAAGCGGCTGTCGGTGTATTGGGCCGTGGGGCCGTTGCCGAGCTCGAGCTCGTCGCGCGTCGAGCGCAGTTGCAGCACATCCGGCAGCCAGCCGCCGCCCGTCCGGCAGTTGTCGGATGCGACGTAGACCGAGCTGACCGGAGCGCGAGCCGTGCTGTCGAAGCAGAGCCCGCGGATCAGGGTCTGGCCGTTGCCGCACTCGAGCTTGACGTCGCGCGGCTTGACGCCGTCGTCCTTGACGTCCTTGCTGCGCACCGTCTCGTTGAGGATGTGCTTGGACTCGACCGAGTTCTTCTCGACCGCCCATGCGGTGCCGCCGAGCGCCACGAACAGCGCCAGCAGCGCCAGCACGTTGGCAAAGCTCGAGCTCTTGCGGATTCTGGTGAACATGTTTGACCTCCGGTTTGGTGGGTTTGGGTGCCGGCTCTCCGGCTCCCGTTTGCTTGTCGAGGTCAATGTCGTCGAATCCGGAGCGCTTTCCCATCCCCCGCGGTGTGAGCCTGTTCACCCCCCCAATCACTCATCTAGGCTGCGGTCGATGTCGTACTTCGGGATCGCCCGCGACACCGCCGAGCTCGAGCGGGCCTTCGCCCTGCGCCGCGAGGTCTTCTGCGACGAGCAGGGGGTCAGCCCCGAGGTCGAGTTCGACGAGCTCGACGGGGGCGCGACGCATCTCGTCGGTGTGCGGGACGAGCAGGACGACGGGCTGATCGCCACCTGCCGGCTGCTCCTCGATGAGTTGCCGACCTGCAAGCTCGGCCGGATGGCGGTCGCGTCGTCGGCCCGTCGCTCAGGAGCCGGACGGCGTCTGATGGACACCGCCGAGACCGAGGCCCGAGCTCGTGGAGCGTCGGAGATCTTGCTTCGTTCCCAGCGTCAGGCCGAGCCCTTCTACGCCTCCTGTTGGTTCCAGCCCGAGGGCGAGACCTTCCTGGAGGAGAACATTCCCCACGTGCTGATGCGGAAGGCGATCCGGCGTGACTGAGCCCGACGGGCCCGGGCCCGAGATCCGCATCGACCAGCTCACCGGGCTGCGCACGATCCTGGCGCCGGGCCGCGCGGCCCGCCCCGACGCCTTCTCCCCGGCGGCGCCGGTCTCGGCCCCCGATGCCGCCGAGAAGTGCCCCTTTTGCGAGGGTCGCGAGGATCGAACTCCACCCGAAGTCTGGGCCAACCGGCCCGGCGGCGGCGGGGCCGACACCCCCGGCTGGACCCAGCGTTCGGTACCCAACCTCTATCCCGCCCTGACGGGCGAGGACAGCCGGGGCGGCGCGGCCGGCGGGCTCCCCGATTCCGGGTTGAGCAGCTCCGCCGATCCGCTGCGCTCCTCCTCGCGCACATCTGAGCCGGAGCTCTTCCGCAACGCTCCGGCGGCCGGCACCCATGAGGTGATCGTCAACGGCCCCGAGCATCACACGCGACTGATCGAGCTCGGGCCCGACGGGATCGCCGGGGCGATGAGCGCCTGGCGGACACGGATCGCCGCCCACTCGCCGACCGCCTCACAGGTCCACCTGATCGTCAACGAGGGTCAGCTCGCCGGTGCTTCGCTGGAGCACAGCCACGCCCAGCTCTACGCGCTGCCCTTCGTACCGGCGGAGATCGCCCGCGAGCGGGAGCGCTTCACCGCCTACCACGAGCGAACCATGGGCAGCCACCTGGTCGAGGACATCGTCGTCGAGGAGATCCGCCGCCGCGATCGGCTCGTCGCCGTTGACTCCGAGGCCGTGATGTTCTGTCCCTGGAGCTCACGCTCGCCTTTCGAGCTGCGCATCGTGCCGCGCTCGCCCGAGCCGCGCTTCGAGGCGGATGAGCGCGGCGCCGGGATGCTCTTCCGGGCGCTCCAGGCGTTCGAGCAGGTCTTCGGCACGACCCCGCAGCTCAACCTCTGGGTGCGCACGGCACCGCGCGGCTGCGAGGAGTTCCACTGGCGCCTCGATCTGGTGCCGCGGCTCACCACCAGGGCCGGTTTCGAGCTCGGCACCGGCGTGGACATCAACGTCTACCCGCCGGAGCGGGCCGCGGCCGATCTGCGCGCGGCCCTCGGCGAGTAGTGCAGTCTCCCGGCCGGGCGGCGAGACCGAATAGCCTTCGCGCATGCCACCGATCGCAAAGCCCTTCCCCCGCTTCATGTCCGACACCGCGCAGGAGCCGCGCCCCTACGGTGATTGGGAGGAGCGCCTGATCAAGACGTTCGCCGACGCCTGCGCCGAACTCGCCGAGCAGGCCGGCGCGCCGCTCGATCCCGAGACGGTCCGCTTCTACCCGGACCGCACCTGGGGCCGGACCGTTTACGTCCCGGTCGTGGGCCAGGCCGCGGACGAGAGCGGCGGACTGCCCGAGTACTACGGCTACCTGAGCTTCAAGCGGGGCCCCGACGGAGAGCCCGGGCCGATCGAGGCCGAGGCGGACTTCACCGACGTCGTCGCCGAGGACAACCCCGACTGGAAGATGGATCTCAACGACGCGGTTGTCGGCGAGTGGCGGGCCGACGGTGGTCGCGGCGGCGAGGTGACCCTGATCTGGGGCCGGCCTCTCGTGCGCGGCGCGATCGCCGCCAGCGCTGAGCTGGGTGGCAATGAGGTGGTCGATCAGGCCGCTGTCAACGACGGTCGCTTCTCGATGCTCGCGGTGGACGCGGTGCACGGCTTCGGCGACGAGCTTTTCCTCGAGATCAAGCTCTGGGACCGGCGCCTGAACCAGGTTGCCGCGGAGAGCCTCTATGAAGAGGACGACGAGCCTGAAGAGGACGACGAGCCTGAAGAGGACGAGGAAGAGGCGGACGAGCCGGCAACCAACGGGGACGAGCCCGCCAAGGCTTGAGGGGAGTCGCGCTCCGGCTCAGCCGGTGCGTACGGTGCCGCCGACGATGCAGCCCTCGCCCGGACCGAACGGTCCGTTGCCCGCGGGCGGATTGCCGATCCGCGTACCACCGAAGATCGAGCCCTCGAGGAACTTCTTGCCCGAGACGGCGTAGAAGGGCCGCTCGTCCTCATCTGC
Source organism: Solirubrobacterales bacterium (assembly GCA_038206985.1). Taxonomy (GTDB): domain Bacteria; phylum Actinomycetota; class Thermoleophilia; order Solirubrobacterales; family 70-9; genus CAXMST01. The sequence goes on from JBBRAH010000011.1 coordinate 39,827, forward strand.
GACGTTCAGGGTTCCCGGATTCCCGGGCCCCGCGAAGCTGGTGACCTCAAAGACACCGAGATCGTCTGGCCCCTCTGTACCGTCGGAGAAACCGTTGCTGCCTGTGCTGTCCTCCTGGGACTGCAGGATCGAGCCGCCGGGGAGTTGCATGTAGACCAACAGGTGCATGCCGGGGTTGGCCGGGTTCTCAGTGCTCTTGAAGCACTTGGCGTCGATCTCAAAGGCACCCTTCTTGAAGAGCTTGACCTTCCTGGCCGCGGCCAGTCCGGCGGCTTGGTCAGGATTGGTCGCGCTCGGCGGCAGGCGCTTCAACTTGATCGTGGCGAAGTCCTTGAGGTGCTTCAGACTATCCCGTAGTGGTCGGTGGCTGCCTTGAGCACAGCCTCCGAGGCTTCTTCACCCGGCACGACCTCGGGTGCGGTCTCGATGACCTCGGCCGTATAGGGCAGGAAGACCGAGCCTCCGCTGCCGACCGCGTCGCGGACCGGAGCGAGGAAGTGGTGCGAGCGCCTGTGGCGCACCAAGAGCCACTGCAGCTTCTCACCGACCCTGTAGACGTCCTCGATGCGGCCGACCGACTTGCCGAACTCATCGGTCGCCCGCGAACCGATCCACTCGGTGATCTCCGCGTCGGTGGGCGCGTGCGCTGAGAGCTTGTGGAAGGACCGGGGCTTCATCTGCGGATTGCGCTGAATATAGCCAGTAGCGGCGGCTGATACCAGGGGCCAGAGCTCGCTCAACTCCCCGACCGCCTGCATGGCCGGCGGGTCAGCCCGAGCCGGCCGAAAAGTGCTGACGAGCCTCCGCGAGCAGCGCCTCGGGGATCGGCTGCGAGGGATCGACCTCGGGCGCGGTCTCGATGAGTTCGGCGGGGTAGGGGAGGAAGACTCGCCGCCCGCGATCGCATCTATCACCGGGATCAGCCGCCCGGCTGGACGTTCGTAGGATGGGGGCGTGACAGCCCCCGCGACAGCGACCTCCCGCTTGCTCTGGGCCGCGCTGGCCCTCGTGCCGGCTCTGCTCCTCGGGTGCGGCTCCGGGGAAGAGCAGGGCCCCGAGCCCGGGCCTCCCGCCGCCCAGGTCGAAGGCAAGCCGAACGTGATCGTGGTGATGACCGACGATCAGACGCTCGCCGAGATAGCCCAGATGCCACAGACCCGGCGGCTGATCGGTGGCCAGGGGGTGAGCTTCGAGAACTACTACGTGTCGTTCCCGCTCTGCTGCCCGTCGCGGGCCACCTACCTGACCGGTCGCTACGCCCACAACAGCGGTGTGCTCTCCAACAGACCGGAGACCGGCGGCGGCTACCCCAGCCTGCAGAATCGCCACACGCTCGCCGTCTGGATGGACGAGGCCGGCTACACCACCGCCAGCGTCGGCCGCTACCTAAACTTCTACGGGGTCGAGGTCCCCGATCAGATCCCACCCGGCTGGGACGAGTGGTATACGCCGCCCGGTCCCTCGACCTACGTGATGTACGACTACGAGCTGAACCAGAACGGCGAGCTGGTCTCCTATGGCTCCGACCCCGACGACTACCAGACGGACGTCTACGCGGATCTGGCGGTTGATTTCGTCGAGCGGCAGGCCGACGAGCAACGGCCCTTCTTCCTCTCGGTCACGCCGCTGGCGCCCCACGACGAGAACGACGAGAAGGTGCCGAGCCGCTTCGACGGACCCCGCCCGGCGCCACGCCACGCCGACGAGCTCAACGACCTGCAACTGCCGCGCGATCCCTCACGCGGCGAGCGCGACGTCTCCGACAAGCCCGCCGTGGTTCGAGGGGAAGAGGAGTTCGGCGCGGCTGATCGCCGCATCGATCTGGGCAGCTACCGGCGCCGGGGACGTTCCCTTCTCGCGGTGGACGAGATGGTCCAGCGGCTGGTCACGACCCTCACCGACACCGGTCAGCTCGAGCGGACCTGGATCATGTTTACCTCCGACAACGGCTACCTGCTCGGCGAGCACCGCCTCAAGGGCAAGATCACGCCGTACGACGAGGTCGTCCACCTGCCGCTGCTGATCCGCGGCCCGGGGGTGAAGCCGGGCTCGTCGATCGAGATGGAGGCGGCCAACCTCGACCTCGCCCCGACGATCGCCGACATCGGCAACGCGGTCCCCGACCGCAGCATCGACGGCGTCTCGCTGCTCGACGTGCTGCGCGGCGGCAACCAGAAGCGCCGCGACATCCTCCTGGAGAACCTCGACAGCGGCCGCGTCCCCGACCGGCCTCTCTATACAGGCGTGATCAACCGGGACTACTCCTACGTCGAGTACAAGCCGCGCGGCACCGAGCTCTATGACCTGCGCACCGACCCCGACCAGCTCGAGAACCTGGCCGGCGATCCTTCGGTGGCGGCCGAGCAGAAGCGCTTGGCCAAGCGCGTGCGCCAGCTCCGCGACTGCAAGGCCGCAAGCTGCCGCTGAGCCCACCCCGCTGGCCGATCAGGAACACTTGCTCTGTGCGCACCCGCTTCACCCTTCTCGGTGCCCTCGTGCTCGCCCTCGCGGTGCTGTCTGCGGCGAGCGCCGGCGCCGCGGTCAAGGCGGGCGCCGAGCCGCGGGGCCCGCTCTCCCATGAGGGCCGCTGGATCACCGACCGCGGCGGTCGCGTGGTGATTCTGCACGGCTGGAACATGGTCTACAAGGTCGGTTCCTACCGCCCCGCGGACTCCGGCTTCGGCCGCGACGACATTCGCTTTCTACGCCGCCACGGCTTCAACACGATCCGGCTCGGGATCATCCAGAACGCGGTGGAGCCAAAGCTGCCGGCAGAGGGCGAGCCTGCCGACTACCGCGAGGGTTACCTGCGCAGCATCGGTCGCACCGAGCGACTGCTGGCCAAGCGCAAGATCTTTACCCTGCTCGACGTCCATCAGGATCTCTACAACGAGCGCTTCGAGGGCGAGGGCTTCCCCGACTGGGCGGTCGTGGGCGACGCGGCGACCCTGCCGGCCGAGCCCAAGCAGGGCTTCCCTGCCAACTACCTCGGCATGCCCGCGCTGAACCGGGCTTTCGATCACTTCTGGACCAACGACAGTGATGCGGCCGGCAGGCCGCTCCAGGACTCGTTCGCGCGGATGTGGAAGGGGATCGCCCGCCGCTTCAAGGACCGTCGCAACCTGGTCGGCTTCAACATCCTCAACGAACCCTGGCCCGGGAGCCAGTACCCGAGCTGCGTCTCTACGACTGGCTGCCCGGCTTTCGACACCCAGTTCCTGCAGCCGTTCACGGAGCGCGTCATTAGCGCCATCCGCCAGGTCGACGACGAGAGCCTGATCTGGTACGCGCCGCTGCTCACCTTCGACTTCGGCTCCGCGACCTCGCTCGGCGACCTCGGCGATCCCGATCTGGGCTTCGCCTTCAACATGTACTGCATCGCCGAGGTCGTTCCGGGGGCGCCAACGGCGGCCTGCGACACGGGTTACGACCTCACGCTCGGGAACGCCGACGCGCAGTCGGAGAAGACCGGCGACGCGCTGCTGATGACCGAGTACGCGGCGACCTCGGATCTCGACAAGATCGAGAAGGTCGCCGGGCTGGCCGACGATCACATGGTCGGCTGGCAGCAGTGGCACTACTGCGACTGCGGCGATCCGACCACCACGGGCACCGGTATCCAATCGATCGTCTCGGACCCGCACAAGCCTCCGCGCGGCAAGAACCTCAACCGGGGCAAGCTGAAGGCCTCATCCCGCCCCTACCCGCAGGTCGTCGCCGGGACCCCGCTCAGCTACCACTTCGATCCCGGATCAAGGGTGTTCGAGCTCGAGTACTCGACCCGTACACCCGCGGGCAGCCGCCTCCCGCCCCGCAAGCTGACCGAGGTCTTCGTGCCGCCGGTCCACTACCACGGCCGCTACCGGGTCCGGGTCGATGGCGCCCGCGTCGTCTCCAAGGCCGGGCATCGGCGCCTGCTGCTGCGCCGCAACCGGGGCGCCGGGCAGGTCTCGGTGCGCGTCACCCCGCGCGGCTGATCAGTTCGGCTTGCTGCGCCAGGTGGGTGCGGCCATGACCACCATCCGCAGCTGCTTCTCGGCGAGTCGGCGGATCTCCTCCTCGGCCTCGGGATCGTCTGCTTCGAGTAGCTCCTCGACGATCGAGACCATCAGGTTGACAATCAGCCCCGCCATCACCTGGAGGTCCTCGGTGCTCCACTTGTTCATGTAGGGGAAGCGGGCGAGGTCGGTAGCGAGCTCGCTGGCGAAGAGCCGGACCTGCGCCCGGATCGCGTGGCGGATCGGTGCCAGGCCGCTGGAGCGCTCGCGGACCAGGAAACGGAAGTGGGGGCGGTTGCTGTTGACGTGACGAACGAGGATCGCCACGGAGCGGTGGATCACGTGCTCGAACATCGAAGGATCCGAGCGCGCATCGCGGATCATCTCGCGCAGCGTCCGGAACGACTCGTCGATCAGGGCCAGGCCGAGCGCCTCCATGCTCTCGAAGTGGCGGTAGAAGGCGGTCGGCACGACGCCGGCTTCGCGGGTGACCTCACGAAGGCTGAGGCTGGAGAAGCTCTTGTCCTCGACCAGGCGCAGGGCCGCACCGAGCAGTTCCTGGCGGGTGCGCTGCTTGCGTTCCTGGCGGGTTTCGGTACGCGTGTTCACGATTGGAGTGTGACCGACCTCACGGATGAATCCCTGATCTGGCCTTGATTTCTAAGGATAGCCCGATACTCTGTGCACAGTTGTACACCGAAACTAGACTGACGGAGAGAGCTTCATGCCAGCCACAAAGACAGCCACACGCCTTCTGCGCTCACGTCTGCTCAACGCGCTCACCTTCCCACATGGGACTGAGCGCTACGTCGAGCTGATCGATCCGCTCGCCTCGCGGACCGACGTCCGCGGGGAGATCACCTCCGTCCGCCACCAGACCCCACGCAGTGTGACCCTGACGATCGCGCCCAACGAGAACTGGGCCGGGGCCAAGGCGGGCCAGTTCGTCGGCCTCGGCATCGAGATCGATGGCCGCCGCGAGACCCGCCCCTACTCACCTTCCGGCTCCGAGCACGGTGCCGGAGGGGTGCTCGAGTTCACCGTCTCCACTCACCCCGACGGGCTTGTCAGCGGCTGGCTCCGAGCGAACGCCCGGCCCGGAATGCTCGTTCACCTCGATCAGGCAGCAGGTGAATTCCAGCTTCCGGCCCAGCGTCCCGAGCGCGTCCTGCTGATCAGCGGCGGCAGCGGAATCACCCCCGTGATGTCGATGCTGCGCACACTCTGCGACGAGGGCTTCGCGGGCGAAGTCGGCTTCCTCAACTACGCCCGCTCCCGGGAACTGGCGCTGTATGAGGCCGAGCTCCGCGAGCTCGGGGCCGCGCACCCCGGCGTGCGCGTCGCCCGTGGCTTCACCCAGGACTCCGCCGGCGACGCGGCGGCAGAGCTTGAAGGCCGCTTCGATCGCGAGCACCTGCAGAGCGTCCTCGACGACCACGCCGAGGCCGCCACGTTCGTCTGCGGGCCGCCGGCTCTGATCGACGCCGTCCGTTCGACCTGGGCCGGCGACGGTCTGGCCGAGCCTACGGTCGAGACCTTCACGCCTCCTGCCTTCGACTTCGATCCCGAGAACGCGACCGGCACGATCCGCTTCGCCGGGAGTGATCGCGAGGCCGAGAACAGCGGCCTTCCGCTGCTCGAGCAGGCCGAGGATGTTGGCCTTACGCCCGAGCACGGCTGCCGTATGGGGATCTGCAACACCTGCTCCTGCCGCAAGCTGAGCGGCCCGGTTCGCAACGTCCTCAGCGGTGAGACCTCCAGCGGCGAGGACGAGCTGATCCGGATCTGCGTCTCGGTTCCGCTCGGCGACGTCGAGCTCGAGATTTGACCCGATCCCGAACCCCACTTAGCACCACTTCCGACCCTTCCACCCCAACCTGAGGAGAACCAACATGCCCAAGACACATCCGCCCATGACAGACGAGCAGTTCGAAGCCTTCGGCGAAGAGCTGGATGCCGTCCGCGCCCGCCACATCGCAGACCTCGGCAAGCGTGACGCCGACTACATCAACAAGGTGATCCGCGCCCAGCGTGGGCTCGAGGTCGCAGGCCGCGGGATGCTCATGGCAGGCTTCCTGCCGCCCGCCTGGGTCGGCGGTACCGCTGCCCTCTCGATCTCGAAGATCCTCGACAACATGGAGATCGGCCACAACGTGATGCACGGCCAGTACGACTGGATGGCTGATCCGCGCCTCGACGGCAAGAGCTTCGAGTGGGACACGGCCTGCCCCGGCGATCAGTGGCGTCACTCCCACAACTACATGCACCACACGCACACCAACGTGCAGGGGTTGGACCGCGACATCGGCTACGGCATCCTGCGCATGTCCGAGGACGAGAAGTGGCGCCCCTACTACCTGGGCAACCCGATCTACGCGACCCTGCTGGCGACCTTCTTCCAGTACGGCGTCGCCCTGCACGACCTCGAGACCGAGCGGATCGCCGCCGGCGAGGTCAAGCTCAGCGACAAGAAGGAGCTGGCCGGCGAGATCTGGAACAAGGTCAAGGGCCAGTGGCTCAAGGACTACGTGCTGTTCCCGGCGCTCTCGGGCCCCTCGTTCCCGCTCGTGCTGGCGGGCAACGCGACCGCCAACCTGACCCGCAACCTGTGGTCCTTCATGATCATCTTCTGCGGTCACTTCCCCGACGGGACCGAGGAGTTCACGCAGGAGGAGGCGGCCAACGAGACCCGCGGGCAGTGGTACTACCGGCAGTTGCTCGGCTCGGCCAACCTGACTGGCAGCAAGCTCTTCCACGTGATGAGCGGCAACCTCAGCCACCAGATCGAGCACCACCTGTTCCCCGACATTCCGGCGCACCGCTACGCCGAGATCTCGGTCGAGGTCAGGGAGATCTGCGAGCGCTACGGCCTGCCCTACAACTCCGGTCCCCTGAGCAAGCAGTTCGGCACCGTCGTGCGCAAGATCTGCAAGCTGGCCCTGCCCGATCGCGTCTGGGGCGGGGGCTCGGACGAGCAGTCCGCGCCCGCGCCGCAGCCGGCCTCCGATCAGGCGCCGGAGCGCGAGTTGGTCGCCGCCTGAGAAGATCCCGGCCATGGCCCCATTGAGCAAAGCCGAGCGCCGCAAGGACACCGCCCAGGTGGTGGTCGAGTCCGGCGCCAGCCACGCCGGCCAGATCGCCGGGATCATCGCCGGCGCGGTCCGCGATGTGGCCCGCGAGGTCGGCGACTTCGCCACGGATCTCTTCGAGATGCGCGACGCGGCCGAGCGGGCCGAGCGGGACACGGACGCCCCCGCGCCGCCTGTCGCCGACGACGCCTGACCGCCCTTCAAAGGCAGTGCATTCCCGATAAAGTTCGCCAGTAATGAGACGAAGGACTCTGGGCATCCTTGGAGCGACGGTCGCGATCCTGCTCGCCACGCCCGCGGGTGCCTTCGGGGCCGACCTTTACGTTGACGCCGAGACCGGCGCCAACACCAACCCGGCCTGCCCGTCCGTGAGCCCCTGCGCGACCGTCACCTACGCGGTGTCGAACTCGTCCGCCTCGGACTCGATCTTCATCGACAGCGGCACCTACAACGAGGCCGTGACGATCGGCGGCGGCCGCTCGCTCGAGTTCAACGACTTCGTCGCCGGTGACGGCAGCGCCCGGGCAATCATTGACGGGGGCACGGGCACAGCGGTCACGGTGTCGGCTTCCGGGGCGGGAGTGATCAGCGGTCTTCGCTTTTACGGGAACACCAGCGGAATCACCCTTGACGGGGTCGCCGAGGTCGACGACGGACTTTTCGACGATCCCGACGCCACGAGTGCGGCCGGGGTGGTAGTCAACTCCGGTGGTGCCGGATCCCTCGTCCACGACAGCAACTTTTCAGACCCAGCCCCGTCGACCGTTCGCGGCCGCTCTGGCGTGATCGTCAATCCCAATGGGAGGGCCGAGGTTCGCGGCAACACCTTCACCGACCTCAACCTCGGGATTCTGGCCGGGGCCCCGTTCGGCGGCAACACTCTGATCGCTCAGAACCTGATCACCCAGATCCACAATTACCCGACGCAGGGCAGGGGAATTGCGGCTCAGAGTCAGCTCGGCTTTGGCAAGGTCATCCTCCGCGAAAACGTGATCTCGGATGCTTCCGGGACCAGCGTCTATGGCGCCATTCTCTTCGGTGCCAACGTCAGCCTTGTCCGCAACCAGATCAGCGGGCAATCCATCGGTGTGTGGGTGAGTAGCGACACGACGGACGTGACGCTGGAAGGTGACCGGATCTGGGACAACACCGACCTCGGCGTCTTTCTCCACGACACCGGCGGCGGCGCGCCAAAGACCTCGGCGGCGGTCACCAACCTCACGGCTGTTGGCAACGGCACCGACGTAGTCGCTGATAACTCGGATCTTGCCCTCGACTCGAGCATCGTCGCCCAGATTGGCCCCTCGGGCTCGGGCGCCTGCACGATCAACTACTCGATCGGGCCGCCCGCCCCGGGCCCGCCCAGCCCGGTTGACACCAGCGGCTGCTACGCGTTCGCGAGCAACTCCGACCCGCTGTTCGCCGATCCTGGCAACGGCAATTTCCATCTGCTCGCCGGCTCGCCTGCCATCGACATGGGCAATCCCGCCGCCCCGGCGCCCGGCGCGGTTGACTTCGACGGCGACGCCCGCGCGCTCGACGGCGCCACGGACTGCGACCTCACCCCACGTCGGGACATCGGCGCCGACGAGTTCGTCCCGCCCGCCCCACTCGACTGCACGCCGCCGCAGACTTCGATCGACAGCGGACCGTCCGACGGCGCAGCCATCACCGATCCGACTCCGGCCTTCGGCTTCTCCAGCGAGCCCGGCGCGACCTTCGAGTGCTCGGTGGACGGGGCATCGTTCGGTGTCTGCTCGCATCAGAGCCAGCAGATACTCGACCTCACCGCTGCACCTGACGGCGCCCACAGCTTCGCGGTCCGCGCCACCGACGCCGCCGAGAACACGGACCCGACGCCCGCCCAGCGCGCCTTTACGCTGGACCGCAAGGCGCCAAAAACCACATTCACCAGGACGCCGAAGAAGAAGTCCAGGAAGAAGAAGGCGGTCTTCCGGTTCATCGCCGACGAGAACGCCACCTACAGCTGTCGCCTCGACACCAAGCCGGCCTTCGCCTGCGCGGGCAAGGCAAAGCTCAAGATCAAGCCGGGCAAGCACCGCTTCGGGGTCGTCGCCACCGACGAGGCCGGAAACACCGAGGCCGCCCCGGCCAGCTACCGCTTCAAGCGCCTCGAGAAGAAGAAGTAGCTGTCAGCGGCGTCCTCCACGACGCCCGCAGCTGCCACGATCCCGGCTGATGAATGCCCGAGATCACGCCCAGAACACGAACTCCGGATGGATCAAGCGGACGGTCGCTAGATTGCGACCGCGCCCGTCGGCTGTGGTCGCGGAGCCGCCCCGGCCAACGCCCGTGGCCGCCCCGAGCGACGTCCCGATCTTTTTCGTTGTCGGGCCTCCGCGCTCGGGCACCTCGTGGCTGCGAGGCATGCTCGACAGCCATCCGGAGATTCTCTGCCGGGGCGAGGGACGCTTCTTCGGGAGCGAGCACAAGATGGGGGCGGAGAGGATGCGCTCGCTGGAGCGCTCCCTGCTCAACTCGGCGGAGTTGCAGGAGTGGGCCGCGCGCTCCGGCTGGACGCGCGGCTTCGACTTCGGAGCCTCCGCGCGGCAGTGGAGCGGGACCCTGGCGCGAGCATTGCTGACCGGGGCGCTGGCCGGGAGCGGCAAGCGGATCGCCGGCGACAAGACCCCGCTCAACGGCCCCGGAGTCGTCGCCGCGATAGGCGCAAGCCTGCCCGAGGCCCGGGTCATCCACATCATTCGCGACGGTCGCGACGTCGCCGTCTCCGGCATCCACCATCGCTGGAACGTGCTCGAGAAACGACCCGAACCCACGCCCGGGCAGACTGAGGAGCTCGCGGTCTGCGCCGCCTACCGGGCCGATCCCGAGGGTTTCCTGGCAGCCGGCCGCAGCATCTTCGAGCCCGCCGGCGCCGGACTGCCGGCCGCGGACTGGGCGCGGCTCACCGCGGCCGCGATCGAGGAGGGCAGGAGTCTCGGGGGGGACCGGTACACCGAGGTCCGCTACGAGCGGCTGCTCCAGACGCCGGCGGCGGAGCTCGGCCGACTCTGCCGGTTCGTGGGCGCTCAGGCCGCTCCGGCAACCATCGAGCGCTGCGTCGAGCTGAACCACTTCGAGCGCGCGAGCGGCGGCCGCCCCGCCGGAGTGGAGGACTCGACCGCGTTCGCCCGCCGCGGCGAGGCCGGCGCGTGGCGGGATGTTTTCAGTGCGGCGGATCGGGACACCTTCCGGGCAGCCGCCGGGGAGACGCTCACCGCGCTCGGCTACGAGCGCGGCGCTGGGTGAACAGGCGCGGCTCGCTTGGCACGTCCGAGGCACTTCAAGCTCCGCAAGCTGGGCAAGGCGGGTATGCGCGTTCGCCAGGGACGGCTGTAGCGCTCGGCCCACTCGCTCGCAGCGGGGCCCCTACGATTGGGCCGGGGCCCCGATAGCTCAGCTGGATAGAGCGATCCCCTCCTAAGGGATAGGCCGCAGGTTCGACTCCTGCTCGGGGCATGAGGATCGGGCGGTGGGCGGGTGCCGTCAGCGATTGGCGAGAGGCGCAAACCCGGACCCGCGTCCGGCCTCCGAGGCCTACGATTCCTCGCATGATCACCGTGATCTTCCGCTCCCGCCTGCGAGATCCCGACGATGCGGAGTACGCGGAACTGGCCCCGCGGATGGTCGAGCTGGCCCGGGGGATACCCGGGTTCGTGAGCTTCGAGCAGTTCGCCGCCACCGACGGGGAGCGACTCGCGCTGATCGCGTTCGAGACGCTCGAGGACGTCGAGCGCTGGCGCGGGCACCCGGAGCACCGCGAGGCCCAGCGCAAGGGCCGCGAAAGCTTCTATACCGAGTACAGCATCGTGGTGGCGGAGCAGCTGCGCGCCTACTCGTTCGACGGGGAGCGCCGCACCACCGACCTCTAGTTCAAGCCCGCGAGCGTCGATCTGCTTCGATCAGCGCCGTGACGCCGACGATCTCGATCGAACGGGCGCGGCGGCTGGCGCTGCACGCGCAGGGACTGGCGACCGCGCCCGAGCCGGGCGTCGGCGTCGGCGAGATCGTGGGCCGGATCGGCTGCCTGCAGCTCGATCCCGTCGGCGTCGTTGCACGTTCTCCGCTGCTGGTCCTCCGAGCGCGCCTGCGCGGCGGCAACCACGACAGCCACGCGAAAGCACTCGAGCGGGCTGCCTACAGCGAGCGCACGCTCTTCGACTATTGGTGCCACGAGGCGAGCCTCTGCCACGTCGACGATCTGCCCCTGCACCGCTGGGCCATGCTCAGCTACCTGGAGCGACTACCCGAGGCCAGGCGCCCGCTCGCCGAGTGGCTGCGCGCCAACGCCGCTTTCGCCGAGCATGTGCTCGATGCCCTGCGGGAATCCGGGCCGCTGCGCGCGGGTGAGCTGGAGGATCGCTCCGAGGTCGCCTGGGAGTGGGGGCACTGGACCGACGAGGTCTCCTCCCGCCAGACGATCGCCCGGATGCTCGAACGCCTCTGGATGACCGGTGCGATCGGGGTCGCCGACAGACACGGGATCGAGCGGCGCTGGGATCTGCTCGAGCGCTGCCTGCCGGACGGTCGGCTCGAGCGCGCCGACGAGGCGCCGCTGAACGCCGAGGTCGTGGCCGAGCGAGCGGCCCTCCGCGCCGTCGGCATGCTGGGGGTCGCCCGCGCTCCCCACATCAACGCCCACTTCACAAGGCGGCGCTATCCGGGCCTCGCCGCGGCGCTGGAGCGGCTCGAGGAGCGGGGCGAGCTCGAGCGGGTGGAGGTCGAAGGCCTCCGCGGCCCGTGGTGGGGTCTGCCGGCGAGGCTCGCGGCTGCCTCCGGCCTGGAGCCCGGACGCCGCACCGTGGCGCTCTCGCCGTTCGACAACCTGATCTGCGATCGCGCCCGGATGGAGGAGCTGTTCGGCTTCGACCACCGGCTCGAGATCTATGTGCCGGCCGGCAAGCGCCGCTGGGGCTACTACGTCCTGCCGATCCTCCACGGCGAGCGGATCGTCGCCCGCGCCGACCTGCGTCTCGAGCGGCGGGGCGCCGGCGACCCGTTACTCCGGGTCCTGTCGTTGCACGAGGAGCCGGGACGGCGGGCGCCCGCGGCGGTCGCGGGCGCGCTGAGCTCGCTGGCGAGTTGGCGCGGCGCCGAACTCGACTGAGTCCTGGACGCGTGCCCGGCGTTCCGAGGGACACCCCGGGCCGCCCATCACGACCACTCGCAACAATGGCACCTATGCGTCTGCTTGCGGCCCTCGGCGCGATGCTCTTCCTCTATCTGGCGGTGATCCCCGCCGGGCTCGTCTATTCGACGATCGACAGCGCCTGCCAGGGCGCCGGATGCAACACGCCGTTCTTCGCCCGGGTCGGGCTGGTCACGCTGTACTCCGCCTGTTTCGTCGCGATCTTCGGCACGGCGACCCTCTTCGCGCGTCACGCGCTAGCTGGGAGCATCGAGACGCAGGATCGGCTCGTCAGCGGGCTCAGGGTGAGCGCCGCGGTCATTGGCTTCACGCTGTTCGTGCTCTTCGCGATCGCCACTCCTCTCGGAGGCGTGATTGCTCTAGTTCCCGCCATCGCCGGCTACGTGTTGATCTCGCGTTGCGCTCCCGACGCGGGCGGCAACGGCAAGACCAACGGCCACGGACACGGCGTCAACGGCCGCATCCGGGGCGATCGGATTGTGCGTCCCCGGCGGCCCTGAGTCGATGAACTCCTGCTGCGCCTGGCAAGCCGCCCTTCGCGGTTCCCGTCACCCGGCGTACCCGGCGATGCGGCGTGTAAGACTCGGCCCATGTTCAGAGGAGTCCTCCCGCCCCTGGTCGCGGCCGCCGCGCTTGTTTTCGCAGCCGGCTGCGGCAGCGACGAGGATTCCGGCACCGCATCGACCGCCGACTCCACGACGAGCACGGAGCAGAGTTCGACCACGACCACCCCGTCGGCGGAGACGCTCGATCCGCCGGCCAAGCTGCCGGACGGCTGGCGGACGCTGATCAACAAGGACGCCGGCTTCTCGGTCGGCGTGCCCCCGGAGTGGACCGATGAGCCGATCGGCGGGGCGCAGGGCAGTGTGCTCAGCTCCCCCGACGGTCTGATCGTGATCACGATCACCGCCGATCGCTCCCGCGGCGCACTCGAGTTGCCGCTCGAGGAGTTCGCGCAGCGCACGGCCGAGGCGCTCGGCAGCGAAATCGTCGGCTCGGAGAAGTTCGAGGACCTCGAGGTCTACGGCACCGCGCCCTTCGAGCACACCTACGACGCGGCCGCCGCGCGCGCCCAGGGCACCGCGCAGGGCAACGACTTTCGCGAGCGCGTGCTGGCCGTTGCGATCCGGCGTCCCGACCAGGCGACCTACGTCGTGCTCGTGCGCGAGAACGACGAGGAGGAATCGCAGTTCGCGGACCGCGACACGATCAAAGAGGTCGTGCGCAGCCTGCGCGGCCGCCCGCCGAGCTAGACGCGCCGGCGTCTCAGCTCTCGGGACGCTCCGGGTAGACGTCGTCGATCGTCGCCAGGGCGCGGTAGGTGCCGCCGCCCGCGGCCTCGATCGCCTCCGCCCCGCCGGCCAGCCGGTCGAGGACGCTGACGGTGCCGAGAATCTCGAGGCCCTCCTCGCGGCAGCGCTCGATCGCTTTGACGGTTGAGCCGCCGGTGGTGACCACGTCCTCGACCACGAGTACCTTCGTGCCGGGCTCGAGGATCGGTCCCTCGACCCAACGCTGCAGGCCGTGCTCCTTCTTCTCCTTACGGACGAAGAAGGCGAGGAGCTCGCCATCGCTCGCGGCGCCGAGCGCGGCGCCGGCGATCGGATCGGCGCCCATCGTCATCCCGCCGACTGCCGTTGCGCCCAGCTCGCGGGCCATCTCGGCCACCAGTTCGCCGACCGCGCCGAAGGCCGGCTGGCGCAGGATCGCCCGCTTGGCATCGACGTAGTAGGAGGCCTTGCGGCCGCTGGTCAGCGTCACCTCACCGATCACGAGCGCGTGCTTGCGCAGCTCAGCGATCAGGGTTGCCCGGGAATCCACGCTGGCTCGGCTTCAACCCGCCGCGCTAGCGGTAGACGTTGATCAGGTCGCCGATGTCGATCCAGTTGTAGATGTACTTGGAGTCCGACTCGGGGTTGCGCGTGCAGCCGTGGCTGGCCGGATAGGTCGGCACGTCGTGGAAGCCATGTGTCGCGTAGCCGCGGTTGTAGTAGACCGAGTAGTACATGCGCAGGCTGTTGTAGCCGGGCTCCTTGCGGTAGAAGCGCCAGGTGCCTGAGGGTGTCGGGGTGGCCGAAGAACCCGTCGAGACGTGGTAGGTCTTGATCACCTTGTCGCCCTTGAGCAGGGCCATCACCTGACGGGTGACGTCGACCTCGACGTGCTTGCCCGAGCCCGGGTACTTGGCCTTGTAGCCACCCTTGCCGTTGGCGAGCTTCTTCAGGTTGGAGGAGCTGATGTTGGTGATCCGCGACATCCGGTTGACCTTGCGGAAGGCGAGCACGGCGCGCTCGGTGGCGCCGCCGTAGTGCTTGCCCTTGTCGGTCGCGTAGCCCTGCTTGGCGAGCAGCCGGTTGAGCAGTCCGACGTAGCTGTTGCGGTTGCCGGGGTTGAGGTCGGGATAGCGGATCTTGAAGGTCCGGGTGCGGTCCTTGGCGGCGCGCAGGTTGGGGCTCGGCTTCTTGATCGCCTGCACCGAGTAGCGACCCGACTTGGCGATCTTGTCTGCGATCTTGAACTTGCCGAAACTCTTGCCCTTCTTCTGCTGCGCATACATCGTCTTGCGCCGCACGGTCTTGTTGCCGCGCTTCAGCAGCAGCGTCACCCGCTCGCCCTTGGCGAAGGGCCGCAGGGTTCCGTTGACGGTGACCTTGTCGCCGGCCTTGAGCTTGCCGCCCTTGAGGCCGCGGACCCGAAGTCCGATCCTGGCGGGCTTGGCCGGGCTCGCACCGGGATTGGGAGCGGCCTTCGCCGCGGGGTCGGCGACCGTGCCGTCGATCGCCTCCTGGGCGACTGCATCGAGGCCGCCGTCCTGGGCGAGAGCGGAGGCCGAGGTGGCTCCAAGTGCGAGCGAGGTAAGTGTGAGCGCTACGAGGAGGGAACGGTGCCGTTGCATGGCTCGGAATTCTAGGGGGGTGGCCGACTTCGCGTCGACGCTGAACCGGATCTTGTGAACGGTCGGCCGCCGCGGGCTAGATCGTGTTCGTGACCAGCAGCGCAAACGCGATCGCGTTGTTGGTCCCGTGCAGTGCGATCGAGGTCCACAGCGAGCCGCTGCGCTCGTATGCCCAGGCGAGGATCACGCCGAACAGGCTGAGCTGGATGGCGACCCCCAGATCCCCGGCGGTCAAGTGCAGGGAGCCGAACAGCACGCCCGAGATCACCGCCGCGGGCCACAGCGGCATCCGTTGCCTGAGTCCGCCGAAGATGAAGCCGCGGAACATCAGCTCCTCGGCTATTGCTGCGCCGGGCACGATCAGAAGCCCGGCGAGCACGGTGACGAAGGCCGCCGAGTTGCTGTCGGCCCCGAGGTTCTCGGCGATGTCCTGTTGTTCGGGGCTGAAGATCAGGTTGACGACGGTCGCCGAGAGGAAGTAGAGACCGATCGAGATCAGCACGGTCACCACCGCCGCTCCCAGCGACGCCGGCCGCAGCCCGAGCCGCCGCAGCGCGTCCACAATCCCCTCGCGGTTGCCGGATGCGACGACGCCGATCGCGGTGGCGATGAAGGCGGCCACGACGGCGAGCTGCGCTGCCAGGCTGGCCCCGGTCGACGGATCGTCGGAGGTCAGCGAGGAGTCGAAGCCGGCCACGATCACCTGGCCGATGCCGATCAGCACGATCGCAATCAGCAGGCCGACGAGGATCGCGCCGGGCCCGACCTTGCTGCGCGGGATCCCGGCGTAGCCGTCCGAGCTGGGCAGCAGTTCAGCCGATCCACCTTCCCAGAGCGAGGGGTCCTGGCCGGGAAGCAGTGGTGGCTCGCCGCCCGGGGGCCCCCCGGGGATCGGCGAGGGGGGTCGCGGGGGGACCGGGGGCGGCACGCTCACCGGCTCGTCGTTTTCAGGCTCATCGTTCATCGAGCGCGAGATGCTGCCTGATCTCGAGTAGCGAGGCGATGTCACCGCTACCCGAGCGGTCGATCCGGAGCACCGGGATACCGGCCGCTCCTGCCCCCCGCACGTCGTCGGCGCTGTCCCCGACGTGCAGGGCCTCGCGCGGCTCACAGCCCGCCAGCGCGAGCGCCGGGGTGAAGATCGCCGGGTTCGGCTTGCGGACCCCGGCCGAGGCGGAATTGACCACGCCGTCGAGTAGCGGCGCAAGCCCGAGCAGCTCGAGCACCTGCGGCAGCGAGCAATCCCAGTTGGACACGCAGACCACGGGCAACCCCGTGCTGCGCAGCTCACGCAGGGCCGGGAGGGTCTCCGCGAAGAGCTCGAAGCGAAGGGCGCCGAGCATCGCCTCCACGGGGATCTCGATCCCCGCCTCAGCCGAGAGCACCTGCGCACAGCGACGGCGCAGGTCGCCGAGCCCCTCCTCATCGGAGCCCTCGTCGATGTGCTCCATGTAGTAGCCGATCTCGGCGATGAAGCCGTCCTTGACCCGCTTGGGATCCACCCCCGCGACGACATCTGGATCCACGTGCTCCCAGGGCGGCTGCAGCCAGAGCATCGTGCCGAGTGCGTCGATGAAAACTGCCTTGGTCGCCACAGGATGATTCTGCACACTCGGCGTGGTCGCGGGCTCGGGCCTGCAACTCCTCTTGCCTGCCCGCGGCGCCGCCGACCGCTCTCGCTACCCTTGGCGGGCCGGTATGACACCACGCCAACGACGCGAAAAACGCGTGGCACGCCGGTCGCGGAGCAAGAAGGCCCCGATGTTGCTGGGCGCCGGAGTACTGGTCATGGCAGTCGCCGTCGCCGTTCTCAGCGCCGGTATCTGGGCACTGCACGTGGCCGATGATGCCCCCGCACTCGATGAGCTGAAGCCGATCAGGCAGGGCCAGAACTCGGTCGTGTTCGCAGCTGACGGCACCCGCCTGGGCGTGATCGGCTCCGATACCGCCCGCAAGGTCACGCCCCTGCGCCGGATTCCGAAAGTGCTCAGAAACGCGACCGTTGCGATCGAGGACGCGAGCTTCTACGAGCACGGCGGTGTCGATTTCAGCGCGATCGCCCGCGCCGCCGCGGAGAACGTCGAGCAGGGACAGGTGGTGCAGGGCGGCTCCACGATCACCCAGCAACTGATCAAGAACATCTACACCGGTCGCCTCGACAACCGCGACCTGCGCGCCAAGATCCAGGAGGCCAAGCTGGCCGAGGATCTCGAGCAGCGCTTCAGCAAGGACGAGATCCTCGAGCGCTACCTCAACTCCGCCTCCTACGGGACCAACGGCGGTCGCGACTCGATCGGCGTCGGCGCGTCGGCGCGGACCTACTTCGACAAGCCGGTCGATGAGTTGCGGCTGAAGGAGGCCGCCCTGCTCGCCGGCCTCCCGCAGGCACCATCCCTGCACAACCCGCTGATCAACCCGCGGCCGGCGAAGCGCCGCCGCGACGACGTCCTGCGCGCGATGGCCAACCAGGGCTACGTGAGTGAGGCGCGGGCCGAGCGCCTGATCGGTAGCGGGCTGGGCGTGCACCCGACCAGCCGCTACGACGAGGTCCGGGAGCAGTACTTCTTCGACTACGTCTTCCAGCAGGTCGTCGACGCCTATGGGATCGACAAGGTTCGCAAGGGCGGACTCAAGGTCTATACGACGATCGATCTCGACAAACAGCAGGAGGCTCGCCGCGCGATCGACGGTCGCCTCTCCGGGGTCGGCCCCTCGGCGGCGCTGGTCACCACCTCCGCCGCCACGGGCAACGTCCTGGCGATGGTCTCCAGCTCCAACTACGAGGACAGCAAGTTCAACCTCGCCGCCCAGGGACAGCGGCAGCCGGGATCTTCGTTCAAGACGATGGTCCTGACGGCCGCCCTGCGCCAGGGTGCCGATCCCGAGAAGACCTATTACCGCTCGAGTAGCCCGCTGCAGATCGACGACCCGAGGGTGGGCAGCTGGGAGGTCAACACCTTCTCGAACACGTCAGGCGGCACGCTCAACCTGCGCCAGGCGACGCTGGCCTCCGACAACGTCGTCTACGCCCAGCTCGACCTCGACGTGGGCCCCGATGCCGTCACCGAGACGGCACGCGACATGGGCATCACCAGCAAGCTCAACTCCTATCCCGCGGAGGGGATCGGCGGCCTCGAGGTCGGTGTCACGCCGCTGGAGATGTCGAACGCTTACGGAACCCTGGCGAGCGGTGGGATCCGCCGCTCGGTGAACGCGATCAAGCGGGTCGAGTTCCCGGGCGGCCGCGTCGATCGGCCCAAGAGCGGCAAGCGTGAAAAGCGCGTCTTCCCGGACGGTGTCGCGAGTAAGGTCACCGACATTCTCGGCGCCAACGTGCGCGGCGGCACAGGGACCAACGCCCAGATCGGCTGCCCACAGGCCGGCAAGACCGGGACGACCGACAGCTTCCGGGACGCCTGGTTCGTGGGCTACACGCCCCGCCTCTCGACCTCGGTCTGGGTCGGCTACCCGGATCAGCAGACGCCGATGCTGACCGAGTACAACGGGGGCTCGGTCGCCGGCGGCAGCTACCCGGCCCTGATCTGGGGCGACTACATGGGCGCCGCCCGCGACGGCTACTGCGGTGGCTTCCCGTCGCCTACGTCTCCGTTCAAGGCCAAGGCGTTCGACGGGCCCTACGAAGCCTCCCAGCGCGCCCGCCGCGGTGGCGGCTCCGGCCGTTCGCCCAACTGAGCCGCGGCCCCGGCGCCGGACAGAGCGCCGATAATCCGCCTTGCAATGGGGCAGGCACATCGACAACGCACATGCAGATGAGGCAGCGCGCCGAACGAAGTGCGCTGCTCGCAGGCGGCGCGGCACTGGTGCTGGTTGCTGCGGCCGCGTTGCTCGCGGCCCCGGGTCCAGGGCTCGTGCCCGGCGCGGGCTCGGCTCCCGGCCCCGTCCCGGGCTGGGTCCTCGGCCCCTACGGCGACGGCCTCGGGGTCTCCGCGGGGCTCTACCTGGGGGCACTGTACGTCGCGATCGCGGCTTGGGGAGTGTTCGTGCTCGCCTCCCGCTACCTGCGCGAGCGCGTCGTCTGGGCGCTGATCGGAGCGCTGCTCGTGCTCTTCACCCTCGCGCCACCGCTGCTCTCGCTGGATGTCTTCAGCTACATCTCCTACGCCCGGCTCGGCGTGGAAGAGGGCCTCAATCCCTACGAGTCGGTGCCGGCGGACATCCCCTTCGACGAGGCCGCCGCACGGGTCGACGACTTCCGCTTCGCGGTCAGCGTCTACGGCCCGCTGTTCACCCTCGGCTCCTACCCGCTGGGGCTGGCCGGGGTTCCCTTCGCGCTCTGGGCTTTCAAGCTGATCGCCGGCCTCTCCATCGTCGCCGCGGCCTGGTTGACCTCGCGCATCGCCCGGATCCGCGGCGTCCCGGCCGCGCCTGCCGCGGCCTTCGTCGCGCTCAACCCGCTGGTACTCGTCCACGTCGTCGGAGGAGCCCACAACGACGGCACGATGGTCGCCCTCGGTCTGGTCGGGGTACTGATGGCGCTCAGCTCCCGCCCGGCTGCGGCGGGCGTCGCCCTGGTCGGCTCGGCGGCGCTGAAGGCCGCGGGCGCTCTCTACGCGCCATTCGCCCTGGCCGGCTCGCCCGAGCCCCGGCGCCTGCTGGTAGGCCTCGCGGGCACGGCGCTCGTGCTCGGCTCGTTCACGCTGCTGCTTTTTGGCGGCAGCGCGGCCGAGGCTCTCGGCGTGGCCGGCGACAACCAGGCGACGGTGAGCCGCTGGAGCGTTCCGGCCACCCTCTCGCGGATCACCGGCGTCGACGTCGATGCGATCAGGTTCGCCGCCGCGCTCGCCTACGCGGCCACGGTGATCGGCCTGCTCGCCTGGGTCGTACGCGGTGCCGACTGGGTCCGCGCCGCGGGCTGGGCGGCGTTCGGCCTGCTGGTCGCGACCGCGTGGATGGTCCCCTGGTACCTGATCTGGTTGCTCCCGGTCGCGGCCGTCTCCCGGGATCGCGTGTTGATCGGCGCGACGGTGGCACTCACGGTGTTTCAGGCGATCAACGCGATCCCGCTGTAATGGAGCTATGAGCAGCGAACCGAGGATGCGGCTGGGACCGGAGTTCGACCTGATCGCGGCGATCCGCGAGCGGCTCGGGATTACCGGCGCCGACGCTTCCGCGGTGGAGCACGTGGTCGGGATCGGCGACGACGCAGCCGTCACGGTGCCCGCCGGGGCGACGGCCACCAGCATCGATGCGCTCGTCGAAGGGGTCCACTTCCGCTCGGCCTGGTGCCCGCCGCGGGCGATCGGCCACAAGGCTCTCGCGACGGCGCTGAGCGATCTGGCCGCGATGGGTGCCGGTCCCGGCGAGGCCTATGTCTGGCTCGGGCGCCCTGAGTCGCTGGGGTCCGAGGACTGCCTCGAGCTGGCGGCGGGGATCGGGGAGCTGGCGAGCGAGCTGGGCGTCGCGGTCCTCGGCGGGGATCTGACCGCGGCACCGGTCATTGCGATCGCCGTGACGGTCGTCGGCCACGCCGCCGGCGCCGGGGAGCTGGTCGGCCGCGCGGGGGCAGGGGAGGGGGACGCGGTTTGCGTGACGGGCGAGCTCGGCGGCGCAGCGGCGGGCCTGATGCTGCTCGAGCATCCCGAGCTCGGCGAGGGGCTCGATCCTGCGGCCTGCGAGGAGCTCCGCGCCCGACAGCTCACGCCGCAGCCACTGCTTGCCGCCGGTTTGGCACTTGCGCGCGCCGGCGCCAGTTCGATGATCGACATCTCCGACGGCCTCGGCGCCGACGCCGGTCATCTGGCCGCCGCCTCGGGGCTCGGGATCGAGATCAACATGGAGCGGGTGCCGGTCGGCCCGGGAGTCGAAGCGCTCGCCGCCGCTGCCGGTCACGGTCCCCTGGAGTTCGTCGCCTCCGGGGGCGAGGACTACGAGTTGCTCTGCACGCTGCCTCGGGATCGCCTGGAGGCGGCGCGGGGGGTGTCAGAGGCCGTGGGTGCGGGGCTGACGGAGATCGGCACGGTCGAGGCCGCGCCTGGTGTTCGGCTCAGACTTCCGGGCGGTCGCGTTCTGCGGTTTCACGGGCACGATCATCTTGACCGTTGATGTCACGCTCGAGGACGATGGCGCCGATCCTCTGCAGCATTGCCGCTGCTACCCGGCTCGAGTTGACGCGGTATTCACCCCGGGCGACCCGCTTTTGGATGTATCCGAATTGTTCTTGATTGGCACGCATGAGCATCCTTGTTGGCGATCAAGGCCACCTGCCTTGGCAGGTCACAGAAGCCTCATCTCCTAGATCGGCTCGTGCACCCCCACCCTTTAGGGCCGTCCGGGGTGAATCTGCACTCAGCGGCGCGAGATGCCCGACGGGGTGCCGCCCAGCGAGCCGGGTCCCGCGTGGCCCGACGGGCCCCGCACGCGTTGGTGTGCCGGCTCGGGCATGGCATTCAGCCGCAGGTCCACATTGGCCGCTGCCACGCAGCAGAGCAGGCCGCCGAGCAGCACACACCACGACAGCGGGAGCAGCAGCCCGAACTGCCCGCCAACGATGAGCAGCAGCAGGTGCCAGGGGGCCGCCCAGCCGAGCTCCAGCGCGGAGCCGGCGGTGAGACCCGCGGCCAGGGTCGGGAGCAGAACGAGCACGCAGAGCAACGCGATCAGCGGCTTGCGGGGTGGGCCGGAGGCGCGGGCGGGCAGCAGCCAGACGTGGGCCGCCGGCGCGAGCAACAACGCGAGGTAGGGATTGGAGATCCAGATCACCGCGATGCTCGCGCAGATCAGCAGCCCGGCCATCGCGGCCAGTGTCTGCGGCTCGGTATCGAGCGGGGTGCGGAAGGGACGGATCAGCAGCGCCGCGAGCGCGATCGCCAGGACGATCGCCACGATCGCAAGCGGCCCCTCGCCGCCAGGGGGATAGCGCCCCGGGTCGTAGGGGAAGTCGGGGTCCGGCAGCAGGCCGACGAGCCCCAGCAAGTAGACGAGCAACAGCGCGGCAAGCGGTAGCAGCGCCCGCTCGAGTGCCCAGGGAACCGCGCGTGCCGCGGCGCGCGGACTGCGTCGTCGGTCGCGCAGGAAGACGTCACCGGCGGCCAGCAGCGAGGGCAACAGGAGGGTGAGGGTGAGCAGCGTCAGCGTCCAGGCAGGCAGCAGGTTGTCGCCGATGCGCACGTAGGTCCCTGGTCCGCCTGCGAGCGCGCCGGCGGGCGTGTCGTCGATCGCGAGGATCAACTCGAGTGCCGTCTCGCCCGAGGCCTGGATCGTGGCGCCGGAGATCGAGTCCGGTTCGCTGCCCGTCAGATCCGGCGGTCGCTCGCCGCCGCCGGAGACGGTGATCGCGTCGACACCCTCCTCGTCGAGTGCCGCTCCCTCACCGATCCCGACGGGGAAGGCCAGGCGGCTGAGGTCGCTCCAGCCACCACCCTCGGCGGCCTTCTGTTCGAACTGCACCGTCGCCAGTTGCTCAGCGGTCAGGCGCAGGCGCGGCAGCGGCGATTCCGGGCGGGCGACCCCCGGATAGACGAACGGAGGCGAGCCATCCTTGAGCCCGGTGTGGGCGAGCACGATCGCCGCCTCGATCCCGGCCGGCGCCTCGAGCTGATCGACGAGAGCGCGCACTCCGGCGCCGCCGTTCGCCAGGCCCGAGGTGGAGGCGAGCACGATGGTCCGGTTGTGGCGGGAGCCACCGAGGTCGTCGGCGAGGGCGAGCAGGACCGCGGTGTCGGAGGCGCTGCCGGCTGCGGCCGGACCCTCCGCGCTATCGCGCGGCGCGACGATCAGCAGTACGTCCTCGAGGTCGCCTGGCAGGGTCAGCAGGACGTTCTTCAAGCTCACATCCGCGCCGTCCCAGCTGGAGTCCACTTTCTGGACGGAGACCTCGCCGCCGGGAATCCCCTCGAAGCGCTCCTGCACGCGCCCGGCGAGCAGTTCGTCATCGCTCGAGCCCGGCGTGCGGGAGGGGGCGAGCGTCGCGATCGTGCGCGCCTCGCGTGTCGCGGGACCGCCCTCGAAACTGGTCGTGAGCGGGGCTTCGATCGGCTCCGGTGTCGGCTCGAGCGAGAAGAGCAGCGCTACGAACGCGGCCAGGGCGGGCAGAAACCCTGCACGGTAGATACGGGGATCGAACATCTCTGCCACTGAAACTAACCTGTCGTCATGGCCGAAGCTGTGGCCAGGATCCTCCTCGTCGATGACGAGGACTCGATCCAGACGCTCCTCACCTACCCCCTGCGCAAGGAGGGCTACGACGTCGTGTCCGCACGCGACGGTCGCGAGGCCCTCGATGAGTTCGCTGCGGGACGCTTCGATCTGGTCGTCCTCGATGTGATGATGCCGCGCCTCGACGGCATCGAGGTCTGCCGGCGTCTGCGGGCTCGCAGCCAGGTGCCGATCATCATGCTCACCGCACGCGACGACGAGGTCGACAAGGTGCTCGGCCTGGAGATCGGCGCCGACGATTACATCACCAAGCCTTTCAGCGTGCGCGAGTTCCGCAGCCGCGTCAAGGCGGCTCTGCGGCGGACGCAGATGGCGGGCTCGGCCCCGGACGAGGTGATCCGTAGCGGCGATCTCGAGCTCGACGGCGGGCGCCGCAACGTCACGGTCCGGGGCAAGCACGCGACCCTCACCTACGTGGAATTCGAGATCCTCGCCGCGCTGGCGCGCAGCCCCGGACGCGTCTTCAACCGCGAGACGCTGCTCGAGCGGGTCTGGGGCGACAGCGCCTACCGCGACCCGCGCACGATCGACGTTCACATCCGGCACCTGAGGGAGAAAATCGAGGCCGAGCCGCGACAGCCCGAGTACATTTTCACCGTGCGCGGCGTCGGCTACCGCTTCCGCGAGGACGAGGGCTAACCGGTGCTCCCGCACCCCGCCGGATACGCGCCCGTAAGGTTCTGATGCGGCCCGTGAAGGTCGGGTTCCGTAGCAGCGTCCGGACCAGGCTCGTCCTCCTCTTCTTCGCGATCACCGCGGGCGCGGTCGGCTTCGTCTACCTGTATGTGGTGCCGCAGCTCACCTCCTCGCTCACCGCTCAGCGGCTCGAACGTCTGGAACGCGAGGGCGCGGCAATCTCCGACCGACTCGTCCTCGCGGCGCGGAGCGGGATCAGCCAGGAGCGGCTCGAGGGTCTCTTGCGACGCATCTCGGCCTCCGTGGAGGCCCGGGTGACCCTGCTCGGGGTGCGCTCGTCGGCTCCCCGCTTCGTCGTCGCCGACTCGGGGTCGGACGCGGAGGCTACGCTCGGCGACTATCTCTCCGCCCAGCGCGCCGCCGAGAGCGGTCAGGTGGGTTCCGGGATCAGCTCCCGCGGTGGCCTCCAGTTCGGCGAGACGGCCGTACCGATCGCGCTCGGCCAAGGGCCGGTCTGGATCGCAGTGCTCTCCACGCCCCTGGATGAGGTGGAGGACAACGTCGCCCTGATTCGCCGCCAGATCATCATCGCGGGAGCGATCGCCCTGACCGCGGCCCTGATCGCCGCGTGGCTGGCCGCTGGGGCCCATGCACGCCGCCTGCGACGCCTCGAGGAAGCGGCGGAGCTCGTCGCCGGCGGCAACTTTCGCGTGCCGATCCCGGTCGGCGCCCCGGACGAGGTCGGCCAGCTGGCCGAGACGTTCGGCAGGATGCAGGCCCGCCTGGCCCGGCTCGACTCGGCCCGCCGCGACTTCATCGCCAACGCCTCGCACGAGTTGCGCACGCCGATCGCTTCTCTCGGCGGCTTTGTCGAGCTGCTCGGGGAGGAGGAGGAGCCGGACCCCGAGGCCCGCCGTGAGTTCGTCACGGTGATGAAGGGCCAGATCGAGCGCCTCACGAAGCTCTCGACCGATCTTCTGGACCTGTCCAAGCTAGATGCCGACGCACTCGAGCTGAGCAGCGATCCCGTGGACCTGGTGGCCGTTGCGACCGAGGTCGCAAACGAGTTCATGGCCCTGGCGGAGCGCGCGGGCTCGCGCGTTGTACTGGTTGGAACCGAGGGCCGAAAACCGCTTGCTAGAGCCGATCTGGGAAGAACAATGCAGATTCTGCGTATCCTCATCGACAACGCGATAAAGCACACTCCCGGAGGCACCCGCATCACCATCCAGACCACAGCGAATCCTGAGACCACGTCCGTATCCGTGATCGACGATGGGCCGGGGATCGACGCGGGCAATCAGGACCGCATCTTCGAGCGCTTCCAGACTGCCGATTCCGCCGGCGGGTCCGGCCTCGGACTGGCGATCGCCCGCGAGCTGGCGCGACTGATGGGCGGCGAGCTCTCACTAGTGGGTCGCCGCGGGTACACGAGCTTCACTCTCACGCTTCCCTCCGCCGGCGAGGTCGCGGCCTGATGCAGCGCACCACTCCCAGGGCCGCCCTCGCGGCGGCGCTCGCCCTTGTCCTCGCTGCGCTGGCCCTCGCCGCCTGTGGTGACGAGGGGGAGAACACGACCGCGGCGTCGTCATCCGCTACCACCACGACGGAGGCCGACACCACGTCCGAGGGTGGCGCCGGCGACACGCCGCAGCCGAACGGCTTCGACGCGCAGAAGGTTTTCGCCGAGGCTTCTCCGAGCGTGGTCACCGTGCGTTCGGTCTTCGGCAGCGGTAACGGCTTCAGCGGCGGTCAGGGTTCGGGCTTCGTGATCGACACCGACGGCGAGGTCGTTACCAACGCCCACGTGGTCACCGACGCCCAGGCCAGCGGCGGCGGCGCGTCGGGCGGCGACGACGTCTCCCAGGCCGACGAGGTGTTCGTCGAGTTCGCGGATCGCAACCAGGTGCCGGCCAAGATCGTCGGCGTCGATCTGAACGCAGACGTCGCCCTCCTGGAGCTCGACTCCGACGGGCTCAAGCTCGACGCTCTGGAGCTGGGCGATTCCGACGCTGTCGAGGTCGGCGAGCCGGTGGCCGCCATCGGCAGCCCGTTCGGCCAGGACCAGTCGCTCTCGACCGGGATCGTCTCGGCGACCGACCGGGCCATCGATTCGCTCACCGATTTCAAGATCGACGGTGGCATCCAGACAGACGCCTCGATCAACCCCGGC
Source organism: Solirubrobacterales bacterium (assembly GCA_038206985.1). Taxonomy (GTDB): domain Bacteria; phylum Actinomycetota; class Thermoleophilia; order Solirubrobacterales; family 70-9; genus CAXMST01. The sequence continues at coordinate 65,964 of JBBRAH010000011.1, forward strand.
AACTCCGGCGGCCCGTTGATCGACCCCAATGGGCAGGTCATCGGGATCAACCAGCAGATCAACACCACCTCGGGTGGCAACGAGGGCGTCGGCTACGCCGTGCCCTCCAACCTGGTCCAGCGCTCGATCGATGACCTGCGCGACGACGGCAAGGCCGAGTACCCGTTCATCGGTGTGCAGAGCATCCCGCTGTACCCGCAGCTCGCCGAGCAGCTCGACATCGACGCCCCGACCGGCTCGCTGATCGTCGAGATCACTCCGGACAGCCCTGCCGCGGATGCGGGCCTCAAGGGCGCCGGCGACAACACAATCGACTTCCAGGGCCAGGAGGTGGAGACCGGCGGCGACACCATCGTCTCCGTGGACGGCACCGAGCTCGTCGGCGAGAGCGACCTCTCCCGCCTGATCTCCCGCTTCCGCCCCGGCGACACGATCGAGCTGGGAATCATCCGCGACGGCAAGGAAACGGATGTCGACGTGACTCTCAAGGCCCGCCCTAGCGTGCTCGCGGGCTGAGCCCGGCCGGGTCCGACCGCATATGCCAGTCAGCGAGGAGGGAGCCGGGCATCCGCTATTCGGCCTCGTCGCGGATCTGAGCGCCACCCTGCGCGAGGAGGTGCTGCCCGAGCTCGGGTGCCGCGAGGGCCGCGAGCACACCCGCGACGGCTCCTCCGGCGATGTCACCTTCGCGATCGACGAGCAGGCCGAGAAGCGGATGGAGGAGTTCCTCGCCGAGCGGGCTCCCGAGATCGCCTTCTACTCCGAGGACCGGGGCATGGTGTTGCCCTCGGGGGGCGGCGAGGCGCCCCCCGAGTGGGTGCTGATCGTCGACCCGATCGACGGTACGCGACCCGCGATGGCGGGCCTCGAGTCCGCCTGCGTCTCGGTTGCGGCGGCCCGCTATCGCGACGGCGAGCCGACGATGGCCGACGTCGAGGTGGGCTGCGTGATCGAGATCAAGAGCGGCGAGCGCTTCATCGCGGTGCGCGGGGGAGGGGTTGTGCCCGATCCCAACCTCGGCACGACCGCGGACCCCGGCCGCATGCTTTGGACCTACGGCTTCCGCGGTCGCCCGGTCGTGCAGACGGTGACGGTGCTCGAGGAGCTGCTCAACGACTCCTCGGTCGGCGGCGGCACCTTCGACCTCGGCTCCGCGACCTTCGACATGACCCGCGTGCTGACCGGCCAGATGGACGCCTACGTCGAGCCCGGGCCGCGAATGGTCGCCGAGGTCGAGGGGATGCGCGAGGAGTTCGAGCGGGTCGGCAACGGCGCCGTCCTCAACAACTCGCCCTACGACCTCGCCGCAGCGGCCCTGATCCTCGCCGAGGCAGGCGCGGTCGTCACCGACGCCAACGGCAGCCCCCTCGACGACCGCCTCCTCCTCGGCTCCGGAGTCGAATTCCAGATGTCCTGCGTGGCCTCGGCCAACGAGGACCTCCACAAAAAGATCATCCGTGCGCTGGACAAGGGCATAGAGAAGCTGGCCAACAGCGGCCCCTAGCCCCGGCCCGCGCGCCGCGGCCGAAGCAACCACCGCGCACCCCCCCAGGGCGAAGCCCGAGGAGGTGGCGCGCAGTATCTACCCGCGTCCGGTCGCCCCATGTGCCCTCCGCTGTAGGGTGCCGCTCGTGCTTCAGGAGGTAAACCTCGGTGCCCGCTCCCTCAGCGACTACGCCCACATCGTGGGCCGGCCGCTTGTCGAGGAGATCACGCAGCTCTGCGAGAGCCTGCAGGGCAAGCGCGTCCTGCATCTGAGCGCGACCGCTTTCGGCGGCGGCGTCTCGGAGATCCTCTACACGCTCGTGCCGCTGATGCGCGACGTCGGAATCGATGCGCACTGGCAGGTGATCCTCGGCCGCGAGGAGTTCTACAACGTCACCAAGCTGATGCACAACAGCCTTCAGGGCGATCCAACGGTGCTCACCGACCAGCAGAAGGAAACGTACGACCGCTACAACCACCTCAACGCGATGGGGATGGAGGGCGACTGGGACGTGGTGATCCTGCACGATCCACAGCCGGCCCTGATGCGCTCCTACGCCCCGGAGAACGCGAAGAAGTGGGTCTGGCGCTGCCACATCGATCTTTCGACGCCGAACCCCGACACGCTCGAGCTGATCCTCCCGCACGTCCTCGAGATGGACGCCAGCTTCTGGCACCAGCCCGGCTACGTGCCGGAGGCGATGAAGGAGGCGCCCGAGGTGCGGATCGTGCCGCCGGCGATCGACCCCCTGGCGCCGAAGAACATGGCGTTCAGCTCCGAGGACTCCGCCTACGTCTGTCAGCAGTTCGGTATCGATCCGACCCGTCCGCTGATGCTCCAGGTCTCGCGCTTCGACCCCTGGAAGGACCCGATGGGCGTGATCGACGCCTATCGCGCGGTCACCGAGAAGGTCCCCGAGGTGCAGCTCGCCCTCGTCGGCTCGATGGCGACCGACGATCCCGAGGGCTGGGAGTTCTTCAACACCACGGTCGAGTACGCCCAGAGCGATCCCGACATCAAGATCCTCAACAACCTCAACAATGTCGGTGCGATCGAAGTCAACGCCTTCCAGTCGCAGGCCGAGGTCTGCATCCAGAAGTCGATCCGGGAGGGCTTCGGCCTGACGGTCTCCGAGGCTCTGTGGAAGGCACGGCCCACGATCGGCGGCGATGTCGGTGGGATCCCGCTGCAGATCACCGACGGTGTCTCGGGTTATCTGGTCTCCTCTGCGGAGGAATGCGCGCAGCGCTCCCTGCAGATCCTCGAGGACCGCGAACTCGGCCAGCGCCTCGGGCGCGCCGGTAAGGAACAGACGCGCGAGCGCTTCCTGACTCCGAGGCTGCTGCGCGATTACGCCCAGCTCTTCAACGATCTCGCAGACTGATTTCGAAATTCCTCACCCTGATGAGCAGATGGCCGAGAACGAGCCCCTGATCATCGTCTCCAACCGTGGTCCCGCGCAGTTCGACCGCGGGTCCGACGGCGAGCGCATCGTGCGTCGCGGCGGCGGCGGGCTGGTCACCGCGCTCAGTGGGCTGGCCTCGCACCGCAAGGTGCTCTGGGTCGCCTCGGCGATGAGCGACGAGGACGTCGCGATCAGCGAGGAGGTCGGTGGTCCGGTCGAGGTCGAGCTCGAGGGAATCGAATACGAGGTCGAGCTGGTCGTCTCCGACCCGGAGGCCTACGACCTCTTCTACAACGTGATCGCCAACCCGCAGCTGTGGTTCATCCAGCACTACCTCTGGGACCTCTCCAACGCGCCGGACATCCGGGCCGAGGAGAAGGCAGCCTGGGAGCGCGGCTACACAGTGGTCAACGAGGACATTGCCAGGTGCGTGCTGAACCGGATCAAGGACATCGAGAGCCCTCTCGTGATGCTCCACGACTACCACCTGTACACGGCGCCGGGATTGATTCGCGACGCTCGCCCCGACGCCTTCCTGCATCACTTCGTCCACATTCCCTGGCCGCACGCCGACGCCTGGCGGGTGATCCCCGGGCGCTGGCGCGAGGCGATCTACCGGGGCCTGCTCGCCAACGACATCATCGGCTTCCACCTGCCCTCCTACGTGCACAACTTCCTCGACTGTTGCCGCGAGCTGATGGGCTTCGAGGTGGACTACACCAACGATGTCGTGCGGCATGAGCGCGGCGAGACCTGGATCCGGGCCTATCCGCTGGGCGTCGATTCCGAGCGGCTGCGCAAGGTGGCCGGCTCCTCGGCGATCGCCAACTACGAGCGGGAGTTGCTGGGTCGCCGTCGCGAGCACCTGATCATCCGCGTCGATCGCGCCGATCTCTCGAAGAACATTCTGCGCGGCTTCACTGCCTTCGACCAGTTCCTCTCCGATCACCCCGAGTTCCACGAGCAGGTCACCTTCATCGCCCACCTGCAGCCTTCGCGCCAGGACGTGCCCGAGTACCAGGAATACCTGGAGCGGATCGAGGCCCTGGTCGCGGTGATCAACCACCGGCACGGGACCACCGACTGGATGCCGATCGACCTGCGCATCTATGAGAACTTCCACGAGGCCGTCGCCCGCTACAAGCACTACGACCTGCTGATCGTCAACGCGCTCTTCGACGGGATGAACCTGGTCGCCAAGGAGGCGCCCTCGGTCAACACGCGCGACGGCGTGCTGATGCTGAGCGAGAACACGGGCTCCCACCACGAGCTCAAGGAAGGCGCGATCAGCGTCAACCCCTTCGACATCGACGAGCAGGCCAGGGCGATCCACCGGGCGCTGACGATGTCCCGCGCCGAGCGCGCCGAGCGCTCCGGGAAGCTGCGCGAGATCATCGACCGCACCGATCCCGGCAGCTGGATCGACGAACAGCTGGCCGACATCGCGGCCAAGCGCGGCTGAGCGTCCGTCCGGCGGCCGGTCGGTCAAGGTCCGAACTCCCGCGCCGCGGCGCTCGGCTGCGGCCCCGGGGGTGCCGCGGATGGCTGGACAGGCGACGGGGGAGCAGGGGGCGGGGCGGCCGGTGCCGGGGGCGGCACGGGTATCTGCGCCGGTGCGGGCGCGGGCTGCGGCGCGCTCGCCGGGGACTTCGCTTTCGGCTTCGGTCCGGGCTCCCGCCCCGGCTCCCTGCGATCGGGGCCGGGGGGTCGCCGCCGCTTTCCCGGATGCGGTCGGCGCTGCTTGGGCACAGGCCGCTCCGCGTGAGCGGGCGGCTCCACGGCAGTCGGCTGTGGTGACGACGCCACCGCAGGGAGGAGGCCGGGAGGGGGAGGGGCCGGATCCGGAGCGCGCAGCAGGGAGGGTGCGAGGGCCAGTAGGAGCAGGCCGCAGAGCACCGCTGCGAGCGGCCCACGGGCCGCTCGCCAGTTCACTCGCATGACGCTCGTTCGCGGCTCACGATCTCCCAACCCCGCGTCGATATGCGGCGCCCCGCTATGATCCCGCGCCGCTTTGGCACTAACTGATTACGAACTGATCCTGATGCTCGATCCCCAGGCCGGGGACGCCGAGCGCAACGCTCTCGCCGATGAGGCGAAGAACAAGCTCGCCTCCGACGGGACGCTCAACCACGAGTCGAGTTGGGGCATGCGCAAGATGGCGTACGAGATCGACAACCGCGGTGAGGCCGACTACCGCTACTTCCGCTTCAGCGGGGAGAAGCCGCTGCTCGATCAGCTCAATCACGCTCTGCGGATCACCGACGGCGTGCTCCGCTTCCGGATCTTCAAGGTGGACCCCGAGTCCCCGATCATCGTCCCGCCCGACACCGAGGTGATCATGCGCCGGGACGAGGAAGACGACCGCGGCCGTGGTCGCGGTGGGCGTGGGCGCGACGATCGTGGCCCTCGTCGCGACCGCGATAATGACTCTTCCGACGACTCCAGGTCCTCGGATGCCGCTCCCGTTGCCGCGGCTGCGGAGAGCCCGGCGGCCGAGGACGATGTCACACCGGCTCCCGCCGCTGAGACTGCACCCGAGGCCGCACCGGCTCCCGCGGCTGAGCCCGAGACCGCAGACTCACCGGCTGCTGAGCCCGATCCGGCTCCAGCCGCCGCCCCCGAGGGCGACGACGAAGCCCCCGCCTGAGCCCCTTCCGGCCTCCGGCCCGCTCGCATTCCCCGCTCGTTGCGGGAACATCATCCTGACTGCTCCCCGGGGGGGAGAGAACGCGCCGCGCCGCCTCTTACACTCGAAGTCGAACAAGCGAGATTGTAAGGAGACTTCAAGTGGCGAATATCAACAGGGTCACGATCACTGGGAACCTGACCCGGGATCCGGAGCTGCGCTCCCTTCCCAGCGGAACTTCGGTCTGCGAACTGGGCGTGGCGGTGAACCATCGGCGCAAGAACGACGCAACCGGTGAGTGGGTCGAGGAGCCGAACTACTTCAACGTCACCGTGTTCGGTGCGCAGGGCGAGAACTGCGCCAACTACCTGAGCAAGGGCCGTCCGGTCGCCGTTGACGGTCGCCTGCGCTGGAGCTCATGGGAGGACCGCGAGACCGGCGCCAAGCGCTCCAAGGTCGAGATCGTCGCCCAGGTCGTCCAGTTCCTCGGTTCCCGTGGTGACGACGGCGGCAACGGCGGCGGCTTCGCTGCCCAGAGGCAGGACAATACGGCTGACACCGACGACTTCTCGCGCGAGCCGGTCACCACCGGCGGCGGCGGTGGCGGTGGCGGCGGTGGCGGTGGCGACCGGGACGACGACATCCCCTTCTAGGACAGAAGCAACAACTGGATCTGTGCGCCCGGCAGCCTGCCGGCGTGAGCGGGGCGGCGCCGGCCGCCCCGCCTTGCTGCGCCAGAACCCGCCTACCCCTAACATGCCCGCTCCAATGCAGAGCTTCAAGAACACACACGCCCTCGGGACGGCCCGCTGATGGCCGAGGCACCCCGCCGCGGCGGCAGCAGCAGTGGAGGCGGACGCCGCGCCTTCGACCGCAACCGGCCCCGCAAGTACACGAAGATCAACGTCGACGTGATCGACTACAAGGATCTCTCGACGATCCGCCGCTTCATCAGCGACCGCGGCAAGATTCGTTCGCGTCGCGTCACCGGCCTCTCCCGCGTACACCAGCGCCAGCTCCAGGTCGCCGTCAAGCGCGCCCGCGAGATCGGCCTGCTGCCCTACACGGGCGAGCGCTACTAGGACCGGGCAGGCTCGGCCCGATGGCACAGGCGATTCTGCTCAAGGAGGTCGAGGGACTCGGCGGCGTCGGCGACGCGGTTGACGTCTCCGCCGGTTACCTGCGCAACTTCCTGGTTCCCCGCAAGCTTGCCCAGCCCGCCACCAAGGGCGCGCTCGAAGAGGCCCAGCGGCGCCGCGTAGCTTCCGAGAAGTCGGCCCGCGAGGCGCTCGAGCGAGCCGGCGAGACCGCGGCGCTGCTCTCCAAGACCGTGCTCACGATCCATCACCGCGCGGGCGAGGACGGCAAGCTCTTCGGCTCGGTCACCTCGAAGGAGATCGCTGAGGCGATCTCCGACGCGCGCGGCCTGCGGATCGAGAAGAAGCGGATCCTGCTCGACGACCCGATCCGCGAGCTCGGCACCTACATGGTCGAAGTCGAGATCGCCGGCGGCGCCACCGCGTCCGTCAAGACGATCGTCTCCGAACAGAAGTAGCGCGGCCACCCCGGACCGGCGCCGGCGCGAAACGTCGGCCGGACAGTTGCCGCAAATACCCACTTCACGGGTGGCGCCGCCGCGGCAGTTGTGATTACTTCGTTGACCACCCGGGGCGGGGAGATTTGCCGCCGTTGGGGACCTTCTAATGAGGGCAAGGCGCCGTCGGTCCGGCGGCGCGCGAACGAGCGAGGAAGAAACGACGTGGAAGTAGAAGGCGCGGCCCTGCCGCCACAGAATCTCGAGGCCGAGGAATCGGTACTCGGCGCGATGATGGTCTCGCGCGGCGCGGTCGACGCCGTCCTCGATGTGCGCCTCGAGCCCGACGACTTCTACCGGCCCCGCCACCGGATGATCCACGAGGCGATCCGCCAGCTCGACACCCGGGGCGAGGCGATCGACGCGCTCACCGTCTCAGAGCTGCTGCGTACGGAGGGCCGGCTCGAGGAGGTCGGCGGCTCCGACGTGATTGCCTCGCTGGCCTCGAGCACCCCGGTGCCCGGCAACGCCGGCCACTACGCGCAGATCGTCCGCCAGAACGCCCTGCTGCGCCGCCTGCTGACGGCCTCTCAGCAGATCCAGGCCTCGATCCACGGGCGCGAGGCCGAGCCCCGTGATCTGGTCGAGCAGGCCGAGCGCCTGCTGTTTAACGTCGCCCGCGACGATCAGGCCAGCGAGTTCAGCGCCCTCGCGGACGTGCTGGTGCACGAGACCGAGCGGCTGGAGAAGCTGGCCAGCGGCGAGAGCGACATGACCGGCACTCCGTCCGGCTACCGCACCCTGGACGAGATGACCGGCGGCTTCCAGCCAGGCAACCTGATCATCCTCGCCGCCCGCCCGGCGATGGGCAAGTCGAGCCTCGTCTGCAACATCGCCGAGAACGTCGCCTGGAAGGCGAAGAAGCCGGTCGCCTTCTTCTCGCTGGAGATGTCGGAGACCGAGCTCGCGCACCGCTTCATCGCCTCCCGCGCCCGGATCTCCTCCGACCGGCTACGCAAGGGCCAGGTGACCAAGGAGTGGAACAAGGTGCTGCGCGCCTGCAACGAGCTCTCCGAGGCGCCCCTGTGGATCGACGACTCCTCCGACCTGAGCCTCATGGACCTGCGCGCCAAGGCGCGCCGCCTGCAGGCCTCCTCCGGGGGCGAGCTGGGCCTGATCATCGTGGACTACATCCAGCTGATGCGCCCCGACGACACCCGTGCTCAGCGCGTCGAGCAGGTCGGCCAGATGAGCCGTGGGCTCAAGGTTCTCGCGCGCGAGCTCGAAGTCCCCGTGATCGCCCTCTCCCAGCTCTCCCGTGCGCCTGAGCAGCGCCCCGACAAGGTGCCGATGCTGAGCGACCTCAGAGACTCCGGTTCCATCGAGCAGGACGCGGACATCGTCACCTTCATCTATCGCGACGACTACTACGACGATCAGTCCGACCGTCCCGGCGAGGCCGACCTGATCATCGCCAAGCACCGCAACGGGCCGGTCGGCAAGGTGCCCCTCGTGTTTCAGGCCCAGTACCCGCGCTTCGTTTCGATGTCCCGCGAGGACGAGCAGCGTGCGGCCGAGATGGGTGATGCGGCGTGAGCGCCGAGCGGCCGGCTCGCGGCCGGCTCGAAGCCTCCTTGCCGGATGCGCCGCTCGTGGCGGTCCCCGGTGGCCTGCGCCCCGGCCCGGCGGAAGGCGACGGGGAGGGGCGGCCCTCCTCGGGTATCAACGCCCGCGCCGTCTGCCCCTTCGCGGTCTGCGATGGCAGCGGCTGGATCGTCGACGAGAGCGACGTCGCGACGCCCTGCGAATGCCGTGAGCGGCGCATCGAGAAAGCCCGCGCCAAGGGCGTCTCCGCAACCCTGCCAAAGCGCTTCCGCGGCGTCTCCTTCGAGCGCCCGCCGCTCTCCGACATGGCCCGTGACCCCAAGGTGCGCAGCAAGGTCAGCGAGATCCGCTCCTTCTGCGACGAGATCGACGCGCGCCTGGACGAGGGCCAGGGGCTGTGGCTCGAGGGCGGGCCCGGGACCGGCAAGACGACGCTGGCGATGCTCGTCTCCAAGGCGGCGCTCGATGCCGGGCGCACCGCCGCGATCTACTCCCTGCCTGGGCTGCTCGCCCGGATCCGCCGCACCTTCGATGGCGAGGCCGGCCAGGACAGCTACTTCACGTTCTTCCGGCGGCTCACCTCCGTCGATCTGCTCCACCTCGACGATCTCGGTGCCGAGAACCGGACCGAGTGGGTGCTTGAGCAGCTCTACGCGATCATCGACCGCCGCTACAGCGACCAGCGCTCGATCGTGGTCACCACCAACCTCAACGCCGCCGCGCTGACCGAGCAGCTCGGCGATCGGATCGTCTCGCGGCTGACCGAGATCTGCGGGGACCCGATGCTGATCGAAGGCAAGGACCGGCGTATCGACCTCGCTCCCGGCGACTTTGGCTACGACCAGGGCTGAGCTGGGGGCCGCGGCTCCCACTCCCACCCGGCCTATCTCGTAGTCTGCCCAACTCATGCCGGGACTGGTCATAGTCGGCGCCCAATGGGGCGATGAGGGCAAGGGCAAGGTCACAGACCTGCTCGCGGAGCGCTCCGAACTCGTGGTCCGCTTCCAGGGCGGCAACAACGCGGGCCACACGATCGTGCGTGGTAGCGAGGAGTTCAAGCTGCACCTGATCCCGTCCGGGATCCTGCACCCGGGAAC